>JBJMGK010000218.1:0-11858 GCA_045807925.1 Bryobacteraceae bacterium | reverse complement strand
GCTCGGAAAGCATCCCCGCTATGTCGTTCACTATCTGCCCACCAGTTGCAGTTGGCTCAATCTGATTGAGCGCTGGTTTGCAGAACGCACCAATAACGCATCCGCCGCGATTCCTTCTTCAGCGTGAACGATCTCATCACCGCTATCAAGCAGTTTCTGACTGCTTGGAATGCCAATCCCAAACCATTCATGTGGACCGCCACTGTCGATTCCATTGTCGCCAAACTCGCTCGCTGTCGCCAAACGTTGGAACAGATCCAGCCCGGTTGCACCGCTCCCATAAGCCGCAAACGTTTGTCCAGTTAATTCGTGGACACTACACTAGCTGCAAGCGGGTCGGATTTCGGTTCGCTTTCCACTTACCACTACGCCTATGCGCAACAGGCGCCGCGCCAATCGCCAGATAATCTGCTTACGCCGGCAGCGCAAACGTCCATCGCGGTGAGCTATACGAAGGCGCTTTCCACAGGCGGTCCGGTCCGCTCGGGATATCTGCAGATTGAAGGATACGGAAGCGGCGCTGGTTTCAATGACGGGGGAGCGAGTATGACTTCCGGGATTCTGTTAGGCTCCGGCAGCGCGTACCAAACAGAAGTCACCTGCTATTCATACTCGAGTCATTGCACGTCCGGGACTGGATATTACACGTACAATTCGCTTATTCCGGTGACGCTCGGCACTGCGTTCACCATTGAGGCAAACGGCGGTACCACGAACTGGGCATCGGCATTCGATGGATCTTCTGGTGGATCCCTGAGTACCGTCTACAATTTTCGTTTTTTGGAGGCGGACGGGGTCACTTCCGCCGCGGTGAGCCAGGCGCCAGAACCCGCAACGCTCGGCATGATTGGTCTCGCGTTTAGCTCTCTGGTGATCTTAAGAAAAGCGCAAGGTCGCCGTTACCGGTGATTGGCACCGGCATGTGCGCCACCGCCGCCACCAGCACCCGACATATGCGCGCCACCGCCGCCCGCACCTGACATATGCCCGCCACCACCTGCAGCACCGGGATCGCCGCCGCCGAAATGTCCGCCGCCCGCGTTCGTGTGAGGCCCGCCGGACCAGCCACCCGGATGAGAACCGCCCTGCCAGCCGGACCCTGGAGCAGCATGAACACGATTCCCGCTCCCCGCAAAGCCGGCAGCTGGCGCTCCTGATCCCGTCGTCATTCCCGACGCGGCAAAGCCCTGACGTGCCTGCATCCGGGCCGCATGATTTGCCCATGGTGAGGCCGTAACAGAGCCGACGGCAGCTGGATTGTTAGGGCTCAAGGGGACGGCAGCCAGAGCACCGCTATTTGGAATACCGGCGCCAGTCGGCTGTCTTCCATGCCATCCATTGCCTGCAGTGGCATGAGTTCCGTTCCAGTGCCCACCCGTCCAGCGGCCGCCCCGGTAGATAGGAGCAGCGACTACAGGTGCGTATCCCACCAAGCCCGGCGAGTAGAAACCGTAGCCAAAGGGGCTGTAGAATGCACCGGCTCCAGGCAGCCATGCCCAGGAACTGAAAGCGGAATCCCAGAACCAGCCGGGACTTGCAGCCCCACCAGCTCCGGCACTGTATGCGCTTCCAAGAAGGCCCATCTGGGCGCTCCTCGCTACCCGATAGCTGGCGGCGGCGTCATATTCGGATCGCACATTGCTCCAGGCATACAGCTCGTCATCTTTCTTGGTATCAAACTTCTCGGGCTTCAGATTTTCGGCCAGAATCACCTGTCGGCCTTTTTTCACGTCGACCGTCCGGTCCGAAAAGGTGACGGCAGCTTTACCGTCCAGAACAGCTACGCTAGGCGGATCGTCGGCAAGGAAGCGATAAAGGCCATTCTTCTCGATGGTTGCTGACGCGCCGTGAGAGATCACTTGCACAGTACTGCCCTTCACCAGCCCCGCCGCTTCGATCATGGCTTCTCCGCTCATCACCTCAATCTGGGCGGCGACGAGTGAGGGAGATACCATCCGAACTCTCGTGTTATCACCCAAACGCAGGAAAATGCCCGGAGCCAGCAGGACTTCGGCTTTCCCTAAATCCGTCGACAGAATGTCGTTTGCGTTCAGGAAAGTCGTTTTGAGGTTTTGCTCGTTCACCGGCGTGCCGTTGATATAGGCCGTGCCTTCCACGTAGTTGACTGCCCCCGGCTTTGCCGATACGGTATACGCCTGCGGAGTTGCACATCCGGCAGCAAGGATCAATCCGGCCAATAAGCAGGCCGTCCGCTTTCCTCGGCTTCCCATAGTTCCCAACCCTTTCAACCGACTTCCCGAGGCAATTCGCCTCGCGATAGTTGGATGCTGCTGTGCCGGTTGTATTCCGGTCACTACAGCCGATAACCGTTTTTATTATCCTCTTTTCGTATCAGACGGAAACTCGAATCGAGTTCGACCTCTCTATTGAAGGAGATACGATACAATCCACCCGGGACGGAACCACACTTGACCCTTCGAGCGATTGATTACGTCAGTTTGATCATTTACTTTGCGTTCGTTCTTGGGATCGGGTGGCTTGCCAAGCGGAGAATTACCAGCAGCGAGGACTTTCTAACATCTAAAAACTCGGTTCCGGTCTGGATTACAAGCCTCGCCTTTATCGCGGCCAATCTCGGCGCCCAGGAAATGATCGGGATGTGCGCCTCGGGTGCGAAGTACGGCATCATGACCGCTCATTTCTACTGGCTAGGCGCGGTACCGGCAATGGTGTTTGTCGGCGTATTCATGATGCCGTTTTACTTCGGAAGCCGCGCCCGGAGCGTCCCGGAGTACCTGAAGCTGCGCTTCGACGAGAAAACGCGTGGTCTGAACGCCGTTACGTTCGCGGTCATGACCATCTTTTCCTCAGGAATCAGCATGTACGCTCTGGGGCTGTTATTCGAACTTGTACTCGGCTGGAGCTTCACGAACTCCGTCTTGCTGTCCGCGGTCATTGTGCTGATCTATACCCTGCTTGGCGGGTTGACGAGTGCGATTTACAACGAGGTGGTCCAGTTTTTCCTCATCGTCCTGGGATTTGCTCCGCTCTCGTACTATGCGGTCAAGAAAGTAGGCGGCTGGGACGGCATCAAAACACACCTTCCACCCGTCATGACCCACTCCTGGCGGTACGTGACTCATGCAAGTGAGAATCCCATGGGTGTCGAACTCTTCGGCTTGGTTGCCGGACTTGGCTTCGTGCTCTCGTTCGGGTATTGGTGTACGAATTTCCTCGTCATTCAGCGCGCGATGGCAGCAGAGGATATGGCGGGAGCACGACAGACTCCGTTGTTCGCAGCCTTCCCGAAGATCCTCATGCCTTTCGTGGTCATCCTGCCGGGCATTGCTGCTGTTGCGCTCATGAATTCATCGAGCGGATACACGCTCCCGCTGAAGGCGAGCGGCGGCTACGACTACGACCAGGTGCTCACAACGCTGATGGCGAAGTTCTATCCCTCGGGGATGCTAGGCATCGGTCTCACCGCTCTCATGGCCTCTTTTATGTCAGGTATGGCAGGTAATGTGACGGCGTTCAACACGGTCTTCACCTACGACCTCTACCAGAGTTACTTCCGGAAGAACGCGCCCGACCGGCACTACCTGCATGTCGGAAGAATAACAACGGTCGTGGGTGTCGCTCTCTCCGTCGCAACCGCGTATCTCGCTACTCACTTCAACAACATCATGGACTTTCTCCAGCTGATCTTCGGGTTTGTGAACGCTCCACTGTTTGCAACCTTTCTGCTGGGAATGTTCTGGAAGCGTGCTACCGGAGACGGTGCTTTTTGGGGCCTGCTTTGCGGGACGACCGCCGCAGCGTGCACTCACGGGCTCACCGTCGCCGAGGCAAAAGGTGGCTGGATCGCGAACACTCACGAGTTTCCTTCTGCCATGGCCCAGAACTTCTGGATCGCAATTGTCGCCTTCATCGTTTGTCTGATTGTCACGTTTAGCATCAGCCTTGTGACGAGGGGGAAAACAAACGCGGAACTCCGGAACCTCGTTTACGGCGTGACAGAGAAGCCCGACGAAGGAGACGCCCCTTGGTACAAGCGGCCGGGGCCTCTCGCCGTTGTCGTGTTGGCAGTCCTCGTAGTCTTCAACATTTTGTTCTGGTAAATCTATGGACGATCTTCGGCGACCGACCGGCTTTCTCTTTGGTATCCTCGGGCTGATTCTTCTGGCCTACGGCCTCATCAATCCCTCAGTCCGCGCGCCGTTGAGCGAAGACACAAACGTAAATCTGTGGTGCGGTCTGATTCTTCTACTTTTCGGAGGATGCATGTTGTGGCTGTCATTCCGGCGCAAATCGTAAGCGGCTTCCAGGCGGCGTTCCGGACAAACGCCCGCCCGGCGATTTACAGAGCACCGGGTCGTGTCAATCTGATCGGTGAACACACCGACTACAATCTGGGCTACGTTCTACCGGTCGCTCTCGAGATGAGTTGCTATGCCGCCATTGCGCCGAACGAACGACACGAGTTGCGCATCGTTTCACAAGATTACGAGTCGCAATTCTCCATAGGTCTCGACAAGATTGCGGCGGCCCGGCCGCAAGGGCAGTGGCATGACTATGTGGTGGGCGTCGCAAGGGAATTAACGAAGCTCGATATCCCCCTCGAGGGCGCGGACCTGTTCATTCGGAGCGAGGTCCCGGTCGGTTCCGGCTTAAGTTCTTCCGCCTCTCTCGAGATGTCTTGTGCTTGTGCATTCCTGGGTGGGCGCGCGCTAAAGCCGCTTGAAATGGCGCTCCTCGGACAACGTGCCGAGTCTCAGTTTGTCGGCGTACCTACCGGCATCATGGATCAATACGCTTCGGTTTTCGGGCGCGAGGATTCAGCCATTCAAATTGACTGCCGGAGCTTACAGCACGAGTACGTTTCCCTTCCAAAGGGAGTAAGCGTTCTTGCTGTGAATTCTATGGTCAAGCACGCGCTCGGTTCGTCGGCGTATCGAGACCGGGTGAATGAGTGCCGGGCCGCCGTCGAAGCTTTGCAATTGACCGATCCCTCGATTCAAAGCTTGCGTGATGCGACGCTCGATTTCTTTACGCGAGTACAGGAGACAGTGCCACCCGTTCCCCGCCAACGCGCGCGCCATGTGATCACGGAGAATGAACGCGTCGTTGAGTTCGCGGAAGCGGCGCGCGCGGGTGATCTGGAGGCCATGGGTCGATTGTTCGTGGCGTCTCACCGCAGCATGCAGTACGACTATGAAATCAGCTGCGAGGAGATCGACTTCCTCGTCGATTCTGCTTTGAAGATCCCTGGCGTGTTTGGAGCACGCATGACCGGCGGCGGTTTCGGAGGTTGTACCGTGAATCTCGTGAAAGCGGGAGGGGAAGAAGCTTTCACGAGAGAACTGGCTAAGGTCTACCACGCCAAGTACGGGATTGCTGCGGCCTTCTATGATTGCAAGCCGGCGAATGGCGCTGGACCTTATCTGGAGACCGCCTAGCATCTTCGTGGCGCGAGGGACGAGTTCTCTGAGGATGCACGTTCGGCCAACGGTCTGGCTGTTCCTCCTTGCAGTAGCCTCGGTTGCTCAGCCTTTGCGGCTCGGCATCATCGGCACCGATACGTCGCATGCAGCGGCGTTCACGCGAGTGCTCAACAATCCCAACGACCCACGTCCCGGGAGCGCATGTCACGGCGGCGTGGAAGGGCGGGAGCGCCGACATCGAGGAAAGTGCCAGGCGAGTGGATCAATATGCCGCTGAATTGAAGGATAAGTGGGGCGTGACAATAGTCGACTCCATCGGTCAGCTTTGCCCGGAGGTGGATGGCTTGCTCCTCGAAAGCGTAGATGGGCGGTCGCATCTCGAGCAGTTCCGACAGGCCGTTCCTTGCGGCAAGCCCATCTTTATTGATAAGCCTTCGGCTTCGACCTTGGCCGATGCCCGCGAGATTGCGCGCTTGGCTCGTGACAAAGGGATTCCCTGGTTCAGTGCGTCGTCACTGCGCTACCGCCCTATTGCGGAACTTAGAAGCCCGGACGTAATCAGCGCTATCGTGTGGCGCCAGGTCCGCTCGAGTCACACCATCAACTGGACCTTTCTTGGTACGGCATTCACGGCGTGGAGATGCTTTACACCATTCTCGGGATAGGCTGTGTCGAGGTGTCGAGGGTATCTTCAGCTGAGTCGGATGTCATCACAGGCAAGTGGAGCGACGGCCGTGTCGGTACCGTGCACTTACAGCGCCCTTATGGGCGATATGGCGGGATTGTCTATCTAAAGAATCAGAAGCTCAATTCCATGCCGGACATTGCGTTCAGCTATGCCGCTCTGATGCGCGAGATTGTGGAACTTCCTGGAGACCAGGACGCCGCCTGTCCCGAATGACGAGACACTCGAGATATTCGCGTTTATGGACGCGGCACAACGAAGCATGGCTCAGGGCGGCACGTTGGTAAAGCTGAAGGCGCGATAGGCATCGACGCATCTGGCGCAGAGCGCTACCGTACTGGATCTCTGCGGAGGCTCTCGGTTGAAGGAACAAAGTAATACGCACCGTGGATGGGCCGCGTGTAGCGCGTAAGCGCGTCCCGTACTCCGGTGCGCAGACCCGCCATGCTCTCTAACATGGCGGAAAGCCGGCCCTGTTCGGCACTGAATCCGACGAACATCGTTCCGTGATCGGTGACGGTTCCATATGGCATGTTCCGGCGGAAGATCTTGCCGTAGTGGTCCTGATCGGTACTCGCCACGTGCGAGTCCGAGGGCTTATCATCGAGTTCAACGCTGTCCAGTTTTCTCCTCCCCATCACCCGTTCCTGCTGATCGACCGGAAGCGACTCCCACGCCGCTGTTTCGTGCTTCCATTTCTGGAGCAAAAGAATGCTTCCAGCTTCTCCGGCATTCCCGTGGGGTATAAGCGTTGCGTCGGGAGCATCGATGAGACTCGGGTTCTCCGAACCGTCAATGAAGCCGGTCAGGTCGCGGTCGTGCCGGTACGCCCAGCTCGAGGTCTCTTCGGCAACCGACGCGGCTTTCTTGACGGCGTTAATGGCCGCATGAGCCTCGTCGAAGACTACGTCGTACGCGCTTCCCGAAAGCCACAACACAGCATCATGCTGCGTGGCGGGCATGACGAATCCGTCTTTCCCGACGATGTCCCGGTTGAATCCTCCCACGCCTTCGGGCATGCGACCGGGAGCGACCTCCTTCCACAGCTCAGGCCTGAATCCTATGACTAAGTTGACCCCGCCAATAGTCGTTCTCGGTTCACGTAACCCGGAAATCGTGGCCACGAGTTCTTCTCCGTAGCTTTGGTCCAAAAGATCGAATTCCAGATAGGCATGGGATGCCGTTCCGAGCGCGAATATCCCGGCCTGCGGAGTCTGCATGCGAGTAGGATAGCGGGATTCACTAATGGCCAGCGCCGAACAGCGCGGCCTGTGTCGCAAGTCGCCTCGCACGTAAGATTCCCGGGATGAAGCACTCACGTTGTGGTCTAATCGGAAACACTATTCATTTCGAAGGAGCCCAATTGCCCACGATCACCACAAAGGACGGGACGGAGATCTTTTACAAGGACTGGGGCTCGGGCCAGCCGATTGTCTTTAGTCATGGATGGCCGCTATCCGCCGATGACTGGGACGCGCAAATGTTGTTCTTTCTGAATCATGGTTATCGCGTGATCGCGCATGACCGCCGCGGTCATGGGCGATCCAGCCAAGCCAGTAACGGCCACGACATGGATCATTACGCCGATGACTTGGCCGCGCTGACGGCGCATCTCGACCTGAAGGATGCGATTCATGTCGGCCATTCCACAGGCGGCGGAGAAGTGGCGCACTATCTGGGTCGACATGGGCAGGACCGCGTCAGCAAAGCGGCTCTGATCAGCGCCGTGCCTCCGCTGATGATGAAAACCGCTGCCAATCCGCTTGGCCTTCCCAAGTCGGTGTTTGATGATCTGCAGGCGCAACTCGCAGCGAATCGGTCACAGTTCTATCTCGACCTGCCGAGCGGGCCTTTTTATGGCTTCAACCGACCGGGCGTAAAAACCTCGGAAGCGGGTAAGAACTGCAGGTCGAGCACACATCTTTTGGCTCGTCGGTACATCAATCTCTATGTCACATCCGCTTTTCTGAATTTGTCCAGTTTCTCGAGGTACATCGAAATGGCTAAAAAGGCAGACAACAAAATCCAGGGTAGCGGCGGCGATCAAGGCGGGAGATCGAAAGATTCCAGCAAAAAGGAGCAAGGCCGTAAGAGCAGCGGAAACAAGAAGAGCGGAACCTAGCGGCAGACGTCCGTCTGTTTGAGCTTCTTCCTATTTCTTGCCTCTGAAGATACGGTGCCAGAACCCCTTCTTCGGTTTCTGCTCTGAGTCGGACGAGTCGGGTTGCCCGGCCAGCGGCGTGCCGTCGGGAGAAAACTGGGCGGGAGGAGCCTCGGGTGCAACCGGGTGATCCTTGCCTAGGCCGAACATCTTCTGGAAGAAGTTTCGCGATTGCCCGTTCGGGTGCTCGCAGGTGCCGACCGGCACGGTGCGGGTGATGAAATAAGCCTGATAATCATCCGGGCAGGCTGACGTTGCCGGAAGGTTCCTCACTTTGTCCAGGCGAACCAGCGTCACGCCGTCGGGCGGTTGGAAGGTTCCCATGTCGCGGTATGCCTGCAGCTGTTGCGCGCGCACCATAAACTCTGTCCAGATCGGAGCCGCGGCCTTCGCGCCGGTCACTTTGATATCGCTGTAATCATCGTTGCCAACCCATACAACACAGAGAAGATTGGTTGTATACCCCGCGAACCACGCGTCATGCGAGGTGCCGGTCTTCCCGGCTGCAGGACGGTTGAATGTTGTTCGCACCGCCTCCGTGGCCGTACCTTCGTTGATAACGGCCTGGAGCATGTCTGTAAGGATGAAGGCGACGCGCGGATCAACAAGTGTTCTCGGGCGGGAAGCTGCCGTGTTGGGCGCGGCGTCAGGCAATTTGACGGATTGGATGATCTGGGGACGAAGGTAGACCCCTCCGTTCGCGAACGTTGTGTATGCCGATGCCATCGACAGCGGCGTTGAGTCATAAGCCCCAATGGCCATTGCCGGAGTGGGTTGCACGCTCTCGATACCTGCAGCTTTGGCCAGTTCCGCCACCTTGTCATAACCGATCATCTCCGCCACGCGGACTGTGGCCGTATTGATCGAGTGAGCTAGCGCCTGACGGGCAGTGACAGTGCCTGTGCTCTCGCTCGCATCGAAATTGCGGGGACTGTAAGACTTTCCTCCTCCATACTCAAACGTGCCCTCGGTTGCATCGATGGTGGTTGCTTCTGTGAAAGCAGTGGCGGGATCTCCGTCCAGTCCTGTACTGAGCGCGGCAGCATAAACAAAGGGTTTGAAGATGGACCCGGTCGGTCGTTTGGCCACGGCATGGTTGAGTTGACTCGCGCCGTAATTGCGCCCACCCGAAAGGGCCAGGACCCTGCCTGTATGTGGATCCATCGCAATCAGGGCCACCTGCGGCATCGGACCCTCTGCAACGGTTGTCGCGACTTTGGTCGTCTTCCCCCGCGTGACGGTTCTGCGAGTGCGCTGTTTTCGAATCACGTCATCCACTTGCTTCAACCCAGCCTCGACGGCCTCAACCGCCGCCTTCTGTAGTTGTGGATCGAGTGATGTATAGACACGCATCCCGCTGTTATTCAGCTCTGATTCGGTGTACTGCGACAGCAACTGGTCGCGAACCAGATCCATGAAGTAAGGAGCCCCATTCGCTTCCGCACTCGGAGGAGCCAGCTTCAGCGAGGCCACTTGCGCGGACGCCAGTTGATTCCGGCTGATGAAGTGGTTGTCAAACATCGCCCGCACCACGAGATTTCGTCGCGTGACAATCCGATCCGGGTGGCGATCCGGTGAGTAATAGCTGGGCCCATTCACTAAACCGGCCAGCAGGGCCGCTTCCGGTAGATTCAACTGGCTGATGTCCTTGCCGAAGTAACTCTGGGCCGCTTCGCCGAAGCCGCGGATGTCGAAGGAGCCACGCTGCCCCATGTCCACCTGATTGACATACATTGCGAAGATCTCGGGCTTCGTGAAGCGATGCTCGAGTTGGATTGCGATCAGGATCTCGGCCAGCTTGCGGTGAACGCTCCTTTCACTCGAGAGAAAGAAGCTGCGCGCCATTTGCATGGTGAGTGTGGACCCACCCTGCATGCGCCGGTGGTGAAGGATCGGGGCGAGAACTCCCTCGACCAGTCGGACATAGTTGATGCCGCCGTGCTCGAAGAACCGGCGATCTTCGACCGCAAGAATGGCATCGCGCACGACGCTCGGAATCTCTTCGTACTTCAAGAGTCGGCGTTTTGAACGATCTCTGGCATCGAACAGTCCCGTAATCAGCTTCGGTTCCAAGGGGTAAGCCGACAGCTTTTCGCCGCGGCTGCTCTTGATCGTACGCACCTGTCCGTTGTCGATTCTTATATCGGCGGCGGGCGCTCCGCCATAACTTTCCGGACCGGGTTTGACATCGATGCTAGACCGCGAGCGCGTGAAAGACCCCCTACCGGACGGGGTCTTCGTTTCGGGCCCGCTGTACCCCGCGAGGCGCAGTTCGCTTGCGATGGCGTCCAATGTCCAGCGATCACCCACTCGCACCAACTCGGGCGCTGCATAGATCTGGGCCGCATCGTTAAAGATGGGCCGGCTAATCCGGTCATCGACAATCTTTTCGTAACGGTGATAGTAGAAGGCAAACACCGCGATGAAAGTCACGAAAAGCACAGTAGCCGTCGCGAAAGCCACGCGGAGTACGAAGCTCGACGGCCAAAAGAGTTGGCGTTTGCGAGCGGAGTTGGGTCGGGGCTTCGTTTCGATAGGCACAGTCGTCAGAGAAAGGACGCTTCTCTAACGAGATTGTGACCCATCTCTACCCAGGCGTTCCTCCCTAGTACCAAAAGGCGCAGTCGAAATGCTCGCCGATAAGGCAGCGTGGCACCGTACTCAGCCGTAGCGTTCCATTAACCAGCGCTTTCGAAGACTCAGTGCAGCAAGGGATACTGAGATCGCAGCCAAGCCGAATGTGCTCGGTTCCGGCGCCTCGCTTGCACTCACCGTCAGCGTTGCGGTCCCTGCGGAATGAAACGGATCGGCGGTATAGGTGCCCGGAACCGTGAAACTCTTATCGGGGAAGAAGTAGATAAAGCAGCAAACATCGTTTCCGAACCCGATCTTGTCGGATAAGCCACTGATGGGAGAGGGTCCCACCGAAAACTGGCCAGTGCAAACTCCCGTCCCGGGTGCCGAGCAAGAATTGAAATCAGTTCCCATGAATTGGGTCAGTGGCGTTCCTGTTATGAAGTTCGGTTCAGTAAGCACGAAGCTACCGGGCATGGGCCCGTCATTCGTTGGAACCTGTGCCGAAAAAGAATACGTCACCGTTGCGGCCGATGCTGTCATCACACCGACCATGGACAGGCAAAGAGAAAACACTGCTTTGGATAGATTCATACTCGCTTACGTCCTCCTGGACCAGAGTTAATCGTGCTTGGGGGATTCGCGACGATTTCCCCCTCAACTCCACTTGCGGATTTCAGCGGTTCTTTTGAACGGATTAACGAAGAGCTTGGTAATTACAGCGGAGCGCTTCGATGCGCTAACTAACCCGGAATTCTCATAGAGGGTCTAGCGAAAGGCCGTCTTCTCTGGCATAAACATATTTGCCACAAGATGTTTCAGCCCAGGAGGAGACGGCTTTCGCTATGACAGAGTGTACCCAATCCCGATTGCCCTTCGCTCACCACGGCAGGCGTGAAGTGGTGGCGGAGTTTAGCGGTGGAACGATGACTTCCGATAGCGGCGCGCTGCTGCTACGGGAAACCGACCGGAGAATGAAACTGCTGGCGCGGTTCAGCCAGTGTTTTCTGGATGGGCGTAACCAAGCGTTAGT
>JBJMGK010000217.1:0-40795 GCA_045807925.1 Bryobacteraceae bacterium | reverse complement strand
GGAAACGCTACTGGGGCCAGCATCTGTGGGCGCGTGGATATTTTTGCGCGACGGTGGGCGCGGTAGATGAAGAGACCATCAAAGCATACATTGAGAACCAAACGTGGGATGAAGATGATCACGGATTCAAGATAACCGCGCCCATCGAGCCTTAAGCCGGCTCTAAGCCGGGAACGCTTCAGACGGCTTCAGCCGTGTCCCTCGACTTTCAGTCGTATCTGAACCTACCGGCTTTAGCCGGTAGTCGTTGAGTGTGTTTGCTCTTGGCTCGTTCCAGCGTAGTTCGAGTGGGAACGGCATTAATCAGTCCGCAACCTCAACACCGGGTGTTCTATTTAGCTATCGCTATTTCTTTAATGCCCACCATGGGCTCGAAATGGATTACGGATATCGCCGATATGATCAACAGTTCAGTGCAATCGGCGCGTCCGCGCCTTTTACCGGCAACATTGTTGTTCCGGCCGATACTCACGAAGGCAGCATGTCCTACGTTTTCCGCTTTGCCTCGGGACATCGTTTGAAGCCGTTTGTGAACGCCGGTATTGGTGCGTTGATCTTTGCCCCGACACAGCTAGCGGGTAACTCGATTCGGGGCACCAGCACGCTTGCTACGGGCGATTTCATCTACGGCGGAGGAGCCGATCTGGCGCTCGGTCCAAAGCTGAATCTGCGAGCCGGTTATCGCGGACATTTCTTCGAAGCGCCTGATCTCGGGTTGACGACGCTCTACACGGGTTGCCGAACTCACATGGCAGAGCCCTTCGTCGGCCTCTCATTCCGCTTCTAGCTCAACACCAGGCGTTACCTCGGGGGAACTGGTCTAAATCCAGCTCCCCGGCGGTATCACTTCAACCCAAGGCCCGTCCTCTTTGTCGCCATGCAAGAAGACTCGACGTACAGTTTTCGCGAGTTCCGTGTACTTGCTCGGGATGTTCACTTCCACGCCCTCGTGAGAGCGCAACCTATTCTCATCTGCTTTTTGCTCGGCAAGTAACTGCGACAGTTCGGCCCTGAGCTTTTCAGGGTCTGCATCGGTTGAGCCTGATTCGTAGTCCGGCTCGACTGCCACGCGCGGAACGGGAGAGTCGCCGCGCTGAATGTTGCCGAACACGTCCTGGAGGAAAAGTTCGAGATCTGGATTCATTTAGGATTTACATCTCACGCCGGTTCTCGAGAGAACGGGACATGGTGACTTCGTCGGCAAATTCAAGATCGCTACCAACCGGTATTCCCATGGCAATCCTGGTTATGCGAGGCCCGAGAGGCTTAAGGAGCCGTGAAAGATAAACAGCCGTGGCTTCGCCCTCCACGGTTGGGTTCGTCGCAAGAATGATCTCCGAGATTTCCTCTTGGTGAACCCGATCGATCAGACCTTTGATTCGCAGTTGCTCCGGTCCGATGCCACGGAGCGGCGACA
Source organism: Bryobacteraceae bacterium (assembly GCA_045807925.1). Classification (GTDB taxonomy): domain Bacteria; phylum Acidobacteriota; class Terriglobia; order Bryobacterales; family Bryobacteraceae; genus Bog-105. The sequence continues at coordinate 39,378 of JBJMGK010000217.1, read as the reverse complement.
AAGCCCCGTGCAGCACATAATAGAGCCCGCGGAATGCGTGAGTGGTCTCGATCGGGAGAATGTTATGCGGCTCCTCGACGACGCAAAGCTGCGAGTGCTCACGGTGTGGATCGCGGCAGTACAGGCAGATCTCACCGTCGCTGATGTTGTTGCACTGTTGGCAAATGCCGAGCTTATCTTTGATGTCCAGGATGGCTTGCGCGAGGCTCTCCGCATCTTCCCGCGATCCCCGGAGCAAATGAAAGACAATACGCTGCGCTGATTTTTGACCAATGCCGGGAAGGCGCTTGCATTCTTGGATCAGACGGGCTAACGGCGCTGCAAACTCAGCCATGAACGGGTCTAGAACAAGCCGGGAGGAAGCCCGAGTCCGCCAAGCATGCCGCCCATCTTAGACTGTGACTCTTCCTCGACCTTTTTCACGGCCTCGTTGAAAGCGGCCATGACCATGTCTTGCAGCATTTCAACATCACCCGCGACTTCGGGGTCGATTTTGACAGCGAGCACGTTCTTTTGGCCATCCATCTTTACGTTGACCATGCCTCCGCCTGAGGAGGCCTCGACACGGATCGCTGCAATCTCCTCCGCAATCTTCTGCTGCATCTGCTGCGCTTGCTTCATCATGGCTTGCATGTTGTTGGCGGGCATCTTCATCGTTGAGCTCTCGTTTTCTTACTACCTATTCATTTAAATTTCGCACGGTGCGCACTTGGGCATCCGGAAACAATTCCTGGAAGCGTTTCACACCAGGGTGCTCTAATGCACGTTCGCGAAGTGCGGAGTCGGTATCCTTGCCGTTCGTCGATTTGGTAACAACACCCGTGGAAGCTGCGGCTGCACCCGCCTCCAGCCGGACTTTGACCGCTTTACCCACAACCTGGGTAGCAACCGTCTGCACCTTGGGATCCTTGAGCGAGAACAATGAGCCTTTGGGTCCGCGTAAAACCAGCTCGCCCCCCTTCAGCTCGACTTCGCATTCCATCACTGCGTCTGCGCTGAACTGCAGCCCCGCGCCGCACAGCCCGTCATAGAACTTCTGCTTCAGACTGCTATCCAAAGCCTCCGATATTTCCACGGGGGCAGGGGTAGACTCAGGCTGAACTGCCGCCGCGACAGGGCGGGGCGTTTCGGCCACCGGCTTGGGTGCCCCCGTGACATTGGCTAATTTCGGCAGTGGCGGCGCGACCAGCGCTGAAGGAGGAGGCGCGCTTACTTGGAGGCGCTCGCGGATCGGTTCGGACGGAGCGACCTTTGGTCGGGTCGGGGTACTGTCGGGCGTGCCCAGGTTCGCGATCGCTTCTTCGATCGATTTCAATCTACCGGCATGGACGAGTTTAACCAGCCCGAGTTCAAGATGCAGCCGCGGTTGTAACGAGGTTTGCAGCTCCTTGTAAACGGCGAGAGTCAGACTCAGGAACCGGGTCAGGTCTTCCTCGCTGAACCCCTTGGCCGTCTCGAGAAACTCAGCTTGCTCAACGTCAGAAGCGGCGATCAGCGATGTCGGCCGACCGGCGATCTTCGATACCAGCAGATTGCGCCAGTACCGAGATAGTTCACGGCAAAAATGCTGCAAGCTCTGCCCGTGGCGTTCGAGATCGGAAACGATATCGAGCATCTTCGCGCCGTCGGCGTTCTGAACGGCATCAGCCACGCTACGCAGCGACTCTGCGCCGAACATGCCCAGCAACGCACGCACGTCGGCCACTTTGAGCGTCGAACCGCAGCAGGCTATTGCCTGGTCAAGCGCCGACAACGAATCCCGAACGCTGCCTTCACCTGCCTGCGCGATCACCGATAGAGCTTCGTCGCTCGCCTCGATTCCTTCCTGCTGCGCGATCTGTTTCATTCGCACCATCAGCTCGCCGAAATCAACGGACCGGAACGAGAAATGCTGGCATCGGGAAGCGATCGTGTTGGGGATCTCGCTTGCTTCGGTCGTGCACAGAATGAAGACCACCCATTCCGGCGGCTCTTCGAGCGTTTTCAGAAGCGCGTTGAACGCTTCTTTCGTAATCTGGTGAGCCTCATCAATGATGAAGACCTTGTATTTGTCGCGGGCAGGCCGATAACGTACGTTCTCCCGGATCTCGCGCATCTCATTGATGCCGCGGTTTGAGGCTGCGTCGATTTCGATGACATCGACGGAAGACCCGGAGCTGATCTCTATGCAGCTGGAACAGACGCTACAGGGTGTCGCCGTCGGACCCTGAATGCAATTCAGGCAACGCGCCAGGATCCTGGCCACCGTGGTCTTACCCGTTCCGCGTTGACCGGAAAAAATGTAGCCGTGAGCCAGCCGATTGCTCTCGATTGCGTTCGCGAGAGTCTTTTGGACATGCTCTTGTCCAATGAGCTCGGAAAAGTTTTGGGGACGATACTTTCGGGCGATGACCTGGTACATGAAAGAGATCGCGTGAGAACGGAAGCGGGGACCTACCGGTTGCTAAGCCTGGGGCGAACCCATCGCGGAGGTATTTGCCAGACCCCGGGTGATCCGCGGCACACAAGCTAAACCACTACCGTTGCTTCCTTCCGAACCTGGCGGGGTTTGCAGCCGCCCGTTGCACGAAGCCCGGAGCCTGACAATTCATTATGTTACCACTTATGAGCTACTTGCGAGGGCCGAGCACTGCCTGCAATTTTTCGCCGAATAAAGTCGGCGCTGCGGGACGGCGGTCCGCTTTCTCCCGAGGCGGAGGCGGTGTTCGATCCGCCGGGGCGGCATCCGGCAAGCCAGGCGGTTGATGTGTACTCTCTATCGCTATGTGCGGCATAGCCGGAATCGGAGGCTCGGAAACCGGTGCTTCGTGAACTGCGACTGGAGGCGGCTGCTGCTGCGACGGTTGTGGGGTGGCGGGCGCTGCGACCGAGGGTCCTTGAAGGAATTGCTCTTTACGCAACAGCGTGCGCTCGAGCGAGGGAACCCAACCGGTGAAGTCTGCCTCGATGGGGGATGCCTTTGCTAGAATGCTGCGCATGGCCTCCATCTTCGAATCCATGTTGTCGAGATGGTGCAGGAGCAAGGCCTCGGGGAAACTTGGAACCTTCGGAGAGCCAAACTCCAGTTCGCCATGGTGGCTGATGACAAGGTGTTCGAGGAGAGTTCTCAGTCGCGGAGGAAAATCCGGCACCTCCCTGATTTTGTCCGCGAGGATCTTGAGGCCGATGACGATATGGCCCAGCAGTTGACCTTCGGAGCTGTAGCCGAAGCTGCGATGGTACGAAAGTTCTTCTATCTTGCCGATATCGTGCAGCACCGCGCCTGTGAGCACAAGATCGAGATCAACGTTCTTGTAGTGGCCAGCGGTCAACCTTGCCAGCGTACACAGCGACAGCACATGCTCGAGGAGCCCGCCACGGCAAGCGTGATGAATGCTTTTCGCAGCCGGCGCAATCTTAAATCTTTCTGCGATACTTTTGTCGCCGAGAACAGCTTCGAGCAGCGTACGCAGATGCGGATTGCCCATTCCTGCAATGAGGTCCTGCAACTCCTTGAACATCTCGTCCAGGTTCCGCTCTGAACAGGGGAAGTAGTCGCCGAAATCGACTTCGCTGTCGTCCAAACGTCTCAGCCGATGGATTGTGAACTGAGCCCGCTTCTGATAAACCTGCATCAATCCTTTGGCCTTGACGAAATCGTCCCGGTCAAAGCTGTGCATTACCTCTTCCACGTTGTCCCACATCTTCGCTTCGATCTCGCCTGTGCGATCTGCGAGTTGCAGCGATAGGTAGGGTTCACCGGTTTTCTTTTGCCGGATTTCTTTGTTGATGACGATGAATTGGACCGTAACGACTTCGTTCGGTACCAGCCCGCCAACGTATGGCGACTTCATTGATTTATCGGGAGCTGCTCTTTCCGGTAACCGTTGTGGCCGTTCCAGGGATGGGGATTGCCCACAAGAGACGCTTGCGGCGAGTTTTCTCCTCAACTTCCGCTTTGGTGATGGTCTCTGGTTTCAGCTGAGCAGGATCTTGCCAGGCTGTATTTTGACCGGGAGCAGCGCCGGTGTCCACAAATCCCGGCTTCACCTGCAGAAATGCCTGTTTGCGCAGAGTCGTCAGGTACTCACGAACTTTGGGCTCCATCTTCGGGCCGTACAACGCGTTCTCGATTTCCGGTTTGGCGTCGGCAAGCGGCTCGAGGCCAGCCTTGGTGTGGTCGTCCACTTTGAAGATCTCGAACCCGGTCGCGATTTTGATGGGCGGGGTGACACCCCCTTTGGGCAGGTTCCACACGGCATCTTCAAACTGTTTGTTCAGATCGCCTTTTTTATAACCGCCAAGTACGCCGCCGTCTTTCGCGGTGACACCGTCCGAGTTGTCGCGAGCTAGCTCAGCGAACCGCTGCCCGCGAGCAGCCTCCGCCGCCATCTGCTTTGCTTTATTCTCAGCCGCAACCATTGCAGCCGGATCTTTGCCTTGCGTTGAGATTAAGATCTCACTAAGAAAGACCTTTTCCTCACGCATGAAATCCTGCTTGTGCGCTTGGTAGTAATCGGCGATCTCCTTATCCGTGAAACTGATCCTTCGGCCCACTTCCTGCCCGATCACTTCCCGCGTCAGGTATTGATTCTTGGTTTCGGAGAGGAAATCCTCGTAGCTCATCCCGGACTGCTCACGGATGAAGTCGTGAAACTTCTCCGGGTCGCTGATCTTGGCCCTTCTCTGCAGGTCAGCCAGGTACTTGCTGATCTCCGGATCAACGTTGATGTTCAGCTCTTTGCCGCGCTGGGTCAAAAGCAGTTCGTCGATCCTGTTGCGGAGGACGTCCTTCTGTTGCCTCTTCATTTCCTGCTCAATCTGAGCTGGATTTGCTCCCTGCGCTTGCAGTTGCTTGGCCAGGTCACGATTAAAACGGCCTAGTTCGTCCTGGCTGACTATATCGCCGTTGACCTTTGCCACAATCTGGTCGACAACGCTGGGCGCGGGAGGGGTATCAGCCGCAAACCCGAGGGGCGCAAGAGCGAATAGGGCAGCGTACTGCAACGTCAACTTCATAGGCTAGGGCTTGCCTCCATTATGACAACTCGCCGTCCAAGCCGGTATTGAATTGGCCCCGGCCCGGTGCTTCAGCGTCGGGTGAGGAGGGCCGGACGTTTCTCTTCCGTCTCTTTCGTTCCCTCGTCGGCCGTGAGCTTCTGAAGCGTTCTCCTGAGGTTGGACAGGAGCGTACCGGGGTCTTCTTTGCCGGTTAACGGCAGCTTGAGCACTCCGGCCGGCGTGAATTGTGCACCTTCTATGCTTCGCACCAGGTTCATCAACCGGAAAGGGTCCACCTTCGACTGCTGGTGGAACTTGACGTTCACAAAGCCCTGCCTGCGATCAATTGACTCCACGCCAGCTTGTGCCGCAAAGCTCTTCAAAAGCGAGAAACTAACCAGATTTCGGACTTCCTCAGGAGCTTTCCCGTAACGATCACTGAGTTCTTCGACAATCCGCGCTCCGGCCGCCTCATCTTTAACGTCCGCAATCCGTTTGTAGGATCGAAGCCTTTGTGCGTCATCGCTGATGTATGCCGTGGGGATTCGGATGTCGAGACCCATGTTGATGGTCGCGTGGATCTCGAGCGGAACCTCTTCTCCCCTGAGTTCCCTCACCGTTTCTTCGAGCAGACGTACATAGGTGTCGTAACCGACCGCTTCTATGTGTCCGTGCTGCTCTCCCCCGAGCAGATTTCCCGCGCCGCGAAGTTCCAGGTCGAGGGCAGCGATCTTGAACCCGGCACCGAGATCGCTGAATTCTTTGAGGGCGGCCAGCCGCTTTCTCGCCACTTCGCTCAGTTGGGTGTCCGCCGGCACCATCAGATACGCGTACGCGCGGCGATTCGATCGGCCGACCCGGCCCCTGAGCTGGTAAAGTTCGCTCAACCCATACCGCTCGGCATTCTCGATGACGATGGTGTTCGCGAGCGGGATGTCGAGGCCGTTTTCGACTATCGTTGTGCAGACAAATACATCGTATTCGTGCTTCATGAAGCCGAGAAGCACCTTCTCGAGTTCGGCTTCGCCCATTTGGCCGTGGCCGACACCGATCCTGCATTGCGGCAGCAGTTCCTGAAGGGAGGCAGCTCGCATGAAGATGGTGTCCACCCGGTTGTGAACGAAGTAAACCTGCCCCTGGCGGGCCAGTTCCTGTTCGATGGCCGTCTTGATCAGATCAGGGTTGAAGTGCGCGACCACCGTGTTGATGGCAAGACGGTCCTTTGGGGGCGTCTCGATAACAGACATGTCGCGCAGCCCCAGGAGAGACATATGTAAGGTTCGCGGAATAGGCGTCGCGCTCATCGTCAGGACGTCAACATTGTGCCGCAGTTGCTTCAGCCGCTCTTTATGGCGAACGCCAAAGCGTTGCTCTTCGTCCACGATCAACAACCCAAGGTCGGGGAACACGACATCCTTGGATAGCAGGCGATGCGTGCCGATTAGAACGTCCACCTTGCCGGCCGCCAGATCGTCCAAAGTCGCTTTTACCTCTTTGGCGCTCCTGAACCGGCTCACGAGTTCGATCCGTATCGGGAACGAAGCGAATCTGCGCTTGAATGTCTCGTAATGTTGAAACGAGAGTACGGTCGTTGGGGCCAGCACCGCCACCTGCTTGCCGTCGCCGAGCGCCTTGAATGCCGCCCGCATGGCCACTTCGGTCTTGCCGAAACCTACGTCACCACAGAGCAAGCGGTCCATTGGCTGCACGCTCTCCATATCCGCTTTGATCTGCTCTACCGCATTCAGCTGATCTTTCGTCGCCGAGTATTCGAAAGCGTCCTCAAACTCGCGCTGCCAGTTGCTGTCATCGGAGAAGGCGAATCCCTTTGCCATGCGACGCTGGGCGTAGAGCTTCAAAAGCTCATCCGCCATATCGCGCATTTTGGCTTTGACCCGCGACTTGGTCTTCTCCCAGGTGACTCCGCCGAGCCGGTCGAGATGAGGCTTGGCTTCCCCCGCGCCCCGGTACTTCTGAACAAGGTCCAGTCGAGTGAGGGGGACGTACAGCTTCGACTCGCCCGCGTACTCGAGCACCATGAAGTCGCCCTTTTGATCACCTTGCGCGATCTCGCGGATGCCCGAAAACAGGCCAACGCCGTGCGTGGCGTGGACCACAAAATCCCCCGGTTTCAGATCGGCGATATCAGCGGCAAAGGCCGCTAATTGTGACTTAGTCGGCTGGCGCGCGATCAGATCGGAGGTTTCGAAAATGTCCTCGGATCCGAGAATGGCGAGCTCAGAATCCACCAGGACTGCACCGCGCCGAATGGAGCCTTTGACGAGGTAGACACTCGAGATTGCCCCGGCGTGGTAGGTGCGCTCGGCAAGCGATGGCTTGGTGCCCGAACTGCTTTCGAGACCCAGCTGATACGGGATCGAGTACTCCTGCAGCACGTCGGCGATGCGTTCGACTTCGCCGGTCGAAATAGCAAATAGAGCTACACGGTTCCCGGCCTGGATCAGGTTCCGTGCTTCCGCGACCGCCACGGCCATGTTCCCCTTGAAGCTCAAGGAAGGACGGGTGGCAATGTGGAAACGATCTGCGTCACCGTCCAGGCCCGTGATGAGCTCCAGTTCCTGAATTTTGAGCTGAGGGTGACTATTCAAGGATGGGAGGAGTTCATCCCAACGGGCGAAGTTTTTCTCTGGCTCTATATGCGCCGGACGTTCAGGGTTTTCAAGGCGCTGCCACAGCCGGTCCGCCGCAGACTTGATCGCGCTCGGCTCGTTCAGCACAATCAGCGCGTTTGGAACTAGTGAGAAAACATTTTCTGTACGCGGACGAACGAGCGGAACGAGGAACTCCCACCCGGGGAAGACCTCGCCCGGATTCGAAAGGTCCAGCTCCGCTTCTTCCGCGGCCCTCGCAAGCTGGTTGAGAAGCGCTCGAGAGCGCGGATACTCGGCAAGCGGAAGCAGGTTGGCGGCCGTGACCTTGAGCACGGAACGCTGAGACTCGACCTCGAATTGCCGGATAGATTCGATTTCATCTCCGAAGAACTCGACGCGTACGGGCTTGCTTGCCTCGGCGGGGAAGACGTCGAAGATTCCTCCCCGCACCGAGAACTCGCCAACCATTTCGACCGGCTCGCGCTTCTCGTAGCCGATGCTCTCGAGGTGTTGCACGAGATCTTCGAGCGGGAGTTCCTCGCCAACGCGCAGGGTCAGCGCCAGCTGACGGTAGAACTCAGCGGATTCGGTCCGGAGCAAGGCAGAAGCGATCGGGATAACGGTGACGGGAACCTTACCCGTCGAAAGGCGCCACAAAGCGACGGCCCTTTTCTCGGCGATCTCGTTATGCGGTGAAAGATGCTGATGGGGCAAGACATCGAAGGCCGGCAAAAGCTGCGGCGGTGGCATGTCGCGGTCTTCGAAGAAGACATCGAAAAATACTTCGACGGCTTCAAGCAGCGTTTCCGCTTCTTTGTTGCCGTCAACAACAACGAATATCGGTCTTTCGGTTGCCTGATACAGCAGCGCCAGATAGAGGGCTTTCGCCGTCCCCACCAGCCCGCTCACTGAGAACGGGCCAAGCTCATTCCGGGTCAGGTGGTGCAACAGCTCTTGAAACGAGGGATGTCTCGAGGCGGACTTGAACAGGTCCTGAGTTGCTGGATGGATCACAACGAGTAATTGATCCCGCTTGGCACAGTGTGGGTGTTTGTCTTCTGAGGCGCCGTATTGGACCGAAGCTGGATCCGCTCCGCAATCGCCGAGGTCGAGTACCCGGGCTCGAGGGGAATCGTGACGACCTGCCCTCCCGCCGTTTCCACTTCCTCCCTACCGGCAACAAAGTGGTTCCAGTCGGCGCCCTTGACAAGAACGTCAGGCAAAACGGCCGCAATCAGTTCCCGCGGGGTTTCTTCCGCAAAGAAAACGACCGCATCGACAGCCTCAAGGCTCGCTGCCAGCTCGGCTCTCGATTTCTCGTCAAAAAAAGGCCGTGCCGGACCCTTCAGCCGCTGTACGCTCCGGTCCGTGTTCAGGGCGAGAATCAACCGGTCGCCGAGAGAGCGGGCGCTTTCAAGCAGCCGCACGTGGCCAGGGTGCAGGATGTCATAGCAGCCATTTGTGAAGACGACGCGTTCTCCGGCTGCCTTCCACTGCTCTCGCCGGGCGACGAGGGCTTCCCGTGTGTACAGCCTGCTCATTCCTTTCCATTTTACGATCCGCAGCCGATCGCGGCATGCTAGGACTCTCGAAGAGCAAAGTATCCTGAGTTCATGGATCTATGTCGTTTCAAAAGATCCTAGTTCGCGCAACGAACTGGGTCGGTGACGCCGTTATGTCGCTGCCCGCGTTGCAAGCACTCCGCGTGCACTACCCGGAAGCTCGAATCAGTCTTCTTGCGCGACCCTGGGTTGCGGATTTGTACAAGCGGGAACCCTTCTGCGACGAGGTGATTCCCTACGAGGCTCCGCGAGGACAGCGCGGACTTCGGGCAAAGTGGCAGATCGCCTCAAGTCTTCGTGAGCGTTCGTTTGATTGCGCTATTTTGTTGCCCAATTCGTTCGAATCGGCCCTCTTGGTCCGTTTGGCACGCGTGCCGATGCGGGTCGGATATCGCCGCGATGGACGGGGCTCGCTGCTTACCCGTGCGGTTCCGGTGCCGAAACCCGGCGAGATACCGAGACATGAACGGTTCTACTATCTCGAATTGCTGCTGCGATCCGGATTGATACCTTCGTATCCGCTTGAAGGAGATATCCGGCTCGACGGCAGTCGCGCTGCCGCGGCCAAAGGTCGGGAGTTATTCCGGCAACTCTCAATCGCGGAAGCTGTGATCGGAATTGCGCCCGGCGCGGCCTATGGTGGGGCGAAGCGCTGGATGCCGGAACGATTTGCCGAGGCTGGCACGGAAGTTGCGCGTGAGTCGCCTTCGGCTTTCGCTCTGTTCGGGTCAGCGGGAGAGCGGGGGGTCTGCGACCTGGTTGAAAAGGCGCTAGTTGCTCGCGGACAACGTGCCATCAATCTGGCGGGGCGGACCACGTTGGCCGAGTTCATTGAATTTGCGGCGGCTTGTCACCTCTTTCTGACCAACGACTCGGGCCCGATGCACATAGCTTCAGCATTGGGTATTCCTACGGTTGCGATCTTCGGCGCCACGGACCATCTCGCCACCGGCCCTACGGGAATGGCCAGTAAAGTAGTTCGAGAGCCGGTCGAATGCAGTCCGTGTCTGCTGCGGGAATGCCCGATAGACCATCGCTGTATGACCCATGTTCCGGCGGGTCGCGTGGCGTCCGAAGCGTTGTCCCTACTGGAACTCGGAACCGCCATCCGGCGGTGACTTACAATGACGACGGGCAATTTGGACACACGGAAAAAGATCGTTTCTCGGGCCCAGGCGGGAATGCAGGTGTGCCAAGGGAATTGGCTTGTCGTTGCGGGCTACTTCGATCCCCTTACGGCGCCTCTTGCCGGACGCTTGCGCGATCTCATCCAGGATGGTCGTGACGAACGAGTGCTCGCGGTCGTTTTAGACGACAACCAGGCATTGCTCCCCTCCGAAGCTCGAAGCGTTTCCGTGGCAGCACTGCGAATGGTCCATGCAGTTGTCGTGATGTCAGAAGAAGAGTTAAATGGCTTCGTACCAAGCCGCGAGGGTGTCCGATTCGTCTTCGATTCGGAAGCGGAACGCAGAATCTCGGATCAATTCGCCGCACTCGTGCTCGATAAGCAACGTCTACAACTCGGGTCAAGTGATTTTGGTTCTTAATGGCTCCACGCGCGGCTGATTCCAGAAATAACAGCGAATCCATGCTCGTCATCCGCCTGGGCGCTATGGGAGACATCATCCATACGCTTCCCGCTGTCTCCAGCCTCAAGACCAGTTTTCCCGATCACAAGATCTCCTGGCTCGTTTCTCCCAGGTGGGCCCCGCTGCTCGAGGGCAACCCCGCAGTCGATGACCTCATCTTCTTTGAGCGTGAAGGACTATCCGCGATTCGAAACACCTGGAGACGTCTGCGTCAGAAGAGATTCAAAGTGGCGTTCGATTTCCAGGGCCTGTTGCAGTCTGCTCTGGCTGGGGGCGCCGCGCATGCAGACACGCTATATGGGTTTAGCAGCGCGGTGGCGCGTGAGTCACACGCCGCCTGGTTTTACGATCGGGCGATCGATGTCGTAGGGCCGCACCGTGTGGAGCGCAATCTTCAACTAATTGCGGCTGCCGGCGCCTCGCGTCTAAGTGAACGTGCCTGGATACCGGCGGGCAGGGAAGACGGTCGGCTCCCGGCAGGACCCTTCGTTCTGGCATGCCCGTTTGCTGGTTGGACGGGCAAGGAATGGCCGCTTGAATACTACGAACCTGTCGCGCGATTTTTGCGGCGAGAAGGCCTGGAACTCGTGCTGAATGTTCCTGAATCACAACGCAATGAGACCGCCAAATTGGGCGAAGTCAATGTACATACCAGCGCAATTCCTGGCTTGATCCATGCGACGCGTCGTGCAACGGCGATCCTCGGTGTGGATAGCGGCCCGCTTCACCTTGCCGCAGCGCTCGACAAACCCGGCGTCGCCCTTTTTGGTCCCACAGATCCAGCCCTTACGGGACCTTACGGAAGCGCTTTTAAGGTGCTGCGCGCTCCTGGCGTGGAGACTACGTACAAACGTCATTCTCAGGTGCACTGGAGTATGCGAGACATTTCCGTTCAGCAAGTTGTGTCTGCGCTCACATCGGTGCTGGAGAACTCAGCGGCGCGGTCGTCCGCGATGCACATGGATGCGGAGTCGAATCCGTCGTCGTGAAGCGATCCTCCGCTGAACCGAAGGTTTCCTATTGGTTCCCTAAGCCTTACGCCGACTTCGTTCAAAGACTCAGAGTCCCTTTGGGGTTTGTTCTTCTAGTTGGGTTCGGATGGCTGTCTCGGCCGTCGGCTGGCTCCCTGCTGTTGGGGCTGCCCATCGCCGTTTTGGGCCTGCTATTGCGCGGCTGGGCGGGCGGCCACCTTGCCAAGGACCAGCAACTTGCGACATCGGGGCCTTACGCCTATCTCCGCAATCCTCTATATGTAGGAACTCTGATTGTCGCCGGCGGACTTGTGGTCGCGTCACGGAACGTTTCGCTGGCAGTACTCTTCGCAGCAGCATTCTTGCTTGTGTATCTGCCTGCGGTAGAGCTGGAAGAACAACATCTGCGAGAGATTTTTGCCGATTACGGAGATTATGCCAGGAGAGTTTCACGATTTGTTCCTCGGTCCCGTTACCGTGGAATTTCGCGAAATTTCTCGTGGAGTCTCTATCAACGGAACCAAGAGTATAAGGCCGCTATGGGCTTCCTAGTTGCGACCGCCTGGCTCCTGATCAAGTACGTGTTCCTGCCGTAGCTTCTGATCTAGCAAACGCAGTTCCTGTGGTACGCTTTCGCTCATGAGAGTTGGATGTTTCACCCCGTTGCTGTCGCAGTTTCCGCTCGAAAAAGTATTCGAAAAGCTGAAGGCACTCAACATCACCACAGTTGAGTTAGGAACCGGCAATTACCCCGGAGATCCGCATTGCAAACTCTCCATGGTAGAGAACCAGAAGCAACTGACCGAGTTTAAGAAGCAATTAGACGACAACGGGTTCACCATCAGCGCACTCAGTTCGCATGGCAATCCGCTTCACCCGGACTCAGCCGTAGCGAAAGGGTTTGCCGATACCAGCAAGCGCACGGTGGAATTGGCTGCGAAGCTCGGCGTCCCGGTCGTGATCGACTTTTCCGGCTGCCCCGGCGATAGCGACAACGCGAAATATCCCAATTGGGTGACTTGTCCATGGCCTCCGGAGTATCTGGATCTGCTCGATTGGCAATGGGAGAAGAAAGTGGCTCCGTATTGGATTGAGCATGGCAAGTTCGCCAAAGATCACGGAGTGAAGATCGCAATTGAGATGCATCCCGGCTTTGTTGTTTACAGTCCGGAGACGATGCTGAAATTGCGCTCAATTGCGGGCGACAGCGTTGGCTGCAATTACGATCCGAGTCACATGTTTTGGCAGAACATCGATCCCATCAAGGCCGTTCGAATTCTTGGTGACGCCATCTTCCATGTGCACGCCAAAGATACCCAGATCTACGATTTCAACCTGCCGAAAAGTGGTGTTCTCGACACGAAAAAGTATACGGACGAACGAAATCGATCCTGGATCTTTCGTACCTGCGGCTACGGACATCCTTACGGGTGGTGGAAGGAATTCATCTCGACTCTTCGGATGTACGGCTACGACAACGTTCTCTCGATCGAGCACGAAGACTCACTCATGTCCCCTGATGAAGGCCTGACGAAGGCAGCCGAGTTTCTGAATCAGATCATGATCCGGGAACAACCCGGCGCCTCTTGGTGGGTATAAACCCGCGGCCCTGAGTTCGCCTGGCGAGGTCTTCCGCCCGTTTCCTCCTCGATTCCGTTCGCGACGTTAAGATGGAAATTCAAGCGCACGCGAGTTTTGAAGAGGAGCCTCATGTCTGGCAAGAAAATTGGAATTTTGACCGGCGGCGGAGATGTCCCCGGCCTGAACGCTGTCATCAAGAACGTTGTCTACAGAAGCACGAGTGATGGCCATCAGGTAACAGGCATTCGTCTTGGTTGGAAGGGTCTGACGGACATCAACTTCGATGACCCTGAAAGCGTAAAGCGATTTACGATTCCACTGACGCGCGACAACACGCGCACGATCGACAGGACGGGCGGCACGTTCCTTCACACGAGCCGAACAAATCCGTCCAAGATGAAGAGGCTGCCTGACTTCTTGGCAGGCGAAAGCTTTCCGGCTGCCGAATCGACCAAGGATGGCGTCAAAACGACGACTTACGACATGAGTAAGCGCGTGTTGGCCAACCTTGAGCGCCTCGACATCGATCATCTGATTGCCATCGGCGGCGACGATACTCTCAGCTACGCCGCGACTTTGGACAAGCTCGGATTTAAGGTCATCGGTATTCCGAAAACAATGGATAACGATGTCCGGAATACCGAGTATTGCATCGGCTTTTCTACCGCGATCTCACGTGCGCAAGAGGCCATCCAGCGGCAGCGCACTACGGTCGGCTCGCACGAGCGTGTCGGTATTTTCCGCGTTTTTGGCCGGGATGCCGGGTACACGGCGCTATACACGGCGTACGTCACCTCCATTCGCTGCGCTATCCCCGAATACAAATTCGACCTCGATCGCATGATCGAGCTTCTCAGTACGGATCGCCGCAACAACCCCAGTAATTACTGCCTTGTGATCCTCTCTGAAGGCGCAGCTTGGAAGGGCTACCAACTCAAAGAATACGGTGAGCCCGATGCGTTCGGCCATCGTAAGAAATTCAGCGTGGCCGAAGCCTTTAGCGATGAAGTCACGCAAGGGATGAAGGCCGAGACCGTGGTAAGCGATCTGACGTACGACTTGCGAAGCGGTGCTCCTGATTTTCTGGATACTCTGGTTGCCGCCACGTTCGGCACCATGGCCTACGACTCGATCACGTCACACAAAACCGGGTTGATGGCCTCCATCTCCGACGGGAAATTTGCGATGGTTCCGATTCCCGATCCGAAGCTGGGGCCGCGTCACGTGGATGTGGAGAAGATGTACAACACGGAACGTTACCGGCCCAATTACGCCAACAAAGAAGGTCTTCCCGTCTTCCTGACGCACGTCTGAGGCGTATGGGACCAACTTCTTCCGTAAAGAGCTCACTTCCGTCAGAAGTCGTCGAAGCGCAGGGCCACCTTATTGATTCGCACATCATGGAGCGAATTTTCGATACGGTGGTCGAGTTCGGCGGAAACTTCGAAGTCGAGCATTTCTCTATCGGCCGCACGAATGGCGAGCCCTCGTCATTACGTCTGCGCGTAACCGCTCCATCTGCCGATGAGATGGAGCACATGATGACCCAATTGTTGGGTCTGGGTTGCGCACCCGTAGATTCCGGCGATGCCGACTTGAAACCAGCTGAGCGCGACCGATGTGCGCCCGAGGAGTTTTACTCAACGACGAATCAGCGTACTCTCGTCCGCCATCGTGGACAGTGGCTGGAAGTCGGGAGCCAACGGATGGACGCTATGATCGTCCTCCGAGACGGACAGGCTCAATGTCGTCGCCTGCGCGATATCAAGGCGGGCGACCGGATCGTTGTGGGAATGAAAGGCATCCGGGTCGTGCCGGAAGCGAAGGAACGCGATCGCCTGGCGTTTTCGTTCATGAGCAACGAAATCTCCTCAGAACGCCAGGTGGAAACCGCGGTTGCACAAACGGCGGCGATGATGAGGCAGGTCCGCGACGACGGAAAGAGAATCGTGGCAGTTTGCGGCCCTGTCGTCGTGCACACCGGCGGTTGCGAGCCCATGACGAAGCTCCTTCAGCACGGATGGATCGACGCGCTATTAGCCGGGAATGCACTGGCGGTTCATGACATCGAGTCAGCTCTGCTCGGCACGTCCTTAGGTGTGCGTACCCACGATGGACGCCTTGAAGAACACGGCCATCGCAATCACATGCGAGCCATTAACGCGATCAATCATGCCGGAGGCATTCGGCAGGCTGTCGAGTCTGGCCGGCTGACACAAGGCGTCATGTATGAGTGCGTGAAGGCGAATGTTCCCTTCGTTCTGGCCGGCAGCCTGCGTGATGACGGGCCTCTCCCGGACGTCATTACTGACATGAATGCAGCGCAGGATGCCTACGCGGCGCAGCTACAAGATGCGGGCCTTGTACTATGCCTCAGTTCGATGCTTCACTCGATTGCGGTCGGAAATATGCTTCCCGCCTGGGTCAAAATCGTGTGCGTCGACATCAATCCCGCAGTGCTTACCAAAGTGAGTGATCGAGGGACGGGCCAGGCCGTCGGCGTGGTGACTGACGTAGGTCTGTTCCTCGACCTCCTTTCTCAAAGATTAATCGCTGAATGAACAAGAATCGCCAATACACGGACGAGCACGCGGAAGCGGGCGTCAATGCTGACCTGCCAGACATCGAGACCTGGCCGAATCAATACTCCGGATACGAAATTGAGATCCTAATGCCGGAATTTACCTCTGTATGTCCCAAGACCGGTTTGCCCGATCACGGCACGCTGCGACTGGTCTACATTCCTAATAAGCTCTGTTTGGAACTAAAATCGCTAAAGATGTACACGCTGGCTTATCGGAACCTGGGGATTTTCCAGGAAAATGCCGTTAACCGCATGTTGGCGGACGTCGTGAAAGCGGCGGATCCGTTGGAAGCCACCGTGATTGGCGATTGGGCCGCTCGGGGCGGTATGTCTACGCGAGTGAAAGCGACATACAATCGAAAGAAGAAATAAACCGAGGCCTCTCCGGATGGGGCACGTAGCAATGCAAAGACTCGTCGCCCTGTTCTCGACATTACTGGCTCCAGCGCTTTTGTTCTCAAGCGAGTTCCGGTCTGGCCAGGCGGCCAGGGCAGTGATTGGCCAACCGTCCTTCTCGGTCGCAACCGGAGGGATCACGCCCACGGCGCTCTCACTATCCGGAGGGAAGCTCTTTGTCACGGACAACGGTCAGCGTGTCCTGTCCTACGACGTATCAAGTCTGCTGGCGGCGCCGAAGGGAGACCGATCGGAATTCTCCGGCGCATCTTGTGCCGTCTGCATCGACAGGCCCAGTTCTGTCGTGCCCCAGTCTGTTATCTCCGAAGTGTCACGCGTTAGCACTTATGCTAATTCCGTGGCAATTGTTGACCCCGCCACTCATCGGGTTCTCCTCTGGCGAGACAGCAAGTCGAGCGAGGCGGCTTCCGGTCCTGACGTGATTCTGGGGTCCGGATCCGAACGGGGAACTCCGGTGTCCGGCAATACATTAGTCGATCCGATTTCGGTTGCGCTGGACGGTCGTCGCCTTTTCGTTGGTGATGCGGGCCTCCACCGGGTTCTGGTCTGGAACTCACTACCAACGGACGGCAGCCAACCGGCGGATGTCGTTTTGGGGCAGCCCGATATGAGCAGTTCGGGAGGAAAAATGCCCGGTCCGGCGCGAATCGTTCGCCCTTCGGCTCTCGTTTCCGATGGCAAAAATTTGTTCGTTGCAGACGCTGCGGCTCATCGCGTCCTGATGTTCAGCGCGTCAGAGTTCTCGCTGTCTGAGAATGGCGTTCTTAACTCCGCAACCGGTATCCACGGTTCTTTGGCTCCGGGAACGCTGGTGTCCGTCGAAGGCGAGAATCTGACATCCCGACCCGAGACCGCGCTGGATGATGGCGAACACGCTCTGCCTTACTCTCTGGCAGGGATCGAAGTGCTCCTGGATGGCCGGCCGCTTCCGCTGCTTGCGGCCAATCCTCACGAGATTCGGTGTCAACTGCCGTATGACCTGCACGGTGCAGAGTTTGGAACCCTGGCAATCCGAGAGGATCTCGGCGGAGGTCGTTCAGAGTGGAGCAATGCGATCTCGATTGAGTTTCGCTCCGTCTCTCCGGGTGTCCTGGCATTCGCAGGTGCAGAGCCAAGGGCGGGAATCTCAGTTCACTTCAACTCCGAGACTCGTGAGACTTCAAACCCTGTGACAGCCAGTGAACCAGCACGACCAGGGGAGCCCATTGTGCTCTGGGCGAGTGGAATGGGAGCCGTGATTGACGGCGACGGAGCGACCCAGCCCATTGCCGGCCAACCGTACACCGGCGACGCGGGAACCGTTCTTTCTCCTGTACAGGCGGAACTCGACGGTCAGCCGCTTCAAATCATATCTGCAATCCTTCCCCGCCACTCCATTGGCATTTATCAGGTCCAGGTCCTTCTGCCACGCGATCTCCCTTCGAATGCATCTGCTCACCTGACTCTTTCGCAAGGCGAGGTAAGAAGTAACACTGTCACACTTCCTATCGGCAATCCCGTCCATTAGTTAATGCATCAGCTACGGTGGCATGCTCTCCTTCAGCAATGGGTCGTCGTTACTACGGCTCGTCAAAACCGGCCGCAGATGCCGGCCAACTGGTGTCCCTTCGATCCGGGTTCGGGCAAGGTCCCGGACAACTATGACGTCTACCTCTACCCGAACGACTTCCCGGCCTTCTCGCCGGATTCCGATCCCTTTTCACCGGATCCACAGCCGTCTAAATTTGCGTCCACGGGCGCTCGCGGAGCCTGCGACGTAGTCCTCTACTCCCCTGAACATACGCTTCCGCCTTCGCGGCTCAACATCGAGAATTGGAACAAAGTGGTTGACCTCTGGACGGAGAGAACAAGATTCCATTCGCAGAACTTGGACATCGCATTCGTCGCGCCGTTCGAAAATTCGGGAGAAGCCGTTGGCGTCACAATGCCTCATCCGCACGGCCAGATCTACGCGATGCCGTTTATTCCGCCCACGGTGCAGAAGGAACTCTCAGCAGCTCTCGAGTTCTCGGTAAAGGATAAGGATGCATGTCTCTTCTGTCGCCTCTTGGACGGTGAACTAAAGGCCCGCGAGCGCGTCGTTGCGGCGAACAATTCCTTCGTGGCCTTCGTTCCGTATGCCGCTCGCTTTCCCGCTGAAATCGCAATCTATGCGCGGCGGCACGTCCGCACCTTAATGGATCTGGACGAACGAGAAAGGCGGGGCCTCGCGGAGGTGATCAGCGTCATACGCCAGAAGTACGATAACCTCTACGGCTTTCTGATGCCCTTGATGATGGCGGTGAAGCAGGCTCCGTTGCGTCAGTCCGAGCCTCCTTACCATTTCCACATCCAGTTTCTGCCTCTGCAACGGGCGCCGAACAAGTTGAAATATCTTGCCACGATGGAAACGGGCTTCGGGACCTTTCTGGCAGACACGGCGCCGGAACAAATGGCTGACAATCTCCGGCGATCCGAACCCGCTACGGAGCCCTACTCGGGCGTGTAAGGTCGAAAGTTGTTTTCCGATAGAAGGAGTTGAGACGCGACGAGGTCTTTCGGGGCGACATAAAAGAATGCACCGGTCAAGTCGCGCTTCATCAGAAAACCCGCCGTGTATGTACCGGTTTCGATCAGATAGTCCACCCCGGCAGCGGTCAGGATTTCTTCCAACCGCAGAGCGTCCCGGAGCCGCCGAGCCATATACAGCAGGTCAAGTTCTACGTCGCCGAAATGTTCGCTCTCACGTCGCATGTCGTCTTTGGCGGCCTCAGCAACCACCTTACCGTGACCTTTTTCGCTTATTAGAATCTATGACCTGTCCCGCGCGCGTGTAGTGTTACGATGCAACCGGGTGAATAAGTCCTTCTTCGTTCTCGGCCTCTTCGTTCTGGCATCGTGCACTCCGCCGAAGCCTCAGATTCCTGCTCTGACGCCACAAGCCGCTGCGGGTTTGCTTCAATTCAACGCAAGCGCGAAGACCTGGCTGATACACGTGCGGAAAGAAGATCCGACTTGCACTTACAAGCTCGATCTGCCGGACCAGACTTCCCACCCGACGACCGTCGATGTCGACCACATCGTGTCGTGCGGCGGACGCCCGAGCCCTCGGGCGCTGGATGCCACGGTGACGTTCAAATATGACGAAGCCGCGGCGCGCTGGGTAGTGTCAAGGTTCCAGAGCTGAGCTCAATTATAGATTCGAGCCCTCCGCTGAAATCGGCTTTCCCCGTACAATGGAGAGATGAAGGCTCGACTCGCCATCGCAACTCTGCTTAGCGGCTTGGCAATGTTCGTTTTGCAAGCAGCAGGAGCAGTGGATTGGAAGACGTCGGCCACTTTGCCCGGTGTCGATCTCAACGGGCTCTCCGCGAAACAGAAGGCGAGCGTTCTCGAGATCCTTCGTGAGGGCGGTTGCTCCTGCGGCTGCAGCATGAAACTGGCCGAGTGCCGTGTCGTGGATCCGGGTTGCGAGTACAGTACCAACCTGGTTGCGACTGTCGTGCAATCGGTCAAGGCCGGAAAGAGCAAAGCTGAAACGTTCGCCGCGCTCGATTCTTCGAAGTGGGCTCATCTGCAGGAAGCCAAGGTTCTTGACGATGCTGTTCAGATCCCGGTAGCGGGCGCGCCTTCGACAGGCGCCCCAAACCCAAAGATTACGATTGTCGAGTTCTCTGACTTTCAGTGTCCGTACTGCGCGGTCGCTGTCGGCGAGATCAATGCGCTTCTCAAGGCCTATCCTACGCAGATCAAATTGATCTTCAAGCAGTTTCCGCTCGAGACTCATCCGCAGGCTGATCTCGCGGCTGCCGCGGCGATCGCTGCACACAAGCAGGGCAAATTCTGGCCTATGCACGATGCAATGTTTGCTCACCGGGATGATCTTTCGCGCAAGTCCATCATGCTTTTGGCCAAACAAAACGGGCTGAACATGGATCAGTTCGAATCCGACATCGACTCCACCGAGGTTCGCGAAACCGTTGTACGCGACGTGCAGGACGGGGACCGTGCCCACGTGGAGGGGACGCCTACGCTGTTTATAGGCGGCCAGCGCTATAACGGTGCTGTCACCCTTGCCGCCCTGAAGCCGATCATCGACGGGGAACTCGCGGGACAGCAGACCGCAGCCGCCAAGACTAAATCCGGCAATTAACCCGCCGCGTCAAGCTCCTTAACGAGAGCCAGCGTCAGGTCGCCCGCGATCTGGAAGCTGCGTACGCTCAGCTTGTCCATCGTGTCTTCGGCTGTGTGCCAGTAGCCACCGTTCGGACCGTAGTCGAGGTCGATGATGTCTATGACGTTTACGCCCAATTCAGCGAAGGGCTTGTGATCGTCGTCGATTGCTCCTGCATCCTGTCGTAGGTATTTGCTGTAGCCCAAACGGTCAGCGATGCTTTTCAGCTTCGCCCGCAGCGGTTGCGAAGAGTTGTCGTCGTTTGCCAGATCGAGGTCCTTATCGCCGATCATGTCCACGTTAATCAGGGCCCGAATGCGGGAAAGGGTTCCGTCGGCCAGCCATTTGGCTGCGAGATGACGGCTCCCGTAGCGGCTGTCCGTATCGGTCCATTTGCCGACCGCTTCTTCGCCGTCGAAGAACACAACGTAGATGTCATCCCGGTGCTTGACGCCGGCAATGGCGTGTGCGAATTCGAGAAGAAACCCGGTGGATGATCCGCCGTCGTTTGCCCCGACGAAGTTGACCATCGGGATACTTTTCGTGTCGTAGTGCCCTGTCACAACGATCGCCTTGCCCGAAGTTCCCGCGAACTTCAGGATCAGGTTTGTCATCGGGACGGGACCGGACGGAGTGTGTCCTTGAAAGGAGTCGACCGACAGTTCGCCTCCGGTGCTTTTTAGCTGAGGTGTAATCCAGTCTCGTAGCTTTGTCAGGTTAGCGGAACCGGAGGGCCGCTGACCAAAGGACACGGCACGCTTCGCTTCGGCGAGGGCGACGGTGCCTCGAAATTCAGAGGCACCACGAAGGAGCGAGCTGCTGCTGGCGAGGCAAAAGCACCCTATCTTCAGCAAGATGCCAATTCTGTAAGAATTACACAATGGAAATTGTACTACTCCTGAAGCTGTAGTAATATAGCGGTGCAACCGAAGCTGCGGCTTAACTTATGCAGTCAGTCGGAAAATTTATCCAACAATCGCGTCTTCAGGCTGGCGTAAGTCTGGAGGAGATTAGCGCACGTACGCGGATATCGCTCCACACTCTTCAGGCGATCGAGGATGACGATCTTTCCGTCATGCCTTCTGCTTTCTTCTACAAGAGCTTCGTCGCTCAATTCGCGAAGGTGTTGCAGATAGAAAGTAGCATAATTTCGCCATTAATCGAAAGTGTTTTGGCGAATATACCCGACCCGCGAATTCCGGGCCAGGACGAGCGGATTGCGAAAGGCGTGGTGATTCGGAGCTCCGTTCGCCCGCGCAGCTTCAAGTGGCTATACTCGTTAGGCTCACTCGCTTTAGCGCTTGTGTGCTGCTCCGGTTTTTATGCCTTTTGGGAAAATGCAAGGGGCGATCTGAGCCAAATCGTCACTAATGTTTCGTCGAAGAGCGCGCAGTCGCCGCGCGGAGTCCAAGCCGGAGTTCAGAGTTCTGCTCCGCAGTCGAGCGCCGGCGCCCTGGCGCAAAATCTCGCTCACGGCTACCGCGTCGACCTATCGGCGCTTGAACCAACCTGGTTGACGGTTACGGCTGATGGGAAACAGGAATTCAGCGGGACCCTTGAGCCGGAGCAGAAGAAGAGCTTCGAAGGTCACGAGCGCGGCCGAATCAAAACTGGCAATGCTGGCGGCATCAGCCTTGTTTTTAATGGCAAGCCAATCGGTGTGGTCGGGCCCCGCGGCCAAGTCCGTACCGTTGTCTTTACCAGGAACAACTACGAAATTATCGAGCCGCCTGCGAGTGTTGCAGTCACTTCCTTTATCCAGACCTTCGAATTGATGAAGCCTCTTCGTGCTTTTCAGCGCTAACGTCATTCGAAACGGCTGCTTTCTGCAACCGCCTCTTTTGCCGCTCGAGCGCTAACAGCTCATTTCTACGCCTCAGTTTGATGCTGAGATCCACCTTCTTCCAGAACTTACGGAAGTAGTCCACTGCGGAAACGAGTCCGAATATGACAACCGCCCACATGGTGGCGATGGCAGGGGCGTGGAGGTTCGGCCAGCGAATGGAGAGCATGATCAGGACGACGCCCAAGACCTGGAGCATCATCTTCGATTTGCCAAGCTCGCCGGCTTTGATCGTGTAACCTTCCGCGGCCGCTATGCTCCGGAGACCGGAGACTGCAAACTCTCGGCTGATAATGAGAATCACCATCCAGCCAGGTAAAAGGCGGATCTGAACCAGAGAAATCAGCGCCGCGGAGATGAGAAGCTTGTCTGCGACCGGGTCGAGCAGCGTCCCGACCGTAGTTACCTGCTTCCAACGCCTTGCCAGATAGCCGTCGAGCAGGTCGGTAACCGCAGCCGCCAGAAACACCAAAAGGGCAAAAAAGTCGTTCGCGACGAGCAGATTACCGTTCCAGCGCACGCTAAAATTCTGCTGCACCAGCACCGCGACCAGCAGCGGCACCAAAAAGATGCGAACCAGCGTCAGCAGATTGGGTAAGTTGCTCAATTCTCCCTAATATAAAGCACAAATCTAGTTGCTAATGGGAAACTGCGACAGGGTTCTCGTATTTGATCGGGGTCGGTCTGCCCTCCGCATCGCCTCGCAGCCAGATCGTAAGCGTAGCAGAGGGTTCAGCCGGTTGGGTCAGTGATACGGGTATCCGTTGCCGTTGCCCTTCGCCCATAATCGGCGTAGGCAGGGCTGTGACATCGGTCGGGGGGCCCGAATCCCAAGCGACCTTTGCGATCATTTCCAGGTTTTTGCCTTCGAGATAGAATCCGGCCAGACCGGGCGAAGGTGCCGGCTGGCTTTCGGACGCGAAGCCGATGGAATCGATCTTCGGAACCTTGACCAGCTTGGCTAAGGAAAAGGGCTTTGAGCGACCGTCCTTGCCGTTATCGATTCGGGCTTCAATATCGCAGGCCGCAGGTATGGCAGCGGTGTCGTACGAGAAGAAAAGCTGATCGGCCGAGATCTGCTGCAGATTCCAGCCCGACGTTTCTCGGCCGATTATCAAATCCGCACTTTGCCAGTTGCCCGCGGCACAGGCAAGCTGTAGCGTGCTTGTCGGTGAGATGTTTTTCACATCCAGCATGCCGGAGAGCACGCTGCCGGCGGGAAATTCAGAGGGCCGGAGCGTCACAGAAGCGTCGGTGGGTGCCGATAGCTTAGAGCTCACAATCACAGGAAGCGGTCCGCTGATTTCGACACCATTCGGGAAAGCGAGTGGGGCCGTCCTGTTCTTCAGATAGACCTTGATCGCCTGTGACTTCGAAATATCGCTGGTCTCGGTTAACTGCACCGTGACGTTTCGCTCCGTTTCGCCGGCACTAGTCGCGCCGAGCTCAACCTTCGCTCCCGGGGCTTCAATCCTCAACACGTCGCCCAGTCGCTCGCCTTTCAAGACGTAATGCTGAGTGCCCGCTCCCCAATTAGCAACAATGGGCAGATTCGTGAGCTTCGGGGGGTTCGAAAGGATGGTAACTGGCACGGCACTCACGGAACCTCCCTGTTGTTCGATCAAGAGTTGGTAAGCTCCCGGCTCCAGATTCGCCGCATCGATTTGGACGTCCATAGCGTTTTGCGGACCGTCGCGTAGCCCCTTGGGCAGAATGAAGCGCGCATCCTGGGGCAAAGCAAACTCGTCACCCGATTTTTTAATCTGGACCTTGGTGGCAAACTCGAAGTCGCTGCCCGTGAGCGTAATGGGGATTTTGCCAGACTTGGCAACGAGGCGATCCTGCGATTCGGGCTGGAGATGCGCCGCTGTTAAGTCACTCAACGGAAGCACATGTATGCTGCCCGCAACGTCGAACTGAGCCCAATCCCAGTAAGCGCCCAAACGATATCCGCCCGGCCCCAACTCTGTTTTCGTCAGATCGAGTTCAAGAGCCTTCTGATTCTCGAGCTTCAGAACGCCCACGTTCCTGCGTTCCCCGTTAGGACCCGCCAGAAACCAGTCACGGGCACGCTGCAGGAACCGCCAGTCGGCATCGGCCATGGACACGTTGACCGGCGATTTCTGTGCGGCCGGAATGAAGTTCGAGTTTTTCACTTCAATCTTCGGTTTGGCTGCATTGGGGATGCGGCTGGCCCAAATGAAAGCGATTCGAGTGTGGGGCGGCGTGGTGCCGCGGTCGCCGCAAAGGTTGAGAGTCGTCCCTTTCATCTGTTGCGGAAATGACGACCGGAACTGGGTATCGGGGAACGCAATGGATCGCAAGCCCAACAACATGGAAGTGCCGCCTGCCAGCAGACCGACAGGGCTGCCGAAAAACAAAGTCGCTGCTGCGGTCGCCAGGCTCGCCGTCTGTCCCGCAACGGCAGCCGTCGACCCTGCAACAGGATTGTAATTTGCAAGCTGCGGGTTCATGGCTGAGAAGAGCGCCTGGGCCTGGGTCGCGGGAGCTGCGTTCTTATCGAGTTGCACTGAGACGCCGTACTGAGAAGCGAAGCCGCTTAGCGCGGCATTCACGCTAGCAGATGAACTGGAGGCGTTCGACAGCGCCGAGATAAGGGCTTGCGTTTGGGCCGTCTTGTCGGCGTATTCAGCCAGCTGGGCGACGAGCGATTCGTCCTGCGAAAGGAAGTTCTTAACCTTCTTCTTGCTCAGGCCCTGAGGTCCGTAAACGAAGACTGCCAGGGAGATGGTCTGCGGAATTTCCCATTGTTGCGGCTTCGAGGCGTCCCGTGCATCGGTAATGATCAGCTCGTCTTTCCCAGAGATCTTGGTTGGAACCAGCACCAGCGAAACGTCACCGCTCCTCTTGTCGTGGCCGCGGTCGAGTGGCGTGTACCGGACAACGTCTCCTTCCGTGAGATGGACGATGTTCAAGAACGGAAGCGGCTGATTCTTTCCGGAGGCCACCTGAAGTTCCATGGCGCCTAAAGGACCGCCAGCCGGACAGCTGGCCAAAGTACCCGACGGCGAAGCTGCCGCCGGATTGGGTCGTGATTCTTCTCCCTTTTGATTCTTTTTCGCGGCCGGAAAGCAAATCAAAGGAAGCAGCAAAAGAAGGGCTGCTCGCAAAAGCATCTAAAGTTTCAGGATAACGTGGAGGTGCGCGTTGTACAGTCGGAGTTCGGGTGTGTTGAGCCGATATCGGACGACACAAGATCGCCGATTAGTTGTCCAAATGAGGAGAAATTAACTTTGCCTACCACAGAAACGCAAACTTTAGAAGATCTTTGCATCAACACTATTCGATTTCTTTCCGCTGACGCCGTACAGCAGGCGAATTCCGGTCATCCGGGGTTGCCGATGGGTGCTGCTGCAATGGCGTACACGTTATGGACGAAATACCTGAAATTTAACCCGAAAGATCCTCTCTGGTTTGACCGTGATCGCTTCGTGCTCTCGGCCGGCCATGGTTCGATGCTGCTCTATAGCTTGCTGTATCTGACCGGGTACGATCTGCCGTTGGACGAGTTGAAGCGATTCCGTCAGTGGGGGAGCAAGACACCGGGCCATCCCGAGCGTGGACATACGGTCGGTGTTGAAGTCGCAACCGGCCCCTTAGGTCAGGGGTTTGCGAATGGGGTCGGGATGGCGATTGCCGAGGCTTGGCTTGCCGCTCGTTTTAACCGCCCCGGTCACACCATCATTGACCATTACACGTATTCCATCTGCGGCGACGGTGACTTGATGGAAGGTGTCACACAAGAAGCAGCTTCGCTGGCGGGCCACCTTCGCCTGGGCAAGTTGATTTATCTCTACGATCACAATCTGATCTCGCTCGCGGGCGCCACCAGCCTCACGTTCACCGAAGATGTCGCGAAGCGCTTCGATGCGTATGGTTGGCACACGGTGCAGATAGAGGAAGGGAACGACGTTGAAGCCGTTGCGAAGGCTATCGAGCAAGCGCAGGCGGAAACGCATCGCCCATCGCTGATTCTCGTGCGGACCCATATCGGCTATGGCAGCCCGAAGAAGCAGGATACGTACGAAGCACATGGAAATCCGCTTGGAGAGGACGAGTTGCTTGCCTCCAAGAAGGCTTTGGGCTGGGGGAGCAACGAAAAGTTTTATCTGCCCGAAGATGCCGTGAACTTCTTCCGCAAAGCGGGAGAGAAAGGCGCGAAAACCCAGAGCGATTGGCAAAAGCGCTTTGATGCGTACAAGAAAGCGTTTGGCAAGGAGGCCTCGGAGCTGGAGTCGTTCATTTCGGGCAAGCTGCCGGAAAACTGGAAAGCGGATCTCCCCAAATGGAAGCCCGAAGACAAGCCCATCGCGACTCGCGTCGCGGGCGGCCAGGTAATGAATACTCTCGCCAAGCATTTCCCGAACCTGGTCGGCGGATCAGCCGATCTCAACCCGTCCACAAATACGGCACTGAAGGGCGAAGGCGATTTTCAACCGCCTGAATTCGGCGGCCCGTCGAGCGCAGGCGCAGTTGGCGGAGTGTGGGGCTATGCCGGCCGTAACATTGCTTTCGGCGTTCGCGAGCATGCCATGGGCGCTGCCGTGAATGGAATGGCCGCACACGGCGGTGTCCTTCCTTTTAGCGCGACGTTCCTGGTCTTCTCCGATTACATGAAGCCGTCCGTCCGCTTGGGTGCTCTGAGCAAGCTGAAGGTGTTCTATGTTTTCACCCACGATAGCGTGGGCGTTGGAGAAGACGGACCGACGCACGAACCAATCGAGCAGATTGCCGGCTTGCGCGCCATTCCTGAACTCGTGGTCCTGCGTCCCGCGGATCCAACCGAAACGGCGGAAGCCTGGGCCGTTGCCATAGAGCGAAACGGGCCCACCCTGTTTGCCTTGACACGCCAGAATGTTCCACATCTGGACCGAAGCAAGGCGAAGAACATCGACGTTTCGAAGGGCGCCTACGTCCTTGCTGAAGCCGAGGGTGGTATGCCCGAAGTGATCCTGATCGGGACAGGCTCCGAAGTGTCTCTTTGTATGAAAGCCTACGAAAAGCTCGCCGGGTATGGTGTGAAAGCACGTGTGGTGAGTATGCCAAGCTGGGAGCTGTTCAAGTGGCAGGACGAAGCCTACCGCGAAAGCGTCCTTCCGAAGAGCATCAAAAAGCGCGTCACGGTGGAAGCTGGGTCTACTCTCGGTTGGGCGCAGTGGGCCGGGGATGAAGGGGTGATGATCGGGATTGACCACTATGGCGCGTCTGCTCCGGGGGCCGAGATTATGAAGAATTTCGGGTTCACGGCCGAGCACGTCACGTCAGCTGCTCTCCGCCTTCTTGGCCGGAATCAGGACGCCGACAAAGAATACGGCGGCGAAGCAACCAATGTGGCTCCCACTAGCGGCTCGGAAGGCCACTCCTAAACTTCTCGTATAAGCACGGGCGAGCGCCTTTGCAAGGAGGCGCTTCGCCTTCGCTTTTTCGTTGTTGACCGACAAAGCGCGCATTCCCTCGTAACCAGTTAATAACAACGGGGTCTTTAGGGTGTATGGAAACCGTGAAAGCAGAACCAGCCGAACTCTCCAGTCTTAAAGACCTGAAGCCTCTGCTGGCAACTCCTGGTCCTTGCCTGAGCCTCTATCTGCCGCTGAGCACGGCCCCGAATCAGCAGGGATCGAAACTCAATAGCCTCGAGTGGAAGGAACTGATCGCCTCCGCAGCTGCCAAGGCGGGCGGCGAGTCCGAGAAGGTTCGGGAGTTGCTGAAGCCCCTGCGAAACGGCGAGGAAGTGACGGACGGCGCACCAGAATGGGCGAAGTCGGTTGCGATTTTGCGCGCTGAGGACATGCTGAAGGTTGCGTATCTGCACGAGCAGGTGCAGGCCCGGGCCGAAGTCGGGCCCTCCTTCTACGTACGACCGCTTTTGCCGGAGCTGACCAAGCCGAGTGTCTTCTATGTGCTGGCTCTCAGCCAAAAAAACGTGCGGCTGCTGCGCTGCACACTTGATAGTTCCGAAGAAGTTCCGCTGGGAGCGAACGCTTCAACGAATTACGACGAGTACATGAACGCAACCAAGCCCGACCACGTGTCGATTAAGCGTGGGACTGCGGGAATGGCGTCTGGCAGTTCGAAAGGTATCGTGGGCACAACGACGTCGGAACTTGAGCGAAAAGACGAATACTTGCGTCACTTCTTCAAGCAGATCGATGCCGGTGTAGGTGAAGCGCTGCGCGGAAAAACCGATCCGCTGGTTCCTGTGGGCGTCGAATACGAATTGCCGATATATGCTTCCGTCAACACGTACCCGCATATTGTTGACGAGGGCGTGCGGGGAGCTCCAAACGGTCTGAAGTCCGGAGAGATGCACGCAAGAGCCATCGAAGCGATCGCCAACGAACACAATCGCTGGCTTGACGCCGCTTTAGCCGAGTATGATCACAAGGCGGGCGGCGGCGCTTCGAACAAGCTAAAGGACATTGTCACGGCCGCTCACGATGGGCGCGTGGTGACTCTGATCGTTTCTGATTCGCTCGAGTCCCCGGGGGTCTTCGATGAAGAGACGAATCAGGCAGTTGGCGCGCGAGAAGGCGGCCAGGATCTGATCAATGATGCCGTGGTTCAGACGATTGCTCACGCTGGAAACGTTCTGGTGGCGACTACGAAAAAGATGCCTAACGGCGCGCCTGCTGCTGCGATCTTCCGCTACTGACCCGGCACTCCTAAACGCGTATAGATCTGATTGAGCTCGTCTCGGGGAATGAGAGGAAGCTGTACTAGCTTCTTCTCATTTTCTTTGACCTCTATCAGGGGGCTCTTCGTCTCAAGTTGCTTCAGCAAGTCGGGATTCTGCAGCGCGCCCAGGTTCGCCTCCTCGAAAGCATAGGTGCGATAGCGGCCCGGCGGGAGACTAGTTATAGAGAAAGTCCCTTTCGTATCGGTCGCCAAGAAACGGACCCCGCTGCCATCCGCGTTCAACTCTTCCGGAACGACGGCGATTTGGGCAACGATCCCTCCATCGGCCGACGAGCCGCTTCGTGTTGAGTCCAGCTGGCCGTCGATCTCTCCTGGACCGTAGCGGTAAATCAGCTCGAGTTCGCCTGCTGCGCCCCCGGTCAAATCGATCTCCTTGCCCAAGATCTCTGAGTTGCCGAAACGCACCGATTTCAAGTAAGTGCCCGGAAGGGCATTCGTTTGAAGGTAGAATTTCCCGGGCGCGACATTTTCAAGCGAAAAGGTTCCGTCGGCAGAGAACTTGGCGTTTGCCGGAGGTCCCATCATCCCCGTCGTCTCTGCCGGCATGAGGCTCAGGTGAAGATTGGACGCACTAAGCTGGGCCATATTAGCTGGAGGCGTACCCTCGATTCTTGCCACGCCTTTGATGGAGGCCGGCGGAGTGAGTGGCAGCACTATTCCGTCCACGTTTCCCGCGCCTACATCGATTGCTTGCCGCCCAATACTTCTGATTTGTCCAGACATACTGAACATGTTCAAGTAATAGGCGCCCGGCGCTACGCCAGCGATGTCGAAACTTCCATCATCACGTAACGTGGATTGGCCGCTACTGAAAATGATCATCTCCTCATCACGGGGAGTGATGCTGACCATGCTGCGCGCGCGTCCCCCCTCGGAGGCGATCCCGCTGATGCGGCCCCGGACATGAAAGGTCGGCGCGCTCTGGATGCGTATGTCGATACCGGAGGCATCCTGCCCGGCCGTAATTTCGACGGGCGTGGCCCCGCCAAACGCGACGGAACTGGGGTAGAAAGTGCGAACGGGGCGAATATCCGCTTTGTCGGTCGAAGCATTTCCGGCGGGCAGATTCGTATGTACCTGAGCGAAGATGTAGTATTTTCCCGGACCGAGATTGGGTATGCGATATTCACCCAGGTCGTTGATCTGATTGGCTCCCCGTGGACTGTAGCGAAGCTTGCCTCGCATCCACATGGGAGCAAGCACTTGAACCATGCCGCCCGAAACGGGATCGCCGTCGGGGTCAATCACCTTACCCGTGATCACAGCTTGTGGCGTCATGGCGACTGATAGGTCTGTTTTTTGTTGGGCGGGCGCGAGTTGAATCACCGACCCGCTTCCGTTCGGGCTCTTTGCTCCGTAGCTCGCGGATAAGAAGCCCGTGCGAGTTGCGACCAGAGTATAGCCGCCCGGGTTGACGCCTTCGATCCGGAAAGAACCATCGGTGTCCGTTGACGTGGAGTAGCCTTGTCCTCCGGGCGCGGACCTTCTCGGGTCACCCAGGGTCCCGATACCACTCCCCTCCATGCCGCTGCCGCCACGACTTGCTGAAAGGCGTACCGTCGCCTTCCGCAGGGGCTCGCCCGTTAGTGCATTCGTTATGCGACCGGCGGCGACGCAACGCTGCTCAAAGGGCACAGTGGGCTGCGGAGTCGAGACCTGGCCGGCTTGCCCGTCCATCGGGATAGCCGGCGCGCTTATCAGCTGCGTCCAACCGGAGGCCGCCGCGAAAAACAGAAGGACGAGTACCAAGACCGAGCGCCGCATACGAAGAGAGCGAACTCCGAGAGAGAAGTCTAGAGCAGATACCCAGTTGACGTGCCGCGGTGGACTCCGGGTTCCTTAGACCAAGGGACGCGGAATCTCTGCGGTTTGTTCCCCGGCAGGTACCGTGCTCTTCCGGTAGAAGCGTACTCCATCTTCCTCGTTCACGAGGGTGACAGCATCTCCGATTGAAACGCGCTCGGATTGCGTTTTCCCGAGGATGCGAACCGTTCTCCGCTCACCCGAGGGTAGGTCGACGATCGCGAGCTGGTAAGGCGCATCCGCCGCGTACTGCTCCGGGGGGGCAAACACGACTGTTTCCGTGTAGACGACGGCCTCGCTGGCGGACGTACCGTGTTCAGGGTTTTTCGTTCCATTGCCCATCACGCGGCCTCCAGGATTGTAACCACGCAGGTCGCGCCAGATCCACCCAGATTCTGGGCGAGCCCGAGCCGATTTCTTGACACCTGACGCTCGCCCGCATCGCCTCGCAGTTGCTGGACGACGTCGCAAATCTGCCCGACTCCGGTGGCTCCGACCGGGTGTCCCTTCGATTTCAAGCCGCCGCTCGTGTTAATAGGAATACGCCCGGTAATCGAGCTGTTACCGGCTGCCGCGAACGGACCCCCTTGGCCCTTCGGCGCAAAGCCCAGATCTTCGCTCGCCACAATCTCTGCGATCGTAAAACAATCGTGAACCTCGGCGACGCCGATATCTTCGGGGCCGACCCCGGCAGTCTCATAAGCCTTTTTGCCCGCCGACTGCACCGCCGGGAAAAACGTGATATCTTCCTTCCGATCGAGGGCGACGTAGTCCGACGTCTGCGCTACGCCGAGAACCCGGGCAAACCGCGAATGATAGCGCGCGGCATGCTCCGCCGGAACGAGCACGAGGGCAGCGGCACCGTCGCTGATCAATGAACAGTCGAAAACGGTCAGCGGTTCCGCGATCGGTTTACCGGCTAACGCCTGCTCTAACGAGATCTGCTTTCTCATATGAGCGAGCGGATTCTTCGCACCATTCGCGTGGTTCTTTACCGCGACCGAGGCCAGGTGCTCCCTGGTTGTGCCGTACTGATACATGTGGCGCCGGGCGATCATCGCAAACAGGGCAGGGAACGTCGCGCCGGCACGGCCTTCTCCCGTCATATCGCCGGCACCGGCCAAGATTTCTGTCACGCGCGGAGTGGTTTGTGAGGTCATCTTCTCCACCCCGGCCGCAACCACCGTGTCGTAAACTCCGGACGCTACGCTCATCCAGGCATGAAAAAAAGCCGACGCTCCGGACGCGCAAGCATCCTCAACGCGAGTGCACGGAATCCCCAAAAAGCCAACAGCCGTGCCAATGTAAGGAGCGAGATGATTCTGCCCGACGAACGATGGCCCGGCGAAATTTCCCAGATAGAAGGCCTCGACGCTCGCCGAGGGGATGCCTGCGTCAGCCATCGCCAGGTTCACGGCCTCGACGGCGAGCGATCGGAGGTCGCGATCCGGAAATGCGCCGAAAGCGGTTTTGCCTATGCCTAGCACCGCGACAGATCTCATATACACTAAGACTACTTCCATGCTCCGGCAGTCCTGCACGTTTTGGGATGCTCCGCGTCTTTCTCTTTTAGGAGAATGGAACGCGCAAACGTCGGCTTCGCGGATCAGGTTGAGAAAGACTGGGTGTCTTTTCGGACCGACGTGTTAGCCATGAGTGAACCGCATCAGCCGATTTCGGATCACCGGCTGGAAACCGGCTCCGACCTGCAGGTCGAGTTCATCCAGCAGCACCTGCGCCGTATTTTTCTGCTCATTTACCGGATTGTGGGCAGCGTGGACGATGCGCAAGACCTGACACAGGAAACGTTCATCAAGGCCCTACAGCGTCGCGGTCAGCTGAAAGACCTGGACAAATCGGCCGGGTGGCTGTCCAAGATCGCCGCTAATACCGCGATTGATTTCCTCCGTAAGAATAAGCGCTTTACTTTCTCAGATATCGACGAAGTTGCCGAGACCAGAGTCTCGTCGACCGACACTCCGGAACAACAATTCTTACGCGGAGAAAGAAAACTGCAGCTGGACGGAGGGTTAGCACAACTGACGACGCGCGAGCGCACGGCGTTGCTGTTGCGTGATGTTGAGGAGATGCCGGCCGAGGAGGTCGCCGCTCAAATGAATTGTTCCAAGGCGACGGTCCGATCGCATATTGCGAACGCCAGGATAAAGTTCAAGCGTTATCTGGACTCAAGGAGGGGCTATTGAGCCCGGCGGTTCAAAGCACGCATCCGACCCATCGATCCCTGGCGCTCTATGTGCGGGGGGATCTGTCGTGGGTAGCAAAAGCAAAACTGCGCAATCATCTGCGCGGGTGCGATCGTTGCCAGCAATATGTCGCATCCCTCGAGACTGCGCTGGGCGAGCTGCGCCGAGAAGCGGAAACGCAGACGCTGACGGGCTTCGAGGCTATTGCGGATTGGTCGCGCCTGGAGCGCGAGATGCTCGGAAACATCGCGGTGGGCGTGGCAGCGGCCCGCTGCGTCGATCACGTAGGGCGTGGGCGGAGAACCTTCGCGTGGACGGCGGCCGTTGCGGCTCTCACCCTTCTGTTTGCGGCCGGTTGGGCGACACATATTCCTCGCGAGCAAACGGAACACATCTTCGCTGCTGTACACACTTGGGCGACCCGCACGCCGCGCAGTACAGGTACCGTGTTGCGGTCGTCTCCCGACGGTGTTGCCGTCCGCGCGCAAGGGTCAACTCTGACCCTGATGCATCCCCGGTCCGCGGTCGTATCGGTGTCCAGCACTTCCGGAATGGAAGCAAGATACGTGGACACAGAGACGGGCCAGGTAACCATCACCAGCGTGTATGCGCAATAACTGGATCAGGTTCGCAGCCGTCTTCGCCGCTCTTCTGGCGCCCAGTGCGGCTCTCCCGGCCGAATCCGAGTCGCCCCGGTGGATCGATGTGGAGTTCCCGCGAGACTCGCCCGTTCTCACCGTTTCTTTCAGTCTTTCGCCCAGTACCAGCCGCGTGAGGGGTGCATCGATTGCGCTTGATTTGCATGCTTCTCTCGTTCTGCGCAACACGAGTACGCGTGCTCTCTCCGGTTTGACTCTCCGGGTTGAGGCGCAGGATCTCTTGCCGGCCGGCAAGGCGTCTCTGATGGTGCCCAGCCTTGATGTACAGCCGGGTGAGGTGTTTCCTGTTCGGCTCGACTTACAACTGACACGCCCCTTCAACGCGGCTAAAACGGAGGGCGCGATGGTCCAGGTGTCGCTGGACTGCGCGGTCTTCAACGATCTATCGTCCTACGGACCAGACCGCCTGAAATCGCGCCGGGCGTTGATGGTGTACGAATTGGAAGCGCGCCGCGACCGGCAGTACATGGCCAATCTGCTGAAAAATCAGCAATATGATCAGCTTCGTCAGGAACTGAATTTCGGTTTGCAGGATGTCCGCCCCCAACAACTGGGATTTGAGCTCACGCGGGATCTGGGCCCCGGCGGGAGGCAACTTCCGATCACTGTCAACACCATGGCCTTCCCTGGCGCCCCGGTCAGGGCGATTGGCGGAGATGCCCAGATATCCGGGAACGAGATTCACACGCCACGTATTGAACTGAGGAATTTGTCCCGCAAGCCGGTGCGCAGCGTCGACATGGGCTGGATCGTTCGCGATGAGCGCGGCAGGGATTTCGTGGCTGGTTCCGTACCGGCCGCGACCCCTCTTGGCCCTGTCGAGACGGGCGTTGCGAACGAGACTGGAACTCTCCGGTTCTCGACCGCCTCGGGTCAACCTCTGGCCATCGGCGCCCTGATGGCGTTCGTCAGCAATGTAGAGTTCGCAGACGGCAATCTGTGGATTCCGAGCCGGACCGATATAGAAGGGGCGACGACGGACCCGGTACTTCGAAAAGCTTTGTCCAGTTCTCCTGAACATCAAAGGTTAGCTGAGGTGTTTCGCCGAAAAGGCATTCGGGGTTTAGCCGAGGAATTGAAGAGAGCCCAATAGTCTGGCGAAGCCGCGAAGGCTATTGCTAAACTGGTGGGGCACGGGGCGTGGCTCAGCCTGGCTAGAGCGCCTGGTTCGGGACCAGGAGGTCGGAGGTTCGAATCCTCTCGCCCCGACCATCTCATCCCGCTGAAATCAAAACCCTTCGGCTCATCTGGCTCCTCGCCGACCTTAGAGCCGTTTCGGCGACTATGGTCGAAACTATGCTACCCCGCGCTTCGTGCGCGCGCTCCATTGCAGAGCGCACTGTGTCCGCCTGAGGATGAACATAGCGTTTCGTGGTCGAAAAATCGCTGTGCCCCGCCAAATACGCGAGAGTGTACGGGTCCATGTATGCCGCCCACCTCGTGAGGCAGGTGTGCCGCAGGGTATAGAGATTGAACGGTTCCAGTTTGGCGAGAGCGATCGCCTTGCGGTGCTGCTTTTGCAGACTCGATTTTTCGATGTGGCCCGTCCGAGTCGGAGCCGGGAATACCCACTCTTGCGAATGCGCGCCGCGCCTCATGGATAACAGGGCGCCAGCACGCTGCGTGAGAGGAATCCGTCTGCGGGCGTTCTCGGTCTTCCCAAATGGTATGTGAAGCACATCCTCTTGAACGTGCTGCCATCGCAGTCGGAACGCCTCTTCAGGTCTGAGGCCGCAGTCGAGCAGGATCGTGGTCACGTCCCGCAGCAAGAACGGATCGCTCGGTTCCGTGGGTGTCTCGCCTCGCAACTGAGCCCGAATCCCGTCGAGCGCTCTGGCGTGTGCAGCGAGAATGCTTTCGCCGACAGCGGCAGTGGCCTTCAGATAACGAGACTCTTCAGCACTAGAAAGAACCCGGTCACGCTCGTTTTCGCCGGGAAGCATTTGGACCTTCAAGGCCGGCTTGTCGAGAACACCCCACTCGAATGCGAGACGCAGCATTCTTCTTAAGACCTCCAACTCGCGGTTGATGCTGCTCACCTTGAGTTTGGCCTTCCGCCGTTTGCTAATGAAACCCGTGAGCTGCGAGGCATTTATCGAATCCAGTGTGGACGAGGCAATCGGATCGAAAGCAAGGAGGCTCTTCACCCCATTGCGGTAGTATTCGAGCGTCTTCGGCTTATTTAAGAACCGGGAATCAACAAAAGGCAGGAAATCCGATTCGACGAAGTCTTTGACGAGAGGGATGGGCTTCTTCTCGCGGATTCCAACTTCGCCCTTCGCAAGCGTGGCTTTGTGGGCGGCTTTCATCTGTTCCGCCACGCGCTTCACCGTCTGCTTTGTGGCTCCCTGATCCGCTTGCCATCCTAGATGAACTGATACCACCAGTTCTTCGAACCTTTTTGCTTGTAGACTGCCATCAGTACACCATGTGCTCGGGAGGTTCCGGCGATCACCGGCCTGCGTAGCAGGTCAATCCGTCATTATCGCCTTGAGTTTGATTCGAATGGTTTCCACTGCCCGTTGGCAGAGAACCGATCCACGCTTCCAGATCCTCGGGGCGGTACCGGACGCAGGTGCCCACTTTTACAAACGTTGGTCCGCGCTTTTCGAGCCGCCACCGTCGGACAGACGCCAAACTAACCCGAAGCAGTTCCGCGACATCTGTTTCGGTAAGCAGATTGAGCATAAATCCTCACGATGCGGTCTTCGGCATTCCATTGGTTCGGCCAGGAGCGCCTGCTCGCCCGCTTGCGCGACGTTCCGGGCAACGCCATCGGTTCTGGAACCGGTGTTCCGCTGCTTCCAAACGGTCGAGGGCGTCGAGCAACTGCATGCCCGCTTCCCTCAGTTCCTCCGGATGCTCTCTCGTGGATTCAGT
The DNA here is from genome assembly GCA_045807925.1 of Bryobacteraceae bacterium. Classification (GTDB taxonomy): domain Bacteria; phylum Acidobacteriota; class Terriglobia; order Bryobacterales; family Bryobacteraceae; genus Bog-105. Next base: position 2,823 of record JBJMGK010000217.1, on the reverse strand, counting down.
TGCCTTGATGGCAAACCGAATCCGATCAATCGCCACTCGCGCCTGATATGCCATCTCAAACTCGCCGGGCGAGGGTCGAAGTTGTGCGTCGGCCTCGATCATCGCCACAAATTCCTGAAGCACTTCGGATTCATGATCTTCGTCCTTCCTCAACATTCATCAATGAGGTCGCTGCTTTTCTCGGTTCATGCCCGCGCGAAGCGTGACCAGATTCGCTATAGCAAACGCCACAAAGAACAACACCGCGATGAGCAGCAAGAAGCACTGGCCCGATTCCGATAGCGACTTTCCGAAGCCCAGATCGCGGCTGCCGGTGAGGTATGTCAGCGTCAGCGCCGCACAGGCTAAGCCGCTGGACAGGAGACCCACGCGCAGTGCCCGCGACGTACGCGGCTTGTCGGTTACCTCTTGTCCCATACGCTCCTCTGTCGCAGTTGCTTTTCGCCCGGAGGGATTGGCTGCGGGTCGGCTTGCATTGGTTCGTATGGTGCTTCGAAGAGGATGTCCCTGTTTACACGAACCGTGAATTTGTAGCCGACGGGCACCTTGATGGTCGGCTGAACATCCAGATTGCGCCGGGTGATCTGCGAACCGGTCTGGCTCAACTCCCTGCCAACGGCGCTGGATGCGGCTTCGCCGGGACTGGGGTACGCGAGCACGCTCTGATTCCGTCGCTGTGAAATTTCGAACGCCGCTGTAAACAGGCTGGTTAGCGCGGAGAACCCCAACATCCGTGCGTAATGCCGATCTACCTTGTCGCGAAGGCCCGCATTGCCGTGCGAGTCTAGCCCGACCATGCCGTTAAGGTCGATGGACGAGGCATCGGGAAAGATAATGCGGTTCCATGCGACCTGGACACCGTCCTGACCGTAAGCGACTCGCGAGTCGTACTTGCCGACCAGCCGAGATCCCTGGGGTATCAGCAGATAGCGTCCGGTCGCGGTGTCGTAGACGCTCGCCATCACGAGAGCCTTAAGCTCGCCGGGCAGGTCTGAGTTAAGGCTCTGTTCCAGGGCGGCTGGAATTTCCCACCCTGCCTTAATCTCGTATAGCGAAAGGGGCGCGCTTCGTGCGGCAGTGAGGTAGTCGTTTTGCTGCCGTGTGCGGGCTGACGTTAGAAAAGCCTCTTTGCGATTCTGCATGTTTTGCCCTTCATATTCGTTCTCAGCCTGCCGAACTGATTGACCGACTTCTTCCCTAGATGGTGGCGTAGTGGACGATCCGACGGCACGAGTCAGAGCGGCAACTTGCGCCAGGTCATCAGAACCAGATGGAGCCGCCGGGGCAGGCCCAAATCCGGCTGAGCTTGAGACATTGCGAATACCGGTGGGCGCCAGGCGCGCCTCCAGCTCGCGGGCGTAAGCAGCCGCGAGTCTTCTCTCGTCAGGCGTGGCTTCCTTCGCAATGATGGGAGCTGCAAGGGGCTGGGAGCGAGCAGCGGGCGTTTGGCGAACAACAACGCGTTCTTGCGGGAAACCGCCACAAGGCTGGCCGGTTTGTGGATTGAACCGATTCGGCTGGCCAGTCTGCGGATTCGAGCCGCAAGGCTCGGCGCGCTTTTCCTGACCCGACGTGTTTGGAGGCTGCAACTCCAGCGGTCCTTTGCGCGCGAACGGCGCGGTACCGTCTGGAATGCTCTTGATGAACTCGCCACTCGCCTGAGTAGCTGGCCCAACATTCCGAGGCAGTCCGGCGTCTCGCGCGGCTGCCTGAGCCCGTTGAGTGCGGCGATAACCGCCGTAGGCGAACGCGAAGAGTAGACCGACAATCACGAGTACGACTGCCATTCCAGCGCGTCTGCTGATTCGAACGACCTTGCGGGGTTCGGGGCGGAGGTCCAGCCCGTCCGGACCACTCATTCCACGAACTTCGGTCTCTGGCGTCTTCTCGTGTGTATCGTTATCCCTTTGGTTCGCCACGGCTGATCTCCACCTTTTGAGTTTTCTTCCCGGAACCGAGCACCAGATTTGCGCGGTCGAAAAGCCGGTCAACGATATAGGTCTGCTCACGAACGCGGTAGTTCGTCATCTCTCCCTTGCCGTCCGCCCCGAGCACCACGAGGACAGGAGCCTCCCTGTTTCTCATCTCGCCTGGCATCTGAATGTACGTCTTCGCGCCGTCGTCAAACACCCTGACCGGTCGAATGTGCTCATTGCCGCCCTTCACCGAATAGGCGAAATTGATCTTCTCCACCGCGAGTACCGCGGGCGCGATCTCAAGCGTTCGCTTCTCCTCCTTGGCCTGCGCCCGTTGTTCGGCAATTTGCTCCTGCCACTTGCGGTTACTCTCGTAGTTCGGGTAAGCGAACGCGACTCTGGCAACGTATTCCTCAGGCTTCGAGATGAGGCGGAGGTAGTACGCGCGGCGATCTGTAGTTACCAGCAGGTTGGTATCGAGACCCGGTACTTGCGGCTTTAACCGCCATTTCTCACGAAGACGTTGAATCCGAATAGCTGTCGGCTAAAACTGGGAGCACGTGATAAATCGAGCTTCAGAAGGCCGCCGAAAGAGACACCAGTCGTAAGTGGGTGAAATTTGTTTTGGAGTTGTCAAAGAACGAGTGGCCACAGGCCGCCATGAGTTCAGTAGCGCAATTGCTGAAGAGCCTGGCTGAAGAGAGTTTGTAGCGGAAAGCTGCTGCTCATCTGGACCCAAACCTTGCGCACTGTCACGCGAATCTGCGCGCCGATCTTGAGCAGCCGCAAACGAATCGTGCCGACTTGCGCGTGGGCCAAATGGGTGGCTCGCAGTCCCAAACGGCGCAGTCCGCAGACCAGCAAATAAGCCATCACCGACAGATAGAGCCGGAGTTGATTGGCGCGC
>JBJMGK010000216.1:0-88563 GCA_045807925.1 Bryobacteraceae bacterium | reverse complement strand
GCATCACGAAGCAGCGCTGCTGGGGGCAGGTCTTCGTGTCTACAACTGTGGGCCGGTCCACGATGATCTCGTTTCCGGTGGGATCAAGCGCAAACCCGGGTGAAACGAGAACGGTGCCGTTTTCGAGCGCTACATCAAGTCCCGCCACGATTCCGCTCACGTAGACGTTTCGGTTGAACAATCTCCGTTTGCCCAATTGATAGTCCTGCTCGGCCTCAAAATCGTGAACCGTTAACATCTGACCAGAAAAGAAGCGGAGTCGCTTAAAAGGATGCTGAAAAAGGGTTCTGTGAGGCTTCCATAAAGTCAGATCAGGGGATATCCAATGTATAACCAAGCTCAAACGATCGCGTATACAACGTTTCTGCAAGAAGTTGTTTTTGGTGTAACCGACTAACCTGGGTCGAAAACCCCTTTTTCAGCATCCTGTTTAAGCATTTCGTCACCCCGGCGTTCATTCTCGCACCGGGTCCGAGAGCTCCGTCGAATTAGTGCGGTCTATTGGTGAACGCTGACCTCTGACACGGCACGCCATGCGTAGTCAACCAGGGCGTACAGTGACGATTCCTGCAGCCGCTCCACATCGCTGTGCGCCCCGAAGTTTGTCGAGTCATTTTCCGTTGCGGCGGGTCCGATTCCGTAGCTCGGGATGCCTTTGGCGCGCAACTGTGCCATGTCACTTGCCCCTGTGGACATCGTCGGCAGTACGGTCGCCCATGGATACAATTCCTTCGCTACCCGCTCCAGCGTTTTATACATCTCGGTATCAAGCCCCGATGCCGGTGATGGCGGGCGGGTCATGGGGATCGGTTCGATCTTCACCGCCGGATCACCGATGACGCGCTTCATCTCTTCGTAGAACGCGGGTATGTTCTCGCCCGGGAGCGCTCGAATATCGAGGGTTGCCTCGGCCTGAGACGGAATGACATTCGGTCCGACACCGGCCTTCAACATCGTGGGCACAACGGATGTGCGGAGCATGGAGTACCGCCTCGGCTCATTTGCGGCAAGATAATTCTCGGCCGCTTCCGCGGTTGCCGGATTTAAAAGCGCGTTGTAGCGTGCCGCCTTTTCGGGCGGACTCATCTCCGCCAGCTTCTCGAAGTAGGTCCGAGTGGTATCGCTCAGGCGCATCGGAGTCCTCCAGGTGCCGACTTTTTGCACAGCTCCGCCGAGGTGGATCAGGGCGTTGTCTTCCCTCGGCACAGACCCATGACCGGACGTACCATTCACCACCAGGCGAACGCGCGCGGGGAGTTTCTCCGCTGTGCCGATGTTGACGGCCACCACTCGGCCATTCTCAATGGCGGCGCCACCGCCTTCGGTGATCGCATATTCAGCTTCGATTTCCTTGAAATGCTGGGCCACCATGAAATTGATCCCGACTCCGGCCGGGTCGGCTTCCTCACCTGATTCCGCGAGGAAGATCACATCGCGATCAAGAGCCGCTGCTGTCCGTTTCAGCTGCAGCATCGTCATGAGCAGTGCCGTCAGGATCGGTTTATCGTCCGTCGATCCACGACCCCAGATGTAGCCGTCTTTGATAATCGCGCCAAACGGATCGACCGGCCACTTCTCGCGCTGCACGGGAACGACGTCAGTGTGCGCCAGGATAAGCAGCGGCCTTTTGCTGCCGTTACCTTTCAGGCGAGCGACCAGATTGGCACGGTTCGGATCAAGTGCGAACGTTTGCGTTGGGATGCCGCTATCCTCGAGTACTTTGCGGAGGTAATCTACGGCCTTCGTCTCGTTTCCTGGCGGACTACTTGTGTTGATGCGGATCAGATCCTGGAAACGCTGCAGAACTTCCGCTTTTTGTTTTTCCCAATGGACGCGTGTACCTTGCGCTAGTGCGCAATAAGCGGCGAAAACCGCAAGTAAACAGATCTTCATGACGAGTCTTCGCACCACGCTAGCATGCACGCTCAACGCTCGTCCGAGACGATTTTTGTCGCTTTACGGTGGAGCTCAGGGCACTTGCGCGTAGACGGAGACGATCGCTACATCGAGCAGACGGCCCGGGAAAACGACCCTCTTGCCGTACGCGGCGCTAAGTGCAATAAGAAGTGCCCGAAAGCAAAAGAAATCTACTTCGCGTTCCTGGCGTTTTCTAGCACCACAATGTCCAGCTTGTTCATTTGCATGAGCAACTTCATCACGCGTCCGGAGCTCTCGGGATCATCTCCCGTGAGCAAGTCACCAAGCGAAGCAGGAACCACCTGCCACGATACTCCGTAGCGATCCTTCAGCCATCCGCACGGGCACTCTTGTCCCCCTTCCGAGAGCTTGTTCCAGAAATAGTCCACTTCTTGCTGGTCCGCGCAATTCACAACAAACGATACGGCCTCATTGAATCGGAACTGAGATCCCCCATTGAGCGCTGTGAATTGCTGACCGGCGAGTTGAAAACTGATGGTCATCACAGGGCTTTGCTTGCCCGGACCTGTCTTGCCATACCGCTTTACAGCGTTGATCCGGGAGTTCTCAAACACGGAAACGTAGAAGTTGACCGCTTCCTCCGCCTGGTGTTCAAACCACAGGAATGGAGTGATCCTTTGCCCGATTCTGTCCATCAGTTACCCCGAAAGTGCCGCATTGTGGCACAGCATCAGAGTATCTGATCGATTCTCGCAGGATTAAGTGCCGGCTTTTACGAACACACGATCGGGCGCCGCAATCGTCGCGTTTTTCTCTACTGATTGAACGCGAATGGCTTGAAGACCGGCTTTCTTCTCGGGCTTCGCTTCAAATGTCAATCGGTACTGATGCTTCAGGTTGTCGACAATCTGCTGAAGGAAAGGCTGGAACGAAACAGGGGATCCAAACCCAATCATGTAAGATTCTCCGCCGGTCTCGTCCGAGAGCTGAGACAGGAAGTTCTGTCCCCAAGTCGATCGCCAGTAGGAATGCCCCAAATGCCCCACCCCCGGCGTGTAGATGGTATAAACGATCACTCCGGCCTTCTGAGCGTCCGAAATTGCGTGCTCAACGTACGGGTTGTCCGACGTGAAACCACCGCCAAGATCTTCAATGCCGCTGCTGACCATGATTACTTCCCGCCGTTCGGCAGGCGTTTTCGGCCAATTCTTGATGGCGTCGAAAAGTGAATCGTATGGGCTGACGTCGGCACCGCCCGGACCGCTTACAAGTCGAATGCTGTTGGCAGCCGCTGCATGATCGCGAGTGAAATTCGCCACCATCTGATTCGTCCCGTTGCGCATGTAGCCGATGCCGATCTCGGTAGACGCGGGAAGCGAGTTGATGAACTGCTTGAGAGTACTGATTTCCGTGTCGAAGCTGGAGCGGGCAGAGTCGCTGATGAGCAGCAGAAGCTGCAAGCTTTGATTCTGCGGGGTGACGTCCATGACCGGACGTTTGTCCTTGCCCTGGTAAACCGCCACATCGCCCTTTGTCAGCGTTGGTACTACCTTTCCCCTTCCTGGTTCAGCTGTGATGGTTACGCTAACCGGGACACCCGGTGTCCCACTATCCTGAAATGCAAATGCTCCGCCAGCAGTGGAAAAAAAGGCAAGAGTCGTCCCGAAAACAAACGTGAGAGCTTTCATATACTGTTTTGTTGGAGCGGCTAAATAAGCGCAGCCGCTTCGGAGCGCCGACGAGAACCCGTACGTTTCCGGTTTGAGCGTGGAAGCGAGGACAGCGTTTCGAGCAGATAGGTCTCTAATTCCAGAGCGCGTACACTCGCGGTGTGGAACCGCAATGTCCGCTGCCTGGCTCTGTCCGCCAATCGGAAACGTTCTTCCGGGGCCATCTGCATGTTAGACGTAACGTCAGCGATATCGCGTACAAGCAGTATTTCTGTGCTGGGTGTAAAGATTTCGTTTAAACCCGGCCAATCATCCGACATGATCGCGGCTCCGCACGCCGCTGCTTCAAACAGGCGCACGCTCGGCGAATAACCAGCTTTCCGCATATCCGACCGCGTCAGGTTCAGAGTGAAAGCTTGCGAATTGTAAAACTCGCGGTGTTCAGTTGCCGGTAAGTGCTCGATACGAAGCACGTTCTCCGGCCAGACAATATCTTGCGGGTATTGCGGGCCCGCCACAGCAAACCGCTTCTCGGGATGCAGCGACGCTACGGATCGGAGAAACTCGTCCAGTGCCGGTTGCCGATCTGCCGCATAAGTGCCGAGGTAGGCTAGATCCCATTTCTGCGGCCGCTCCTCCGGGAAATACAACGTTGGATCTACCGAACAGTAAAGCGCACGGGCTCGCGGCGCCCGTAATTGCTTCTCGATGTAGTCGAGAGTGGGCCCCCCGGTGAACGACAGGTAAAGGTCATACCTCCTGCATAGTGCGCGCGACAGATACTCGCAGCGATCGGATTGGAGATTGGCCAGAGTAACCGGAGTATCGATATCGTAGAAAGCCTTGCCGTTCCGCGCTGTCGCGGTCACCCAATTGCCAACAGCAATGCCGTCGGGAACATACGAACCGACGACGACGAAGTCCGCTTGTTTGACCCGATCTGCATAGCGCTCCCGTAGCTCATCAAGGCTGCTGTACAGGCCGATGTCGCAGTAAGGAAGCTCGCTGAACTCGCGATTCTCCGAGTACCAGGGGACGTTCCGCTCCAAAAACGTAACGCGGTGACCGCGCTTTCGGAGTTCCTTCAATAGCGCTCGATACGTCGTTGCGTGGCCGTTGCCCCACGTTGAGGTAATTGTCAGGCCGATGAAAACAACATCGAGCTTCGCTTGGCTCAAACGTTCATCTCCATTGAATGCCGAATCTGGGATAACTGTTCGTTCAGGACAGCTTCCACCAGAGCCCCGCGTCCTTCGTACGTGTGGTCTGCGAGCACACGCTTACGAGCTGCTTCTCCTATGGCATGCGCCCGGATGGGATCCAGCTGATTGATTATCTGTGTGACTTCATCGCCGCTGTTGGCAACCAGGATTTCGCTGCCGGGCGAAAAGAAGTACTCGATGCCTTCCCACTCGTCGGTGATCAGGCAAGCTGCCGCACCGGCAGCTTCGAACACTCTGGTGGCTGGCGAGAAGCCGTACCGCGCCATGCTATCCCGGCTAATGTTCAGGACAGCTTGCGCCGAGCAGTTCAGGGCGTTGTGATCTTTCGTATAAACATGGCCCAGATATGTGACATTGCTCGTCATCGACTTGTCCGCCCACCCGTTACCCCCGAGGAGGAAGTGCTTTTGCGGGATCTGCCGGGCAGCACGGAAAAAGAACTCATCCACTCTGGCCTCGCGATCCGGCAATCGATTTCCAAGAAAAGCCAGATCTCCCCGGAACCGTGGCTCAGGCTCAACCGGATGGTGAACATCGGGATCGAGAGCATTATAAATGGCGTGGCACTCTTTCGCGCCGCGTTGTTGATACTCGTCCGTAACCCGTTTACCGCCCCCATAGGTAAGGACAAGGTCGAACTGCCTTAATGCTCGATGAAAAGGATCAGCCGGGTTGTTCGCGATGCGTTCGAGGGTCGAGGGCGCGTCCACGTCCCAGAAGACCTTGCAAACGGGAGCGGGCAGACCAGACACGCGTGCTTCCAGTTGCTCGTCGAGAACTCCGACTCCGCTGGCCTTGACGACGACATCGCATGTCTCGGACCACCGGAGATGTCTGGCGACATCCCCCGCGTCCTTGGGATCGTAGACCACAATCCGAGCCCATTCCGGATCCGGTATGTCACGATGCTTTTGCCGGTCGTAAGCGTCCGGTTCAAAAAAAGTCACGGAGTGACCGCGGTTCGCAAGGGCGCGGAGAATACCGCGATAGTAAGTCGCAGCGCCGTTCCAGTACGCGGAAACCAGGCTGGAACCCCAGAACGCGATGTTCACGCCTGCACCTCTTCAATTGCCTGGCGCTCGGCAACATTTTCCAATCGCGCGGGCTGCATGACTCGATAGATCGCTTCTAGCTCATCCACACGATGGTCGCAGGTATGCCGTGCTTTGATCGTCTCTAGGCCACTTCGAGCCAACTCGGCCGCCAGGTCTTCATCGTTCAATACATCGGAGATGTGACGCTGCATTTCAGTCCCGTTGCGGGCCATCAGGAAGTCTTGCCCGTGCCGAAACAGACCTTCGCTGTCGTTCCAGTAAGAAGATACCAGTGGAATGCCGCACGCAAGAGCCTCGAAAGGCCGAATCGTGGGAATACCTTTCAGCTGTTCCACATAAGGTCGCCTTGGAACATGAACGGTAGCCCGGTAGCGGGCGAACAACTCGGGCACTTCGAAATTGGCGATCCATGCGCCATAACCGATACCGGCGTCCTGCAGCTCCGCGCGGGCATAATCGGGATAGCGGACGCCGTGAACGTTCGCCTTGACATTCAGCGCCTTGACCGGTCTCAAAAGAAACTCCCTGAGCTCGTCCGTGCGTTCCTCGTCACCCCAGTTTCCGATCCAAACGATGTCGCCGTCTTTCGACGAGCTCGGGCGTGGGTAAAAGACGCGAGTGTCCGCCGCTTCATGCCACACGTGGACCTGCCGGCCCCATCCGCGTTGCCGGTAGGCTTCGGCGAGCGATGCTCCATATGCAAGAACTCCGTCGTATCTCGAAAGATCGAATGCGCCGAGTTCTGCAGGCGCAGTAATGGCCCGGTGGTGAGTATCGTGAAAGAGAACTCGAACGTCTGCGCTGCCCTTTCGGTATTCTCCAATCCGGGAGACCAACTCCGGCGCATTCCATTCATGCACCAGGACAAGGTCGCAATCGGCAAGAGCTTCGTCCAGATCGAAATGGTCCAGACTATACGTTTCGCTCCGAAGCTGCGGAAACGCACAGTGGAACCGTTCAATGGCATCCGGCCCGTAATCTCGCATCAGATTCTCCCGGCTCCAGCCATCTTTAGGTTCGAAGATGCGAACGCGGTGCCCTCGGGCGATCAACTCGGAAGCCACACCTCGCAGAAAATGCGCATTGCCGTGATTCCAATCCGATACAAGCGAATGATAGAAGAGAGCTACCCTGAGCGTCACGCCGCTTCCTCTGCCCTCTTCCGGCGGCGGGTCATCAGTTCAGCGTAGAGCCGCTGGTAGGCACGCACGGTCGATTCGGCCTTGTAGCGTTCAGCATGAGCGAAAGCTCGATCTCCGAAATCCTTACAACGCGACACATCACGCGACAGGGCGCTTAGCTCTTGAATCCACGCGTTAGAGTCGCGCGGATCAAGAAAGATTGCAGCGTCCGCCCACAACTCCCTCATGCTCGGCGTATCGGCGAGTACGAGGCAGCATCGCGTGCGCGCAGCATCCAGAACCGCAAGCCCAAATGGCTCGTACAGTGCGGGGTGGACGAATACGCTCGCTTTGGCCATCAACTCGAGCAGTTCGGCGCTCGGGATGTGACCCAATTTCTCTAAACCACTGGCGGAACCTCTGATAGCCGCTTCGCCGTTTTGCCTTCCAGCAAGTCGCAACGGCCAACTCAAGTGAGGCGCCACTTGTTCCAGAAGCGCAAAATTTTTGGCAGGATCCCAGACGCGCCCCGCTGCGAAGAAGAAACGCTGTTTCTCCTCGGCAACTGCTGGTTGCCTGGCGCTGAAGTTGTGAATGACCCGGATCTTCTCGACACTGACACCGTACTCGCGCCCAATCTCGGCGGCGATGAACCCGCTTGGAGCAACAATGGCCTCGCAAGCAAGGAGCCCGGCAGTAACCCTGCGCTTGTACTCGTCCCACTCCGGTCCGGGCGCGGAGTTGAGAACGTTCCTCCACCACGAATAAACGCACGAATGGGCGACGACTGCAACGGGCTTACGCCACGGAAGAGCGGCATGCGAATACCCATTCAAGTGAACGATATCGGCCTTGCATTGCGAATCGAGCTGCAGAAGCCAATCGCCCGAGGCGTCAACATCGGTCCAGGAATTCGGTTCCCATTCGAGCGCAAAGTTTCCTTCAGCGAGCCCGACGCCGGGCAAACTTCGAATTTCATTTCGTTGTTCGTCGGATGCCGCCGGGCCAAGAACCGCGACCAGCACTTCGGCTCCACCCTCAGCCAGGCGGCGCACGAGGTCTACCGTGTACTGCCACACGCCACCGACTGCGTCGGCGGTCATCAGGACTCGCAATGGTCGGACGTCAGCGTTTGTTCGAGCGCTAGCGAGCATGCGAGATTGCTTCCAACTCGACTAACTGCTGCGGCCGCTGTTCCTGGATGTCACTGAAAGAATTAAAACCGTTCAGGTAAGCCTCGTGAGCTCTCTCCCAAGCAAAGTCGTCGGGGGGACCCCAGGTTCGTGTATATTCGGGAGAGCCGGGATAAGGGAACAGTGGAACTGGTTTATTTGCCCAAACGCCCGCTGAATCCAGCCGCTGCCGCCAAGCCTCCACAGCCTCTGTATCGTCCTCCGTCATGGCCAACAGATTTGCCTGCACAAAAGGAACGAGTTGCTTTGCAAAAATGAGCCGGTCACTCAGCTCCTCCGTCGACATTTTGCATTTTTTGTCGAGGTAAGCCCGACCTTCTTCCGTGATGCTCTCGACGCCAGCTTCAATCGAAACACAACCGGCTTTCGAAAGCGCTCGTATGGCATCCTCGCTCCAAAGGTCTATGCGTGTCTGGATGCCAATCTTGATCTTTCTTTCCGCGAGTCCGGTTAATAACTGCATATCGGGAAGAAAGATCTCGTCGATGAAATAGACATATTCAATGCCCTGGCGAATGAGGGCATCCAGTTCGTCCAGAACGACGGGAACGGGCCGTTTGCGGTAGTTGTTGCGAAAATTGTCCTTCGCGCAAAACGTGCAGTGATAAGGACAACCCCGAGAGGCTTCCATTTCGGCACCCGGCCCGACAGGCTCCTTATCGAACCTGTGATGATGATGGCCGTGCCTCGCTACATCAGCATCTGGCCAACGCAAACTCGGCAGCTTCTTCATGTCCGAGGCGCGATTGGGGCCTCGAACTACGATGTCTTCCCCCTGCTGGAACGCAACCGAAGGAACGGAAGCAGGATCGCCTGCGAGGAATGGAAGGACTTCCTCACACTCACCTAGCACAACGTAATCTGCGCGGAGCTTGCGCAAAACCGGGCGTGGTGTGGTGGAGCCATGCGGACCGACTACCACAAGTTTGCCGGCTACGGGTCTCAACAACTCGGCCAACGCCATGGGGATCCGAATCTCCGGCGGAGCGCAGCGCCAAAACAGGTAACTTGGCGCAGTCGTAATGACGGTGAAGTCAGGGCCGAACGCCTGAACTCGATCGAAGATCTCTTGAGAAGTCAAACCCTGAAGCTGCCCGTCGATGATCTCAGCGGAATGCCCGCTTACCTCGAGCAGCGCCTTCGAATAATTTAGCTCGAGCGGCAGATGTGGTTCACGACACCCGAAATAGATACTGCCTTCGAAACTCCAGGCCGGATTCACTAAAGCGAAGCGCATGGTCGATCGGCTATCCAACGAGTCCTCGTGAGGCGAGCTGGTGGCTCATCTCGTTGAAGTTATCGTGAGCGGTTTGAAGATCGAGCCACGCTGCAAGATCGCGCATGCCGTCTTCGAGATTCATCTTGGCACGGTAGCCCAAAATGCTTTCGGTGCGACTCAGATCCGGGAAGCAGTGCCGTATATCGCCAACCCGGTACTTGCCCGTGATCTCCGGCTCAATACTCGAGCCCAAGACCTTGGCGAGGCGCAATGCCACGTTCTGAATTGTGACGCTCTCCCCGGTGCCGACGTTGAAGATCATGTCTTTCGCGGCCTCGACCTCAAGCGCTAACCGGCAAGCCTGCGCGACATCGTAGACGCTCACGAAGTCTCGCATTTGCTGACCATCTTCGAAGATGATCGGACGTTTTCCGTTCATCAAGCGGGAAGCGAAGTTGGCAAGAACACCGGTGTACGGATTCGACAACGACTGGAATGGGCCGTACGCATTGAAAAACCGGAGGGCCACCGTCGGAATTCCATAGGCTCTGCCCATGATCAGGCACATCTGCTCCTGGTCGTACTTGGATAACGCATACACGGAGGCGAGCGACGGCTGCTTGGTCTCTGGCGTGGGCACCGGGAGGAGAGTCTCGCCTTCCGCCGTTCTCATCTCCCATTGACGGAGCTTCAGTTGTTCCGGAGTTCGAATGGCGTGCAAATACGGCTCGCCATTCGAACTCAGGTACAGACCTTCTCCGTAAACGCTCATGCTCGACGCCACCACAAGCTTTGTAACGGGCTGTTTGACAAGCCGCTCCAGCAAAATTGCTGTACCCGAGTTATTGACACTCGTATACTCGGCCACCTGATACATGCTCTGGCCAACGCCGACTAGCGCAACAAAGTGATAAACGGCGTCGACGCCAGAGAGAGCATCATCTACAACTTCAGAGTTTCGTACGTCGCCCAGAATGAACTCGGCATCCGGGTGGAGATACTCGGGACGTTCCGGTTTTTCCCCATGTACCTGGGTGACTAAACTGTCGAGAACGCGGACGTGATAACCAGCTCGTATTAGCTCAGCGGCGACGTGAGACCCAATGAATCCCGCGCCGCCGGTGATGAGGACGGTACCCTTCATAGTGCGTTTCTTCCTTTTCGATGGGACTCAATAGCGCAATAGCTCGATAGTTCTTGAGTGACGGAGGGACACCAATAGCCACGCCAGGCAATTGAAGCCCACTCTGTGTGCTCGTCGCTCATGAACAGCTATGCATGGTCCTTATTGTCAGAAGCCAAAACAACAGCTTTGTTACTACTTACCTTTTACAACAGCCATTTGCACCCGTAATCTTACGAGAGCGAGTACTTTCTGACCATCTTTGCGCAAAAATCAGCATACTCTTCGGGTGCTTTTGGTGGACTGGTGTGATTGGGCCGGATGCCGGCATGCTCGGGCGTAAAGCAGCACGTGGCAGTGACTTCGAACGGCTCAAGCAGTTTCATTTGGTGATCGAACCACTGCTCCGCATTGGGACGGCCATAATCTGCCCAACTCAGCCCCGTTCGAAGCTTGCGCACGCCCAGATTCCGCAGCTTTGCAACTCCGTCCTCAAGCCTGTGATCTTCAAAGTGAAACCACTGACAGATGCCCATTTGCGGCGCATACTGGGAAAAGTGCCTGGTCACCAGCTTCGGACTGCCATCTTCACGATAAAGGCCCATATAAAAATGTCGATAGTACGATGACCCTTCGCTTTCTCTGTGTCTGGTTGTCGCCGGCCAGGCTCGCGGCAGGTCAAAGAGGCTGTACCAATAAATGTGATCGACATGCGGCAGCAGCAGTTCCGCCGTCTTATTCAATCCAAACTCCTGTACTTCTTCGGCCCCGAAAGAGGAAGCCCCAACTTCAGAAATCCAAATCGGCTTCTCCGTCACGGCTCGAATTTCGGCGATTTTGTCAGGCCATTCATGGATCGTCCAATGATTCCAGTCCAGCGGGAACCCGTGCAGGGCGACGACGTCGAGTTCTTTCAGCGCGCCCAGTGTTCCCATACGCTTGATGAAGGCCGGGTCGATGGGCGAGATTCCGCCTAAGACAATGGGCAGTTGCGGGTTCTCCGCCCGGATCGCCGCCGCCGCCAACTTCACCATCGTTGCGAAGGCCGACCAGTCGGGATCGATCTCGAAGTCCCAGTGCGAGAGATTGTTGGGCTCGTTCCAGAGCATGACTGCTTCGATCATGATCGTAAGTACCTAGGATTGCGAATGGCGAGGACGAGATGGCAAATCAGGCGCCAAATCCTGGAGTGGGATGAAGTTCCGCGTGCTCGTCGCACCGGCAGATGAAGACCTCGGGCTCGGGTGCTTCGATGATTTTGAATCCGGAGCTCCGCAGCACAGCTTCGGCACACGAGCGGTTCGGAATCCACCAATTAGTGGGATCCTGCGAGTAACTCTTTTCCACGAAATGCATTTTGGGGAAGCCGGGATGATCGAACATACCGGTCTCGGAAAATGGGTAGTCATCATCCAGCCGCGTCACTGAGCGGCTCCCGCGCAGCATAGACTGAAAGACCAGCCAGTCCTTGGTTACATGCTGCCGCAAAATGTCGAGCGCCAACAACGGGTGCCGAAGGTGATAGAAAACCCCCATAAACAAAACAAGGTCGAAACGTTCTTTGAGCGACGGCAATTCGTAAACGGATAAAACCCGGAACTCGATGTCAAATCCGAGCACATTCGCGGCGAAGCGCGCCTGATCGAGATACTGCGAATCGTGATCGACGCCCAGTACTCGCGCCGCTCCACGTCTCTTCATCTCGATGGAATAGAATCCGCCGTTACATCCGATGTCAAGCACGCTCATCCCGGTCAGGTCTTCGGGAATTGCATGCCGGAAGTTTCTCCACTTGATGGACGGGTAGTCTCCAAGAAAGTGGTCTGGTGCAGTCTGAACACCGAGGAGCGAAAGGTTATGAAACCAAGGCCCCAACTCCACTATCTTCTTTTCGACTTCGCTGACCGTCAGGCTATCTGCCAAGCTTGTTCCTTTCCGTCATTTATGATTCGTATTTTACTGATCCGTCACGGTGATACTGAGCTAACCGGACGCGTGCTATATGGACGAATGCCTGGTGTGCATTTGAGCCCAGAAGGGCACTTGCAAGCGAAAGCGCTCGCAAAATCGATCGCGGCGCGATACCAGGTGGACCAGCTTGTTTCCAGTCCTCTTGAGCGAGCGATGGAAACCGCACGCTACCTGTCGGAGGCCGTCGGGCTGCCAATTACGACACACGAAGGCATCATCGAACTGGATTATGGCGCCTGGCTGGGAAAAAACTTCGAAGACATCCGGGAGTCGTCTCACTGGCAGCATTACAGCAGCCTCCGTTCGCTGCTCGGACCTCCGGACGGCGAACTGTTGCTCCAAGTGCAGACAAGAGCCTGGACTGCTCTTCGAGGGATCATGGAGTCCTATCGTGATGCGGCTCATGCCACTCTTGCGGTCGTTTCGCATGGAGACGTCATCCGTGCACTGCTGGTACTCTTACTCGGAATGCCGCTCGATAATATTCACCGCATGGAAGTCTCGCCGGCATCCTTGAACGAGATCGTCTTCGATGGGCACTACGGCCGGATCTTGAGAATCAATCAGCTTCCGTTCTGACCGGCTGCAGCTTCAACATTCAGCTAGAAGGTAAGGCGGCCCGAAAACTGGAAAGACCGCGCGGGCAACTGGCTCGTAATACCCGCGGTTGGTTGACCGAATCCCGCGCCCGGAGTTGCTCCATTGCCATAAGTCCCGCTGTAGCCCACAAAATTGGGATGGTTGAAGACGTTGAAAGCTTCCGCGCGAAGATACAGGATGACCCGTTCGTGATACAAGGCAAATGGGCGCTCAACAAAAAGAGACACGTCGTAGATCGGCCTGCCGCGGCCGGTGTTCCTGCCGACCACCACCCCGTTAATGACCGGGCGATCCGTCGTCCCCCCGGTATCGCCGCTGTTTGTGGTTCCAGTGACGATGTTGTAGGGAAGGCCGGAACCGAGCGTTGCAATCCCACCGAAGTTGATCTTGAAAGGCAGCAAGTAGGTGCCACTCAACACGAAACGTTGCCGCTGATCGAAGATGGCACTCCCGTTTTCGACGCGGCCGGTGAAATTGGGGTCATTCGGGTTTTGGCCCGGAACGTCCGGATCAACGTTGTCGATCGCGTGAGACCAGGTGTAGCTGGCGAGGGTGGAGAGCCGCGGGCTGAAACGGTGTGACAGATTCACGTCGAGAGCGTGATAGTAGGAATAGCCGTTATTGACATCGCTCTGAATGACACCGTAAAGCGGCTGTGGATTTGTCGCCGCGACAGCATTGCAGGCCAAGTTGCGCTGACGGTACCAATCGACCCAGTAAGGCCGCGTGCAATTGGCGGCTTGGGCTGACCGAATCTGATTCGGGGCGGTCCGTAGAAAAGGTGCGGGCGCGTCGACATCCAGCGGACGATTGATCTTCAAGGTGTGTGAACCAACGTAGTCCAGGCTCAGCACCCACTGCTTTCCGAGTTGTTGTTCCACGCCGAAGGTCCACTGTTCCGAGTACGGATTGAGGAGCTTATCCGGATAGTTCGCGAGCCTCGAAGCGGGAAAGAACTGGTCGAGATAAGCGCTTCGACCAGGGCGGATATACAAGTTTCGAACAGGTGCGATCGCCCCCGCCGGAAACGCCGGCAATGGTGCGGCCGCGACACTCGTCGGGAATCCGACCTGCCCGGGTCCCGCCGTGTAGTTGAACACGCCTGTGGGTCCGGACAATGCGTAGTTTGCCTGGCTATTATCAACGATCTGCGAATAATAGATCCCGAATCCGCCTCGAACGACAGTCTTGCCTTCGCCCATCCAGTTGTAGGCGAAGCCTACCCGAGGGGCAAAGTTCCTCCCTGCGTCCGTAAACGTCTGCCGTTCATACCTGAGCCCCAGATTGACTGTCAGATCCGGTCGAACGCGGAAGTCGTCCTGCACAAACAGTGCCCAAATCGTATCCGACACGTTGTAGTTCGCGTTCCCATAACTCTGGGTATAAGTGCGGACGTTGTTAATGTTGCTCAGGAACGTAGGGCTCTCGCAAACAGCCAGGCTCAAAACGCAAGTATTGTAGGTGAACTGGCCGAGGTAAATTGGCCCGCCGAACTCTTTGCTGTTCCCGCCGTTGCGGGCATACAGAACATCGCCGCCGAACTTGATCTGGTGCCGGCCCCAGGTGGCCGAGAGCATATCGTTCGCCTGGTACTGGCGGTTCATCAGCAGTGCGGATTGCGATGTGCCGGACGTGAAGGTACCTCCGGCGGAGATCGGAACCGAGTATTGAGTCGAGTTGATGACCGGATCGAATTGAGTAATCGGCGAAGCGAGTTGAAACTGCAGGCGTACGTTGTTCACCAGGGTTGGACTGAAAACAGCTGTTTCACCGAGTTGTTGCGAGTAGGTGCGGCGGCGAAAGGTCCGCGCTACATTCGGCAGGTTATTGCCCCCGACAGTTCCGTTTGGGTTCGTATCGTAGAAAGTGTCAACGGAGCTGCGGAAGAAGAGGCTGTTGCGATCGCTGAACTGATGGTCCAGTCGTAGAGTTCCGAGAAGACCCCGGTATTTGCCGATAAAGTTCCCAGGCGCCACCGGCGAGATCACAGGTGAAACACGATCCTGAAGACTGCCTTCCCCTGCAACAAAGAACTGTGTGTGCGCGCCAATTGGGCCCGCAAGCGATATCGATCCTTGGAGGAACCTGTCACTCGTCAGGGCGTTCCCATTGGGCGCATTTGCAGCCGTGAACCCGGAAAGAGCAGCACCCAGGGCGTCCGGCCTTCCGAGAGCAAGAACCTCGCCGTGAAAGTTGTCGCTACCGCTCTTTGTGATTACGTTGACAAAGCTGCCCGTGCTGCCGCCGTATTCTGCCGAAAAGGCGTTTGTCAACGTGTCCATCTCCTGGACGGCCACCAATGGAACCGAGGTGAAGAGCGTTTGTCGCCCCCAACTGTCATTTCCGGTCGCGCCATCGATTCCGAAGGATGTTTGCCTCCGTCCCGAGCCGTTAGTCGTGAACAAAAACTGGTTCAGGAAAATATCGCCCTGGTTGATCGCGGGCCGGTTCGCTGCATTTAGGAGCGGGAGGTAGGTAATTCGGCGATTCGGAAGCGGCGTCTCGAGTATCCGTTGGGCGGAGAGTTGATTGCCGAGTTGAGGTTGATCGGCACGGACCCGTCCGGCAACACCGGTCACAGTAACTTCCGTCGTAGTCTCGGCGACACCCATTTGCAAGGTAAACGTGGCGGCAGTACCGGCGTTTAACGTCAGGTCGGCCTCGCCCGAAGCCGGATAAGTGACATCAGCAAAGCCTGGTTTTGACGCGGTCAGCCCGTAACCCCCGCTGACGGGGAGACCACTTAGCGAGATCCGTCCGCTCCCATCCGTCAGACCTGTTCGCACTGAGCCATTGCGCGCATTTCGCAACGTGATCTGAACACCCTGCATGGGAGCGCGGCTCTGGTCGAGCACCTGCCCGCTGACCGTCGCAGTATCAGTTGTCTGCGCACCAACCGTTATGGCGAACAAGGATGCAAGAGCGACAATCAGAAAACGACGAGCACTCGTCGCCAAAAAGAAATGATTCAAAACATACCTGCAGCGAAATAGTTGTTGCGACGAGGCAAGGAGGTCTAACGAATGGACTGCGTGGCCTGAGAGGAACTTAACTCGTCATCATACAGTGTCTCTAAAGCGCGTGCGAGCCGGCGCACAACCGGGGCCCATTCGCCCGGCCTTTCCTGGCGGAACAATCGCATGCTCGCGTACCACGGTGAATCCGACCGTTTCGTCATCCAGCGCCAGTCACAAGCAAACGGGAGCAACGTCCAGGTTGGTACACCCAACGCTCCCGCGAGATGGGCGGCCATCGTATCGACCGTAATCACCAGATCCATGGCCAACATATTCTCGGCCGTCTCGAGTACATCGGCAGCGTGCTCGCTCAGGTTCTCGACCACTCCGGTCCAAGGCCGGATCTCCTCGCAGGCGGATCCGGCTTGCAAGCTGAAAAACGAGAAGCCCGGCGACCGGAAGAGCGGGGCTAGTTCCTCGAGGCGGATCGAACGCAGCGGATTGTAAATGCTTGCACTCCAAACCAGTCCCACGTTCAGAGTGTCTGAACCTGCCCGGAAGCCCCGACGGCGCGGTTTCACGACAGAAAGATACGGACTGCGGGGAATGGTCGTTTCCGTCACTCGGAAGGCTCTCGGCAACTCGTTGACTTCAATCTGCTGGTTCCAATAAGGCTCGGGCTCTCCCCACGTGATGACGTGGTCTGCGATGCCGGTTTGCGCCAAAAGCGTTTTCAGGCCAGGCTGCGCTTCGACGGTGAGCGCAGCTGCCTGCTCACGAATGGCAGGGGCAAATCGGATGAACTGAATCGTGTCGCCGAGCCCATGCAGACATCGGATCATCACATGTTTGCCGCCGAACGGGGTGCCGTCCCAGAAGCGGTGCGGATCCGGACGTCCCCGCCTTTCGATATCGTCGCTTTCCTCCCAGGCTGCCTTAAATTCGCCCCGGAGCATGTGGCAAGTCCAACGACCTGCGGCGCATATGTCCGGGTCGTAGCCCCTTCGTTCTGCTTCCTTGAACAGCCGGAGAGCATCTTGAACCCGCATCTCATCGAGCGCTTCCCGTGCGCTTTGAATGCAGTGCCCGCTCGTGTGCTCTTCAGACATTCAGCTGACTCCAGCTCCCTTCGAGACAGCTCGCCGCAAGGCACTAGCATGGTTGGCAGTTCCGCCACCCGGATTGCCTCTGGGCACGATCGGAAGGATGATGGCCGACGGATAACCTTTCTCGTGGTACATCGTTTGGCGGGCCTTCGTGAGTTTAGTCTCGTCCGAGTTCGCACGCGGCGAATTCAGATTTCGGTCGAAGCGCGGGAAATTACTGGAGGAGATCTCGACCCGAATGCGATGCCCCGGAGCGAACACATAGCTCGTGACCCCGCAATCAACACTGATTTGATAGGCAGCGTTCCGTTTCACGAATACCGGCCGGTCGAGAGACAGACGGTACCGAAGCCGCTGGATGCCGTCGGTGACCAGCAGGGATTTACCGTCGGGCTGAACGTCTACGAGCTTCGTCGTGAAATCGGTATCGTTGGCCGAAGTGGACGCATAGAGAACTGCTCGTACCGGGCCAGTCACCTCGACCTCGCTCGCAAGTGGGGTGGAAGTATAGACAAGGACGTCGGGTCTGCTTTCCACAGAACTCTGATCGAGTGGACCCGGACGCAAGACCGTGGCTTCACAGCAGATCGCGCCTCCAGTCGTTGGCACCGGATTCTTGGGATCGTAGGTAAAAGAGTCATTCGGGCTTTTCAGTACCGGCTGCCACTGTAAGGTACCGTCGCCGCTGCTGGTGTTCGCGTGCCCGCCACTACGCAGGTAGAAGGGCGTGAAACGTGTTCGAGCGAGCGGCCATTCCCGCTCTTCTCGCCAGACGTTCGGGCCCATGACGAAAATGTGCAGAGCCGGTGGAGCTTTTTCAAGCGCATAAGGTGTATGCGTCTTCCTGTTCCATCGATCGAACCAATCCGCCTGTTTCAACCTAAACGGTATCTCTGCCTCCGGCCCAAAGTTGCGAGTCGGAAAGTGCCACCCCGGATCATGAGACCAGGGGCCAATCCACGTTTCCACCTGCTCGCCCCGTTTCGCCAGCCGTGAAAACGCGTCCAAATCGCTTGGTGCATACTCGTCGAACCAGCCGCCAAATGACAAAACAGGAACGGAGATTTTTCCCATCTGCTCGCGAACGCTCAGCCTCTTCCAGAATGCATCTCTCGACGGATGGGCAAGAGCGAGTCGCCACTCTGGCAGCACTTGACCAATAGCCGGCAGATCGGCCGTCCGCAGAGGCAGGTGGCCGATGTAGCTTTGAAACAGCGGTCTGACGTGCGAGGGCGGAGTGAGATTCTCCGCAACCCAAAGAAGTCGGTGTCCGGCTTGCAAAGCGCCGCCGCTCGAATAGTAACGGTCGAGGTAGTCGTCGTCGCCTGAGGTAACCGGTGAAATGGCGAGGAGGTGAGGATTGTTCTGGAGTGCCGCCCACCACTGCGCCATTCCCAGATACGAAGCTCCGGCCATTACCACGTTTCCATCGGACCATGGCTGGGTCGCGATCCAGCGGATCGTATCGCTGGCGTCCGGTCCCTCCTGTGCCATGGAACCGAAAATACCTTCCGACGCGTGGCGGCCCCTCACATCCTGAACCAGCACTGCATAGCCTCGTCGTACGAAGTACAGATAGCTTAGATTCGAAGGCGATTTGCGATTGTACGGGGTCCGGATCAGAACGGCAGGCCAGCGTCCGCCCGGCTTGGGCAGGAAAAGATCGGCGGCCAGACGAACGCCATCGCGCATCGGGATCACCAGTCCGAGTTGTACCTGCCCCACGGCGGATTGAGGATTCGTCTTGACCACCTGGGCCAACAGTCCCGCTCCAGCCAGGAAAACCGCCAACGGAATGGTGGTAGCCTTGAACGATCCGCGCATTACCGACTGGGCGAAGCGGCTGCTGGCCGTGGCCTTTTGCCGAATAAAGCAGTCCCGACCCGGATGGCTGTAGCGCCTTCTTCAATCGCAATCTCAAAATCGGCGGACATTCCCATTGAGAGCTTCGTTAATTGATATTCTTTGCCCAGAGCAGCAAGTTTTCGAAAGTAGGGACGCGAATCCTCGGGATCCTCAGAGAACGGAGGGATCGTCATCAGCCCGGTTAGATTCACATTCGGGCAGTCCGCCGCCGCTTGCACGATCGCTGAGATCGCTTCCGGTCCTGCACCGCTCTTGCTCATCTCGTCGGAAAGTTTGATCTCGAGCAGCGCCTCGACCGTTTTTCCCTGATTACCGGCAGCGTCGTTGAGGCGTCGCAGGAGTTTAGGAGAATCCACCGTCTGAATCACCATGAACAATTCGGTGGCGAGCCGGGCCTTGTTCGACTGCAGATGCCCGATCAGATGGTACGTCACGCCCTGCAATTCACCGAGCTCAGGACGTTTCTCCGCGAACTCCTGCACGTAATTCTCCCCAAAATGACGCAGACCGCTACGATATGCGATCAGGATATTCTCAGACGAAAACTTCTTGGTAACCGCAACTAGTGTTACGTCTGAACGACTCCTTCCCGAGAGGAGGAGGGCACGCTGAATCCGTTCCTCTACGTCCGCCAGGCGATTCTCAAAACTGGACTGATCGAGTGGCAAAACTCCATCATAGAGGTACTCCGAACTCATCTCATTCCTCACCGGAAGAACAGCTCAGGGCTATTTCCGATTTCGTTCGTGGTTGTCGGAATGCGGCTGTACTCGAGGCCGGGAATAATCCTGTAGAACTGCGCGAGGGCAACTACACCGTCGAAATTCGTTCGGGAAGACTGTTCGTCGAAGCTTGGTCTGATGACACGCACTTCTGCCGCCGCATCCTATCTGTCCAGGGAGGCAAGGGCGGCGTCCTGGATTGTGCGGCGCACCGCTTCGGCGGCAAACCCGGGAAGATCACGTTCCTCGACTTGGATCGGCCGGAGGCAGGCCGCCGGGTCATGCTTGGCGGCAGGCAGACTTTTGCCGAGCAATTCCGACACATGCTGTTCCGGGCATTCCCGCGGTGGGAAATTACCACCGTTTCGAGCACCTCAGATCTGCAGCGCTCGTTTTCCGGCCTGTTCCCGCGTGCGCGTTTGACGAAAGGCCGCCAGACCGTCGCCGCGATGGCCTGTGCATCCTCAGAAGACGAACCGGCCTTCCTTACCTTTGCCCTGATCTGGTTTGACTACGTTCGAAGGGCGAGCCGGCAGGATTCTCCCGTTTCTCTCCAATTGTTTCTGCCAGAGGGATCCGGTGCGCTCACTGCTCAACGGCTGAACTGGCTTCACACTGAAACCTTACGTACACGGATCTTTCTGTTCAATGAGCACGGGTCGGCGGGCGAGGTCGATGGGAAAGACCTGGGCAACATCGAAACGCACGTCAGCGCAACACACCCCGTATCTTACGAACAGTTCGCCGAGGCCATACTGGCACTCAGGTCCTACGCAGACGTTTCCTGCCACACCGAATTGCGGGGAGCCCTGAGCTTTCGATTTCGTGGCATTGAATTCGCACGCGTCGAGGGCGGACGTTTTCTTCTGGGCACCAAAGATCGCCAACACGTGATAGCCGATTACAGGGCGAGAGCAGAGGTCTATCTGGAACACCTGCGGGAGTTGACGGATTCGCGTCATGCTGAGCGCGGGTTATCCGCCCCGGAACGCTGGTTGGAATCGGCGGTACGCGCGCATATCAGTGCGATCGATCCGGCATTGCTGCCCGATCCCCTACACGGACAGGTGCTTACGTTTGCAGCCGGCGATCGCGACGCAATCGATCTTCTCGCGTTGTCACAAGAGGGCCGTCTCGCGGTTCTAGAACTGAAGGCTTCGAGTGACATACAGCTGCCTCTGCAAGCACTGGACTACTGGATGCGTATCCGTTGGCACGCGGAACGGCGGGAAGTCAACCACCTGTTCCCGTCACGGGAGATTTCGTCGCGTCCGCCACGCCTCCTCCTTGTGGCTCCAGCCCTGAGCTTCCATTCGACAAACTCAATTGTGCTCCGTTACTTTTCTCCCGAAGTGGAGGTCGAACGAGTTGGTGTTAACTCAGATTGGCAGCATAATCTGAAAGTGATCCTGCGCCTCCGCGGTGCAGACGATCCAATTTCGCACGGGAGATCGAATGGCCATACAGTCACTGATACATATCCGGAAAGCACTGAATTCCCTCAATCCGGGCCAAGTGCGTGAGTCGAGCAGCAAACCGGTCCATGTCACACTGCACGCACCCAACGACTCGGCGTATCGCGAGATGGAGGATTTCTTTCTCCGGGACCTACGGCCAGCCCGCAGACGCGACTCCGCCCAACTGATCAGCCGGGGCGATCGCACCCTCGCGCTTCCTGGCGACGAACTGGTGGTGTACCACCGAAGCTCACTCGTACCTTCGAACGCACTGGTTTTCAATCCGCTCGAGCCCGAGGACCTGATCCATTCTGCGCTTCACCGGCATCCGGAGGCCGGTATTCCACTTTCGCGATCTTTCTTCCCGTTCCGAAAGCCGTTCATCAGGCAGGTGATCTCCAGAACGAGCCGGGAGAATACGCTGTTTTCGCTTACGACCGCGTTGCCGGACGTAATCCCCAATGTTATCGAGTTGCCGTGGGCCGTCGCGGAGTTTGCCTCCGACACCGCTTTCCTCACCATGAATCAGGTGAAAATGGCCTTTCTGATCGCGGCGGCAAGTGACCGAGAGATTGGATACCGCGAGCAGAAATCGGAGATTGCTACCGTCATTGGAAGTGCATTTGGTTGGCGAGCGCTGGCAAAACAGATTGTCGGAAAAATTCCGTTCGGGGGCGGACTGATTGCGAAGGCCGCAGTCGCTTACGCCGGAACGAAGGTGCTAGGCCTCTCCTTGGACCAGTTTTACAGCGTTGGCTTTACCTACTCTCGAGCAGAACGCGACCGACTCTATGCGGATGCCTTTCGCCAGGGCAAGAAAGTGGCGTTCCGAATTCTGTCGCACACTCGTCCTGACATTGCCAAATTCTTTAACGACGCGTCGGACGGACCAAGTCGCGCCACTCAATCCTAAGGGAGCGAGCGAAACCTGCAGCGGGTCCGTACGTCAGTCCTTGTAGATCCGCAGACCTCCGTGCGAAGTTCTGTGCGAATCTGGCTGGAGATACATGGCGAGCATAAGGCTATTTAGCGTAGTTCTAGCGACTGGATGTCTGATTAACGCAGATACGTTGGTACTGCGGAGCGGCAAGTCGATTGAAGGGACTTTCCTTGGCGGTGACGCTCGGTCCGTCCGCTTCGATGATGGGCACAGCGCGACGAACTACAACATTGGCGAAGTGGAGTCGGTCCGTTTTGTCGGAGGAGCACCTAATTCTGCGTCTGCGTCCGTTGCGGGTCCGCAATCGGCGGCTTATCCGCCCGCGCCTAATTCGCCGTCCAGCACCGTCGCACCCTGGCCGTCGAACGCGTCCGCGACAAACGATGCGCCTGCACCCGCATCCGGCAACGGCTATCCACAGCCGGCGCCTGCGGCCAATCCGTCGGTCGCAATTCCCGTTGGAACACAGGTCGTCGTTCGCCTGATCGATTCGGTCAATTCCGAAGTCGACCATTTGGGCCAGACCTATCGGGTCAGCCTGGACGAACCAGTTGTAGTTAACGGGCAAACTGCGATACCAAGGGGCGCCGACGCTGTCGCGTTTCTCATTGATTCGGAGCACTCCGGCAAGATTCAAGGCCGGACCTCTTTGACCCTGGACTTGAAAACGATTACGGTGAACGGCAGGCAATATGACGTAACCACGACCGGCGTCTCTCAAGCAAGTCAGGGCCGAGGTGAGAAATCGGCTAAAGTGATCGGAGGTACGGCTGCCGTTGGCGCAATCATCGGCGCCATCGCGGGCGGCGGCAAGGGTGCTGCGATCGGAGCTGGATCGGGCGCTGCCGTCGGAACCGCAGCGCAAGTGATGACTTCGGGGCAGAAGGTAAAGGTGCCTTCTGAAACGCGCCTGACCTTTACGCTCCAGAATGCGCTGAATCTGCAATGATCCGGGTTCGCGCTACGGAGCGCGCTCCTTTATCATTTATTGAGTGTCCAAACCTGTAGCGATCGTTACGGGCGGCAGCCGCGGCATCGGCCGGGCGATCGTTGAAGAGCTATCGTCCACCCACCACGTTGTTGCCACCTACAACACGAACCGGCAAGCGGCCGACGAGGTGTCGGCCAAGACGGGCTGTACGGTTCTCGCGTGTCAGCTGAACGACGAGGGCTCGCGACGGCAGTTCCTCGGAGAGGTGAAAGAACGCTTCCCTCAAATCGACCTGCTCGTCAATAACGCAGGCATGGCGCCGCGCCAGCGCCTCGATATCCTCGAGGCAAGCGCGGAGAGCTTCGATGAACTTATCGCCACGAATCTGAAGGGTCCCTACTTCCTGACACAGCAGATAGCGCGCGGCATGCTCGAGAAAAGATCTGGCCGGATCGTCTTCGTCAGTTCGATTTCAAGTTTCACTGCTTCCGTAAACCGGGGCGACTACTGTATCGCCAAAGCCGGGCTGAGCATGGCAGTCAAGCTGTTTGCGGCCCGCCTCGCCGCAGATAACATCCCGGTTTTTGAGATCCAACCGGGGATTATTCGCACCGACATGATCGCCAAGGTCGCGGCAGATTACGATCGCCGAATCGCGGACGGATTGCTGCCGCAGCGCCGCATGGGTGAAGGCACCGATATCGCTGCGACGGTTAGAGCAATCGCAGACGGCAAACTAGACTACTGCACGGGCCAGGTGCTGCACGCTGACGGCGGGTTTCACCTGCGCATTCTATAAGGAACCACCCTGAGATGATCGAGGCTCTGGAGCCGTCAGAAGTTCGCGTACTGGGCTCGCTGATCGAGAAAGAAGCGACCACGCCTGAATACTATCCGTTGTCGCTCAACGCGTTGGTAAACGCCTGCAATCAGAAATCGAATCGTGATCCCGTCGTCGAGTATGACGACGAAGTGGTTCTGGCCGCCCTTGAACGATTGCGAGCGTTGGGGCTCGCGTTTATCACCACCGGCGGCCGGGTAACCAAATACAGCCAAAGAATTTCGGAGACTTTGAATCTAGGTCGGCGTGAATTAGCTGTGCTCTGCGTTCTGCTCTTACGTGGTCCGCAAACTCTCGGCGAGATCAAGGACCGCAGTGAGCGCATGTTCGCATTTGGGGACCTCTCCGAAGTGGAAACCGTTCTCGACCGATTGGGCGAGTGGCCTGCGGGTGCGCTCGCGACGAAACTGCCGAAGCAACCCGGGCAAAAGGAGATTCGTTTCGCCCATCTTCTTTCGGGAGAGCCAGCCGTGGAGGTAGGGACAGCTGCGGCAACGAGCACTACACCGCCTTCGTCTCGAATCGTACAACTCGAGATAGACCTTCAGCAGTTACGCGCCGAGTTTCAGGAACTCAAGGGGCGTTTCGAAAATCTGGAAGCGCAGCTGAAGTAGCGTGCCGTTATGCGGCGCCTGCGGCCCCGCCGATCAAGCTATACAGCAGAATGGCCAGCACAACCGATGTGATTATCACGTAAAGCTTGTCGCGCTCGAGTGCAAATCCCACAATAGAAAAAGCTACGCGGGCGATCGGAGTTGCCAACAGAAGCAGCACACCGATCTGAATGATCGAGCGGGCACGAAACTCGAAAGCGCCGGCTAGAATCCCATGAACGAGTCGATCCGAGACGGGCTGTGCCCGGAAGGTGTGGTAATCCACGCGCTCATGTCCGTGTCTCGCCAGGAACACCAATCCTCCTAGTAAAACCACCGTACCGGAAACGAGAACACCGAAGCGAAGGATCAAACTGACAATTTGCTCGATGCTGCGATCGGTCATCTTCGGTTCGGTCATATACGACCGCCGAACCCGTTCATAATCATTTGAACGCCCACAAGTGCGACCAAAGCGGCGAACACTCGACGTAGCACCACAACAGGCAACCGCGGCAAGAACTTCGCGCCTATCATGGATCCGCACAGAACACCCAACATGACCGGCATCACAATACTCGGGTCTACATAGCCACGGCTCAGGTAAACACTGGCACTCGCCGCAGCAGTAACGCCAATCATGAAATTGCTGGTAGCCGTTGAAACTTTGAAGGGGATCCCCATTGCCTGATCCATGGCGATGACTTTCAATGATCCGGAGCCGATCCCGAGTAATCCCGACAGGGTTCCTGCGCCAAACATCATGGCGAAACCGGTCTTTACGCGGCGAACAACATAGTGCTCCTCTTTTCCATCCGCTTCGTACGCTCCGTTCAACCGAAGCTGCGCAGCAAGAGGATCAGGCATGCTGGAATCTTTATGCGGCTTAGGGCCCCGGCTGGCTTGCCAGGCCGACTGGAGCAGAACAATGCCGAAAATAATTCCCAGACCGGCAGTTGGTATACGAGCACCAAGAAATGCCCCGAACAGGGCCCCGAGCGTGGTTGCGATCTCGAGAAACATGCCGATGCGGATGTTGGAATACCCATCGCGAACATAGGCAGATGCCGCTCCGGATGAGGTCGCGATGACCGAGATCAAGCTCGCGCCGATTGCGTATCGAATGTCGACGCCGAGAAAAATTGATAGGGCGGGAGTAATAATAATGCCTCCCCCCAAGCCGGTGAGTGAACCAACAAATCCGGCAAGGAGAGAGGCAATGAGAACAATCGCAGTGAATTCTGCAGCAGTGAACACTCCCTACGAAAGTAGCGCGGACCACTTTGTGATCCGCGCCGCATCCACGCAGGAGACGTTACTGTTGAGGCGCCCCGGGAGTTTTAGGAGCCGACGAGGATGGAGAAGAAGAACCAGAGCCCGAAACAACCCCCTGGTTAACCAGAACGGTTACCTCGACGCGCCTGTTCATCTTGCGTCCGGCACTCGTTTTGTTATCTGCCGCTTCGTGGCTAGTACCCATTCCGGCAGGGGTGAGAATTCTGTGAATCGGAATGTTCCCCTGTTGCTGGAGGTAGCGAACGACTGAATTTGCGCGCTGCTCACTCAGCACTTGGTTGCGTGCTGCATTTCCGGTTGTGTCCGCAAAACCAGCCACTTCGATCACGAATCCCTTCTCGTTTTGGGTTTGCTGGATGATGTTGTCCAGTTTCTGTTTTTCAGTGGCGTCGAGATTAGAGCTGTTGACCTTGAAGTAAACGGTTTCCTTCGCTTTTTCCTGATAACGGTCCAGATCAGAGATCCGCTGATTGGTGGTGCTTACACCCTGATTCGCAGCATCCGCCGAGGTTTTTACCTGGCCTACTTCCTGTTGCGTCTGTTTTTGGGTGTCTTCGAGTTGGCCCTGCTTGGTTTCCAGTTGTCCGGTTTTCGATTCCAACTGTCCGGCGCGACCCTCTAGCTGTCCCGCTCTGCCCTCTAACTGACCTGTGCGCCCTTCGATGGGAGATACCCGAGCATCGATCTGCCGGGAAGCTTTCATCGACGTGGGATCGAAAAGAACTTTCGACGCCTCAAGTTCTCCTTTTTCGTTTCCTTTTCCCTCCGCTTCGACCCGTAGTCCAGGCAACAAAGCATCAGCATTCATTGCGCTCTTGCGACCAAAACTCTTTTTCAGCTGGATCTTTGTTTCGTCTGTAAGGTCGACTGTTCCGACAGCATCGTCATCTGACCGAATTTTGATGACTTGTCCGCTTTTCGATAAAATGACGCCCGCAATCTTGTCTTTTTGGCCAGCCGTGAAGGTACGAACATTTGGCTCAACCATTGCATAAGCAAGCGTCGCCTGGAGAAGCATCGCCGCTGCCAAAGGCAACGAAGCTTTAGCAAGCCTGCATGGTAGAAGATTCCTCATTGGTTCTCCTGTACAACCTCGTTCATGTTTCCGACACGTATTCGTGCCATTCTTTCAATCCTAGCCGGTAGACGCGGCTGTCAACCTACCCGTAACCCAATTTCTAGGTTTGCAAGTACTTACGCCCGCCGTTGCGATGGTATAACGAGTCGATGCCGCACGCAGATGCCTCGACGGTGAAGCGCGGATTCTACGGATGGGTGATTGTCGCGACTGCTTTCGTGACGTTCGGCCTTTCAGTTGGGATTCCTTATTACAATCTGCCCTTTTTCTACGATTACTTCGGAAAAACGCACGGGTGGGAATTAAAACAGATCACGCTGGGCTTTCCGCTCGCGGCGCTGCTCACGATCTGGGTCGGTCCCCTGCTGATTCCGCGATTCAGCCAGCGCAAGCTCATCATCGTCGGAACGGGACTGACAGCGCTCTCATTTTTTGGCTTCAGCGCGATGAGCGGATCCCTGCTCACCTATTTCGCCCTGTACTTCCTTTACACGGTGGGATACATCTTCTCAGGTCCGATTCCGCACCAGATACTCGTTTCGCAATGGTTCCAAAAGAAGCGCGGCCGCGCAATGGGCATTGTTTACGTCGGCGTCGGTCTTTTTGGTGCGCTTGGGTCGTATTTGGTGAAGTCGGTAACGGACCGCTACGGTTTTCAAACAGCTCTTATGACCGTTGGGGGACTCATGTTCCTGGCTTGGCCGTTGTCGTTGTTTGTGTTGCGGGACAAGCCCGCCGAGCTGGGACAACTTCCCGATGGTGCCGCCGCCCCTCCTGCGGACGCGAAACAGCCGTCGCACAGTTTTGTTTACCTGCTGCGAAGTAAGCCGTTCTGGCTATTGCTGATCGGCAGCATCTGTTCGATTGGATCCATCGGGTCCATCAATCTGCATATGAAGTTCGTGTTCAGGGATGCCGGATTTGTGGATCAAAGAGTGCTGAATGCGACGTGGGCTACCGCTTCCGAGCTGATTTTGTTTTCGAGCATCGCGGGCCGGTTAAGTATTGGCCTGCTGGCTGATATCTTCTCGAAAAAGCGGGTTATGACTGCGACGTACTTCATCGTTGCGGCAACCATCCTGCTCCTTCTTGCTGTCAGTCCCGCACGGCCCGCTTCGTTATATATCTTCGCCGCGGTATTCGGATTTTCGATGGGAGCGGACTATATGCTCATCCCGCTCATGGCAGCTGAACAGTTCGGATTGAATTCACTTGCGCGGGCAATGGCGATCATTCTACCCGTTAACACCATTGGCCAGACGTGGTGCCCGTATCTCGTCTCAGCTTTGCGCGAGCATTACGGGAACTACATTGCGGCCATGATGACCGTTTTCGCCATCGCCATGGTGGGAGCGCTTTCGATCGCGCTGCTTCCGAAGGACGCGCCGTTCTCGGCAAAGCAGGGAGCCGAGACAAGCGAGGCAGGCTCGCGACCCGCGACAGATCGCGCCAGAGTGTAAAAGGGCAGCGCCGCCTTACGAGGACACGCCAGCGGGCGCAGGCTTCAACCCGGGTATCTCGCCCTGCAAGTTCCGGAAGTAGTCGATCGTGGTTTCGAGTCCTTCATTCAAAGGAACTTTTGGCTCCCAACCTAGAAGTTGTCTGGCCTTTGTGATATCGGGCCGCCGGACCTTTGGGTCGTCCGACGGGAGCGGCTTCTCTTCAATCTGAAGATGACCGCCGAATCTGGATCGGATCTCGTCGGCGAATTGCCGGATCGTCATCTCCGCCGGATTGCCCAGATTCACGGGATACCGCTCGTCCGATTCGCTGAGGCGGAGCAACCCCTCGACGAGATCGGATACATAGCAGAAACTTCGCGTCTGCGAGCCGTTTCCAAAAACCGTGAGACTTGCTCCCCGCAACG
This sequence comes from Bryobacteraceae bacterium, assembly GCA_045807925.1. Taxonomy (GTDB): domain Bacteria; phylum Acidobacteriota; class Terriglobia; order Bryobacterales; family Bryobacteraceae; genus Bog-105. The sequence goes on along the minus strand of JBJMGK010000216.1, from coordinate 59,856 downwards.
CCTGATCGATAAACGCAGGCACGACTCGACCATCGTTCAGAGCCATGCGTGGTCCGTAAGTGTTAAAAATGCGCGCGATGTTCGTTTTGAGACCGTATACACGGTGATAGGCCATGGTGATAGCCTCGGCGTAGCGCTTGCTCTCGTCGTAACAGGAACGCAGTCCGACCGGGTTCACGTTTCCCCAATAAGTCTCTTTCTGCGGGTGCTCCAGCGGATCTCCGTAACACTCGGAAGTGGAGGTTAAAAGGAATCGCGCATCGTGCTTGCGCGCAAGCTCCAGCATGTTACGCGTCGCCGTCGACCCGGACTCGAGCGTCTCCAGAGGGTGGTTCAGATAATCGACGGGACTCGCAAGCGAGGCCAGGTGGAACACGCGATCGACCGCCCCCTCTAGCTCCGGAAGATGAATAGGGCGGCAAACATCAAACTCAACGAAAGTGAACCCCTTGCGGGATACCAGGTGTTCAATGTTTTGCACATGCCCAGTGATGAGATTGTCGAGCGCAATAACCTCATGACCGGCGTCGATCAAGCGATCGCAGAGGTGTGATCCAATGAAGCCTGCGGCTCCTGAGATGACGTACTTCACAAACTCTCATGCTACTAAAGTGGCCGAAATTACTGCATCAGACTTCAGCTGTTTCGCGATAGTAGGTTGTAAGGGTGAACAGTAACGGGGATACCGTCAGCAGAGTTCTGCTTCTAGCACTGATCGTCGTCTCAGGCTACTTGTTCTGGCGCCGGTTCGGCCTTGTCGTCCGCGAGATCCGGACGGCGCGCCCCGATCCCGATAACAAGGTGGGATCCCTAACGCGCCGGGCATGGACGTTTTTTTCCGAAGTTCTCTGCCAAAGCAAGGTGATCAAGGAGCGGCCCCTCCCGGGCATCGCTCACGCGTTCGTGTTTTGGAGCTTCTGCGCATTCGCGGTCGTAACGCTGAACCACCTGGCTAGCGGCTTCGGCCTGCCGTTTTTGTCTCGCCACAGTTTGCTAGGCGGCCTTTACTTCTGGTTCGCGTTCGCCTTCGCTGCTGCCTCCGCTGTGTCGATTGCCGGGCTTGCGTTTCGCCGTTTTATCATTCGTCCGAAGCCATTGGGACCGATTTCGTACGAATCCGGCGTTATCGCCGCGTTGATCTTTATCCTGATGATCACCTACATCGCGACGCTCTGGGTTCCGGAGCGCGGATTGGCCGGTCAGTCTCTCTGGTGGGCTCACACCCTAACGCTTCTTGCGTTCCTTCCTCTTGTGCCCCACACGAAGCATCTTCACCTGATCTTGAGTCCGGTCACTATCTTTCTCGAACATCAGCAGTTCAGCTACATCCCGCCTCTCTCGGGAGACGAAGACTTCGGCCTGGTCGCAGGCAAAGACATCACCAACATCACGGCGCTTCAGGCATATTCGTGTGTCGAGTGTGGACGGTGCACCGAACACTGCCCGGCCAACAATACAGGCAAGGAACTGAATCCGAAACTGATTGTGCTGGGTGTCCGTTCTTACCTGAACGAGTATGGAAACCATGCCGAGAACCCGATTCTCGAAGCAACCGTTTCGCAACGAGCAGTGTTTCAGTGCACGACGTGCGGAGCTTGCGAATATCAATGCCCTGTCGGCATACAACACCTTCCGATCATGATTGGTTTGCGGCGGGGAGCCGTAAATACAGGCACGTGGGAAGACGAATACGGGACAAAACTTTTTCTGAATCTTGAGCGCAACGGAAACGCGATGGGTTTCTCGCAATCCGAGCGCGACAAATTCATCGCGAAACAAGAGCTAGCTGTTTTCGACGGCTCACAGGAGTATTGCCTCTGGCTTGGATGCATGGGCTCGTATGATCCGCGAGGCCGGGAAATCATCCAATCCTTCGCCGCAGTCATGAGGCACCTGGGTACTTCGTTCGGCGTCATGAAGAAGGAGCGATGCACCGGAGATCCCGCACGTAGGCTTGGAAACGACCTGGTCTTCGGACAGCTTGCCGAGACGAACATCGAAGCACTACAAGCAACGGGCGTAAAGAAGATTGTGACGATCTGTCCCCACTGTGTACGCACGATGGCTGAAGACTGGCGTGAATTCGGCGCACAGGTACAGGTAGAGCACCACAGTGAATTTCTGGCCCGCCATGCGGAGCAACTTCCAAATGGGCGGAGCGACGAGCAGGTTGTGTTCCACGATCCCTGTTACTTAGGACGCTATCGCGGCAAGTATGATGAGCCGCGCCAGGTGATTGCTCGCTCGGCAACGGTGATTGATCCGCCTCGAGCACGCGAGCGTGGGTTCTGCTGCGGTGCCGGAGGCGGGTTGGTATTTCTGGGCGAGGAAACCGGTGACCGCGTCAACGCAGCGCGCGCCAAAGAGCTCGCGGCGACAGGGGCAGCCACGGTCGGAGCCGCATGTCCGTTCTGCAATACGATGCTGCGCGACTCCTTAGCTTCCCTTCCCGGTGCCCCGCCGAGACTGCTCGATATTGCACAGATCGCGGCGGAGCAATTGAAGCGGTCCAGCACCGCAAGCTGACTTGCGGGTCTGTGAACTACTGATGTTTTTTTGCTAGAGCTTCGTCACGAATGCGCTGTTCTTGCTCGCGAAGTTCAGGCGTGAAATTGTCGCCGAGGTCCTCCTTTTCAAATACTTGCCGTAACTCGATCTCTGTTCCACCGTCGAACGGAGCGCGTTTCAGCCATTCAATGGCTTCTTCCTTGGACCTGACCTGCCAAAGCCAGAAACCCGCAATCAACTCTTTCGTCTCAGTGAAAGGACCATCGGTGATGGTACGATTCGACCCGGAAAACTTGACGCGTACGCCCTTCGAAGTCGGATGCAGTCCTTCAGCAGCCAGGATGACCCCCGCCTTGGCTAATTCCTCGTTGTACTTGCCCATCGCGGTCAGAATCTCGGTGCTGGGCAGTACGCCCGCCTCGGACTCCGGGCTCGCTTTCACAAAGACCATGAATCTCATACGTTTTTCTCTCTTTCGTTTTTTATGCCAGATCACCTGTTCGATCTGGCTTCACTGATATGGCGAACGAGGGTGTGCCAATTCGACATGGCCGGGAAGCAAAGATGAAAATTTCTTTCCGACTTCGACCGGTTTGTTAACCCACAAAGGAGAGAATGTCGATGAAGTACATCTGGCGTCCGATCGGATCGTTTTACCTCTTAGCAACGACCCGCTTGGCTGGCTTCAAGTTGTTCCAAAAGATGAACGTTCCTTTGTTCGTCGAGGTGATCACGTCGGGGGTGCCGTTACCGTCCAGGTCCGCCGCCGCGAGATAGGAACCGACACCCGAACGATTGTGAATCAGTTCTGGAACGAACTCGGCTCCACCTTCTGCTTTCGGGTTTCGTACGGTTCGATACCAGTACAGAACAGCGGGCCCGAAGGTGTCGGGATCGAGATGGCTCTCCAGGTGAGAATACAGCCGCTTTCCCGTAATCATATCCGGAACGCCGTCGCCGTCCAGATCAGCGAAGGTGGCGGCATGAGGTTCGGAGAACGTAACGTCACCAGCATTCTTGGTTGAAAAATCGCCCATAATATCGTGGCGGACGAAGGAAATCACTCCGACGCTGTCACGCTTCTGCTCAAACCAGGCAAAACCCCAGCGGTGCGCTGCGATCGCTGTAACCACGTCAGTGAGGCCGTCGCCATTGACGTCATAAATACCCATCTCCGCGCCTCCATTTCCGAAGGCCGCTTCATGGAACTTCCAGGGGCCCTTGTCGGCACCCGTTGCGGGCTGTTCCCACCACCCGCGGCTGTTCACTACATCCATGCGACCGTCCCGGTTGATGTCACCTATGCCCATGCCATGTGGCCCGGCAAGGCCAGGCTCAGAAATATTGTGGACAGCCCAGGGTGCTGTTGGATTCGACCAGTCAGGTTTGGCATAAGCCATCACCGCTCCGGGATTCGTCAGGAGTATCTCGGGTTTGCCATCGCCATCGATATCCTTCAGCAGTTCGATTTCAGCCGTGGCCTGCGGCACCACATTGTAACGATCCCAGCGGCGAGATTCCCCTCGCGGATTGACATAGAGATAGATCGGCCTGTTGATCACCAGGATGTCCGGCCAACCGTCGCCGGTGAAATCGTAACTGAAGTTCACCATTGCGTCTGTAAAGTGATCACTGGGGTTGTAAGTCCTGGCCGAAGTGAACTCCCGCCGCTCTGTGTAGTCGGGACCAAGGTAATAATAGGGTCCTGATACGACATCTAAGACGCCGTCGTGATTGATGTCAGCGGCTGCGGCGGACCAACCATAGTAGAAATCACTGATGCGCTGCATCCGAAAATGCTGCGAAACGGTTTCCTTCGGTTCGATCTTGTGATTGAGGTCCTTATACCCGACGTCCTTGAAATGGACTTCGCCGGATCCGCCGGCGTATAGAGCAACAGGGCCAAACCCCATCATTTGATCGTCCGTCACCGCACTCGGTCCGCCCGCGCGTCCGTTCAAAGTCAGCCAGACAAGGTCCGCATCAACAATGAGCTGCACCGAGTTCCATTCATTCGGCAGGAGCGCCTGCGCGGGACGCCCGCTTCGATTTCGCCCTGCCCCACGGCTGGGAGCAGTCGGGGGCGGAGTTGGCGGTTTCGCCGCTTCCGCTTGCTGCTCTGAATAGGCCGGAGCCAGACTCGAGAACCCGGGGACTTTATCGCGACCTGAAACCGGAGGCGCTGCCGCCATTCGGATGATGGGACCCGCTATATTGCCGAGTGGCGCCCGGTTTAGCTCTTTTCCTTCCGCGCTCAGCGTCAGGTCGTAGTATTCAGCTCCTCCGTCGCCCAGCGATACGTAGGTGCCTTTCAAACCGCCTTCGGGCGTCTTCGCGGCACGCAAGAGGATGCCGGTCTTACAGGCGCCCGTGCAGCGAACGTCCGCATACACCTGAATATCCTGGTACCCCTTGTCGAGCACAAGCCAGCCGCCGCTCGAGTCTTTCGGAGTACCGATGATCTCGCCATTTTCTGCGCGCCACGACACCTGACCGACGGTGTGCCATCCGGTCAAAGAAGAATCCTTGAAAGTGAAGTCAGGGATAAAGTCACGGTTCACCGCGTAGGCGGCGGATACGATCCCACACGCGATGAGAAAGGTTCGGCAGAGAAACTTATTCGACATGGATATCCTTCTTCGCGGATCGCGAGAACTCGGTTGAGACGTCAAAAGAGAAAATGACCATTCTTCACCAGCATTCGCGCAACGGCGAGTGCACATGGCGCAAAACTGCTTTTGCTGATCTTATCAGCGGGGCAATGCGAGAACAGTTTGGGAATGCCTCGTAAGCCTTCGAGGAGGATCACGGAGCCGCGCCTCTCGATTGGTTGTTGTGGATGGACCGAAGCGCAAAGTCGCTACGTCCAAGACTTCCGGACAATTGAGCTGCAGACGACGTTTTATCAAATGCCCACAGCGGATGTTGCGCGCCGGTGGAAGGCACTGGCGCCTCCTGACTTTCGATTCTGCATGAAGGCGTGGCAACTCATCACACATACCCCGGCAAGCCCCACATATCGCCGCCTGAAGTCCAAAATCAGCTCCGAGGAGACAGATCTTTATGGCAGCTTTCGTCCAACGGAGCAGGTGTCCTTGGCCTGGGAGCGCACTCGTGAAATCGCCCAGATTCTCGAAGCACAAGTCATCGTCTTTCAGTGCCCGAAGTCTTTTCTCCCCACGCGCGGAAACGTCCGGAACCTTGGCACGTTTTTTCAGGAAGTGGATCGATGCGAATGCACCTTCGCCTGGGAGCCGCGAGGTGTCGATTGGTCGCAAGAACTCGTGCGTGATCTATGCGCCGACAACTATCTGGTTCACTGCGTAGATCCATTCGAGTCTGAGTCTGCTTACGGCGATGCTCTTTACTGGCGGCTGCATGGCAAGGAAGGGTACCGCTATCGGTACACGGAAGAAGATTTGGCAGACCTGGATGCGAAACTTGACCGGTATGAGGATGTGAAACGTGAACGATACGTCATGTTCAATAACATTTACTCAAAGCAAGACGCTCTGCGTTTCATCGGCCGAGACCAAACACCCCAGTAGTCCGGAAAACGGCGTGCTCAGGATCGCAGCTTTTCACCTTTTCCATCCAACTCGACTGTAACCGTCCGGACTTCATCGAAGCCTTCGTCGAGGGTGGGGCGCTCCAGGAGCTTCGCAGTGCGTAGAATCGCGGGAACAGGGATCGGCTTTTTGTCTTTGCGGTGGTTGTTCCGTCCAATGGCCGTCCTCACAGGCGTATCGAAAAAGTAAGAACGTATCTGGAAACCGGCTGCCTTAGCCTGATGGATGTATAGGGCACGCACCGCGCGCGTGGCATTCGTGTTGTCGACCACAAAGGAACGGCCGGTTTGAAAACACTCGCGCACGAGCGCCGACTCCAGGTCGGCCGTACGCAGGACATCCCGGCTGATGTGCGCGTGAGTGGTCGCAAAATACTTTTCGAAATAAGTCGTTTTGCCCGATCCTTGGAGGCCGGTAAAGATGATCGCTTCAGGCACGGCCTAGCCTCGGCGGTCGAGTTCCGTGCAGTCGAGATCCCTGTACGGGAACATACGGCAGTTCGATGCCAGCGCGGGCGTGCCGCAGCATCAGCCCACCCCGGCTCATATCTCCACGGCCGACGAAGTCGACTGGAAAGAGGAGCCGCTCGCCGAAGACTTCGAGCAGCGGAGCCGTGTACTTTCCGCTCGCAACGCTGCCGAGCAACACGTAGGAACAATCTCCGGCGTATCCTTTCAGCAACTTCGCGCCCCGCATGAGAGGATCCCGGAAAGCCTGGTTTTCTTCAGCGACGGAGATCTGTGAGATGGCCTCTAGTTGCTCGATGCTCACAATTGTCTCGGGCGGGACCAGACCCGCACCCGGAACAATCACCAGAGCGGACGGAACGCCTGGAGGAGCCGCACGGAATCGATCGGTGTAGACCATCTTGCCTCGGAAGTACAGCCCGCTGATGAAGCTGTAAATCTCGCCGATGGTGGCGGAACCTCCTCGCAGCTTTCGAGCCACGTCAAAATCCGCCTGCTCGCGGACCAGCATCGAATATCGCGAACCGCCCGCCCGCGCCGGAGAAAGTAGAAAGATATGGCCGCGAGCACTCAAAGGCGAACTACCCTGGGACAGTAACCTGGCACAAATTTGGTGAGAACGACTTGGTAATGGAAGGTCATTCCGGCATCCTGTTTTTATTTTCTGATCCCGTTATTTTTCGGATTCATTCATTGCGAATTTCCAGGTCACGATTGGCAGCGACACGCGTCTACGAATCAGAATCGAAACCCGAAAGGAGCGCCCTATAGCGAGAAGGAGAGATCATTCCAGAATCTGAGAACGTTTGGGCAGTACTTGCGACCGTAAAAGGACGAATCGCCTGATTGCAACACGGTTCACTGACGGAGGTTCGCTTCCTGTTCCGCCCTTTCCCGGGGTAATTGACCTGCCGGAAGTACTGCCCATTCGCGCCTTCGCGTAAATCTCGACGCGATCGTTCCGTCGCCCCACCTTCGCTGATCACCAGTTCCCTCCCCAACCGTGGACCAATATCATCCGCATTCAAGGCCGGCAGGATTGTGCCTGGCAACGGCTGAGCCAGACGAGTTAATCTGAGTTTGCCGTTCGAACGCCGATGATTTCACCATCCAGCGATGCTCGCCCTTTACGAAGCTTGACCGAGCCAACAGAGCCAGAACGTAAACTCGTCTCGAGAAGGTCTATGTTGAAGGCATCCGGGACAGCTCTCGCCTTGGCCGGCCGGCACTCACAAGCAAAAGGGGCCGCGCAGGTCCGCTTCGGCCTCGACCTCTTCAGCCTCCGTTCCCAGGGCTGGACGCCCATTGAGCAACTCGACTGGTGCGCCCAGCGACACGTGAAGGTCGTTCACTTCAGCGAGATCCGCTTTATCGGCGGACTCGATCCTGACAATCTCAAACGGGTTCGAGCCCATGCCGACGAGTTGGGGATCGATCTCGAAATTGGCATGCGTTCCATTTGTCCGAGTTCGACAATGTTCGACAAAACGCAAGGAAGTGCCGAAGAACAGCTGGGACGAATGCTGGACGCGGCTCGCATCGTGAGGTCGCCCATTGTCCGTTGCGTTCTAGGTAGTTCGGAAGATCGCCGCGGTCCTGGCGGAATCGAGAGTCACATCGAAGACATGGCGCGGGTGTTACGCAATTCTCGCTCACGGGTCCTCGATGCAGGAGTGAAGATTGCCATCGAAAATCACGCAGGCGATATGCAGGCGCGCGAATTGAAATCTCTGGTGGAGCGAGCGGGACCCGATTTCGTTGGCGTGTGTCTCGATTCAGGCAATCCGCTCTGGACGATCGAGAATCCTCATTTAACGCTCGAGACGCTTGCACCGTATGTCCTGACCAGTCACGTACGTGATAGCGCGGTATGGCGAACGGAACATGGTGCTGCCGTAAGCTGGACGCGAATGGGAGAAGGTAACGTCGGCATCGAAGGGTATATACGCGATTACATCCGGAAATGCCCCGGGCGCGCCCTGTCGCTCGAGGTCATTGTAACGGGACCTCGCGCTTTCAATTATCTGGATCCGTCGTTCTGGGATTTGTACCGGACAACGCCCGCGTGGGAGTTTGCTCAATTCCTCTCGTTAGTCGAAAAGGGCACTCCACGTCCTGCACCCGCCTCCCTGGCAAAGGACCAGGCGGCACAGCGCGAAGTGCAGGACGCAGAAGCAAGTATTCGCTGGACGCAAACTTTCCTCGCTAATCTCTAAGCCGCTGGCAATCCCGGTTCCTGCCTACGCGACCCAGTTAACGCCCCATTGCTGGCGCAGGTCTGCCGGGATGGCGAAACTGGGACGGTTTCCCCCGCGCTCGATAAAGACGATGGACTCGATCAGAACGCGTCCAAGGTGTTCTGCCAGCCGGTTCAAAACCGTGGAATCATGCAGCAGCAGGCTTGTTTCAATGCCGAGGAACTGCAGCGGAGCCGACAGGAACTGCACAAAGTGTTCCTCCTTGACACCAAGCCATGACGCCCATTCGTTACCTAGGAAGTACCGGATCAAAAAAGGAGCGACGTTGCGGAAAACATCTCCGGGCAAAGTATTGGACATCATCTGAACGAGTGCAGCCGTCATCTGTTGTCCTTCGGGTGTTGGGCCAAACTGTCGTCGCGCAACGGCCGCAGCAAGAGCGCCGGCGCTCTCGGCATGCGGAGGGAGTAGCTCGTCTCGAATCCCAAGCAGGTGGCCGGTGACGCGCCAGCAATGGAGATATGCCTCACGTTCGGAATTTGAGAGAGAAATGCCGAGCTTCTCCAGGCCATCCATCACTACCCAGGAGAACGACATCAGCGTACCCGCCAGGTCCTCTTGGTTAATCGGGAGGCCCCACTCTGGGTTCCAGGTGGGTGCAGCGGCTGCAAGCTTTCGTACAGCCGCATGCATCAAGCGCACTTTCTGAATTGTTCGTCGACCTCTAGCTTCGGACGCCGTTAAGCCGCCACGCTGCATCACGTCCACGAGAAATTGAGCGACTTCAAGGATGCGCCGGGTTGGGTTGCTGACAAGCCTCGTCGTCAACGCGAGCACTTGAACTCCATTCCGACCGAGGTAGTCGAACGGAAGCGAATAGCAATGCAGGATCAGGATGAGCTTTGGGCCGTAACGCCAAAACACCTCCTCTCCGGCCGCGATCATGTCGGGGTTTGCCCACCCCGGCAGCCGGTCAGTCTCTCCGAGATAAGTATGTACCGCGTCCGGCAGGCTGCCTGGTTCGGGGAACTCGTTTGTGATCAGAGTTCTCATCAATTCGTTCACAGCGCCCACTTCAGACTTCGCAAGCAGCTCACGGATCACTCCGTCAGCGAGTGGGTCGCCCACTTGCCGCATCGGCGCAAGGAGCGACTCTGTCCAGGGTGCGAGGGCCGGCATAGGGCAACATTATACGGCAGGCATTCCCGTCCCGTGAGTCTCAGCACACGCCCACCAGCGCGGCCGGTCAGCGTACCCAATTGCGCTTCAATGAGCGTTCACGAGTTCCAGAGCGTCCCTTCGCAGTGCCAGCGAACTTTCAAGACGCGAATAGTACATGTGGCCACCCGGATACATGTGAACCTGAACGCGCTTAGGATCACCCATGATCGGCATTTGACTGACTGTCAGTATGGAACCCATGAACGGGCAGGACAAGTCCGCCCATCCATGCGCGATGAGCACATGCAACTTCGGATCGGTTGCAACCGCTACCCTAAGATCGGTCGCCGAAGCCGCTTCATCTCCAAACGCGCCCTTGCCGTTTTGCTGCCACATTCGATTCACCTCATTGGAGAGGGCGTTGTATGGCGCAACGATTTTCCAACCCACGATGCGAGTAACGAAATCAACCATCGCGGTTGTTGTCGGTGCAATGATGCTCAGCAAGATCGGATCTTCTGTCCGCTGGCTCGGATCGTAAGGAAACGGATCGAAGGCCGTGACATTGGGGTCGTAGCGGCTGCCCAGTTTACCGGTCTCGCGAAACTCCTCGCGCAGAAAGGCCTGCTTCTCGAGCCGCCCTCCCGATTCGCGCACGAAGGCAACGTCGAGGCCGGTAAGCTCAGTCACTTTCTTGACAATCCGTGGCGTTGCAGAAGGATCCGAGTTGCCTTTCATGAGATCGGTCACATACTCGCCGCGCGTGTATTCGATGACCGGCGCCATAGTCCCGGCGCTTAGCCTTCCTTTCCGCTCGTAATTCGCGGCTACGATAGACGGCAAGGTCAGCATCCATGGGATCGGCGAGATATCTGCAGAGCCACCGCCGGGTATGAGCGCTGGCGAGACCAGGATCAAGCCGTTGATCGCAACTCCCGTGGTGGATTGCAGGTATTGTGTGAGGCGCGGGCCACGATAGCCGCCATAGCTCTCGCCGACGAGATACTTGCGCGACTGCAATCTGCCATTCTTCACCAGCCAGTCATAAAGAATCCGGGAAAGATATCGGATGTCCTGATCCGGTCCGTAAAAGAGCCGCCTGGTATCGTCAGGCGAAACGAGAGATCGACTGAATCCCGTGCCGATTGGGTCGATGAACACCAGATCGGTAAAGTCGAGCCACGTTCCGGGGTTGTCCGTCAGGGTTGCCGGATCAGACGGACTTTGTCCGGTGCCAAAAGCAACGCGCTTAGGGCCAATTGCGCCCAGGTTCAAGTAGACCGAAGCGGCTCCGGGTCCGCCGTTGAAAGCGAAGGTGACAGGCCGGTTCGCGCCCTCAACTACATAAGAGGTGAATACTACTTCGCCCGTCGGCTTATTTTCCGCGTTTTTCAACCGCAGGGTTCCCACGCTAGCGGTGTATTTGATTGTCTTCCCGTTCAGTTGGATCGTCTGGTCTACGTGCGCATCCGCTGGCAAGCCGGGCGGAAGAGGCCATTTCACGCCGGCTGCCTCCGTCTTGGGTTCGGGGTTCTGCTCTTGTGCAGGGGACAAACAGATCAGGGACAGACCGAGTAACAATACTTTCGGGTAACGGGCCAAACTCATGATTCTCTCTCGATTCTCTCAAGCAGTGCAAACGGCACGCTTCGTGGTGAGATCGACGGACAAAGAGCTGCTTTCGATAGAATCAGGTCGTCTTTTCCGTCCCCAAAGCGAACCTGAACTATGAATCGACGCCAAGTCATTGCCAGCCTGGCCGGTGCTGCGCTTCCCCTTTTGGGTCGCAATCGTAGCGAAGGCGGCCACTCGACGCCAGCGGCACCGATTCAGATGGCGCTTCCGCGTGGAGCGGTCACGAAGCTAGGTGGATTCCCCGGTCATCGCATGGACCTGAACATCTCAGCCAGGCTGCTTCAATTCGACATCGATTACTACGTTGGGCTCGTCGAGAATCACCGCTGGCGAGATTGGAACTGGGTCGGTGAACAGCCGGGCAAATGGCTGGAGGCAGCGATTCTTTGTTCCGAGACGTCTCGCAACGAAGAACTGCACGATAGGGCCGATGCCATCCTGAAACGCATGCTGGCAGCCCAGCAAGCAGATGGCTATCTGGGCGTGACCGAGACGGCGCTGCGGAGGCCCGAGCATCCGTTGCGCGGTATGGACGCGTACGAGCTTTATTTCACCCTTCATGCTCTTTTAGCCGCTCACGAACAATGGGGGAGCGATCCGGGATTGGCTTCAGCCGGTCGGTTAGGTGATTACTTCATCCGATATATAGGACCGGGCAAGTGCAAGTTCTGGCCCAAACCGAAAGATGTTACTATCGCCGGCCACGAGGTGCACCACGGGCTTGAAGGGACGCTCCTGATCGACCCAATGATGCGCTTGTACCAGAACACGGGCGAAAAGCGATACCTGGATTGGTGTGAGTGGGTGGTCGCCAATATCGATAAATGGAGCGGGACCGATTACTATTCCAAGCTGGACAATGTAGCGCGCGGAGAGTTAGGGATGAACCAACTTCTGCCCAAGGTCCACGCCCACACGTTTCAGATGAACGCGCTCGGACTGATGAGAATATATTCCGCCACGGGCGATTCGACTTACTTAAACAAAGTGCGCGGAGCCTGGAACGATATCTCGACCAAGCGTACCTACATCACAGGCGCACCGAGTCATCGTGAGTACTACTGGGCTGATTATGAATTGCCGAATGAGGGCGAAGGAGTTGAAACCTGTAGCGTCATGTCTTGGATTCAACTGAACCAGGCCTTGCTCCAGGCGACAGGCGATCCTGCGCACGCGGACATGATCGAACGGGCCATGTGGAATCATACCTACGCCAGCCAGACATGGGACGGCGATGGTTTCCGATATGGCGTACCGCTCGCTGGTTGGAAACCAAGCATGTACTTCACCGGCCCGAACTGCTGTAGTGGGAGCGGCCCGCGAATGCTCGGCTTGTTGGCGCGAATGATCTACAGTCATTCCTCAAACGCGGTTTACGTAAACCAATTCGTTGATTCCACCGCCCAGCTTCAGCTTGGCTCGTCGGGAACGATCGAGATGGTCCAGCGCACGGAATACCCGAATAGCGACGAAGTGGCTCTGGAGATCCGCCCGGCTAAGAAAACCCAATTTGAGCTCAAGGTTCGGATGCCCTCCTGGTGCGGCCAGCCATCCGTAGCTGTGAACGGTACGGCTGTGCCCGATGTCCGGTGTGGCAGTTACGCAACAATCCACCGCACTTGGAACAGGGGCGATACGGTCGAGCTTAGGCTTCCCATGGAGACGAAGTGGGTGAAGGGAGAGCACGGCAATGCAGGCCTCTGGGCTCTTACTCGCGGTCCCGTTGTTTATGTCGCGGATGGCGCCTGGCAGAATAACCACGCTGATAGCTACGCACCTGACATCGGGTGCCTGCCTTCAACTGCTGATGGTCACCCGGCAGATGTAACGGAGGTGAATACGCCGCCAGATGCGCTCGGACCTTTCTACAACGCGAGGACAAAGCTCAAGGACGGAACGACCGGGGAGCTTGCTTTAACTCCCTTTGGCAATCTTGGCCGGTGGTATACAGACCCAGGGACGAAGCCCGACATCAGACAGAAGCTCTACCGGTATTCAGTATGGCTGCGCGCTTGAATCAGGCCATGCTCGGGTTGTCCGCGCGGCCCGGTAAAAAGTACAACTTTACTGGAGAATAACCCCGGTGCGTGAACACTTTTTTGCCGATGAGACCAATCCAGTGTCAATACTGCGGTACTTTCGAGCCGACATCTGAGCATTTCACGAACTTCCGCTGCTCCCTCCGGCCTTCTCAAATCGAACGCGAGTTTCCGCAGCAAGAGAAACCGGCAGAAGTCCGGGTTTTTGAGCTGCAACCAGCTCAAAAACTCCGCGCCGCCTAAGCTTTTCGCGGGCAAGATCGATCGTTCTGAAGGGTAAGCGATACCGCAGATTGGGGCGAGCAAACCGGGTTATGCGGTTTGTTAGAATTAAAATTCTCTCGCGGCCAGGTAGCTCAGTCGGTAGAGCGCAGCCCTGAAAAGGCTGGCGTCGGCGGTTCGATTCCGTCCCTGGCCACACAATTTTCTCCGACTTAACTTCTCACACTTGCCAATTGTGTGTATTTTGTGAGACCCTCCCGAAGTGCTCTATATCTTCCGCCGACATTCCGCAGCCTGCAAGAAGGGTTACTCTGCCAGCCACCGTGGCACCGAGGGCCACGATGCCTACGTCGACATAGCGGTTGTGGAAGCGGCAACCAACGTGGTCAGCTTCGGAACTGTAAACAGCCAGCCGTAAGCAAACCAGAAACCCTCAAATAGAAAGCCCCTGAGTCTAACAGCTCAGGGGCTTTATCATTGATGGACATGAAGATTCTAATCCCCGCGTTACTGATCCTGTCTTCCGGCCTCAACGCTTCCGTCATCTACACGTTCTCGGTAGGAGGAAGCATTTTCAGCCTATGGTCTTTCAGTGTCTCGTCTCCCGACTTCATCCCTGTCGGCTCAACGATCAGATTTACGAACTTCGATTATTGCCAGCTTGAGTCTCTTGGCCTTGGAAGATGCGTCTCGGCAGACATCAACCAGGGCGCGGCGGGCCAGGGAATCTCGATCGCCTCATTCTACTCCTTCTCTACCGGAGGCTCTTCCAGTATCCAGGCGGGATTCACAACAGAGACCCCATATACGCTCGGATCTTGGCAGAATGATGGCCTGGGAGACAATGTTCGCAACGCGGTTCTAACCGTTTCACAATCAGCTTCGGTAGCGCCTGAGCCAGCAACATTTTCGATGATTGGACTGGCTCTTTCCCTTGCAATTTTTGTGTGTCGTTTGTGTGTCCCTGGCTCCAATTTGAAGATTCTACGATTTTTCCGGAATCTGCAAGTCGTTGTAAAATCGTGAAAACATCGAAAAACCCTTTGATACCAATGACTTAGAATTCTACGAAAAAACCGCGCCAGGATGCGATTCCGTCCCTGGCCACCACATTCCCAACGCTCGATTTGGGACTACCAAACTTGCGCGGCAAGAATGTGCGGCCGACCGGATTTGGCTCGAACCACTTCCGTTGATAACACCACTTCTAAATTTTTGGCTTCCCATCCCGGGGCGATCTTGTTGAGCTGGCTCAGACTGCGAGCGTCCGTTAAAAACTCGGAAGCAGCTAAGGTGCCGAACACGGAAATTCCGGCTGCGGTAATCACCGTCTGATCCGTATTCGGATCGAAGACCCGTAGGACAAGCGCATAGTCCCGCGTGATCTCGAGCAACGGAGTTGAGTAGTCCATGGACCAGCGGTCGTTTGTCGGGTTGCGAGCATCTCGTATGACTACATTGCGCCGAGCCACTTTCTCGGCCCGAAAGCGGACCTTTCCAACGAGACGCTCAGTCCAATCATTGTTCATCAGCCCGATCAGGACGGTCGGGCCACTTCTGAGGTCGCTGTAATTTGTCACTGTCTGGTCGGCTACGCGCCACCGTTTATTCTTGCTTCCAAACAAATTTGCGAAGTTGGCCAAAGAGATCGCATCCGAAACGTGAATGGTCTGGCTCGGAAGGCGGTGAAAATCGCCCATGCTCAGCAGCCGAAAATCAATCGGGGGAGAGCCACTACCCGGCACTCGACCTCCCTCAAGATTCCCAATACACAACAACACATCACGAGGCGAGTTAAGCACCGGTCCCCAAAAACTCTGGAGAGGATCGTTCCTTCCGAAGACGCCGCGGAGCAGGAGCGCGGCGCCTACCAGGAAGAGAAGTGCAAGAACGAGGGCGGCCGTGCGGCGTTCAACCGCCCATTTCAGCTTGAGGAAATCCGGTGAGGAGACCAACTCCGGAGGTCCCGAAAACACGTCCACCGAGGCTGTCTCCATCCGGAATTGAGGTACGTAGGAACCGGGTAAAACCTCGATGTGCAGCCCATCGGATAGACCCGTCTCGGAATAGTAGTGACCGAGGCGCTTGCGAACTTCGGCCATCGCACTCCGGACGACGTGGTCGGTAGCTGTATCGTAGTCGGGCGTGCGGCCGAAGACGTCGACGCCAATTGTTCTTTCCTTCAACTGGACAGCGTTGCCGCCTAGCGTCTGCTCGACGATGTACCGCAACACCGCTGCATAGCGTTTACTGTTCCGGAAACCCGAACTCTCTAAGATTCGTCGAAGCTGATCCAACACCAGCTCCGGCCCTGGCAGTTCTGTTTTTTCGTTACGCGGGCGGGTCGAGTCGATCCCAGGCGCGATGGGACTCGTCATCTGTCTCAATCCCCCACGGGCCACGAGTGTATCACAGCCTGAAGGACTCAAAGGGACGTCATATGCCCGGACATATGGGCCGTATGACTTTCAATCTTCAGTATTTAGTTCTACCCTCGAACCAATTACCCGGCTTCGTAGCCAGGAAGGGAATCTATGAGATCGATCCGTCGTACCGCACCCTGGGGAACGTTAACAACTTCGCGGGCAACACGAATCTTGGCGGGAACCAAACACAGTTGAATGTTCGCGGCGACTACTCGCTCGGCGAGAAGCAGAGGCTTTTCGGACGTTACACCTATTGGGATGGCAACAGCCTGCCTTCCGATCCTTTCCACGTTAACTTCGGCGGCCTGACCACGCTTTATGGTGCAAACAGCGGAGTCTTTGGCGATACCTACACGATGAATCCGACCACCGTCATCGACGTGCGTGCTTCGTACCTTCGTGCGCTGCATTCTTTCCTGCCGCTCCAGACAGGAACAAACCTATCCCAATTCGGACCGGCGTGGACCGCGCTGGCACCTCAGCTCAGCATTCCCGAAGCTCCGTTACCGGCCGTCACGGGCTTTTACGGATTCAGCGGCGTTTATATCCAGAGCGTCAGCAACGGCTATGCGCTCTCGGGAAGCGTGACAAAGATCATCGGACGGCACAACCTGAAATTCGGAGGCGAAGCAAGACGCTGGGACTGGGCCTTCGTTCAGAGCAACACGGCAGCAGGCCAGTTCAGCTTCGACAATGTCTTCACATCGGCGAATCCTCTGTCGCCCGGCGGTACCGGATATCCGTTCGCCTCTTACATGTTGGGTACGCCCGCAAGCGGCAGTTTAGCCGGCGCGGCCCGCACCTGGCAGCAACTCTACTATCAGGGTTACTATCTGGCTGACTCGTATCGCGTAACCAACAACCTGACGTTGAACCTGGGCGTGCGCCTGGACATCATAGGGTCGTTCTCGGAGCGATACGACAGGATTGCCGTGTTCGATCCCGGTGCCCCAGATCCGCTTGGCCAGCGGGTCGGCTTGCCTCTGAAGGGCCAACTCGAACTGGTCAACACGCCACAATATCCGAGCCGGAACCAGCTAGGATCAGCGAAGTATGCGCCCGCGCCGCGGTTCGGGTATGCGTGGAGTCTCAACAACAAGACCGTCGTTCGCGGCGGCTACGGATTGAGCTGGGTATCTCCGGAGCAAATCAACTACAGCCTCGCTCCGTTCCAATCTTTCGTTAATGCGGCCACTACCACGATGGTGACCTCCGTCAACGGCGGATTGACGCCTCTAAACACGCTCAGCAACCCCTTCCCGGGCGGCTTGATTCAACCGATCGGGCACAATCCGGCGCTGCTGACAAATTACGAAGGACAAACCTTTAATGCGGCAATCCCCGGGCCGCCATACCCGTACATCCAGCAATGGAATACCGAGATCCAACGCGAACTCCCCTCGAGTATGATCTTCTCCATTGGCTACGCCGGATCGAAGGCAACTCACCTTTCCTATTCCGTGCTCCAGACCAATCAGCTTCCAGATCAATACCTTTCGCTGGGCGCTGGGCTTCTAAATCCGGTCCGGAACCCGTTCAACGGTGCGATTCCCTCGACCGCAGGTACGTTGGGTCTAGCAACGGTGACGCAGGGGCAACTGCTCCGTCCGTATCCGCAGTACCTGAACGTCGGGAACAGCGCTTCGGACATTGGGAACTCTACCTATCACTCGCTGCAGATGAGACTCGAAAAGAGATTCAGCGCCGGTGGCACGATCACCGGTTCTTACACCTGGGCGAAACTGATCAGCGATACGGATACATTGACCACCTGGCTCGAGGCGGGAAAGTCTTTGAGCACCATCCAGAACAATAACAATTTGCGATTAGAGAAATCGCTTGCGAGCTTTAACGCCGCACATCGTTTAGTGATCAGCTACGTCTATGACCTGCCTTTCGGAAAAGGAAAGCGGATGCTCAGCGGCGTTCACGGAGCGGCGGACAAGTTGATCTCCGGATGGGCGTTCAACGGCGTCACGACTCTTCAATCGGGTTTTCCACTGGCTTTCACGACGGCAACTAACCTGACCAACTCTTATGGAGGCGGATCAAGGCCCAACGTTGTAAGTCCGAATGTCACGGTGGACGGATCCGCACAAAGCCGGATCGGCGGCTGGTTCAACCGAGCCGCGTTTGCACAGCCGGCGGCGTTCAGCTTCGGGAACGAGTCACGCACGGATCCTGTGTTGCGCGGACCCGGTATTGCGAACTGGGACTTCTCCGTTGTGAAGCGTACCCCCATCACCGAGCGCGTTAACCTCGACTTCCGAACCGAGTTCATCAACCTGTTCAACCGGGTTCAGTTTGCCGATCCCAATACTTCGCTGGGTAATCCGAACTTCGGTAATGTCACATCGCAGTTGAACCTGCCGCGATTGGTGCAATTCGGATTGCGGCTCAGCTTCTAGCTCCAGTTCGGACGGGGGGCGATCAAGCTGCTTTTCGATCGCCCTTTCCCTTTCGTTTGGAAGGCCTCGGTTCTTCGTCGGCGGTCCTGAAATACTCGTCCAGCGCTTCGAAGCCTTCCAGGATGTCGTTCACTTCTTTCGTTTCGGCCCAGTTGCCGGTTTGACCCCGCCCATTCCTTGTCAGTGAGCGGCATTGCGCGGCCACTTCGCGGCGGCGTTCGGCGGCCCATCCGCGCGCCTGCGATTCGAAGCCACGCTGAAGTTGGAGCCTGTCTTTTCTGAGCTTTGCAAGGTCAGCGAGGCACCTCCGGAAGGCAGGCTCGTGAGTTATGCCGTAGCGGAGCAAGAGGCTGAACCGAGCTTGGGTGCTGGCTGCCTCGAAATCACAGGCAAAGCATTCCTCCTGAAGCCGAAGAGCCCGCTGGTACAGCCAGTAGTGGCGAGCCATGTCGTCAACGAGGAGAGATTCTGTCGTGGTGGCTGGCCCGTGCTCTTCTTCCAGGTCCGTGCGGAGCCGTTCGAAGTCTTCCACACTTTCGCCCGGCAACACACAGAACGCGCCAGCCAATCCATGCCGGAAGTTGCTCCGAGAGCTCGCGGCTTTTCCCGCTTCCGTCACAGGCCCGGTAGAGAGTTGGGCGTTTTGTCGATTGGCCTGGATTTTGGAATCAGAGATAGATGTCTTAGTCATACGCATCGTCGTAATCGTCCGTTGAATCCCCGCAACAGTAACGGGCTGAAGTTCGGCCACGCACTTCTTCTCGCGTGTAAGTACGTGGAAAGTAATAAGAAAATAATTGATCGACTTATGTGATCGGCAGAAGTTGGTGAGGCCAAAGCAGGCCAGAAACCTTCTCACTTTGTAATCGATCGTCCTAACGACAGTTTCAAAGCCAGACTAATCCGGCTTGCTTCAGGGGGAACTTATGTCAGCACGTTTCACCCGTTCTCTCCAGCTGCTTGCAGTGCTCCTGCTCTCCGCAGCCTTCTACAGGACGGGTCATGCACAGATTCTTTACGGGTCTATCACGGGCAATGTGAAAGATCCAAGCGGAGCCTCTATTCCCGGCGCCACTGTTAAGCTCCAAAACCCGACGACCGGGTTGCAGCGGCAGACCACGACGAACGATCAGGGAATTTACCTGTTCAGCGACTTACCGCCGGGGACATACAACGTGACAGTCAGCAGCCAGGCATTCGCAAACGCGGTGGTGAACGGTATAGCGGTGAGCGCGAACCAGACGATACGCGCGGACGCGTCCATGCAAGTTGCCGAGATGAGCCAGGTGGTAGAGATCACAGCCGCACCACCGGCACTGCAGACAGACCGGGCCGATGTAAACGTCAACATCAGCACGAGGCAACTCGCCACACTTCCGATCACCGGCAGCGGCGGACGCAACTTTCAAAGTTTGTTGACCATAGTGCCCGGGACAACCATCAACGGGCCCACAAATACTGCGGCCGCTGACCCCGGACGTTCATTCTCCATCAATGTGAACGGAGTGTCGAATCTGCAGAATAATACGCGCATCGACGGTTCGAGCATCAATTATCCATGGCTGCCGACCAACATCGTGTACCAGCCGCCTACTGAGGCCATTGAAACGGTGAACGTGGTCACGAATTCATACAATGCCGAGCAAGGCCTGGCCGGCGGAGCCATTGTCAACGTTATTACCAAGTCGGGAACGAACGAATTGCATGGAGAGGCCTGGATATTCAACACAGACAGTCATTTCTTTGCTCAGAACTTCTTTCACCCGACGCCGCAAAATAACAAATACATTCTTAACCAGTTCGGCGTTCTTTTCACGGGTCCCGTGGTGATTCCGAAGCTCTTCAATGGCCGGGACAAATTATTTTTTACGGTCGATTGGGAGCGGACGACCATACGATCGGGGGCGCCACCGAAGTTCCTGATAGTTCCAAGCGCCGATTTACGAGCGGGTAACTTCGCAGCAACCGGCACGACCATTTACGATCCGGCCTCAAATCCGAATCCGGCGCTTCGCACAGCGTTTCCAGGCAACGTCATTCCGACGAACCGCATTGACCCGGCGGCGCTCAATCTTATCTCGCTGATACCACAAACGAACGTTCCGAACGCCACGTACACGAACAACTACGTGCCAACCGGAAAGGGAACAACCGATCGGGACAACGTCGACATCAAAGTTTCACAGCATATATCGGACCGATTGACTTACTTCGGGAAATACAGTTACGGACCTTCGGACATTTATGATCCACCGCAGCTAGGTGCGGCGGGGAGCGATGCGTTAAACGCGGGGCAGCTGGGTACCGCTTCCGCGAAGATCCGCATCGGTGGAGCGGGTCTTACTTATACGATAAGACCAACGCTGCTACTAGACGCAAACGTTGGGTATACGAGACAGCGACTGGGTGCGCAAGCTCCGGATATCGGCTCGAATTATGGACTGGATGTCTTGCGGATTCCGGGTACAAACGGACCCAATCCGCTACAGGGAGGAATTCCCTTCTTCGCCATCACCGGGTTCGCGAACCTCGGAAACTCGAACACAGGCAGCCCGTTTCTGTTCCGGGACAACCAGTATGTCACCAACGAAAACCTGAGCTGGGTGAAGGGACCCCACACGATGCGCTTCGGATTCGAGTTCCAGGACCAGCAACTGAACCATTTTCAAGCGCAAGGCGGGACATTCCAAACAGTTCGGGGAAGCTTCCAATTCAATGGGCAATCGGCCGCTTTGCAGAACGGGTCCACGGCCAATCTATTCAACTCCTGGGCGTCGTTCCTGCTGGGCCTACCGTCGGCTGCGGGCAAGGTGATGCAGCGGGTTAATCCGAATTCCCTACGAATGTTCGCCTGGGCGGGGTATGCACAAGACCAATGGCAGGTTTCGCCGAAGTTGACGATTAACTATGGAGTGCGATGGGAGTTATACCCGTGGCCTCACACGGACCAGGGCGGGGTCCCACGTTTCGACGCCAAGGATGGAAACGTCTATGTCGGCGGAGTTGGATCTGTTCCGGTGGACACATATGCCGACGCCGGCTCCGGCCAATTTCTTCCACGCATAGGCATTGCGTATCGGCCAACACCAAACACCGTGATTCGTTCCGGGTTCGGCCTATCGGCGGATCCAAGACCGTACGTGGACTTTCGTAATGCGTATCCAAACATCAATGCATGGGCCATGCCCACCGGTGTATTCAATGGCGTGAGTAATCCGTTCGTACCGGTGACTACGTTGCGACTTGGACTGAATGAAGCCGCCTTCGGACAGTTCCCAAATCTCGGCAACGGCGTGATCAAGCTTCCGGCCAATACGGGGACCTTGACATGGCCCCAAAATGTCACACGTAAGTATGTCGAATCGTGGAACTTCATGGTCCAGCATCAATTCGGCGACAAGACCAACGTTCAACTTGGGTATGTGGGCACCCGATCCGTTGGGCAGATGCAATACATGAATATCAATGCCGGACCGCCCGCAAGCCCCGGGCAGCCGCAAGGGAACAATGCGCGGCTCCTGGCGTCTTCTTTGGGCCTGCTGAACGACATCACCTCCGTACAGCCATTCAAGACGACGACTTACGACGGACTGCAAAGCCAGGTAATCCATCGCGTTGGCAACTCAATGATCGGCGCGACTTACACCTGGTCGAAGGCAATTAACTGGGCGGACAACAACGGAAACCCGCGTATACAGTGGCCGGGTGCGTGGAATCTAAACAGGGGCCCAGCCAGTTACGACCACACTCATAATCTCCAAACCTACTTCACTCTGCAGTCGCCATTCGGGAAAGGCCAACGCTGGGTCCAAAGCGGATTTGCAAGCCATTTACTTAGCGGCTGGGCAGTTAACGGCATCTTAAGCGCTGTGAGTGGTGCCCCCATTTACGTGATTCAAAGCACGGGCGGCAACTTAAACGCCGCCGGGAGCGCGCAAGTGCCCGATCTAGTAAAAAATGACGTAGCGAGACCCGGCGGCATCGGACTTGGCGTGCCGTATTTCGACACCACTGCGTTCGCACCCGTCAATCTGCCGGCCAACGTTCCGCAGAGGTTCGGTAACTCCGGGCGCAATAACATTCGCGGACCGGCTTTCCTGAATCTGGATGCCGGCTTGTCGCGTGATTTCAAACTGAAGGAGCGCCTCACGCTTCAGTTCCGTGCGGAGGGATTGAATGTGATGAATCATGCGAACTTCGCGAATCCAGCAGCGGACATCAGCACTCCGAACAGCTTCGGGTACGTTACGGGTACGGTGAGTAATCAGCCGGCGCCCAATAGCGCGCGACAGTTCCGCTTCTCCACTCGCGTTATGTTCTAAACCCGTTGCGAACGCGACGATGCGGATCTTCCGGCGGACATAGGCTTGAAGGTCCGCATTTGTGCTAGCCGAAATGTTTATTGAGGCTTTGATTTGAAGCACCTTTTTCGGCGGGCAACAGCCGTCATCCTGACCGCGCACGTCGCGTGGCTGTTTTCGGCGGCACAGGAGGTTCCCAGGATCAAAACTGAGAACGGCGCCGCACAACTGCAGGTGCGAGGCAAACCATTTCTCATCCTGGGAGGAGAGTTGGGCAACTCCTCAGCGGGAACCGCAGGACAGACGGACACGATTCTGCCCAGAGTTGCCGCGATCCACGTGAACACGGTGCTGATGCCGGTAGCGTGGGAACAAATTGAAGCGGCAGAAAATCACTTCGACTTCTCCATCCTTGATCACTGGATCGATGTGGCCAGACAGCAAAATCTTCGGCTGGTGATTCTCTGGTTCGGAGCCTGGAAGAACGCGTTCTCGAATTACACGCCCGAGTGGGTGAAGGCCGACAACCGCCGATTCCCTCGAGCGATGTCGCCGGAAGGACAGCCGCTCGAAATTTTGTCGACATTCGGTCAAGAGACGTTGAGGTGCGACGCACGCGCATTCGCGACCCTGATGCGACACATTCGGGAGAAAGACGGCCGGGAAGAGACCGTGTTGTTTATCCAAGTGGAAAACGAAGTAGGTGTTTTGGGTAGCGGGCGCGATTACTCCGAACCCGCCAATCGTGCGTTCGCCAGCGCGGTACCTGGGGACCTCAAACGAAAGCTCGAGAGCCGCAGAATGCAACTGTCGCAGGAAGTAGCGGAGCATTTCCACCCCGAGGGTAAGACCTGGCGAGAAGTATTCGGAGATGCGGGCAGGGAGGTTTTTACCGCGTACGAGTACGCGTCATTCATGAATGGAGTAGCGGAGGCAGGCAAGAAGGAATACCCGCTGCTGATGTATGCGAACGCGCAGTTGCCTTCTCCCTTTGAGAGGGCAGGCGAATATCCGAGCGGCGGGCCGCATCCTTACTATCAAGACATCTATCGGGCAACCGCGCCAGCGCTCGATTTCTACTCTCCGGACATTTACTGGCCCAACTTTGAGTATTGGGTCGGGCGCTACATGAAGGCCGGGAACCCGACGTTCGTTCCGGAGGCTCGGGCGGAAGCGTCTCCTTTCAATGCGCTGTGGGCATATGGGGAGGCACGCGCATTCGGGTTTTCACCTTTCGGAATTGATTCGCTCGCAATAGCGCCAGGCGGTGCGGCACCGAAGCCTTCGATCGGAGACGTGTATGGCGCACTCGAGAAGCTCAGCGATCTCATTCTCGAAACGCAGAGGAAGAACGAGAGTCGAGGGTTGGTTTTGCACATCTCAAGCCCAAGGCCTACTCAAACAGTTTCTCTGGGAGGATATCTTTTCCAGGCGACACTTTCACGCTCCTGGCCGGCGAGGAACCTGCTGACGGACGACGGCGCAATGATCATCCTCCAATCGAAGCCGAACGAATTCTTCATTGCGGGCAGCGGGTTAACGGCTACATTTACGCGAGATCCGGACGTGGATAACCAAGTGGCAGGGATTGCCCGAGTGGAACAAGTTTCTAAACCCAATGGCGCGTGGGTCGTCGACCGGCTCCTGAACGGTGATCAGACCAACCAGGGACGACAGCTCAGCATGGCTGCCCATGAGGTGCAGATCTTCCGGGTACGGCTCTACAGCTACCAGCGGTAAGCGAGCATACGTTATTTCTCGAGGATCGCGCCGACGCGGTTCTTGTCACAACAGTCGGGAGCACTCCAACTGAATGTTACATATCGCAAAGTAGGGCGAGTAACATCTCCGCATGCGAAAGAGTTTTACAAACATTTCGCCAGCGCGAGAGCCCGATCCGCCAGAACGTCCATGAAATCCTGCTACACTCACGGTAACTATCGCTTTAGGGGGCGTAGGTGTATCTAATATTCATTGTCCGATCGATGCGGAGCCTTATCTCTCCCCTGAGACTAATTGCCTTCGCACTTTGCTTATCGATCTTGAGCCTTGCGCAATCAACGGGCGGCATCCAAGGCACGATCACGGACGCCAGCGGCGCGGTCTTGAGTAATGCCGAGATTGACGTCACTAACACGGCAACAGGCCAACATCAGACCGTCAAAAGCAACGAGGCGGGCCTATACGTAGTACCGTCTCTGCAAACCGGGACTTACACAGTTCAAGTGAAGGCGCCCGGCATGCAAACAACTACGGCATCGAACATCACGGTCGCCGTGAGTACGGTCACGCGGCAGGATTTTACAGTGCAGGTGGCGAGCAGCACGCAGACGGTCGAGATCCAGGGCGGCAGTCCGGTTGTGGAAACCACCAGCGTTTCGATGGGAGCGGTTGTCGACAAGCGGACCGTGCAGGAAGTGCCTCTCAACGGCCGCCACTTCGTGGATCTGGCCTTACTGGTTCCCGGGACTGTGACGCCCCCGCAGAGTGGATTTCTGACGTCGCCGATCCGCGGACAGGGCACTTCGAGTTTCAATTCGGCAGGTGCTCGCGAGGACACCGTCAATTTCATGATCAACGGCGTGAACATGAACGACCTGGCGCAGAACCAGATCACGTTTCAGCCCACGGTCAACACGGTCGATGAGTTCAAAATCGACAACTCTACATTCAGCGCGGAGTACGGACGGAACTCCGGCTCGATTGTGAACATTGCGACCCGGGCGGGCACGAATCAGGTCCATGGCGAGTTGTATGACTACCTTCGGAACGAGGCATTCGACGCGCGGAACTTCATCAACCCAGTCGGTATCCCGCAGGCTCCGTTCAAGCGAAACCAGTTCGGAGGCGCCGGCGGATTTCCGATCAAGAAAGACAGTACGTTCCTTTTCCTGAGCTACGAGCAACTCGAGCAGCGGCAGAGCATACCGCTGTCACAGACCGTCCTGAGCCCCGCCCAGAGAGTACAAGCCGCGAATTCAACCGACCCGATCATCAGAGCACTGCTTCCGCTGATACCGGCGGGCAATACAACCAACGGAACCGTGTTCACTGGCAACGCGGTAGCGCCGGTCTCGATTTATCAGGGAACCGCGAACTTCACCCAGAGCTTCGGAACGAAGAACCGGTTGAACGCGTACTACGCGATGCAGCAGGATCAGCGCAATGAGCCGCCAACGACGCAGGGGAACAATCTGCCCGGGTATGGGGATTCACGGCATGGCGTGAGGCAGGTACTGACGATCAACGACACGCACACAATCAGCCCGACTCTCGTGAACGAGGCCCGGCTCGGGTTTAATCGGATCCATATCACCTTTGCGGCTGAGAACACTTTGAATGCGGCAAACTTGGGGATTAACAGCGGTGTGAACGCTCCCATCGGACTGCCGCAGATCACCGTGACGGGCGCCTTCGCCTTTGGCGGCATCAACGGATTCCCGCAGGGCCGCGGGGATACGACCATGATTGGTTCCGATACGGTTAGCTGGGTGCACGGCAACCATACCATCAGGTTCGGCGGCGAATACCGGCAGACGATCGCCAATAGTTTTACTCAGACGCCGGGGACGTTCACGTTCTCGAGCATCGATAACTTCCTTCTGGATAGGGCCAACGCTTTCACGGCGAACAGCTCGAATCGAGCGGCACGAATCTACACGCCGTCGGCAGGCGCTTTCATTCAGGACGCGTACAAGATCCGGCCGCGCTTGACGTTGAACCTGGGGCTTCGCTACGACTGGAACGGGACCCCGTACGATACCCGGAACCACTTCGTGGTGTTCGATCCGACGACGGTTTCGCTGGTACGCGTGGGAGCAGACGGCGGCCCGCAATATGCGTATAACCAGAGCGCGTTGAACTTCCAACCGCGCGTTGGATTCGCGTGGGACGTGGCCGGCACTGGCCGTACCGTTGTTCGCAGTGCTTACGCGATTTTTGTCGATCAGCCGAACAACAACGTCGTCATCGGCCTGGTAGGGAACCCTCCCTATTCATTGCCAGTGACGTTCTCTCCGACAGCAGTTACTCCGTTTGTCAGTTTCGCGAATGCCTACAACTTTGCGAGCGGCTCGGTTTCGCCCACCTCTGTATCGCATAACTACCGGAATGGCTACGCTCAATCCTGGAACTTCAACTTGCAGCAGCAACTCAGCCAAAACATGGTTCTGACGGCGAGTTACGTAGGCAGCAAGGGAACGAACCTGAACCTTATGCGGAACTACAATCAGCCGATCAATGGCGTTCGACCCTATCGAGCTTTATCGGCCAATAGCCCCATCAGTCCCGGGGCAGCGTTGGGCAACATTACCGTTTACGAGAGCATCGCTAACTCTTCTTACCAAGCTCTCTGGCTGACGGTGGAAAAGCACTTTTCGCGCAACCTGCAATTCAACGGGTCGTATCAATGGTCGAAGTCGATTGACCCGATTTCGCGCAACTTCCAAACCACCCCACTCGTACAGGACAGCTACAACGTCCGGAACGATCGCGGGCTATCGGACTTCGATGCGCGGCACCGGTTTGTGTTTTATGGCATCTACGATGTGCCGTTCCATGGCAACCGCTTGGTTGAGGGTTGGCAAGTCTCCCTGATCCAGACTCTGCAGAGCGGCAACCCGATTACGTTCCGGACCTCGAATACGGCGCTCACCGGGCTCGCGACAGTTCGCGCCAGCGTGACAGGGCCGGTGCTTGCCGGTTACACTCCGGCCTCGAATCGTAGCGCTACATTCATGGGATATCTGCTAAACTCTGACGTCTTCGTTCAAAATCAGGGCAACACATTTGGCAATCTTGGCCGAAACACTGTGATTGGACCTGGCTTCGCCAACCTGGATTTTTCCCTGGTGAAGAACACCAAGATCACCGAACGATTCAATCTGCAGTTCCGTGCCGATGCATTTGACGTGTTGAATCAGACGAACTTCGGGCAACCAGGTACCACGGTAGGGACGGCGCAATTTGGATTAATCAACAGTACGCGATTCCCGACCGGCGACGCAGGCTCGTCGCGGCAGTTACAACTTGCTTTGAAGCTGCGTTTCTAACGAGAGCGGAAGGCGCAAAGATCCGGGCCTCCCCTTGGCAACATGCCGACGGGAGGCCCGCTTTGTTTACACGTAGCGTAATTTTCAAGACTCTGCGTGCTCTCCGTCGGCAGGCCCACCGCTGCTGCGTTCCTTATTGTAAGAAGTTGTATGTCTGACGCATCGCTAACTCCTTTGCGAGTTACGGCTTCCAAGAAAGTCTTGTATCTACCCCTCTACTGTCGATGAAATTACAGGGCTCCAGGAGGATTGGTATGATCACACGAATCGCTTTCGCGTTTGCGCTTGCGACTCTCGTTTCTGGAAATTCGTTTGCCGCGGACGACCCTTTCTGCGGTAAATGGAAACTCAACTTTGAGAAGAGCAAAATAACCGGCCAACAGATGAAGATGGAAGAGCTTGGGGGCAACAAAATCCGGTTCAACGACGGCAGTGTAACGGACACCATTGTCGTGGACGGCACGGACCAACCGCTTGAGAGTGGCGCCACAATGGCACTCACCAAGGTGGGGCCGAACGCCATCCGCATGGTTATCAAGAGGAATGGGAAACTGGCAAGCTCGATGGTTCATAGCCTCTCCGATAACGGCCAGATCCAGACCATTGAAGGGACCAGCACGCGTCCCGACGGATCAACATCCGATTTCAAAGTAGAGGCGAAACGCGTCGGTGGCGGGTCGGGCTGGTCGGGAACCTGGGAGAGCACGAACCTCAAGATCAGCAGGCCCGACGAGTTCGAGATCAACACTTACGGAGACGGCGGCTACACCTTTTCCATACCGGCGCTGAAAGAGACGCTCAACTTGAATTTGGATGGCAAGGATTACACCGCAACCGGACCCCGAGTCGCGCCCGACTCGAGTTCATCAGGCAAGCGCCTCGACCAACAGACGTTTGAGATGACGGACAAGTTGAAAGGCAAGGTCGTCGATCAGACGCGATTCCAAGTGTCGCCCGATCGCAGATCACTTACTTTGACAGAGCACAGACCCGGCCAGTCCAATGCGATGACCCTCGCCTACGAGAGAATGTAGGACCTGCATCGAAAGCCTGGATCACGGTCCTCCGGCCTAGGCGGAGTGAGCTTCACCGCGGTTGACCCGGCTTTGCAGGTAGGTCAGGTCATCATCGACGGTAGTCCTTTGTTGGATGACGAGGAGGCGCGTATCCTCGTTCAGATTTTGCGTCAGCGCGTGATCGAAATGGGTCAACGACCCCGACTCGCCGGCGATACACTCGCGGATGATTTCCTTATCGTCCTTCGAATGTAAATGCGGCGCAGTGGAGCGAAGGCGCTGTTCGAGGTCCACCCAGCCTTTGTGGAGAATCCCGCCGACGTGAAGGTCAAGCCGCGGTTCTTCGCCCATGTTCTTAAGTTCTTTCGTGAGATCAGCGGAGAAGCTCTCCCGCTGATTCGAAGCGGCCGCTAACCAGTCGCTTAGCTCTGTGTCGTGCACGCCTTTCGCCGCTTTCGCGAATCCTTCTGCCGCATCGTTGGACGTGGCGATCAGATCGTGAAGCGCCTTCACGGTTCTTTCGTGGTCGGTCATAACCAAACAGACGCAGCAGGGCGGGCAGATTCATCGCACAACGATGCACTCCCGTCGTGAATGGCGGTTCGCGGTTTACCCTTCGGGCGCAGAGATATAGAAGGTTGCGCCCTCGCCCGGACGGCCTTCTGCCCAGATGGAGCTTCCATAACGCTCGACGATGCGCTGGCAGATGGCGAGACCGAGGCCCGTGCCCGGGTATTCACCTTTGTGGAGGCGCTTGAAGAGCATGAAGATGCGATCGGCATATTGCTGTTCGAAGCCGATTCCGTTATCGCGAATCGTAATGAGCCAGTTATCGCGACTTTTCTCGGCAGAGATTTGAATGACTGGTGGAACGTGAGGGTATCTATATTTGAGAGAGTTCGAGAGCAAATTCTGGAAAACCAGCGCCCACTGGCTGGCATCTCCGCGGACTCGCGGCAGAGTTGATACGGTCACTTGAGCACCGGTTTCCTCGATCCGAACGTCCATGGTGCTGCAGGCCTGCCGGCAGGATTCGTTCAGATCCGCAGTACCGAGATCTGTGCTATCCGCATGAATGGTGCGTGAATACGACAAAAGGTCCTGGATGAGCTGTTCTATGCGTTGGACGCCCTGTTGAATGAATGCGCCAAACTCCTTCGCCTGGGCGTTATCGGGGAGATAGCGCAACAGCAGCATCTCCGTATAGATACCGACCATGCGCAAAGGCTCCTGGAGGTCATGGCTGGAAACGTAGGCAAACTCTTCCAGCTCGCGATTCGCTTTCTCCAACTCTTTGCGCGCGATGACCTGGGTGGTCACTTCGCTACAAACAGCCACGACTCCGCTGATTTGATCGTCGCTTTCACGCAGCGGATGGTAGACGACATTGAACCAGTGGTCTTCTGGCCGCCCATCCCCGTTCTGGTCAAAAGCCACAAGCAATTCATGAGCGACAAACGGCTCGCCTGTATCGAGCACCTGATCGAAGGCATCCCAGACATGGCGACCCACATCCGGAATGGCTGACGCAAGGGGTAGACCGACCAGGTTCTTGCGTTGGACCATCGCCTCGTAGAACGGATTTGCAAGCTCAATGACAAGGTTGCGCCCTCGAAGGACAACAATGGCGACCGGGGCCTGCCGAAAGATCTGCTGTAACCGTTGCTGGCTGTCGGCGAGTGCCAGCTCGATGCGTTCGCGTTCTGTGATATCACGGGCAGAGCAGGTGACAGCTTCGACCAGGCCTCGCGATGAAACGACCGGCGAGAAGATGTACTCGTAGGTTCTGGTGGCTCCGCTCGCGGAAGTAAATGGCGTGTAGTTGCGAACGGATTGTACCGTTCGGATGACTTCTCTCAGCTCGCTCTGAAGACGATGAGCGAGTTCGACAGGATTACCGATTTCAAAGGTATTCTTGCCGATGATATCGGGGAGAGATCTCTGCCATACGTCAAGCAGAGCGGCGTTGGCGTAGGTGAATCGCCCTTCCGCGTCGAACGTACACATCAGATCAGGAACGTTCGAAATGAGGGTATCGAAGGTATGCCACTGGTTTCGGAGTTCCGTCTCGGCGCGCGCACGCTCAATCGATTCCCAGCACCGGTTCGCAACGAGCTGTAGCAGCTCCACTTCGTCCGTCCGCCATTGACGGGGAGTCACCGCATGAACCGCCATGGCGGCCGCGAAGCGCCCGCGTTTCAACAAAGGAACGCAGATTACGGAGCGAATGTAGGTCTGACGATACGCATCGCGGACGGCCTCGGTTCGCCCGTCGCATTCCGAATCATCGACAATATACGGCTGTCCCAAGCGCATCAGGCGTAAGCATTCGGCTCCGAATTGAGCGAAGGTGTAACGGCCCACGATGCTCGGCACGCCGCGATTGAAGTCGCCGGCGAGATTGAATGTATCCTCATCTTCTTCGACGTCGGCATATGCACAGCGATTCACGTTCAAGTGTTCGCCTACGAGGCGGGCTGCGGTCTGAGTAATTTCGTGAGGGTCGGTCAGCGAACGAGTTGCGTCCTCGAGCCGTAAGAGAACGGCGGCACGCTGCTCACCCCGCTTTCGGGCGGTGAGATCCACGTTGAGCCCGAAGATCCGAACTGCCTTGCCGGCTTCATTGCGGAGCACCCGGCCGAGGGTAGAGATCCAGCGGGTTGTTCCGTTGGGACTGAGGATCCGGAACTCGGTGTCCAATATCGTTCCACTCTCGAGGACCTGACTTACTTGTGAGTAGACGAGACCCCGATCCTCTGGGTGGACGATCTGTTCCCATAATTCGAGGGACGGCTGAACATCAGGCGGGACATCGAGGACATCGAACAGCTCACGCGACCATTCCACCTGGTTGGTCACGAGGTCCCAGTCCCAGCTTCCGACTGCCGCGGTTGTCTGGGTCATTCGGATGCGTTCCTGGCTTTTCCGAAGTTCTCTCTCCGCCTGCTTACGTTCCGTGATATCCCGAGCTTCAGGAACGATCATGACGACGTCGCCACATTCGTTCTTTACCGGAGAAAGCGAGAAATCGAAGCTTGCGTGTTCGCCCGACGGCTTGAAGAGATCGATGTCATAGCGGACGAATTCACCTGCAGCAGCGAGCCTGATACCTTCTCGCAGCGTCTCGGACGCGCCCGGGGTCGCGGTGAACCAAGGTGTCTCCCAGAATGGGCGGCCAAGGACGTCGGCTTGATTGAGGCCGGCGAACTCGAGCGATGCAGGATTGGTATCGAGCAAGGTACCATCCGGCCTCAGCAGTCCAATGTACGAGCGAGCGCCCTGGTAGATCGCACGCAGGTTAGTGTCGGTTTCCTGGAGATTTCGCTCACGCTGAGGGCTATCGGTGACGGCGGTAAACTGTCCAGATTCGTTGGCGTGGGCCGCCTGGCTTGTGGCAGCGGCTAGTTTGTGCTCCGGGCTCCGGATCCGGAGGCGCAAGGTATCGATGGTCGCCTGGGTCTCAGGATGTACCTGAACCGGATTGTCTGTAGTCCCGTCCACATATTGAGAATGCCACCACTGTGATTAGGAAGTGTTCGCAAGATCACCAGGAAGATGAAGACGGGAGGAGGCGCTATGATCGACCCTGGAACTTCGGTCCAGCAGATCACCCGAAGCCGAGCTGGCTCGCGATGCTCGCGCCATCCTGCAACGCGTTGAAACAGGGGCCGAAATGATAGTCCGGCTCCCATCGATTTTGCTGTGGTATCGTCAACTGCGTGACAGCGCTGGTCGGTGGGCGCTTACGGGATGAAAAACGTTAGCAATCCTGCATCAAGCGAAACCAACCAGCTTCGATCACCTTCTGATAATGCGAATCGCAAGTCTGGCAACGGCTCTCCCCGTCCGTCGCTACGAACAACAGACGTTACTCCAGGCTGCGCACGCCGCTTGGGACAAACACCTCGACAACCCTGCCGTTCTTGACAGACTATTCCGGCGCGTGGGGGTTGACAGCCGTCATCTTTGCCTGCCGATGGAGGCGTATCCCGCGCTGGCGAACTTTCGCGAGAAGAACGATGCGTGGATTTCGGGGGCTCTGGAGCTTGGCTGCCGCGCGATCAAAGAGGCGCTCGAGAGCAGTGGAATCGACGCTGAAAAGCTTGGCGCTTTGTTTTTCGTTTCGATCACCGGGATCGCCAATCCGTCCATCGACGCACGCATTCTCAACCTGCTTGGCCTGCCTCGGAACGTAAAGCGGTTGCCGATCTTCGGCCTTGGATGTGTGGCCGGCGCCGCAGGCATTGCGCGCGCCGCCGACTACGTCCGCGCCTATCCGGATCAGGTTGCCGTACTGCTGTCTGTCGAACTCTGCTCACTTACTGTTCAGGCAAATAATCTGTCGATGCCGAATCTGATTGCTACCGCGCTGTTCGGCGATGGGGCCGCGGCGGTGGTCGTGACGGGTGAAGACGTGCCAGCAACGGGGCCGCGGATTGTTGCAACACAGTCGAACTTTTATCCGCAGACGGAACACGCGATGGGTTGGGACATAACTGAAAACGGCTTCGAGATTGTCCTCTCGCCCCAAGTGCCCGGTATTGTGCGCGAGAATCTCGCACCGGACGTCGACAGTTTTCTCGAACGTAATGGCTTGTCCCGGAATGACATCACGAGCTGGATCATGCACACCGGCGGCCCGGCGATTCTCGAAGCCACGGCTGAGGCATTGAACCTATCGAAGTGCGCGCTCGAAGCGTCGTGGGAATGCCTGCGCCGCATCGGCAACCTATCTTCCGCTTCGGTGCTGTTCGTGCTCGAAGATTTTCTCCACAACAGGCGGCCTCCCGCTTTGAGTTACAGTATCCTGGCAGCCATGGGACCGGGCTTCTGCTCGGAATTAGTGCTGCTGCAGTGGTGACAAGTAGACCCGGGTTCTTAACACCAATGCCAGCCCAGTACGACGTCGTAGTGATCGGCGGAGGTCCGGCCGGACTGGCAACCGCTATCGAGGCGGGGAAGCATGGGCTTCGTACGGTTGTGCTTGACGGACGGGAGCCGCCGATCGATAAGGCATGCGGCGAGGGCCTACTGCCCGATGCGATCGAGCGATTGCGTCGCATCGGCGTAACCGTCGCCCCAAGCGAGCGAGGCCTGTTCCGAGGTATCGAGTTCAGCGATGACCGGAGTCGCGTGGCCGCCCGCTTTCCGAGCGGAGAAGCATGGGGAGTTCGCAGGACGACGCTGCAGCGACTCATGGCCGGGCGGGCCGAAGCGACCGGGGTCCGGCTTCTGTGGAATACTCCAGTGCGACGCGTCGAGGGCCATCAGGTCGTCTGCCGGAATTTGACAGTTGAGGCGCGCTGGATTATCGGCGCCGACGGAGTTCATTCGCAGGTCAGGCGATGGGCCGGCTTGGACCGGTATCTCTGGAACCGGGAACGAATCGCCTTCCGGCAGCACTTCGCCGTACGCCCACTTTCGGAATACGTCCAGGTGATTTGGGCGGATGCCGGGCAATGCTACGTCACGCCCGTGGGCGAGGGAGAGATCTCCGTCGCTGTCATCACCAGCAGACGTCATGCCGGGTATGGAGAACTGCTGTCCGGCTTCCATTCTATAAAGGACTGCTTGCCTCGGTCGGCCATAACCAGCAGCATCCGGGGATCGTTGACCACGTCCCGCCGGTTGCGCCGAGTCTCGAATGGACATACCGCACTCGTCGGCGATGCCTCAGGATCGGTCGATGCGATCACCGGAGAAGGAATTTCAATCGCACTGCAGCAGGCAGAGGCCGTCGCTGACGCGATACGCTCCGGCGACCTCCGAATCTACAACAGAAAGCACACGGCGATCATGCGCCGGCCTGCCCTCATGGCGGTCCTTCTCTCGATGCTGAGCAACCACCACCAAGCCAGGGCAAAGATCTTGAGCGGATTGTCCCAGGATCCGGAATTGTTCGAAAGAATGCTCAGCTTTCACGTTGGCGCAAGCCGATTCCGGAGCGTTGGACTCTTCGCGCCGTTGCGGCTGGCTGCGCATTTGTTACGTCTGTCACCGGAAGCGTCCGGAGTCGCACGGGCTCAACTGTAGTTAGGATTACATCTTCTGCGGTTTTCGATGCCCTCGGCACTGTAGTCTGCTGGACTACAAACTTCGTTGTCGGGTTATGAAGCACTTATCCTGGAATTGCGTCCAAGGGGAAGATACAAATGACTGAAGCACAAGCTCGCGGAATGAAGTTTGCTTACTTCCTGATCGGCATTGCCCTTCCTATCGTGGGACTGGCAATCTGGGCGAAATCGAACGACGGCGACAGGAAAGGGCACGTGGACCAAGCGCACGACGTGACTGTGGAAGATAGCTTTCCGGCAAGCGATCCTCCCTCGGCCTGGTAAGTCAATGGCCCACGGTAGCCGGGGTTAATTACTCGTACCGGAGAGCTTCGGTGGGATTGAGTTGAGAAGCGCGGCGGGCCGGTAAGAGTCCGAACCCGACACCTACTGCGAAGGAAACTCCAAAAGCCACAATCACGGAGATAGGCGAAATGGGGACATTCACCTGGTTCGTGAATAGCCGGACACTCAGCGGGAGCGCCAGCCCGAGCACGATTCCCATGGTTCCGCCTACCAGGCTGATCATGACCGACTCAACTAGAAACTGAAGAAGCACTTCACGTCGCGACGCCCCGACGGCCATGCGCAGTCCGATCTCGCGGGTCCGCTCGGTTACCGTGACGAGCATGATATTCATGATCCCGATGCCGGAGATCACGAGTGCAATGGCTGACACGATGATCAGCACAATGGTAAGAACTGTGGCAATGGTGTCGGCCGTATCGAGGATCGCCTTCAGGTTCTGGACGTTGTAGTTGGCTCCGAGACGGTGACGCTGGTGAAGAAGGTCCGTCACCTGTTCCGTCACAGCCGGGACATCTTGCGCATTCCTGACCTGCAGGTACACGGGCTCGACTCTTTCAAATGGCATGAAGTAGCGCATCACCGTGATGGGAATCAGGATGGTCTCGTCCGTGATCTCGCCCTGGCCGAAGGTGCTGGTCTTTTCACGGAAAACACCAATAACAGTGAATTGCAGCTGGCTGATCTTCAGAGTCTGCCCGAGCGCGGCATCTTTACTGCCGAAGAGGCGGATGGCGAGTTTGTCCGTGATCATGGCTACTCGCGCCCGAAGAGTAACGTCGCTCTCATCGAGACCGCGCCCATTCAGGATGACCAGATTTCTTACCGTGGCGTAGCTATCATCGACGCCGTCAATGTTCACGGGCCGGATCTTGCCATTCACCACGATTTCGCTGCTCATCGGCATGACTGCAGAGGCAGCGACAATCCGGCTGCCGAGAGTCTCTCTCAGCGCCTGGACGTCCGCAATCTTGACGAAATCGCCCTGGACTTTGGCCGTGTTCTGGCCACCGGCCTCGTAGCTCGCGTAGACCAGGTTAGAGCCGATGCCGCGAATCTGATCGAGAATCAGGTCTCGGGAGGCGAGGGAAATGGTGACCACCAGGATCACCGAGGCATTTCCGATGATGAGTCCGAGAGCTGTCAGGAACGTCCGAAAGCGATTGGCGCGAAGAGCTTGCAGACTAAAAGAGATCGCTTCGGAGATGTTCATTCTACGCTGACGCGATGGCGATGATCGGATCTGCGGGAAAACGCAGAGCGATTTTATTGCGCTACTTGCTTCAGAAGGCGAGCGGCCTCCTGTTTTGGAGGGTCGTCAACCGTAATAGTGGCCTGGACGTACTTTTGAAGAAGGTTCTTCGCTTCGTCCAGATTGCGCTTGCTCTTGATCAGGGTGTCCGCCCGGGCGAACCAAACGCCGGGCGCCGCAGGATTAACCTTCTCTGCCGCTGCGAACACAGCATCACTCTCGCGCGTTCTGCCCTGGTTGGCCAAAAATTTGGCGAGCGTGATCATGTGGCCGACCTCGTGAGGCGCGGCGGCAACCGCTCTGCGGAGCGCCTGTTCGGCGTCACCGTATTCTTTACGATGCTGAGCCAGTTGGGCTTTGACGTGGTAACCCTCTGGCGGGTCTATCGACGCGATCTTGTCCGCGACATCCTTCGCTTTGTCGTACCCCCCGCCCATGAAGCCGGGAGCGTTCAGGTAATAATCGAAAAGATCGCTGAGAGCCTCGCTGTTTTTCGGATCGAGACGGACAGCCGCCTCAAACGCATTCCGAGCCTTGGTTGCGAAACCGGGAGCACTCAACAAGTTGGCCATCTCTGCCCGCCGTCCATACGCCCGGCCTAACCAGTCCATGTATTCGCCGTTTTCCGGACTGATCGCAGTAGCTTTCGCAAGATACTCGCTTGATTTCTTGAAGTCGCCCAACATAAAGTAGTTGCGACCCAAAAGAAAATTGGTAGCGGAATCCGAACTCTTGTTGTCTAGAAGCTTAAGGGATTCTTCGTATGCTGTGTGCCGATAGAGTTCCTCGGCTTTGTTGAGATCGTAAGCAAACACACCTTCGCCGGTGACCAAGAGCACGACGAACGCTAATAAACCCGCCCTAAACAATACAATTTCCCTGTTTGTCCGATGGTACTGCACAATCGGAGGTTCAGAAAATTGGATGCATACGGGGTGCCCCGGGTTGCGGCAGCCGGAAGCGAACTGGCTAACGCATTCTCGACCCGACAATGCGGTCCCCGTCGCACGTCTGCCGGTCTGTTTTCAATGCTAACTCGTAGTATCCTGAGAGCGAAATCCTTGGAAGTAGGAGAAGAATCATTATGATCGCCCGGTTGCGACAGCAGCTTTCGATTGCTGGTCTTTTTGCTTTGTTTGCGTGCTCAGCTTGGGCTCAAACGACAACGCTTGAGGGGAATGTGAAGGACCCGAGCGGTCAGCCTCTCAAGGGTGCCGTTATCAAGCTGGACCGAACCGATATTAAAGGACACTATCAGGTCAAGTCGGACAAGAAGGGTCATTGGCTCTACACGGGTCTTCCGTTTGGGACGTATGATGTCAGCTGCGAAGTTGACGGCAAGGTAATGGACAAGATGGGCGGAGTCAAGTCGAAGTACGGCGATTCCGTAACCGTGGATTTCGACCTGGCCAAAGTGGCGCAGCAGCAGGCGGCCACTACACAGGCAGCCAATGCCGGCCAAGTAACCGAAGAACAAGCCAAGGGCATGAGCAAAGAGCAGAAAGCTCAGTATGAAGCTCAATTGAAGCAGCGCTCAGAGCAGATGAAGAAGAATAAAGCCCTGAACGACGCCTTCAACGTGGGGCAGGACGCCATCAAGCAAGCGCAGGCTGAGCCGGACAAGACGAAGCGGGCGCCGATGTATCAGACGGCAATCGACAATTTCACCAAAGCCGGTGAGATGGACGCAACGCAAGTGGCGGTTTGGGACAGCTTAGGCGAGGCATATTCCGGTCTCGCCGCGTCGCAGACGGGCGATGAACGGAACAAGTCGTACGACCAGGCGATCGAGGCTTACAAAAAGTCACTCGCCATCAAACCCGACGATGCCGCCGTTTACAACCAGATGGGCAATATCTATGGCGCTCAAAAGAAGATTCCCGAGGCGACCGAGGCGCTCACCAAGTCTGCTCAGTTGAATCCTCAGATGGCGGCAAAGGCGTACTTCAACATGGGCGCGAATCTAGTCAACTCCGGTTC
Source organism: Bryobacteraceae bacterium (assembly GCA_045807925.1). Lineage (GTDB taxonomy): Bacteria > Acidobacteriota > Terriglobia > Bryobacterales > Bryobacteraceae > Bog-105. The sequence goes on along the minus strand of JBJMGK010000216.1, from coordinate 21,264 downwards.
GGCGGACAAGGCCTCTGAGTTCTTCAAGAAGGCGACGGATGCCGATCCGACCTATGCGGAAGCATGGTATCAGCTTGGCAGCACGTTAATGATGAAGGGAACTGTGGATTCGAAGACCGGTAAGCAGGCTTATCCGCCCGACACCGGCGTTGCGCTGCAGAAGTACATGGAGCTTCAACCGAACGGCCCGCACGCACAGGAAGCAACAGCGATGTTGTCAGCCATGGGTGAGCAGGTGCAGACGAAGGTTACTGTTCCAGGCGCTAAGAAGAAGAAGTAAGTAAGTCCTCCGCTCAGGACGGATCGGCATTTTGCGATCCGCCCTGAGTTCCCACCATGATTCGCGTTGCGCTCGAAGCCGTCATCACCATCACGATCCTTCTTCTGGCTCGCGCGATCATCAACTCCATCCTCCGGTCGTTCACGAGTTCCACCTTCGGCAGTAAACCTCAAAATCAAACTTCAACATCGACAGCCTCCAACTCGCAGGAGTCTGCCAGAACGAGCGGCACGCTGCATCGCGATCCTGTTTGCGGGACTTTTGTTCCCGAAACAACTCCGTTCCGCCGGGACTTGGGCGGCTCTACCATTTATTACTGCTCAAAAGCGTGCCGCGAATCGCATTCGCTGGCATCTCGCCCCTGAACTTACGGACCTCCATCCCCCAGCTTGCGAAGTTGAGCAAATCCGTACATCGCTGCCGATTCAAGGGCAATCTATGAGGTTAAGCGAAGCTTAAGCTTTTGAGCCTCGCAAAGGAGATCTTGCTTGGCTCGTGACGCTCTGATCATAGGCGCTGGACCCGGCGGCTTAACCGCTGCCATTCTTTTGGCGAAAGCGGGATTGCGAGTAACCGTTCTTGAACGCGCATCGCAGGTGGGAGGCCGCACTTCCTGCTTCCAGGCGAATGGGTTCCGGTTCGACTACGGACCGACGTTCTTCCACTACCCGCAGGTGTTGCAGAGCATTCTTGCCAGCGTCGGCCACGATTTATGGCGCGAACTTGACCTGATCAAGCTCGATCCCCAATATCGGCTCGTTTTCGGAAGCGGCGGCGAGATGCTTTCCACGCCCGATACCGCACGCATGGAACGTGAAATCGCCCGCATCTGCCCGGAAGATGCGCCCAACATGCGACGGTTCCTGCGCGACAATCGAGACAAGCTAAGCAAGTTCAAGCCCTTCCTGGAAGCGTCGTTCGACAGCTGGAGGAGCATCATCAAGCCGGGGCTGCTCCAATTGCTGCCTACGTTGAAGCCGTGGCGATCGCTCGATGCTGAGCTGCGCCGCTACTTCTCCGACGAGCGCGTTCGACTTGCGTTCTCCTTCCAATCGAAGTACCTGGGCATGTCGCCCTTCGAATGTCCGGGATTGTTTACCATCCTGTCGTTTCTCGAATATGAGTACGGGGTTTACCATCCGATTGGCGGATGCGGCTCCGTGACAACTGTGCTGGCGCGAATCGCCAGGCAACTCGGAGCCGAAATCCACCTGAATGAGCCTGTAGAGCAACTCACGTTTCAGGGCCGAAAGGCGACGGGCGCACGCACGGCGGTGGCGGAATACAAAGCGGACGCGGTCGTCATTAATGCTGACTTTGCACGCGCGATGTCGCGGATGGTTCCCAACAACTTACGACGAAAGTGGACTGATTCGAAGTTATCGAAGAAGCGGATGTCCTGTTCGGCTTACATGATGTATCTGGGCGTTCGGGGGACTTACGAGAACATGGCGCACCACACTATCTACGTGGCGAAGGATTACGAACAGAACATGCAAGAAATCGCGCAGCGGCATGTTCTGTCGGACGACCCTTCCATCTACGTGCAGAATGCGTGCGTGACGGACCGGAGTCTTGCCCCTTCCGGCAAGAGTACGGTTTATGTTCTTGTGCCCGTTACTCATCAACATCCATCATTGAATTGGGAAAACGAGGGACCTCGCTACCGGCAGGTTGTGCTGCGAAAGCTGGAATCCATCGGATTGCACAATCTCGAATCGCGAATCGATTACGAGCGGGTACTGACGCCTAACGACTGGGACACAGGCTTTGAAGTGGCGCGCGGCTCGGTGTTCGGGCTTGCACACAGCTGGTCCCAGATGCTTCACCTGCGTCCGCGTAATCGATTCGACGAGCTTGACTCGGTTTACCTGGTAGGCGGCAGCACGCATCCGGGGAGCGGATTGCCCGTAATTTTTGAATCGGCACGCATCAGCACGAGATTGCTACTCGAAGACCTTGGGGTTCGGATTCCGTGGCGAGAGTCGCTCACACCGGCGGCGGCCGCAGCCGCGGTTGCATAAACAAAACTGCCGTCGTTCAGTGCAGGGTCAACAGGAAAAGGGAAGAGAATGAGTTCCACAGTTGGGGTAATCGGATCGGGTCTCGGCGGGTTGAGCGCAGCATGCGTTCTCGCGGCACGAGGGTATAAGGTTTCCATTTTCGAGAAGAACGATTGGGTGGGCGGGAAAGCCGCCGTCCTGAACGAACAGGGGTTCCGCTTCGATATGGGACCGACCATCCTGATCTGCCCTTCCGTGCTGCGCAAGATCTTTGGGGAGGCGGGCCGGGAGTTGTCACGCTATCTGAATCTTGTTCCGCTGGAACCGCAGTGGCGCTCTTTCTTCGAAGATGGCAGCGTGCTCGATCTCTACGGAGATCAGGCACGCATGAAGGCCGAGCTTGATCGTTTCTCTCCGGGTACAAGCTCGGGGTACGAGAAGTTTTCCTCGACCTCAGAAGAGCTGCATCAGATTTCGAACCGATTCTTTTTCTGGCGCTCGGTCGGGTCGATGAAGGATACGTTCGAGACCGGTTCGGCGATGAACCTCTCGCTACTGAAAGATGTGAGCCGGATGCGTCTGGGCCACACGGTAGCGGGCACGATTCGGAGAGACATCAAAGACAAGCGCGTCGCGCAGATGCTGGATCATATGGTGCAGTACGTGGGTTCTTCTCCCGAGAAAACGCCCGCGATTCTTTGCGCCATTGCTCATATGCAAGCGGAAGAAGGCGTTTGGTATCCGATGGGAGGCACACGCGCCATTCCAAATGCATTGACCCGGCTTGCCATTGAGCTGGGGGTGGACATCCACACTCGCTGCCCCGTCCAGCGAATTGTCGTGGAACAAGGCCAAGCCCGAGGAATCGTCACTGGTGACGGCCATTTTGTTTCGCTCGGAGCCGTTATCGCTAATTCTGACGCCGTGCGCACGCATCGAGAACTGATCGGGGGCGAACCAGCAAGGCGCTTTGACCGGAGGCGGTCTTACGAACCGGCCTGCTCGGGCGTGGTGATTTATCTCGGACTCGATAAACGGTACGAGCAACTCGACCATCACAACTTTGTCTTCTCGCGAGAGCCGCGGGAAGAGTTTCACGCGATCTATGACGAAGGGAAGCTCGCTCCCGATCCGACGGCGTATCTTTGCGCCCCTGCGCGCACGGAGGCCGCGGTTGCTCCCGCGCGAGGAGAAGCGCTTTACATCCTTGTTCATACTCCTTACCTCCGTCCCGGTCATGATTGGGGTGCCATGTATCCTCAGTACCGCAAAGTGATCTTTGATAAGTTAGCGCGGACGGCCGGTTTGAAAGATTTGGAATCGCATATCACGGTCGAGCGACATCTGACACCGCAGGACATTCATGATCGTTATGGAGTATTGAACGGAGCCATTTACGGCATTGCAAGCCATGGACGTTTGCAGGGCGGTTTTAAGCCCGCTAATCACAGTCCGGACGTAAAGGGCTTATATCTCGCCGGCGGCGCTGCCCACCCGGGTCCAGGAATGCCAATGGTGCTTATGTCTGGTTGGATCGCAGCCGATAAACTAGACGGAGATCGCGTCGTAGAGCGAGAGTTGGCCTGCGCCGCAACGGCATGATGATTGAGAGACGAGACCGGACAAAGCAAGATGCGAAAGCTTCGACCAGTCTTTCTCCGCCTCATATCTCAACGTGGCAATTGCGACTGTTCGCGCACTATTGCCGCCGTTATCTGAGCCGTCACTTTCACCGGCTTTATCTGCTTGAACAATCCCCGCTTAGCGAGCTGGGCGATCGGCCCATCCTGATTTGCCTTAATCATCCTTCCTGGTGGGATCCGATTCTCGCCGTCTTCTTGAGCCAGAGGCTGTTCGCAACCCGAAGGCATTATGGCCCGATTGCAGCGGCAGGTATGAGCAAATACAAGTTCTTCGAGAAGCTGGGCTTCTTTGCCATAGACACGCAGAGACGAGAAGGAGCCTTTCGATTTCTTCAGATCGGGCGCTCAGTGTTGACTACTCCAAACGGCACCCTTTGGGTCACTGCACAAGGTCAATTCGAAGATGCACGGGTGCGGCCAACGACATTCCAACCCGGTGTTGGTTATCTGGCACGGTTCTCGTCCGGCTGCATCATGCTCCCGCTGGCTATTGAATATTCATTCTGGCGAGAGAGAACGCCCGAAGCCTTCGCATGCTTTGGGGAGCCCATCGAAATCAGGGACGGCCGCGCAAAGGCGGCAGCTGAGTGGACGCGCAACTTCGCGCTTTCCGTAGAGAGAACACAGGATCACCTGGCGCAGCGAGTGAAGACGGGGCAGGAAAGCCATTTCGAAGAGTTGCTGTCGGGCGCCGCGGGCGTGGGTGGAGTTTACGACCTGTGGCGAGGGATGAAATCTTATGCGCGAGGAAAACGGTTTCGGGCTGAGCACGGCCTTGGCTCGCGATGAGCTCCCTGGTGCTTGCTTGCGTCGGACTTACTGTAGCGCTGGCGAATGCCGCTCTCTTCTTTCGAAACCTTCAGCTTTATCGACCGCCTTCTGAGCCACGATCTCGAGCCGATCTGCCACGGGTCTCGGTGCTCATTCCGGCGCGCAATGAGGAGCGGTCGATTCGGGCGGCAATGGAATCGGTTCTTGCAACCCGCGATGTTGTCCTGGAGTTGATTGTTCTCGATGACCATTCGGACGACGGAACGAGCCAGATCGTTCGCGAGATGGCTCATGATGCGCGCGTTCGACTAGAGTTCGCACCCGAGTTACCCGCCGGCTGGTGCGGCAAGCAGTTCGCCTGCCTTAGTCTCGCCCGCCTCGCCTCACACGACATTCTGGTATTTCTAGACGCCGATGTGCGGCTTCACCCTGGTGGGCTGTCACGAATGATCGAGTTCCTTCAGAGCAGCAAGGCAGAGCTTGTCAGCGGTTTCCCGCACCAGGAAGTGCATTCGTTTTACGAGCGTCTGCTCTTGCCGCTGATGCATTTTCTTCTGCTCGGGTTCCTGCCAATGGACCTGATGCGCAGGCGTATGGATCCGTCGCTCGGCGCTGGATGTGGACAAATCTTTGTGGCACGGCGATCTGCCTACTGGGCCGCAGGGGGGCATGCAGCCATTCGCGAGTCGCGACACGACGGCATTTCCCTTCCCCGCGCGTTTCGCATTGCCGGTTTTCGCACGGACCTGTGTGATGTCACTTCGGTTGCACAATGCCGCATGTACTATAGCGGCGCCGAGGTTTTTGAAGGGCTCTTGAAGAACGCGACGGAGGGCGTTGCTGCGCCGTCCCGCATTGGCGTGTTTACCGTGTTGTTGTTGGCAGGCCACGTGCTGCCTTTTGCTCTTCTGCTGTTCGCCTTCGCCGTTCACAGACCAGCGCACGCGTCTGCGCTGGCCGTCTTCGCCGCGGCATTGTCGCTCTCGCCAAGAATTATGGCCGCCGCACGGTTCCGGCAGCCGTGGTCCACCGCGTTTTTACACCCTTGGGCGGTTCTCGTGTTTCTTGGGATTCAGTGGTACGCGTTTCTCCGTTCGCTCTTGGGCATGCCCGCGACGTGGAAGGGGCGTTTCTATCTCCACACGTGAGTAGGACGGAAGGGCTGCGTTCTTCGATTATCGGGCAAGGACTTCTGTAAGACTGGCTACGAACGTGCATCGGCAAGGAGTGCGATACCGTCAGCATCTTCTGAAACCGCCGGACGGATTGTGATCGCCACGGGGCAAGTGGGTTCACTCACGAACAGAGGACGGCGCGAGATGAGTCAGTCCTGGTACGGCCGCAATCGGGGTTACGGCCGAAGCATTCCAAACCAGTCGCGCGCCAAAGATAATTGACACAGTCAACTATCTCGGCCAGAATAACGGTAGCGATGACGGCGGAAAATGTTGAGGCTATTCGGCACTTTAACCGGTTCTATACCAAGACCATCGGCACGCTCAACAAGGGACTCGCGAAATCGCCCTACTCGCTGGTAGAAGCGCGCGTCCTCTATGAGGTGGCGCACCGGACGAAGCCGACGGCCAAAGACATAGCCGAACACCTGGCGCTCGATCCCGGGTATCTGAGCCGGATTCTGCAGACCTTCTCAGAACGGAGACTACTCATTCGGGAAAACTCAGAAGTCGACCGCCGCCAAAGCTTTCTTTTGCTGACTGCACTCGGGCGTAAGGCTGTCTCCAAACTCGAATCGGGCACCAACGAGGAGATCGCTTCACTGTTGCAGGGCCTTTCTGCCATCCAGCAGAAGGAGCTAACAGATTCGATGCGCAACATCGAGCGCATCCTTGCAGCACGAGCCGAAGAGAATGGAGCGACCTATCAGATGCGTCAGCATCGGCCGGGCGATCTCGGCTGGATCGTCAGTGAGCACGGTCGTGTGTACGCCGAAGAGTACGGTTTTAATGCGACGTTCGAGGCTCTTGTCGCGCGGATTGTGGCTGACTTCATCGACCGCTACGACCCGAGCAGGGAGCGCTGCTGGATTGCGGAACGCGAAGGCCAGCGAGCCGGCTCGGTCATGCTGATCAGGCACCCCGAGGTGCCGGATGTTGCCAAGCTGCGCCTCCTGCTTGTGACCCGAGAAGCACGGGGACTTGGGATTGGCCGAACGCTGGTACGCGAGTGTACCGAGTTCGCACGGAGCGTTGGTTACCGGAAGATAACTCTTTGGACGAATCGCCTTCTACACCAAGCGCGACGGCTTTATGAAATGGAGAACTACGTTCTGGTTCACGAAGAGCCACACCACAAGTTTGGTAAGGAATTGGTGGGCCAGACCTGGGAGCTGGCCCTCACTTGATCACCAGGTAAATCGGCCGTTCAGCTGAAGCACTCGCGCGCCTCTGGTGTTCGTAAAGCGGCCGAAATTCGAATTCAGCACATCTTGCGAGAAGGATGTCAGATTCGTATGGTTCAGCGCGTTGAAAGCATCTAAGCGCAATTGCAGCTTGACCTTCTCAAGAATCGAGAAGTTCTTGCCGATAGAAAGATCGGCGTTCCAATAACCAGGCCCGCGTACAAACGCCCCTGAGATGTTGCCCGGACGAATCGGTAATCCGGAAGCGCTGCTGATCGGCACCTGGGTAAAAGCAGCTTTGTTGAGATACTGCAGCGTACTTTGATAGTTCGTGGTGACGACGGTCTGGTTGGCGACATAGTCCGGGCGGCTGACATTGTCTGCACTGCCTTCGGTAATCAACAACGGCTGCCCGGTGGCTCCGGCAAAGATACCCGAAAACTGCCAGCCTCCGAAAGCCTGTCGCAGGATTGGATTGCCAACCGAGGCGAGCGTCGGTAACGAATAGACCCAGTCGGCCGTGAAGTAATGAGTGATGTCACCGTCTGCCGGGCCCCACTCCGGCCGCAGATTGAAGAAGTTCTGAATGCGAGAGTTCGCGTTGTTCTGATAATACGCGCTGATATCACCAGTTTCGGTGGCTAACTGCTTCGCCCAGGTGTAGTGAACAGCAAAGGTAAAGTTATGCGAGAAGCGCTTGCGTAACGTGTTCTGCCAAGATGAATACCAGCTCTGTTGAGAGTTATCGACGTAATAGCCCTGATTGAGGTTCGGGTTCAGACGAACGCCCGTGACCCGATCCGGCTGGTTATAAAGCCTCGCGAGCGGATACTTCAGTCCACGATTGCCGACGAATGCGGTTTCGAAAACTAGCGAAGGCGTAATGGCGTGCTGGATACCGAAGTAGACGAGGCCAACATACGGACTTTGCAGATTCGGGTTGAATATGGATGAGGGCTGAACGCGCTGTTGCGCTTGTACGATCGTTGCGACCTGGTCGTTGTAGATCGGAAACTGCAGGTGGTTGGTAATGGCTTCCGCTCTGCTAAGCGTTACGCGAAACGGCAGGTATCTCGCCCCTACCGCTCCCGTGAATACTCCGACTGCGAGAGGGCTGAACATCAGGCCGGCGCCGCCTCGGATCGTTGTTTGACCTTTGCCGTTTGGATCCCAGCTAAAACCAAGCCGAGGCGCGAGGTTGAGTCCGCCGTCCGAATTGTAGGGATCGTTGGGGTCCCGTACGGGCCCAAAATTGAAGCGATTGTCGATCAGCCCGTTCAAGTTATAGAGCGCGTAATCCTGCGTTGTGACTCGCGAATGAGCGACATACTTCGAGAAGAAGTCGTACCGAACTCCGAAATCCAGGCTGAAGGTCTTGCTCACCTTCCAGTTGTCCTGTGCGAAGAAGCCAAGGGTGTAATTGGACGCGTTGTACAGCCCGTTTCCGAACGTGATGATTGTTTGTGCGGGTAAGTTAGCGAGCAGATCGGCACGAGTGGCGTAATTGACCGTGGCATTTTGCGGATTCGTACGAAAGACGTTGTACTTCATGTAAATTCCGCCGACCTTGATGTTGTGTTTGCCGATCGACTTAGCGTACTTCTGCTCGAGGCTCCACGTGCGTCCTTCGACAAGATAAAGTTCGCCTCCTGGCGAAGTGAATCCGGTGTAAGAAAGCTGTGGACTTCGGCCGCCATATGGGATGGTCTCGGGAATCCCATCCAGAAAGTATGCATCCGTGCGATCCATGTCGTTGAGGTTGTAGCCGAAACGGGTCTCGGACGTCCAACTGGGACCGCCGGTGATATAGTTCGCTGTTCCTCTATCGATGAAGCCGTGATAAACCTGCGGGTTATTGGAGAAGATCCGGGGCGTCGACTGGTACGGACGACCATGCGTATAGCTCAGCGATAAGTTGCTGTTGCTGGTCAGGTGAATGTCACCCTTAGCATCGAAGTGGTTATCCGTGTTGGCCTGTTGGCCAGAACCGATATACAGCCCAAGGTCCGCTCCGGAGGCGAAGGGTTGATTGGGAAGTGGCACGCCTTCGAGTGCGTGCGAATAGGCGGGAACGGCCGTCAACAGCGTTTGCCGGAAGTTCGGCGTTAACACTGTTCCGCTCACGACCTGCGTAATCGACTGCCGGTAGCCTTCATAGTCCGCGAAGAAGAAGACCCGGTCGCGCTTGATGGGACCGCCAATGGATCCACCGAACTGGTTGAAGACTGCATTCGGGATCACGCTGAGGAACTGTAGCCGGGAGTTCAGAAAGCTGTTCTGGAAGTTCTCGAACGCACTGCCGTGGTACTGATTCGTCCCCGAGGTAGTGATGATATTGACGTTGCCGCCCAACACCTGTCCGTATTCCGCGGGCAGCACACCTTTGGTCGTTTCGACTTCCTGAACGGATTCGAGTGAGACAAGGTTGATCTGTTCGAAGTTACCGCGCATGGAGGTAGTTCTGCTCTCCGGGTCAGCAGTTGCGCTCGTACCGTCAACGGTGAACAAAGTTCCCGCTTTGCCGACACCGTTCAGCCGGACAAAGCCTCCACCCGCGCTCGCGCCTGTGCCCAACCCGAGCAGGCCGCCGACATTGCGCTTTGAAAGAGGCAGTTGAGATGCTTCAACCGCTGAAACGTTTTGGCGCTGCTCGGCCGAAACGGCGTTTACAAGCGGGGCTGCGGCTTCGACCGACACGGTTTCAGAGATGGCACCGAGTTCGAGTGTGAAGTTCCGGCGTACGTTTTGGCCGGCCGACAGTTCGATGCCGGTGCTTTGGACCGTTTTAAAGCCCGCGCTCTCGATTCTGAGTTGGTATGTGCCGACCTGGAGGAAGTCGAACGTGAACGCCCCGCCCTCGGCCGTCGTTTTGGAAATCTCTACTCCAGTGGACTGGTTCAGGAGCCGTACATTCGCACCGGACACTGAAGCGCCGGACGGGTCTGTGATGGTTCCGTAGAAGGTGGCAGTTGTTACCTGGGCCCTCACTGGGGCAGTTACTAGCAAAGCAAGACCCGCCATCATAGCTGGCCCAAGCGAGGAAAATATGCGACGTAGCATCCGAATTGAACCCCCTTCGTCCCACACTGTGGGACTAACTAGCATCGGTAAGACCAAAGAGATATTATTGCGATCGGTAGTCGGAGTCAAGGCATTTATGCGGGTCCTGGCTCCGGTGAATTCAAGGACTGAATAAGAGACGCGAAAAGGAGAGACACATGGCGCGCGTTTTCAAATCTTGCGAGAGACTGCCACGCAGGAACTTTCTGATCGGGGCCGGAGTTCTCTCGGCTCTCGGTGTCAGTGGCAAGCGATCGCTCGGTGGCGAATTGGAGCGAGTCGCGATCGTTCCGGACGAGACTTGTGCCAACGTGGAGAGCCGGCCGATGAGATGGGCGATATCGGCATTGCTTAAAGCATTCGAAAGGGAGCGCATACCCGCTCTGGTTGCGGAAGCCGCCTGCCACATTGAGGACGTCAGCTTCTATATCGCGGTTGGCGCGCGCTCGCCGGAACTCAGACGCGGATTTCATAATTTTGAGGCGCCGAATGAGCCAGAATCTCTGACGATTGCTCCCGGGACGCTTTGGGGCAAGCAAGCGCTGTTAGTGGACGGCGCCGACAGCAGAGGACTTATGTACGGCATCCTGGAACTCGCCGGCCGTGTGAGTTCATCCGGAATGGCAGGTCTCTTACTCGCCGAGGCTACTGCGGATAAACCGGCAAACCAGATCCGCAGCATGTCTCGAGCCTTCGTCAGCGAAGTGGAGGACAAAGCTTGGTATTACGACAAGCAGTTTTGGCGGAGTTATCTGGCCGAGCTTGCAACGAGCCGTATCAATCGATTCTGCCTGAACTTCGGCTTGGGTTATAACTTTCCCCGTAATGTTACAGGCGATTACTTTCATTTCCCGTATCCTTACCTGTTCGATGTACCTGGCTACAAAGTGCGGGCAGTTCCTTTATCCGACTCCGAGCGAGATCGCAATCTCGAGGCGCTCAAGTTCATCACTGAGGAAACAAAAGCACACGGTCTCCAGTGTCAGATGGGTCTCTGGACGCACGCGTATCAATGGACCGATAGTCCCCACTCCCATCACCACATTGAGGGTTTGAACTCCGGGAACCATGCCGCTTACTCGCGAGATGCGCTTGCCCTTCTGCTGAAGAATTGCCCTGCTATCGAGGGAGTAACGCTGCGGGTCCACGGTGAAAGCGGTATCCCGGAAGGAAGTTATGAGTTCTGGCAAACGCTTTTCGAAGCCGTGACAAAGGCAGGAAGAAAGGTCGAGATCGACATGCATGCGAAGGGTCTGGACGCTCGCATGATCGATATCGCCGTGAACACGGGCATGCCGATCAAAGTATCTCCTAAATTCTGGGCTGAGCATTTAGGCCTCGGTTATCATCAAGCCGCGATACGAGAAGTGGAAATGCCCCGCAAGGAGGACGCGACCGAGTCCGTGTTCAAGTTGAGCAATGGTGCGCGGCGATTTCTCCGCTATGGGTACGGAGACCTTTTTCAACAAGGACGCAAATACGATGTCCTCTTCCGTATTTGGCCGGGTACACAGAAGACGCTGCTTTGGGGCGACCCGGCTCTGGCGGCTGGAATCGGAAACAGTTCGCATTTTTGCGGCGCGGCGGGCGTGGACATTTTCGAGCCGCTGTTTTTCAAAGGCCGGGAAGGCTCGGGGTTGCCCGGCGGCCGTTGCTCCTATTTAGACGAGAGCCTCAATCCCAAGGAGGGCGACTGGGCTAAGTATCGTTATACGTACCGGGTCTGGGGCCGCTATCTTTACAATCCGAACACAGACCGAGCCGAAACTCGCAAGGTCCTCACCGAAGAGTTCGGCGGAGCGGCGCAGCACATCGAAACGTCGCTGGCGAGTGCAAGCCGAATCCTGCCGCTATGGACGACGGCGCACCTCCCGTCCGCTTCGAATAACACCTTCTGGCCGGAACTCTACACGAATATGCCGATTGTCGAGGGCAGTTCGCGTCAACCTTATGGCGACACGCCAGAGCCGAAGCGATTCGGTACGGTTAGTCCGCTCGATCCCGCGCTCTTCTCCACTATTCGAGAGTATGCGACTGACTTGCTGGCCGGGAAAGCGAGTGCGAAGTACTCACCTCTCGAAGTAGCGGCGTGGGCGGAGAATCTGGCGTCGAGCGCGGATACGTCGCTCAATCGTGCCCGCGGGGCAACTAAGTCGGCGAGCGCTCCCGAATTCCGGCGGGTGGAAGAGGACGTGCTGATTCAATCGGGCCTCGGCCATTTCTTCGGCCACAAGCTACGGAGCGGAGTTTTCTTGGAAGTCTTTCTGGAAACCAAAGACCGCGGATCGCTTGAGGCGGCAATCGTCGAATATGAGAAAGCGCGCGCGGCATGGGAAGCGATGTCGTCCCGAGCAGCAAAAGTGTACCGAAAGGACATCACGTTCGGCTCGCGTCCGGTAGAGCACGGGCACTGGGCTGACCGGCTTGCCGCAATCGATCAGGATCTGGCCGGGATGAAGGCGCTTCTGCCTACGGCGAGTTCAGGCAGTCAAGCGAACGAAGCAGCCAAGGTCATCAGCGTGGCAAAAGCGCCGCCCACGCGCCCCAATTTCAAAGTCACTCACCAGAGCCCGGCGAACTTCCGTCCTGGCCAACCGCTTCCATTGTCGGTCGCGATCGCGGCGCCCGGGCATGGAGGCGGAACGGTTGCGGTCATCATGCATTACCGGCATGTGAATCAGGCGGAGCGCTGGCAGCAGGCGGCAACCTCAGCCGATGGCGGGAACACATACAAGGCTGAGATCGAGGGGGCCTACACGCACTCCGTTTACCCGCTGCAGTATTATTTTGAGCTGCGAGTCGGCGAGGAAAAAGCGACTTTGTATCCGGGGTTCAACGCAGAGTTGAACAATCAGCCTTACTTCGTGGTCCAGGCGTCCTGAGACAAGTGCCATTCTCTGGGGCACCCATCGGTAGAATCTAGTAGCGCCCGCGACCGGGCCGCAGACTTAAGTTGCTGATCTCCAAGTGTTTGAGCTTGTTTGCCCAGTGCTTTTCAGCCCCATTAAGCGCCATACAACCCCCAAACGGTGCTGTTCAATACGAGACACTTAACTGCGGTATAAGCCGTCTCTATACTAAGACCTATCTGGCTGAATGCAGCCAAGTTTGGGAGGAGCTGTTCTCTAATTCGGAAGCGATGCACAAACCTATCAAGTATTTCGAAAAAGCTGTAACCGTTGGCGCAAATGCTGCCTGGCAGATCTTTGATCGAGTCAATCAAGTCAACCAGAATACGTCTTTCACGCCCAAATGGTCTGATAAGCCGCTGCTGAAGAGTTACGAGAAGACGAAGCCGCCACTGGGCTGGCCTCGCGAGACGGATTCGCTCTGCCCACGTTGCATCCCGGAGATCCGCCAGAAGATCGTCGACGGCGAAGTGGATTACAAGATTCTACTCAATCAGCCCGTTGGCGAAATCAAGGCGAAGATCATTGAACGCGACGGCAAGATCCTGATGGTCAAGGAATGCTCGATCCACGGGCAATTTGAAGACCTGATGTCGATCGACCCGGCCTTCTCGAAGCATCTTGAGGACGTGTTTCCGGGCCGCGACATTCGCGCTCACAACGACGAAACGCTCCACAACCACGGCACCAGCACTATTACGCATGGCCGCGGATCGGTTCTCACCATCGACCTGACGAATCGCTGCAACATGATGTGCGACCCGTGCTTCATGGATGCCAATCAGGTCGGCTTTGTTCATGAGTTGAGCTGGGAAGATATCAAGCAGCTCCTCGACAACGCGATTTCCATCAAGCCGCGCCGGCAGATGTCGGTTCAGTTCTCCGGTGGCGAGCCGACGCTCTCGCCGTACTTCCTGGATGCTGTTCGTTATGCGCGCAAGGTTGGCTACAACAGCGTCCAGGCGGCTACCAACGGTATTGAATTCGCAAAGCGACCGGATTTTTGTAAAGAAGCTGCGGAAGCCGGTCTCCGTTACGCGTATCTGCAGTTCGACGGAATCGGGAACGCCGCAAACTCGCATCGTGCGGTCGGTAACCTCTTCGACGTTAAGCTGCGCGCCATTGAGAACCTTTGGAGCAATGGCGTCGACATCGTCCCGGTCATCACCATCATCAACGGTGTCAACAACGAGCAGGTAGGGCACGTCGTTCAGTTCGCCCTGGATAACCCGAAGAAAATTCCGTTCCTTTCGTTCCAGCCGGTCTCATTCACTGGCCGCGACGAAGCAGTAACGGACGAGCGGCGGCAGGCACAGCGGTACACGCTGTCTCACCTGGCCCACGACGTGAAGAATCAGACGGGCATCGGTGAGCCGGTTCGCGATTGGTTCCCGATCAGCTTCATGAGCACGTTCTCCGATTTCGCCGACCTGGTCCACGGGCCGGCCGCGGACTGGGGTCAATTAAGCTGCGGATGCCACCCGAACTGTGGCATCGGTATGGCCGTTATGTGCGACAAGGAAACCAAGGAGCACGTTCCGGTCACCGCCTTTCTGCATGCCGATCAACTGGCAAAGGACATCGCGCGGATCAACGATGCGGCAAGAGGACGGAAGCTTTCTGTCCTCGGGGTGAGCCTCGCACTGCTCCGCAATTACAATCCGTTCAAAGCTCCGACGCACTTCAAGCTGAGCGATCTGATCGCGAAATTCGATAAGTGCTTCGGCATGTCGAAGACGGCGCAGACGGGCGGTTATGGCAAAGTGACCGGCGACCGGACCATGGAAGACATTAAAAAGCGCCGTGGCGATCGCTGGAACTTCCTGTTCATCGCCGGTATGTGGTTCCAGGATCTGTTCAACTACGATTTCCGCCGCACCGAACAGTGCATCATCCCCTACGCCACACAGGAAGGCGAGATTTCGTTCTGCGCCTACAACACCGGTGTGGGCTGGCGCAACATCATCGAGAAAATGCACATGACGGCTACGCTCACCAAGTGGTACGAGGAGAAGGGCCGCCACGAGATCTTCGCCGGCAACAAGGCCGTTCCGCTCACCAGCAAGGAGCACAACCTGGTTCTTGTGGAAGAGCATGTGAAGGCCGATCGCCAGCACGACCTCGACGACAAGGGCATTGCAAAGACCGCTCGCGAAGAAAAGATGCGCGCGCGCGATGAAGCTCTCCGCAAGAAGCTCGAAGATGAGAAGATGGCTCGCCTGTACCGTGAACACGTTCTGGGCGAGAAGAAGGTGGAAGGCTTCGTGCCGCTGGATGGCCTGTTGAACTCCGCTTCGACCAAGCCGGCGTCGGCTCCGGAAAAGAAGGAAGAAGTCGGCGCGATGGGTGACTAGTTCACTCGAGATCAAATCCTGAGGTGCAAAAACCCCACTCGAAAGAGTGGGGCTTTTTCTTTGGTACCTAGACGTGGGCCTCAAGCGGCGGTCGCGGCGTTGGTGCGAGTGGCGCTCCAGCAACTACGGCTGGAGCTATGACCGGACGGAGTCTCTAAGATCCGGTCGAAAGCTTCTTGACCAACTCGTAAAGGAACGTCTGGCCCTCATAGAAGGATTGGACCCCCATGCGCTCGTCACGGCCGTGCGCGCGCACATCGTTGCGATCGATGAAGAAGCCCTGAATGCCGTAGGTCGGGATGCCCGCTTCGCGCAGGTATCGCCCATCCGAGGCGCCCGTTGCCATGCTGGGCAGCGTAATGACGCCAGGCCACATGGTGTCGGTGATCTGGCTGAAGGCTTTCATGATTTCGGGGCTCATGGGCGACGGCGGGGCCTTGCCTTCGTCCTCCTTGATCGAGACGATCACCTGATCGTCAGCGACCACTTTCTTCAGCATGGCGAGCACGTTTTCGACGGTATCGTCCGGAAAAATTCGGCAGTTCACGTTGGCGGCAGCTAATTGCGGCAAAGCGTTCGGCGCGTGTCCGCCTTCGAGCTGCGTTGCTACGCAAGTCGTTCGCAACGTGGAGTTCAGTCCCGGGTTTTGAGCAGCTACTCTCTGCATCGCTTCCTGAGAGCCCTGCGCGATGGCGGCGAGGTCTGCAGCCATCGGGCCTTTTTCGATTTTTGCCAGCTGGCTAAAGTAAGCGCGAGTAACATCGTTCAGCTGCATCGGGAACGCGAAGCTGGAGAGTCGATAAAGCGCGCCGGCGAGGTGGTAAATCGCGTTATCTGGAACCGGGCGCGAACTGTGTCCACCTTTATTCCGGACCTCCAATCGGAAATCGGCATAGGTTTTCTCGGCCAAGCCCATGTCGTTTGCCATCCGTTTGCCGTTTTCCATCTCTCCACGGCCGCCTTCGTTCAAGGCGAAAGCAGAATCGATCAAGGTGCGCTTGTTCTTCAACAGCCAATCGACTCCGTTGTATGGACCTCCGCCCTCTTCGTCAGCAGTGAGGGCGAGAATTAGATCACGATCGGGCCGGAAGCCTTCGCGCTTATACCGGATGAGATTCGCTACCCATACGGCGGCCTGAGCTTTGTCGTCCGAAGTGCCTCGACCGTAAAAATATCCGTCTTTTTCGATGAACTGGAATGGGTCCATCGTCCAGTCTTCGCGCTTGGCTTCAACCACATCTGTGTGCGCCAGCAGGAGGATGGGCTTGCGGGTACCCGTGCCGTGATACCGGACAACGACGTTGTATTTTGTGGGAACGGCTCCGCCGACATAAATGTCGGAATCGGGGAATCCTGCCGCCTTCAGCCGAGCCGCAACGGCTTTCGCAATGCTAGTCGTCTCGCCGGTAGAGAAGCCCGATTTGCTCTCTATCATCTCTTTGTAGATTTCACGGGCTAGTTTCTGATCCTGTTCGGGAGGGAGAAGGTTCGCCGCAGCGACAGACAGAGCGAAAAGCAACAGGCTGGAGGCCAGTTTCAGCATCTTTGTATCTTGCCACGCGGGGCGTCTCCGGGTTGTGTTCCGGAGAGCGTTGCGGATGCAAGTTCTTCCAGGTTGCGCGTCTCGCGGCTGAGCAGATCGCTCGTTCCCGCTATTTCGCGCCTTGGGCGGAACCAGGCATCGCGAGCTGCAGTTCGTTTAGGAGCGAACCGACGTCGTAGAGTTTTCTCAGCGCCTCGGTGAGAGCCGCGGTGTGAACGGCGACCGAGCGATTGAACGTCTCATCGTAAACGTAATTGCCCGCAAGCGACTCGATGTTTCCATCGAAGATCAAGCCGACCAACTCTCCTTCCCGATTGACAACGGGCGAACCGGAGTTGCCGCCAACGACGTCGTTCGTGCTTACAAAATCCAGGGGTGTCGCAAGATTTAGTTTGGCCCGGCCCTGGTCGTAACGCGCGGGCAATACGAACGGACCACGGTCATCGAAACTGGTGGCGCGGTCGTAGAGCCCATAGAACGTCGTCTTGGGCGGCGCTACCGTCCCGTTCATGGGGTACCCTTTCACCTGACCATAGGACAAGCGCAAAGTAAATGTCGCATCGGGGTACGTTGATTTCCCATAGGCGGCGAAACGTGCTTTGCCCAACTGCTCTCCGGCGCGCTGCAAAACGCTCGTGACATTCTCTTCCCTCCACTTTGTCGTTTCGCGGCGCATCGGATCGAGCTTTCGCGCGAGCACAATCATTGGATCAGCGGATGCATTTACTGCCGCCTCTCCACCCTCTAACAATTGTTTCCGGAAGCCGGGATCAGAGAGCTTGGTGCCGCCCACTAGATCGCCCGCAGCCTCTTCGGGCGTTTTGCCATTCAACACGAGTTTGAAAAACGGATCATCGTTTCCAAGCTCCTGTACACCGAACCAGAGGCTCCCTACGATTTTTGCCTTTTCAAATTCGGGATACAGAGGGGCTGGAGAAAAGAGTCGCAACCGCATCGACTGCAACTCGGCTTCCTGATATCCGGGAAGCCTCTCTCCGGCAGGCTTTTTGATTTCCGAGACGTACTCGACTATGTTTTGCGCGAGCCGTGCGAGCCGTGAATCAAGATCGCGATATTGCGAAACCTTGAATCGTGATTCGTATTTACGCTCAGCGGCGGCAATGTCGTCCCATGCTCCGCCAAACTGCCCCTTCCATTGCGGATTGGCCATGACCAAAGATCGGAAGTCGTTCTCGTCCTTTTGTTTCTTCCCAAAGGTTTCCGGATTGAGGAGCGCGTCACGTTCTCCTTTTATCGCTTTCTGGCCGTTCTGGAGACCGAAGATGTCCGAGGCGGCCTGTCGAGCCTGTTCGACACCACGCCGAGAGTACTCTTCGCGGACGCCGATCCGATTTTTGATCAACGCAAGAATTGAAGGATCGGCAACATCCCGGTCAAACGTAAGCTGAGCCAGTGTGGCGAGCCGTTTTGTGGTTCCAGGATTTCCAGACACAAACACCAATTCTCCATCGCCGGCGCCTGTCGCATTCCACTTCAGATAGTTGTCGGTGTGTATAGGTTTGCCGTTTTCGTACACGCGGAACAACGCGAAATCCAGGTCATACCGTGGGTAAGTAAAGTTGTCCGGATCTCCTCCGAAGAACGCGGCTTGTTGTTCGGGAGCGAACACAATCCGGACATCGGTGTATCGTTTGTAACGGTAAAGCCAGTATTCACCGCCGGAGTAGAGCGTCACAACCTCGCCCTGAAGACCCGTTTTCTTCTGGGTCTCTCCCTCCATCTGCGCGATAGCAGCTTTCCGAGCTTTGAATTGCTCCTTCTCATCGGCAATATCTTTGATGCGGCGCATAATGGCGTCCGTCACGTTCTCAGTCGAGATGAGGATGTCGACCTCGAGATCGGGCGATTTGATCTCTGCCTCGCGAGTTTGCGCGTAAAAGCCATCCTTGATGTAGTCGTGTTCAGGCGTGGAGCTTTTTTGGAGCTGACCGCGGGCTACATGATGGTTGGTGAGAAGCAGGCCGTCCGGGCTGATGAATGATCCAGATCCCCCATCCGCAAGCCTGGCGGAACTCAACTGCACGTGCTGGAGCCACTGCTTTGACGCGACGAACTGATATTTCTGCTGCAGCTGTTTGACGGGCAAATTATCGAACGTCCACATACCCTCATCGGCGAACACCGTCGAGGCAGTGACGGTCATTGCGAGACAATAAAATCCGCGGTGCCGTAGGCGCATACAGCCTGACCTTATCACGCGCCGGGCGGGCGCGGTGAAGTCCACGATCTGAGATCGATCCGCTGCCGTACCTAGAGGAGCACGATTTCAGAAGCCCGGGGGCCGTTCGGCCTGGACCGCCAACTCGCGCTCTAACGCGAGCCCGGCACTACCCACCGTGCCTTCGTCAAAAAGCCTGCCGATGAGAGTGATTCCATGCGGGACGCGGCGCGGCGGAGAGAACTTCGGAAGCGGTCGCTTCGGATCTGGCGCCCAGTCGCTTCGTGCTTCGGATACCTGTACGAAACCAGCTCGTAGTGTGAGGGACGGGTGGCCGGTAGAATTCGTGATTACAAGGATCTCATCCCGTAAAGACGGGACGAGCATGACATCCACGTCCTGGAAAATTCGGGACATCTCTCCCGCGACTTTGCGCCGAAACCTGTCGGCTTGCACAAAATCAACGGCGGAAAGGAAGCGCGCCTGACGGAAGATGTTGGGCCACGCATCAGGCGTTTGCACTCGCAATTGATCCACGCGCCCGCTCAACGTCAGCTCCTCGAACGCAGCGGCCGCTTCGGAGAAGAGGATGGTGTTGAGCGAATCGTAAGGCCAATCGGGCAAAGTGACTTCGACTGGAGTCATGCCCACTTTGCGAGCGGCTTCGAGAGCAGCGCGATCCACCTCGGTTGCGGGCGCCTCACGCATCCATTTCGCTATGTAGCCCAATCGGAGCCCCTTTATCGATCGACTCGCATCGAAGGCCAAGTTGCTGGGCACGCTCGAAGGATCTCCGCTGTCGGGCCCTGAAATCGTGTGGAGCACCAGAAGCGAATCTTCCACGCTTCGTGTCATTGGTCCGAGCTTGTCGAGAGACCAGCACAGTGTCATGGCACCGGTACGCGGGACACGACCGAAGGTAGGTCGGAGCCCCACCACGCCACATCGCATGCTGGGGCTGACGATGCTGCCACCGGTCTCGCTCCCGATCGAAAACGCGACAAGACCTGCGGCCGTTGCTGCTCCCGGCCCGGCACTTGATCCGGACGCTCCTTCCTCGAGCAGCCATGGGTTCATTGTCTGTCCGCCAAACCAGATATCGTTCAGCGCCAACGCACCCAGGCTGAGCTTCGCGACCAAGATCGCTCCCGCGTCTTGTAAGCGCCGGACGACTGCCGCATCGTGACCCGGTATCCGGTTTCGAAAAGGCTCGGCGCCATATGTTGTAGGAACGCCGGCAGTATCGAGAAGGTCCTTTGCGCCCCACGGAATGCCGTGCAGAGGGCCACGGTAATGCCCATTCCCAATCTCCCGATCGGCTTCCCGGGCGTTTCGAAGCGCCTGTTCCCGCATGGGGGTGATGACGCATCGCAGCTTCGGATCAAAACGCTCGAGTCTCGTCAGATACAAGCGGGTGAGCCGCTCTGACGTGAGCTGGCGGCTCTCGATCCATCGCGACAAGTGCGTCACCGGCGAGAATGCGATGTCTTCCTCATTCGCGGGAAGAGGCCCGGGATCTGCGGTCGTACGAACGAAACGGTTTTCCGAAGGAGGCCTCTCCGGTCCCGCCGAGAGTGGATTCCAGTTTGACCAAGGCGCGAGATTTAATTCGAGCGCAACTTTGCGGGGCCCGGTCCTCCGTTCGTAGAGCGAAGCCATGGATGTCCGCCAGCTAGCGGCTGCCATGGCGCGCTGGGGCTTCGTCTGATTTACCTGCGCCAGCTTTTCCGCTTCCGCGAAGGTCTCGGGCGAAACCGGAGGACCAGTTGCAGCGCCGGTGTTGAACGCGGGTGGCGCGCCCGGGGGCAAGTCCGTTGCGGTTTGAGCGGTAAGGACGGGAACGGCGGAGGCACTCACAGCGAGCGATGAAGCGGATTGCAAAAAAGCTCTGCGAGACTTCGTCATCCCCACGTGTTGCCTCAATAAGGAATGTTACCGAAGTGTTAGTTGTCCATTTTAGCGTCGGTTGACCTGCGACGCGAATGGGCCAAAGCTTGGCCTTGAAGACGATTCAGGCGGTTTTCCGGCATACCGAAATGCATCCCCGACGCCTGACGATCGCGTATAGCTCGTTCTAAACGCAAATTTGTTCTGCTTGAGTTTAAGATGATCGAATCCGCTACACTGATCTCGACTTCAGCAGGGATAGAGCAACGCAGGGAT
>JBJMGK010000215.1:0-6396 GCA_045807925.1 Bryobacteraceae bacterium | reverse complement strand
GGCGATTGCGAGTGGAAGTGGAAGGGAAGGGGCGCACAGCGCAACAAGAAGCCTGCGGCAGCAAGGAAGGAAACCTTGCTCCCCTTTCCCGTTTCCCCCGGGGCAAGCCGGGGCGGGTTGGTTCCCCCCACGCCGCCCATACGGCGGCTCCCCCCGCGAGGGGGCTTGCCCTCTTGCGCGATCCCCCGAAGGGGACGATCGCAGATTTTTCCTTGACAGCGGCTGGCCTTCTCATGGCAGCCGGGCGCGGCTGACCTGCCCGGCTGCCGCTAGCTCCCGAAACGTCTCGACTTTGCCCATCGTCACCAAGCCGTTCAGATGAATGGCCAGCGCCATCAATCGTGTTATCCGCAACGGCTGATGCGGGGAGGAAGCGCGTGGCCGCTGGACGCCCCGACGAATCGGAAGCGGCAGGGCGAAGTCGAAACGGCTCTCATCGAGGAGTTCCACTGTCACCCGCCGCGTGCCGGAGTGATAGCGAGCGGTATGAACGATTTGTTCGAACGGAAGACTGGTGGCCGTTCCTCTCCGCTCCAGGCGTTCTCGCAGAGCGTCTTCGAGATCGCGAGCCCGCAATGGTTGCTGCGGGCATACGGGCGGCTGCTTCTTTCCGGCCCGGCACACATAGTACACCTGCCGCTGCCTCTGCCGCTGTGTATAGCTCGTCGCCAAGACAGAGCCGCACTGTTCGCAGCGGATCAATCCGCCCAGCGGCGTCTCGACGGGACGATGCGGCCTTGCTTGCGTGCGGCTCAGGCGGTGTTTGTCGTTCACTTTCTGCCACAGTTCGCGAGAGACGATCGCTTCCTGCTCGCCCGCATAAACGTTCCCTGCGCAATGTCTCCGCGATACAGTACATTGGTCAGAAGGAACCGCAGCTTCGACAGGCTCAGCGGACCGCCTCCGTGCGTTTGGCCACGCCGGCTCGTCCACTGTTTCGCCGTCCAGCCGCGCGCCCGTATTTCGGTGAGCGCTTCGGGCAAGTGCCGGGCCCGAGCGCAAAGCTGAAAGATCTCCCGTACGCGCTCCGCTTCGCGGGGTTGAACCACTAAGCGTCCGCCTTCCGGCGCGACCTCGTAGCCCCATACCGGAATGCCGCCGATCCATTTCCCTTTGCGCCGTGCCGCCGATAGCTTGTCGCGCGTTCGCTCGCTGATCATCTCGCGTTCAAATTGCGCAAACGACAGCAGGATGTTCAGCATCAGCCGCCCCATCGACGTACTCGTGTTGAAGTCTTGCGTCACCGACACGAAACTCACGCCGTGCTTCTCAAACAGCGACAACAAAGGCGTGAAATCGAGTAACGAGCGGCACAATCGATCGACCTTGTAGACCACTACACAGTCGATCCGCCGTGCTTCCACCTCCGCCAAGAGCCGTCGCAGCGCGGGACGTTCCAGATTTGCTCCACTCCAGCCGCCATCATCATAGAGGGGGGGCGCCACGCGGCATCCCTCGTGCTGATGGCTCCGGATATAGGCTTCCGCTGATTCCCGCTGCGCCTGCAGAGTGTTAAAACGATTGTTCCAGCCCTTCTTCGGTCGACTTGCGCGTGTAGATAGCACAACGGAGGAGCTTGGTCATGGTTTTCGCAGCCCAAAGAACGCATAGCCGTTCCAGCGGGTCCCGGTAATGCGATGCGCCACTTGGCTCAGGGAACCGTAGACCTGCTCTCGATAGCCAAAGCCTGTCGCGAGCACTTCCACTTTGCGTCGTGGACAAGGTCAGATGCTTCGGGCACGCGGTTATCGTCTGAGTCTGTCGCTCCTCGGAGCACAGGCTAAAATTCGAGAACGGAGAGCCATACGATCTCAGACCATCCCACCATTTCAGAGCGATTTCCCCGCTCTTGGCGATACGACCCGGAATGGCTCCTTGCCAGCATCAGCGGTGCCGCGAATCCACTCTGGATGGCCGAGTGGCTCACGTCCGCGCTCGATCTGCGACCTGGAATGCGGATACTCGACCTTGGCTGCGGACGCGCCACATCCTCGATCTTCCTCCACCGCGAATTCGGCGTTCAGGTCTGGGCCACCGACCTGTGGTTCAGTGCCGCGGAGAACGGCCAGAGAATCTGCGATGCGAGAGTCGAAAACGGCGTTTTCCCCATGCATGCTGATGCCCGATCGCTACCCTTCAGCGATGAGTTCTTCGACGTCATCGTGTCGTTTGATTCATTCTCTTACTACGGGACCGACGACCTATACCTCAACTATCTCGCCCGATTCGTGAAGCCTGGCGGGGCTATCGGCATCGCCGGGGCTGGTGTCATGCAAGAGATCGACAGCTTTATTCCGAAACATCTTCGCGATTGGTGGACGAACGATCTCTGGTGCCTGCATTCTGCACTCTGGTGGCGCCGGCACTGGGAGCGCACCAAAATTATGGACATCGAGATCGCGGATACGATGCCGGACGGTTGGCAGCTCTGGCTGGACTGGCACAGGCTCATAGCCCCCGACAATGAAGCGGAGATCAAAGCTCTCGAAGCCGACCGTGGCGAGTATCTCGGCTACGTTCGACTCATAGGTCGCCGCCGCACCGACGCAATATTGCCAGAGCAAATCCTGTCCGTGCCTACGCAATACTTGAAGAAGCCTTTGCTGCGCACCGAGCCCTGACGCAGCGGCGGAAACGGCAGCGGACACGACATCTTAGTCGCTTGAAGCTCAGGTGTTCCGGGCCGGATCGTCGTTAGGGACTACTGAGCGGCGGTCGCGCAGATTTTAGGCCAGCACGGGCCAGGCTATCAGTTGCTCGTAGCTCAAAGACGTGAACCTGTCGGAGGCCGGAAATGTCCTCGAGTCCGTATTCCGAAGCCCCAGGAGAAGCTTCGCCTACCCGCTGTTTCCAACCTTTTCAGAAATCCGGGGGTTCAGGCACGCATGAAGTCATGAGTAGGACAGCGGCCTTTTAACTTTACTGTCGACGCTGATCTGTGGGCGGAATTTGCATATGTTCCCGATACTTCGCCACGATTCGTCGCGTGACTTCGATGCCTTCGGTTTGTAGACGGGCCGTGATCTGCTCGTCCGTTAACGGGTGCGCAGAATCTTCTTCCTCAATCATATTCTTTACTCGCCGTTTTACGATCAGCGTGCATGAGCAGTTGTAGCCGATTTGCCCAGTGGCGTTCGGCTGCGGAAATAGGTTCAGCAGAGCGACACCCGGGCCGTACAATCGGCTTGCGGGAATGATATTGCCTGGAAAGGCTACACCGGTCAGGGGGTCTTTGACTGTCAAGCGTCCGCCATTGTTGTTGACGCTCTGAGAGAAGTTGCCCTGACGTTCGAGCGTAGTTGGCAGCGTGACGTTCCTTGGCGTGTTCGATACCATTTGCTTCTGCCATTCCTGGCTCCAGAAGAAAAAGAGCTTTGTCTTTGGTATTCAAAAGCTTGGGTATGTAGATGGGACCGCCGATGGTGTAACCGGGATCGTTATAGCGGAACAGACTGCGCGCCAAGCCTCTCGTGTTGTTGAACCAGCTATTGGCATTGAATTGAATTGTTCGTGCCGGTGGTAGAGGTAGCCGCTGCCCTGGAATTGATCGGTGCCACTCTTCGTGACCATCGCGATCTGAGCGCCCGCATTCCGGCCATACTCGGCCCGATACATACGGGTGAGGATCTTGAATTCCACCATGGAATCTAGGCTGACCGTGACGTTCTGTTGTCCGTTATTCCCCGTGTCGACATCTCCGATGCCATTGATGGTGAGCTGATTTGACGTGCCACGATTTCCATTCGCCTGAATCCCACTTAGTCCGTTCGGGCCCCCCGGTTGGACGCTCGCCGTATTCACCACGCCCGGGATCAGTTTAGTCAGATCCAAAGGATTTCGCCCGTTGACCTCGATGTTTTGCATCTGGCGGTTGTTGATCGTCGCCGAGCTCGATACTGTCGGTTTGCAACAGAGTGACCGGAGCAGTCACCTCGACGGATTCGGTGATGGATCCTACCTCCAGGCTGAGGGTTCCCAGAGCCAATTTATCGTTGGCATTGAGCACCATATTCGGCCTGTCGAGCTTCTTGAAGCCCCTGGGCTGTCACGGAGACCGTGTATGTACCCGGCTGCAATGCAGTGAAAACGAAGTCCCCCCCTTCACTGGTTGTCGCGTTCACCGTCACATTCTTTGTTGGTTCCGGTCCGCAACGTGGCCAGAGCGCCTGGTCTTGCTCTATACCAATGCGGAAGTGACAGCCAGAGAAATTTATCAGCGGCTTTCGCAGTCTGGGCTGCCTGCTCTGTGGATTCCCAAGCGCGAAGACATACACGCTGTTCCCGCGATTCCCGTTCTACCGAGCGGCAAAATCGATGTGCGCCGGTCTCGTGAACTTGCGGATTCGTTGGCGAAGCGTGGCGAATAGATGTACAGCAGGCGGAAAAGTTCGGTGAGTACCGCGAAATACTGCACGCCGGGACCGGCAACCTTTCAGGCAAGCCCCGGGTTCAGCTTGAATAACTCGAGACCGTAAATCTAGCGGCTGGCCCGCCGATTTCCCGTGAACGGCATGTTCACATCGTCGACGTGCCTTGTGCTGTCGCGCGAAACGCCGACAATCAGGAACTCGAGAGGCTCGCTCCCTGTGTTTTCGAAGGAGTTGATCTCATTCAGTTGGATTGGAACCGCGTCGCCTGTATTGATCGTCGCTGTCTCGGGCTCGCCCCTCATCATGGTTGACGTTTTCACGGTCCCCGTTCCGCTCATTACGTAGTAGAACTCCGCTTGCTCGTGATGCAGGTGCGGACCAACGGAGGCATTTGGAGGAATGACCAGCTGATCCACATAAGCCCAAGGCGAAGTGAATACTGCAGGACCCATGACACGCCGATATTGAACGGTTCCCCTGCCCTGGTTCATGCTGTCGAACGGTTTCAAGAGCGCTCGATCCAGTTGCATTGCCATGAAGACGGGAATGCGGTCAAGCGCCACGTCCACCCGAGGATCACCTAAGTTCGTCGCGTCATAGGTTCCCTTCATGGCCGTCACATTGATATTCATCCATTGAACGGGTTTATCCGTGGCGTTGTAGATCGCGTGAGAATGCCCCATCTTGCAGAGGGCGCCCGCCGGCCCCTTGAGAAGGGATGTTCGCCCGTCGATCGTAAATTGGGCTTCGCCATCGAGGATCACGAACATCTCCTCACATTGGTTGTGGAAGTGATGTCCGATGCCGCTCTTCGGATCGATAACGCCTCGATGAAGAAAGAAGAGGTTGGTGTCGAGGGAGTGCTCGTCGAACATGGCGAAGTAGTGCATCTGTCCTGCCCCATCATGGACAGCCTTCGACAGGTGATACTTGGATGGGTCGTTATGGGCGATCCTGTCGGCCAAAGGCTCGCGTGCAAACAGCGGGCAGATCATCAGGGCGCCGGTCAGCCACTTTTTCAAAATTATTTCTCCTTTAGTGCTACGAATCACATCCCTGCCGAGAGAGCTTATCAGAAGATAATTTTCATCCCTAATTCCACTTGCCGGCCGGTCGTGATAGTTTGCCGCAAAGCCTGGCCAAATGTGGAACTTGTAATCACGAGGTCGGGGTTGGCGCGATTCAACCGGTTCGTCAGGTTGTACGCTTCCGCCCTGAGTTCAGCTTGAACGCGCTCTACGATCCGGAACCTCTTGGAAAGTGTCGCGTCGATGTTCCAGAAAGCCGGGCCGCGCAGATCGCGGTAGTGATCCGGGTTGGTTTGCATCACATACGGTGACAGGATCTGGAACTTCGAAGTATCAAACCAGCGCGCGGGGGTTGGGTTCGATATCGTTGGATCTCCCGATACCGCAGCGGGACCAAACTGGAGGTACGACCCAGTGTTGAACGTGAACGACCCGACGGCCTGCCATCCGCCCAGGATCGCATTGACGACTGCAGGGGAACTCTTCAGGAAGGCTTGTCCAGGGCCGAACGGGAGTTCGTACGTCCCGGCGGTGGTGATGCGGTGATGGGGGTTCGCACTATCCAGCAAATCCAGGTGATTCATGTAGTTATCGATCGCGTTCGCGTAATAGGGCGCGATGGCTTGCGCGTTGACACTGCTCGTTGTGCACTGGCACTTCTCACGGATATATGAATACCCGAACAGGAAGTTGAAACCGTGAGAGAACGGGCGCTGCACTCGAAGGTCTAAGCTGTAATACTGCTCGTTCACCCCTGGTTTGAATGACTCGTAGAGGTTGCCGTACTGTGGCCGCTGCACCAGAAGTTGAGTAATCGGAACCGTTTTCTGGTTGCGAAGTGGACCCGGAAACTGAGCTGGCGTGAGGTAGTTGTAGAAAGGGTTCTGAACAGTAACCGAGGTTGCGCCCTTATATTGATACACCACCCGCGGGTCTACCTGGTTGAAGTTCCACGTATAGCTCAGATCATGGCCGCGATTCATAAAGAAAGTCGCGTT
>JBJMGK010000214.1:0-4601 GCA_045807925.1 Bryobacteraceae bacterium | reverse complement strand
GGCCATAGATGGCAACCTCATTGCAATCGCTCCATATCGAAAGAACAGCCGTTCGAGCCAGTCTCATGGGACCTCATAAACGGCCAATATCAAAATCTTTCGACTTGGAGAGTCAGGTATGATCAACACACTTTTGCAGAATTTGGCAGAGAATCCAGTTAAGCGCGCTAACAACCGGCGTTCTTTTCTCAGAGGCAGCCTTGTAACTGGAGCAGCTATCGCCAGCGCTGCAGCCTTAGCAGGATGCTGAAAAAGGGGTTTTCGACCCAGGTTAGTCGGTTACACCAAAAACAACTTCTTGCAGAAACGTTGTATACGCGATCGTTTGAGCTTGGGTATACATTGGAGATCCCCCGATCTGACTTTATGGAAGCCTCTCAGAACCCTTTTTCAGCATCCTGCTAGGCTAGACTAAAGCTTCGTGACAGATCTGCGAGAGTTCGTTGTCGATCCACCTATCAGAAGCCATTTCGACGCACCCGTGACTTCGCGCCCAATCTTCCGCTGCAGCAAGCAGTCGAGCACCGACACCGGTGTGCCGAGCCGCCTGCATGACATACCATCCCTCCAAATAGCCGACCGGCCGCTCCGGGCTGCAGCCGTCCGCATGCGATCGCAAGTCTACCTCAGCAAAGCCGAATAGTCTTCCGGCGGCGCTCTCCGCGACGAAGTTAATGAGCGGCATCAGCCCAGGAGTCTTGCCCGCTAATATCCGTTCAAGCTCACTTGCATGTTCCGTCGCCGAAGTCTCGGGCCACAGCGCTTCCCGAAGGCGCGCGAATTGATCACAATCGGTCGGCTTCGCTGGTCGAATGTAGATTTCCATCACTCAACAATATTCGCGATCATCGTTTGCAACCGACGCCGGTCGCAACGGGACTTATCGGTCCTAATTCCCTGCGCTTCGCAAGGAAATCTTGTGTTCGCGGTTCGCCTTAGTCGGAGAGACGTCGGAAGGACTGGTCAAGGACGAGGAACTCGGTGTTGACGGCGAGCATAGCGCTACGCAGAAATCGCACCAAGTCTCGCCAGCTTCCATGCAACCAATGCCAGACCCGCGACTGTTAGAACAACACTCTTCGGCTCCGGTATCCCAGTGACTACAGTTAGATTATCGAATGCCATAAGAGGCGCGGCACTGTTCGGAGTGATCCTGATACTCGTGACCGGTCCGCCAGAAAAGCTGAACATCCCTTCCGCAAAAGGATCAACGACCGATGCATTAAGGGTACTCGTCGCGAATGGGACAGTGCCGCCATCGAAAAGGTCAATAGTCGCTAATCGGCCGCCGGCGCTTCCGATAATCTCTGCCATGCCGAACTGAACGCTCGAAACCTCACCCGAAAACATGACACCGAATTGGCTACTCCCACCTGCGACAGATGGATCCTGGATGAAGGTCATGTTTCCAGGGCCGCCGGAGTTGTAACTGAGAGTGCGATCGGGATTCGTAAAACTAAAGTTCAATCCTCCCTTTGACACCGTTAGACTATCAATCAGTTGGCTGGGTGCTTCGGTCATGTTAAGCGTGATCGTGTCAGCTATCGAACAGCCACAGAACAATAGGGCGAGGAGGATGAGTCTCATAGAAAAGTCCATGTTAGATCTTTCGATCCGTTATGAACGGTATGCAGCCGAAAAATCTCGCTCAGCGCCTTTGATTCACCGCGTAAAGCTTCCGCAGGTTGCGGCGATTCGCCGCGACTCACGTCGCAGGATCGAGAGCACGCGTGAGCCGTAACATGCGATTTGGCGCAGTTCCTGCGCCATCGCACTCACCCTATCAGCCATGGCGACCTGTCTTGAATAACTTAGCTGGTCACTCGAATGCAACCTTTACCCGCAGGCGATTCCCATGCAAGCAACACTTCCACATTCTTACCTTCGGCGATGCTGCACAATCAGTTCGTTATCGCTAGTTCTTGCGATAAGCGTTCTCCTGAGCGTCTCGCGGCCGCTCGCGGCCGCTGATGGCCGGGACTTCGCCGGAAGCTATCACCTGAGCGACATTGTCGAGCAGGACGACACCGTTTCGGCGACCTTCAGGAGTCGTGTGTTCAATTACAGCGATGCCGAGGTCGCCGACGCCGCCGTCGTGCTGGACAGCCGGCTTGTGCTCAGCCAGACCTACTGCTCGTTTTCCTCGATTTCGATAATCAATCGCGGAAGTGTGCGACTGCGCTGCGCAATCACGATCCCAAAAGCCGAATACAACGCGTGGGAGCACGGCGCCCGGCCGAATCTGCATCTCGACACGTCCAATGCGGATGGGACTTCGCTGCGCCGCATCGTCGAACTGACCCGTAATCTGCTCGGGGAGGAGCAAAATGAGGCGCAACACAAAATGCGCACAGCCATTTCCTCGGTGGCGCCAGAGCAGAATCTGGCAGTCCTGGCCAGCGCGCAGCAGACCACGATCACTACTTATGCCGGAGGAGGACCTGTAGCTGGCCCGGCGTTATCCATCAACGTGCCTTTACCGCAAGGTGTAGCTGCAGGGCCCAATGGCGACGTGTACTTCACTGCCAATAGTGCCACTGCCAATGGTGCCGTGTACAAGCTCTCGGGAGGTATCGCCGTCCTGATTGCGGGCACCCCCGGCATTGCTGGCTTCAGCGGCGACGGCGGACCGGCCACCAGCGCCAGTCTGTCGGGTCCCAACGGCATCGCAGTGGACGGCAGTGGGAACGTCTATATCGCGGATAGCGGTCGTATCCGCAAGGTCTCGGCCGATACAGGCTTGATCACCACGGTGGCCGGCAACGGCAGCTCCGGCTTCAGCGGCGACGGCGGACCGGCCACCAACGCCAGTCTGGGCTCTCCCAGTGGCGTGGCGGTGGACGGCAGCGGGAACATCTATATCGCGGATACCCCTAACGGTCGTATACGCAAGGTCTCGGCCGATACAGGCGTGATCACAACGGTGGCGTGTAGTCTGAACTTTCCCATCGGCGTGGCGGTGGATGGCAGCGGGGATCTCTATATTGCAGATACCTACAACGCCCGTATCCGGAAGGTCTCGGCCACCACAGGCGTGATCACCACGGTGGCGGGCAACGGCGGCTCCGGCTTCAGCGGCGACGGCGGACCGGCTACAACCGCCAGTTTGTACGAACCATCCAGTGTGACGGTGGACCGCAGCGGGAACGTCTATATCGTGGATAGCAATCGTATCCGCAAGGTCTCGGCCAATACAGGCTTGATCACCACGGTCGCCGGCAACGGCAGCTCCGGCTTCAGCGGCGACGGCGGACCGGCCGCCAGCGCCAGTCTGGACTTTCCCTACGGCATGGCGGTGGGCGGCAGCGGGAATCTCTATATCGCGGACTACCATAATCAGCGGATACGCGAGGTGTTTGCCACGACAGGCATTATTATTACGGTCGCGGGCAATAGCAGCGTCGGCTTCAGCGGCGACGGCGGAACGGCCACGGACGCCAGCTTGGCCTATCCTTCGGGGGTGGCGGTGGATAGCGGCGGAAATCTCTATATTGCGGATAGTGTTAACCGTCGCGTCCGTAAAGTCGACCATCGCATTTCGACGACCACGCTCCTGACCTCGAAAGCCAACCCGACCACAACCCAGAACCTCTTTCTCACGGCTGCCATTACTCCGGACGATGCCACCGGTACCGTCACGTTCTTCGATGGCAACACGATGCTCCGCAGCGTCCCGTTTTCAGGCGGGACGGCCACACTGTCCGACCTCTTGCTGACTGGCGGAACCCACGCCCTTGTCGCTTACTACAGCGGCGGGACGAATTACGCCATGAGCACGTCGCCGGCGCTGTTGCAGGTCGTGTCCCGCGCTTCCTGCACGATGACGCTAACTTCGGAGGGACAGCCCACTCAATCAGACAGCCAGACCGTTTACGTCTCGATGTTGAACAGTCCGGCGACGTTTACGGCGACGCTCTCACCCGCCACGGCCGGCGGTACCGTGCAATTCTTCGATGGCCCGACGAGCCTCGGCGTGCAGACGATTTCCGGCGGTACTGCTCTCTTCACGACCTCATCCCTGACGCTCGGCAACCATACGATCAGCGCTGTCTACAACGGCGATGCGTTTTTCTTCCCCAGTTGGGCAGCGCCAGTTATCCAGCAGGTCCAGGTCCAGTAAATCATATCTGGGAACGGCCTGAATGCCAGACTCAGTTGGCAGCGATAGCAGTTCGGAGCATTTCCTTCCAGAGTTTCGAAAGATCGTAGGAGCGAATGAGCTTGGCAGGTGAACAGCCCTTAGCAGTCGTTGGCAATCGGGGCTGCTTCTTGGAAACTTGAAGGTCTTGCTCAATTACATCATTGAGAAACTTACATTGACGTAGGCGGACTCGCCGCTAGTGGTTTTGAAGTGAAGAACTTGTGGTAAATGAGTCAAGTTTTTTCAAGCGGCCAGTTTTGCTTCTGCAACCCAAGAGTTCACTTCCTGATCGAGTTTATCGAAGCAGCGGCGGAGTGAGCCGTTGGGGGCGGAAAGCTCGGGTAATATTCTGCCGAGCCCTGGCCGAAGGATGCGAGAGTAGGTGCGCGTGAAAAAGCATGCCGTACGCAATCCGAAGTCGGTCAAGCGGTAGCGGTGACTGTTGGGAATACGTTGGATG
>JBJMGK010000213.1:0-203738 GCA_045807925.1 Bryobacteraceae bacterium | reverse complement strand
GTGTCCGACAGCAAAAAAGTAGTGCAGATCTGTACCCGTTATGCCCAGAAGGGCATGCTCAACATATTTCTCACCGTGTTTTTTATCACTTTGTCCTTTGCTCTGCTCGAGCCTTACTTTTTCATCGGCTATCTCGTTTCAATTGCTCTGTTCGGGCTCTATCAGGCCATCTTTATGGCCAATGCGGGCGGCGCTTGGGATAACGCAAAGAAGATTGTCGAGACTGAGCTGAAACAGAAAGGCACTGATCTGCATGCCGCCAGCGTGGTGGGTGACATCGTGGGTGACCCGTTCAAGGACACATCATCCGTTGCACTGAATCCCATCATCAAGTTCACAACACTGTTTGGCCTTCTTGCCGTTCAACTGGGTGTCTCTCTGTCGCGCAATCACGGCGTGATAACAAAGTACTTCCTCTCGGTGATCTTTTTTGTTGTTGCTCTGATCTTCGTTTACCGGTCTTTCTACAAAATGCGTATCGCTTCCGAGCAGCCCTAGAGGGCACGCGGATGGTGAACGTCCAGATCTTTGGCGTGAAGAACTCTCACGCGACGCGCGCCGCTGAGCGATTTTTTAGGGAGCGTGGCGTGAAACTCCACATCGTCGACTTGAAACAGAAGCCATTTGCACCGGGCGAAATCAAACGGTTTGTCGACCGGTTCGGGCTCGCCGGCCTTCTCGACACGGAGGGCAAACCATACGTGGATGCCGGTTTGAAGTACCTGAAGGTCTCGGATTCCGAGATGATTGCCCGCATCGAGAAGGAGCCGAAACTTCTGCGGCTCCCGCTGGTGAGAGCCGGCAATCGGCTCAGCGTTGGAGAGGACGATACTGCCTGGACCACGATGCTGGATCCCGGCAAGTAAGTTTGGGTGATAGACTCCCACGAAAAGGAGGGTGCTGTGGACCTGGAATCATTACGCCGCCATTTCAGCGGAGAAATCATCACGGCGACTAGTCCTCGTTACGAAGCGGCGCGCCAGATCTGGAACGCCATGATCGACAGCCGCCCCCGCGCCATTTTGCAATGCAGCGGCATCGACGACGTTGAAATGGCCGTGCGATTCGTCGCCGATCGAGATTTTAACCCCTCGATTCGCGCAGGTGGGCATAATGTTGCGGGAACGGCGCTCGTGCACGACGGAATCGTGATCGACGTATCTCAAATGAAAGGCATTGCTGTCGACCCCGAAACACGTACGGTTTCTGCGGAAACTGGCCTTCTTTGGGGCGAATTCGATCGAGCGACCCAGAACCATGGCTTAGCGACCACGGGCGGACTGATTTCTACGACTGGGATCGCGGGCCTGACACTGGGCGGCGGCGTGGGATGGCTCATGGGCCGATGCGGGCTGAGTTGTGACAACACTTTGGCCTACAACATCGTGACTGCCGCGGGCGAGACGATCCCGGCCGATTGGGAACAAAACACCGATCTCTTCTGGGCTTTAAAAGGGGGCGGCGGTAATTTCGGTGTCGTTACGTCCATGAAATATCGGCTCCACCCGATCAAAACCGTGCTCAGCGGTATCATCATCCACCCACTAGCGCAAGCGCGTGACGTCTTGCGGCATTTCAGAGATTTCGCCCAGGGCGGTTTACCGGATGAACTGATCGTGTATGCAGGCGCGGTGACTACGCCAGACGGAATTCCGGTCGTGATGGTAATTCCCTGTTATTGCGGCGACGATCTGGATGCAGGCGAACGCTTGCTCGCCCCGCTCCGGGAGTTCGGAAGTCCCCTGGCCGATCTGGTGAATCGCATACCGTACCTTCAACTGCAAAGCATGTTGGACCCCTCGGCTCCTCACGGGCATCGAAGCTACTGGAAATCAAATTTCCTTCGAGATCTGCCGGACGAGGCCATCGACACATTCGTCGGACAATTGGAATTCGGCCCGTCCCATCGCCGCGCTCGATCACAATGTTGGAACACATGCACGGGGCCGCTACGCGCGTGGCTCCGGATGCGACGGCATTTCACGCTCGAAGGGAAGGATTCGACCTTGTCATTCTGAGCCTCTGGGATCGGGCCGGCGGACGACGAGTCGAACAGGACCTGGACGCGGGAGTTTTATGCTGCCATGAGCCCGTGGTCGGCGGGCTCGGCCTATGCAAATGCCTTCAGCGACGACGATCGGACGCGTTTTGGCGAAGCGTATGGGAGCAACTATGAACGTCTTAGTAAAATTAAAGCTAAGTACGACGCCACTAATCGCTTCCTTCATAACACCAATATTCAACCGAAAGACGTCCCCGCGCCGCTGGTGCTCTAGATCTGCGGCGTGGTGCCTCCTCGTATCCATCAACGGTAGCCTGTATGCCCAACCATCAGGCTGGTGGCTCGCAGAGGATAAGCAGTTTCAGGTTTATTCGCACGTCACCGGGGAAAATGCACGCGGTCTCCTCGAGCGCTTCGAACGGCTGCGGGCTTTCTGGAGCGACGGCACGGTCCCCGGTTTAAGTGGCTTGCTCCCGAATTCAGGTGTGCCGCTTCGGGTCATCGAATTCAACTCCTCTCGCGAATACGGCGAGTTCCGCACGCACCAGGCGGCCGACGCGTACTATGTCGGCACCGATGCCGGCGAGTACATCGTGCTGCCTCCTGGCGCGCGCCTTGAAGTGATAGCGCACGAGTATGCGCACGCAGTGTTGCACGCGAAAGGGCTTCAACTGCCGGACTGGCTCGCAGAGGGCTTGGCGGAAGTGTTTTCGACTGTTCGGGCCACCGGCGCGGGATTCGAGTTCGGAGGCGAGTTGCCGGCACGGATGGATACTCTTCGGCGACATCCCCGCATGCCAATATCTGAGCTGCTGGGCGGTACGCGAGCTTCCAATTTCCGGGATTCCCGTGAGACTGCCGCGAGTTTCTACGCCGAGACCTGGGCTTTGGCCGACATCTTGATCTCCTCGCCAGAGTACGGCCGGCTCGACCGATTTTTCGCAGCGATGCGGGCGGGCAAATCTGGCCAGCAGGCATTTGAAGACGTGTACAGGAAGTCTCTCCTCCAGGTCGGTCGAGATCTGCAGAGTTGGATTCTGGGGCACAACTCGCCGCAGCACTTCGTTCCTGCCGCAAACCCAGCTTCTTCGGCGGTTGCGCCTACGCGCGTTTCTGACCTGAATGCGGGCATGCTGTTGGCCGACCTGCTGGTTGCGAATGGGGAGTGGAGCCGCGCGGAAGCGAAATATCGCGAGTTGCTGCGGGAGCATCCGGACGAGCCGAAACTGCTGACGAGCGTTGGCGTGATGGCGTTTCGTGGCGGCAGCAAGGCCGTCGCGCTCGAAAACTGGCGAAAGGCCATCGATTCAGGCGCGAATGACCCCGGTCTCTGCTACCGTTTCGCACTTCTTGCTGAGGAGGCCGGTTTGCCCGAGGACGAAATTGCGCACGCATTGGAAAAAACTATTTCCGCAAAGCCGGATTTCGCTGATGCCCGTTACCGCCTGGCGATCATCGAGAGCAATCGGGGCAATTACGCAGCGGCAGTAGCGCAATTAAAAGCGATGGGTGCGCCTTCGGGCCCTCGCGCGTACAGCTACTGGAGCGCTCTGGCATCGTCTCTTTCGGAGCTTGGGCGCACAGAGGAGGCCACAGCGGCGGCGCAACAGGCTAAGTTGAGCGCGGCAACGCCTGAACAACGCGGTATCGCTTCAGCGCTCGAGTACACAACCAAAACCGATTTCCACGTTCAATTCGAGCGCGATGCAAATGGCGAGATGAAGGCCGTCAGTATCCGGACACCTCACGGCTTTCAGTGGAACCCGTTCATCGAAGCGAGGGACGTCATCGAGCGGACTGACGGGCAGCTACGGACGGTCCAGTGCAGGGAGGGGCGCCTGGTTGGCTTTTCCGTCGATACGGCCTCAGGACCGCTGCAACTGGACGTGCCCGATCCGACGCATGTACTGATGCGCAACAGTCCTTCCGAATTCAGTTGCGGCGCGCAGCAGCCGAGAACGGTCAAGCTGGAGTACGCCAAGAGTACCGCCTCCCGGGGTCCGTTGCTTCGCGGCATGGAATTCCAATAGACATCGGGCCCGGTCTCAGAGTTTTGCCGCGCCGGCTCGGTGATCAACCCGTCACTGTTTCAAGCTGCTCCGTTTCGTCCGAAGCTAGTGGTGACTCACCAGGAGCAAACACAAACTTACCGGCCGCGGCAGCCGCGAGAAGTGCCGTCGCTGCCATGACGAAAGCAGCGGGATAACCGAAATGGCTCG
Organism: Bryobacteraceae bacterium; assembly: GCA_045807925.1. GTDB lineage: Bacteria > Acidobacteriota > Terriglobia > Bryobacterales > Bryobacteraceae > Bog-105. Next base: position 199,517 of record JBJMGK010000213.1, on the reverse strand, counting down.
CGACGAGGCCTGCCGCCACGGAACTCATTCCGACAAACAGGTCATAGAAGGCGCTGAGGAAGCTAATGGTTGATCCGTGTTCGTTCGTGGGGGTTCTACGCAATACAGAAGCGGCAATGGACGACCAGGGGAACGAAAAGCCGAGACCGAGAATGCCGGTCGCAAGAATCGCGGTAGATGGCCGGGGACCAGTCGCTAGCATTACCAGTCCGATGCACATGCCGACGAGCCCTCCGTAAAAGGTGTAGCTGGGCGGAAGTCGATCAGGAAGTTTACCGAGAAAGAACCGTGACAGCAGAATAGTCAAGGCGTAAGTCGTGAAGGCGGCCGGACCGGAGTTTCCGTGTTGCGCAAGGTGCAAGATGAGAAACCCGGTAATTACCGGATAATGGACGTTAACAAATCCGACGGCGATGCCCGCTGTCAGTAAAGAGGGCCGAATAAGCTTCCGGCGAGTACCGTCGTGTGAAGGTCGGAAGCTCTCGCCCACGAATGATGCTAGCAGCAGGGAAATGAACGCGGCACAGATCTGAAGCGTTGCGGCGCGTCCGAAGGATCCGAGCCAGTGACCAACGGCGGGTCCGGCGGAGATTCCTCCCCAGATAGCGCTGCTGACATATCCAAGAGCCTGAGATCCCCGCTCGACACCAGCGAGTTCTACGGCCCAAGTCGCGGCGCCCGTATAAAGGCAAGCCTCCCCAAAGCCCTGTAGCGCACGGCCGAGGTACACACCCGGCAGGTGCAACGGCAGCAGGTAAGCAAGACCTGCGCAGGCACAACTCAGCAGACCGGCCTGCATCGTAATCTTCCGACCTCGGCGGTCCGCCAGCGGGCCAGAGATGAAACGGCTTCCGAGAGCAATGAAAGAGAATGTCCCGATCACCCATCCGACGGTTCTATCCGAACCGCCCAGATCGTGACGCACGTACGGAGCTAGCGCCGGCAGCACGGTGCCCATTCCCAAAAACCCCAGAAAGGTTGCACCAATCAGCGACCAGAAGCGGGATCCAAATCCCCGTTGCGAAGACTCCATCAGTCTTTCTAGCTTACCGGGAGCGAGATCCATCAGACTTCCTGGCGGGTGCAGTAGCCTTGAATGAAATGACGAAGAACGTATTGGGCGGCGTCCTGCAGACCTGCTGCACGGACCCATTGACCGGTTTTTATCGGGATGGCAAGTGTAACTCGGGCGAGGATGACGTGGGTCAACACACGGTGTGTGTGATCGTGACGGACCAGTTTCTGCAACACCAGAGGGCAATCGGGAATGATCTCATCACTCCGCGCCCGGAGTTCGGATTTCCCGGGCTCAAGGCGGGTGACAGCTGGTGTGTATGCGTCGGTCCCTGGAAGAAATCTTATGAGGCCGGCGTTCGCGTTCCGGTTCGCCTGGAAGCAACACACGAAAGGGCTCTCGAAGTGGTCTCGCTCGAGATGCTCGAGAACTGCGCGCGCGTAAACTAAACCGGCCGGAATAGAGTTAAGCGGTACGATCTACGGCCACAAAACCTTGGGCCGGTCTAAAGGGGTTTGGCGATCCAGCCGAAAGGTCAGATGATGACCTGTAAGCGTTGTGGTTCTTCCGATATCCACCGATCTCGCCGAAGTGGGGCCTGCGATCAACTCCAGGCCTGGTTCGGCAGATATCCGTATCGCTGCGCCCGCTGCGGAGTCCGTTTTCGGACAACGGGACGCTATCTCGACAGGCAGGCAACCCAATCCAGCTCGCATTCCGCAGGCGCGCAGGGGTATCAAGCTGCCAAAGCGACAGGGGCAGCTAACGGACCAGAGATGGCGTTTCGGGCCCACGCGGCGAAACCGCAGGCCAAGATCGTCGTGCAAGCAGAAACGCACGAACAGCTGAATCAGATTTTACTTACGCTCGACAAGGCCATCAACTCATACGGGAGAAGCGCCAAGCCCGAAAACAGCCGACCTTCCTACGCCTCTCGATAACTTAAGACTTCTCTGACCCGTCGAGCGCGGTAGACGCACTGTCTGTTTTCTGGTCACGGGCGTCGGAAGTTAGCAACTGGTCGTCGTTCTCCTCGCTCCGGACAAATTCCAGAATGTCGAACTGCCTGCCAGTCTGCTCTTTGGGCAGGAAGCTCTCGATCGCTGCACCTTCGTCCTCGAAGTTCGGGAACAATGTCGAAAGCTTTGTAAGCACGAGCAGATTCATGTGCCGCTGAGAAGCATTGAGGAGCTTCATTGCGCCCGCTGCTTTTTCGATGGCAAGGTGTGCAGAAACGAGAACTCCCAACCCGGAGCTGTCGATCATCCGTACGCCGTGCAGATTCGCGAGTATCCAGATCTTCGCCTCGCCGATCAGAACGTCAATCAGCTCTCGGAAAGAGGCTGCCTCGTCGCCCGCAACTAATTGCCCCTCCAAGTCCAATACCGTGACATTCCGAACTTCACGCTGCCCTATGCGAAGAGCCATAATGGTCGTCTCACTATAACCTGCCCAGCAGGAGAGGGTACTGTCATTTCTCTTGTAAATGCAGTGTTTGCGGTTACAGTAGAACTGTAGGTTGGGGCGGGATACTTCGGTGACCGATTCGGGTTTACTAGCTTTCTTGCAGGTCCAGGTGCCGGGCGCGAATGAGCACCGGATAACGGATATCTTTAAACCGCTCGCTTCACCCGCGGCAGCAGAGAGGGATATCGGCTGGTTCACCATAGCGGTCACTACGCTGATCTTCATCGTTGTTGCCGGAATCATCGTCTACACGATCGCGCGCTTCCGGCGCAAACCGGGTGATGACCTGCATCAGGAACCAGCGCAGGTCTACGGAAGCACTCAGATCGAGCTGGCCTGGACGGTTATACCGATCCTGATCGTTTTCGTTTTGATAGGGGTAACGGCGCGCGTTGTATGGAGCGTGGAGAACGCAAGCCCGCCGCCTTCCACTTTGCACGTAAAAGTGATCGGACATCAATGGTGGTGGGAGATTGTCTATCCCGATTACGGCATTAGCACAGCAAACGAGATTCACGTGCCGTTTTCGCCGGACGGCAAAGAAGCGACATACCTGGAATTAACCAGCGTCGACGTAAACCATAGCTTCTGGGTGCCGCAGCTCTCGGGCAAGGTTGACCTGATTCCAAACCGGCTGAACTACATGTGGATCGACCCAAAACAAGGGGGCGTGTACGTCGGGAACTGCGCAGAATATTGCGGAACTCAACACGCGAATATGCTTTTGCGTGTTGTGGCAGAAGAACGGCCGGCGTTCCGGGCCTGGGCGCAAGGGCAGCAGAAAACGCTGGCAGCAGGCGATGTGAGTGCGGGACGGACTACCTTCGAATCGCTTTCATGCCTGAACTGCCATGTCATCAAAGGCACCAAAGCGATCGGAAGATTCGGGCCCGAGCTGTCACATTTGGGGAGCCGCTCCACTCTTGCGGCAGGCGTGATGACCAACAGCCCCGAAAATTTAAAAGCCTGGATCAACGATCCGCAAACGATTAAGCCGGGATGCCTGATGCCGAGCATGAAACTAACGGCGGTAGAACTGGACGGACTTGTCTCTTACCTCGAAAGCTTGAAGTGACACATGGCGACCATTGATCACCCACTACCAGCAAGACCCGCAACCATTCGGGAGGAGTTCTCCTGGTCGGAGAGTTTGTACCAATGGGTCGCGACCGTCGACCACAAGCGACTTGGCTTGATGTACGTCGTTTCGGCGATCGTGTTTCTGGTGATAGCGGGCATCATGGCGAGCGTAATCCGGTTACAGCTCGCTGTGCCCAATAATCACGTTGTCGCTCCGGATACCTATAACCGGCTCTTCACCATGCACGGTACGACAATGGTGTTCTTTGTCGGTATGCCCATGGTGGCCGGGTTCTCGAACTATCTCGTTCCCTTGATGATCGGAGCTCGAGACATGGCCTTTCCACGGCTGAATGCGTTCGGCTTCTGGATATTTCTGTTTGGCGGTATTCTGCTCTACTTCAGCTACATCGGTGGCGGCGGGTTATCGGGCGCGGGATCCGCTCCTGACGTGGGATGGTTCGCGTATGCTCCGCTTACCGAAAGGCCATTTTCACGAGGCGCGAGTACGGATTATTGGATCTTAGGGATTTTCCTTGCCGGGATCGGAAGTATAGCGAGCGCCATCAATGTCATCGCCACTGCCATTTCCATGCGCTGTCCGGGAATGACTCTCGCCCGGATGCCAGTTTTCGTCTGGGTCATGGTCATCGATTCGTGGCTCATTCTGATTGCGTTACCGCCGCTGACGGCTGCTCAGATCATGTTGGCGTACGATCGCTTCCTCGGCGCAAATTTCTTTAACACGCAGGCGGGCGGATCTGCCGTACTTTGGCAGCACTTCTTCTGGATCTTCGGCCATCCGGAGGTCTACATTCTGATTTTTCCGGCTTTTGGGATCTTGTCCGAGGTGATTCCGGTGTTTTCACGGAAACCGTTGTTCGGGAGACCGGCGATGGTTGCCGCCGTGATTGGTATCGGATTTATCAGCCTTGGTGTTTGGGCTCACCACATGTTTGCCGTGGGGATGACAGCCTGGTCCAATACCTTCTTTGCCGCGTCCTCTATGCTCGTCGGTATTCCGACCGGTATCAAGATATTCAATTGGACGGCCACAATGTTCGGCGGCAAACTTCGTTTGGACACGCCGATGCTGTTCTGCTGCGGCTTTCTGCTGCAGTTCCTGGTTGCTGGCCTGACGGGCATCATGCTCGCGGTGTCTCCGTTCGACTGGCAGCTGCACGATTCATACTTCGTGATCGCGCATTTTCACTTCACATTGATTGGCGGCCTTGTCTTCGGTTTGTTTGCGGGAATGTACTACTGGTATCCCAAGGTGAGCGGTCGCATGTATAACGAGCGGCTTGGAAAACTCAGCTTCTGGACATTCGTGATCGGCTTCAACATTACTTTCATCCCGCAGCACTTTCTTGGCTTCCTCGGCATGCCGCGCCGGATTTATACCTACCCAACGGGGCGCGGTTGGGAAACATTCAACATGATCTCGTCCCTCGGAGTGATCTTCCAGATCGCCGCTGTCGCGATGTTCGCTTTCAACGTGATCTATTCAGCGGTAAAGGGCCAACCGGCGGGCGATGATCCGTGGGATGGCTGGACGCTCGAATGGGGAACCAGTTCACCACCGCCGGAATATAACTTCGAGAAGCTGCCAGTTGTCCGGAGCAGCAGACCTCTTTGGGATCTGAAGCACCCGCAAGACCCGGATTGGAAGTTTGGACAGTAGGTATGGCTGCAACTGTCACACCAGCCGACATCGGGGAGCTCGAAACCCAATGGACTTTGCCGGATCGAGGTACGATCGGCATTATTTTCCTGATGATCACGGAGACTTCGCTCTTCTCGATCTTTGTTGTGGCTTATCTGGTTTACAGCGGGAAGAGCCTCACCGGACCGTTCCCGAAGGATGTTCTCGAGATTCCGGTTGTCGCTTCGATTTGCCTGCTGTCGAGCAGTCTCACGATCGTGCTTGCCGAGAACGCGTTGAAGCGAAGCCAACTCGGACGTTTCAAACTATGGTGGCTCGTGACCATTCTGCTGGGTGGAGAATTTCTGACGGCCACCGGCGTGGAGTGGTATCACCTGATCTACAAGGAAGGGCTGACAATCAGCACAAACCTGTTTGGCACGACGTATTATTCGCTGGTTGGACTGCACGCGAGCCACGTTATTGTCGGATTGTTCTTCTTGCTGCTGGTCATGGCGGTTTCACTAATGGGCTTTCCCATCCATCATCAAGAGAGGCGAGTGAAATTTCTTTCCTGGTACTGGCACTTCGTGGACGCCATCTGGGTCGTAGTCTTTACCGTTGTCTACATCATCGGAAGGTAAACGCATGGCGCACCAACTCGAACACGGAGAAGCGGGAGAGCGAACGCAAGACACGCATATCCTGATGCCGAAGCCGACCTCCTGGCCGATGGTCTTCTCATTCGGGATCGCGCTTCTGGTGGCGGGGTTGGTGACGCACTGGGTGGTGAGCGTCGTCGGACTCATTATCGGAGTTCGGGGCGGCCTTGGCTGGTGGGGTGAAGTGATTCCGCACGAGGAGCACGAAGAGATGCCGATCGAAGTCGAACTGCGTCCCGCGCCTATTCTGGTGGACACGCGTTCTGTTGTCCGCATGCAACGCGGCGAGGGGCGGCATCGCGTCCGAATTCCGGAGCGCATCCATCCTTACTCGTCCGGCATCTGGGGCGGTCTGGCAGGCGGCGCAGCCATGGCGGCTTTAGCGTGCCTGTACGGGCTGATTGCACAGGGCAGCATCTGGTATCCGATCAATCTGCTCGCTGGCGTGGTGATTCCGGGCTTGGGACAGGCTTCCACAGAACAACTGAAGGCATTCAACGGGCTTGCGTTCACGGCAGCATTCATCGGCCACGGGACGATTTCGATTCTGGTTGGTCTGGTTTATGCCGTGATCCTGCCCATGTTTCCGAAGTATGCTCCTTTCTGGGCAGGCATCTTGATGCCGCTGTTTTGGAGCGGGCTGATCGCGACGGTTCTCAATCTCGTGAACCCCTTGATGAACGAGCGAATCAGTTGGCCGTGGTTTGTCGCGTGCCAACTTGGGTTCGGGCTCGTGGGTGGTTTTGTGATCGCCCGCAGCACGAGCATACGAACAATGCAGTCGTGGTCACTAGCGGAGCGGGCATTTGTTGAAGCACCGGGGATGCACTCTGACGGAGAAGAGCACGAATGAGGCTTGGACCCCGACGCCGCGCAGATTTCGTGATCTGCGCAATGCTGGCTACTGCAAGCATCGGTGCGATCAGCTGCGACGCCCCTGGAAAGCCGCCTCCGAATGCCGAAGAAGCGGAGGAAGGGAATGCCACGGACTTCAAGGGCCTGTTCGCGCGCAACTGCTCGGGCTGTCATGGCGAGGAAGGCAAGAACGGTCCCGGCAGAATTCTGCATGATTCTCTTTACCTCGCTGTCATGCCGAAAGAGGAACTCCGGAGAACGATTGCTCACGGGCGCCCGGGCACTTCGATGCCTGCATGGTCGCGAGCCGAAGGCGGAGCTCTTACCGATAAGCAGATCAATGTCCTGGTAGAAGGCATCGAGACTAACTGGAGCAAACCGGCGCCACCCGCGACTCCTCCTTTGCCGCCCTATAGCGCCCCGAGCGACAGCGGAGATGTGAAACGCGGCAAGTTAGTCTTCGCACAATCCTGCGTGCTGTGTCATCGACCAGGTGTGATCGGGCCCGTAACGGATCCGAGCTACCTCAGCCTGGTCACCGATCAGAACATCAGGACGTCGATCATCGTAGGGCGCCCCGATCTCGGGATGCCCAGTTATCGGAATCTCAAGCTGGGTCGGCCTTTAACGAATCAGGATATTTCGGACGTCGTGACGTATCTCGCGTCCCTGCGCCCGGCGAACACGATACCGGTGGATGCCTACGCGCAGGCTAGCGGAACTGGACAGAGTGGGGAGAAGACGAAAGGAAATGAAGATAGCGGCAACCGGCCCGGCCGCGATCGGGATGAACAGCGGCAAGAGGGACACAAGGGCAACAGCGGGAGCAGCATTGGGGCGGGAGGTCTAGGTGAAAAAGGAAAATAACTCCGGCGACACCACGCGTCAGGAAGACACAGGAAAACAGAATACCCTCGATCCCACTCGCCGCAACTGGCTGTTCGCGGTGGGCGTAGTCCTGAATGTTGCAGCCGGGGCGTTGCTTGCCATTCCGATGATTGGATTTGTGTTCTCCAGTTTTGTCGAGAAGAAAGATCCGCGCAACTGGATTTCGCTGGGGAACCTGGAGGACTTTCCGGAAAAGACGACCCGCATCGCAACCTACCGAAACCCATTCACACGCCCCTGGGACGGGCAGACGGCGAATATTCCTTGCTGGGTTCGGCGAGCCTCTGGGCAGGAGTTCCAGATCTTCGCGATCAACTGCACGCATCTGGGCTGTCCGGTTCGCTGGTTTCAAGAGTCCGGGCTATTCATGTGCCCTTGCCACGGCGGAGCATTCTACGAAGACGGCTCGAGGGCCGCAGGACCACCGCCGCGGGGATTGTTCCAATACGATCACAAAGTCGAAAGTGGACAACTTTGGGTCAAGGGCGGTCAAATGCCGACCTTGAGCAACCCGATATAGCTGGCAGGCCGCAATGGTAAACAAACTCAGAGAGCTGGCAGTCTGGTTAGACGACAGACTTCACCTGACCGCGTTGTACGCTTCCACCGCCGGTCATGAGGTGCCCTCAAGCGCAGGAAGCTGGTTTTATGTGTTCGGCAGCGCGACGCTGCTTTGCTTCATCATCCAGGTGATCACGGGAACGTGCCTCGCCTTTGTCTATGTCCCCTCGACGAATGAGGCGTTCACCAGCCTGGAGTATCTCAACCACGCCCAGTTCTGGGGCTGGTACCTGCGTGCGGTGCACTATTGGGGATCGAACTTCATGGTCTTCATCATGACGCTGCACATGATCCAGGTTTTTCTTTTCGGGGCTTATAAGTACCCGCGTGAACTGACCTGGGTGAGCGGCATATTTCTATTGCTCTTTACGCTTGCTATGGCGTTTACCGGGCAGGTGATGCGCTTTGACCAGGACGCTTATTGGGGACTATCGATCGGAGCTTCCGTGACAGGGCGCGTGCCTCTGATCGGCGGGCAACTTGTCCATCTCCTGCTTGCCGGACCGATTATAGCCGGCGAGACGTTATCGCGATTTTTCACTCTGCACGTGTTTATTCTTCCGGGTTTAATCATCGCAATCGTCAGCATGCATTTGCGGCTGGTGCTCACGAAGGGAATCAACGAGTATCCGAAACCGGGTGTGCCCGTCAGGCGCTCCACCTATGATGCGGAGTACGCAGAAATCCTGCGCAAAGAAGGCGTTCCGTTCGTTCCTCACGCCGTCGGTAAAGATCTTCTCTTTGCGGCTTTAACAATCGCGGCCATACTGGGCTGCGCGCTCTTTTTCGGCCCCAAGGGTCCGCTCGGCGTTCCGAATCCAATTCTGATCAACACCAATCCGCGGCCTGATTTCTACTTCCTTTCGATCTTTGCCGCTCTGGCGTTGCTCCCGGATTGGATGGAAGTCATCGTTCTGTTTGTTGCCCCGGCAATCCTGATCGGCTTGCTGCTCGCGCTTCCGTTTATATCCGGCACGGGCGAGAAGAGCTTTCGGCGCAGACCAGTGGCTGTTCTGTCGGTGATCTTCATCATGCTTGTCATCGGCACGCTCACGTATATGGGCTTGACGTCCCCGTGGTCGCCGCGGATGTACGCCTGGAGCGGCGCTCCGATCCCGGTCAAATATGTCAAAAAACGTACGCCTCTTGAGATACATGGCGAGCTGGTGTTCCAAAACAAGCAATGCCGCAACTGCCATTCGCTCGGCAATGAAGGCGGCCTGCGAGGTCCGGCTTTGGATGATGTTGCCACTCGATTGACTGCGGATCAGCTGGTCCGGCAAGTGATACAAGGCGGCGGCAACATGCCGGCATATGGAAAAAAACTCACGCCAGCGGAAGTGGAAGCTTTGGTGGCATTCATGCGAACGCTCCGGCCAGAAAAGGAGCGGGGAGTTCAACCAGCAGATAAGCCATTAAATAAACTGCCTCGCGACATTGCGCGATCCGGTCCCCTGCTGGCTCGGGATTTTTAGCAGTGGACTCGGTTGGGCAAGCCGCTCTCGAGTCCTGGGCGTGGCATCCCTGGACAACGGCGGTTCTCAGCTTCGCTGCCGTTGTCTATATCTCCGGGTGGATTCGCATCCGCCGGCTGGTCAGAACCGAACAGGATGGCACACGTCTGGCCTGCTTCCTGGCTGGTCTCTGCGTCGTGTTCCTGGCCAGAAGCTCGCCCCTCGATGCATTCGACAAGCTGCTTCTTTCGGCGCATATGACGCAGCATTTGCTGCTGCTGTCGATTGCTCCGCCGCTGCTCCTGCTCGGGCGGCCGGTTATACCGGTCCTGCGTGGTCTTCCCAAGACTTTCGTCAAGGAAGCATTGGGTCCGTTTCTCACTTCCCCGGTTTGCCACCGGATCTCTGATTGGCTTACCTCCATGCCGGTCGCCTGGATTTTATTCGCACTCAGCACGATCGTGTGGCATTTACCGCCAGCGTACGAACTGGCACTGCGTTCCAACTTCTTCCATGACTTCCAACACGCTTGTTTCTTTTGGACAGGCATTGTTTTCTGGATCCCTTTGATCCAACAGGGCCCAGGGAAGAGCCGCTGGCCAGCGTGGGCTCCCATTCCGTATCTGCTGTTTGCGGATCTGGTCAATACCGTGCTGTCCGCGTCCTTTGTCTTCGCCGGCCGTGTGTTGTATGCGAGTTACGAATCTGTCCGCCTAGGGAGCATCTCGCCTCTCACGGACCAGACGCTTGCCGGCGCAATCATGTGGGTTCCAGGCTCGATCGTTTACTTGATTCCGGCGATCGTGTTTGCCATGCGGGTATTCTCACCGGAGCGCCCGACGGCAAGTAACCTGGTCCTGCGTTTACGGAACGATCGACGCATGTCCCGAACGCTTTCCCTGCCGGCTCGGTGGCTTGTGCGTGCGCGCCGATTGGCGCAATGGACGATGCTTGTTGTTGCGGTTGTCGTTGTCGTCGACGGTTTCCGGGGAACGCAACTCGCTCCGCTGAACCTGGCGGGCGTCTTACCCTGGATTCACTGGCGAGCGTTGTCCGTCGGCGCTCTTCTGGTGGTTGGAAACCTGTTCTGCATGTCGTGCCCGTTCACGCTGGTTCGGGACGGAGCCCGCCGCATCATCGCGCCGAGACTACGATGGCCAAAGGTATTGCGTTCGAAGTGGCTGCCGGTCGCGTTGCTGATTCTTTACTTCTGGACTTATGAGGCGTTCAGCCTATGGGCCAGCCCCTCCCTGACGGCGTGGATCATCGTTGCCTATTTTGCCTGTTCGCTGGCGATCGATACGCTTTTCCGAGGCGCGAGCTTTTGTAAGTATGTGTGCCCGATCGGCCAGTTTCACTTCATTACGTCGCTTGTGTCTCCGAGAGAAGTTACTGTCCGGAAGCAAAGCGTCTGCGGGTCATGCAGGACGCACGATTGCATCCGCGGAAACGAGACGGCCCGCGGGTGCGAGCTCTACCTGTTTCAGCCCAAGAAGGCCAGCAATCTGGACTGCACGTTTTGCCTTGACTGCGTGAACGCCTGCCCGCACGACAACGTGGCTCTCCTGCCCGTCCTGCCGGCAAAGACCCTGACGGAGGACCCGTACCGCTCGTCGGTCGGCAGGCTCTCGAATCGGAACGATTTCGCAGCTTTGGCGCTGCTCATTGTGTTCGCGGCATTCGTCAATGCGGCTGGTATGACAGGGCCCGTCATGATGTACGAGCATGAGTGGCACGCTCAGCTCGGGCCCCATGCCATGCCTCTCGTAGTTGGCATTTTCGTTCTTCTCGGCGCAATTCTTGCGCCTGTCGTGCTGGTGAGTCTGAGTACGGCCTGCAATCGGCTTGTCATAGGAGGCGATCGGGTTCTCGGTCTATGCCGTCGCCTCATCTACGCTCTTGTCCCCTTGGGCATCAGCATGTGGGCCGCACATCTGCTGTATCATTTCGTGACCGCTTGGACGAGTTTGCTATCGTTCATCACCCCACTGCAGATCCTCTGCCTCGACGCGGGCTTGCTTCTCACTCTCTATGTCATCCTGCGGATTGCCGAACAGTACGGATCTCGAATGCGTCAAATCGTTGGGCTCGCGGCGCCGTGGGCGATCTTATCTCTTGGTCTTTACGCAGCGGGAATCTGGATTCTCTTTCAACCAATGGAGATGAGAGGCATGACACATTGAGGTTTTGTTTACAGCGAATCTCGCTTGCTCTTTTGTTATTCGCGGGAGGACCCGTCCTCCGTGCGGATGGCGGCAAGGTTCAATTGCAAAAACAAGCTGGGCCTTTCCTCATTACTGTCTTCAGCGATCCTTCTGAAGTGCGAGTAGGCCGGGTAGATTTGAGCGTCCTATGCCAGAAGAGCAACGACAAAAGCACGGTGCTCGACGCCAAGGTCTTTCTTCATCTGACGAAGCCGGGCGGGGCTGAAATCGTGGAGTTCACTCTTCCCGCGACCCACGAAGCTGCCACGAATAAAACGCTGTATGCGGCGCATTTAGATCTGCCTTCAATCGGCAATTGGAAGGTGAAAGTGGATGTGCGGCGTGGTGCCGATGAGGCATCGGTTTCCGGAGACTTGAACGTACTCCCAAAAGAACCACTGCTCATGACGTACTGGCCATTTTTCGTGATCGTGCTCCTGTTCGCACTTTTGTTTGCCATCAATCGGCGGCTGAGGAGAGGCCGCGAACTCCGGCATCCGCGAGCACAGCGCTAGCGGCATTTCGGCCGTTGATCGCGATCACGCTGCCGCCTGGGTGCGTACAAGCGCCGCACAGGTAAACGCCTTCCATTGGTGTTCGCGACGAAAGCCGATTTCTCCACATGTAGGCGGGCAGGCACTCACCCTGAAAAATGTGCCCACCTGTGAGCCCAACGCGGTTCTCGATATCAGGCGGTCCTAGCGCCTCGGCCTTCAAAACAGCTTCAGGAATATTCGAGCAGAATCGTGACAGTGCTGCTAAGGCCAGCTCGCGAGCAGATTCGCGGTGCGAATCCCAATCGCCTTCTGCAAACCGATACGGTACGTATTGCGAGAAGATGCTCATCGTATGGGTGCCGTCTGGCGCCGCCGATCGGTCGTGCACACTCTGAAAGTAAAGCTCCGTCCAGAGCCGCTCGGGAAGACGTCCGCTGCAGGCTGAGTCGTAGCTCGCCCTCCATTCTTGTTTTGTCAGTGGCGTATTGATTTGGCCGAAATGGTGCGGCTCACAGGTGCCGGGACGTGCGCGAAAAGTCGGTAGTTCTCTGAGCCAGACATTTACCTTCAATGTGCAGCCCTGAATCGGAATCGATTCCACTTTCGCCCGCCATTCAGGAGTCGCAGCATTGCCGAGCAGGCGTAGAGTGATTCGTCCATCTGCATTCGAAACGATAACCGGCGCCTGGAAGTGATCGCCGCCTTCGAGAAGGACTCCTTCGCCCGGCACGATCTGCGAAACAGCGGCTCCACACGCAATCACAGCTCCCGCACGCTGCGCCGCATCGGCCAGGAAGAACGAAACCATTCCTATCCCGCCCTTCACGTAGCCCCAGCTCCCCGGCAACCCCCCGAGGCGGCCCGAAGCGTGATGGAACCGGATGGACGCTGTCCCGCGTACAAAAGGAGTAGCGTTCGTTCCGATCACGCCCTGGCCAAGATAGGCCATTTGCAACCGTTCGTCAGTGAGATAGCGCTCGACGAACTCGGCCATGGACCATTCGAAAAGCAGCGACCGAGCTTCGCTGTCGTTCCCCATCCGTTGTTCCAGTTCTTCCTGGCTTGGAGCGTCGCCGATCCATAGATCGCGCTCGCCAGGAGGGCGCACCGCGTCACGCAATCGCCGGATCACATCGGACATGGCGCGAAAGCCTTCGAGATCTTGCGGGGCAAGACGCCGCACCTCGTCTTCGCAGCGCTCGTCGTCATCATAGAGCTGGATGCTCGAGCCATCGAGGAATGGCACAAACAGGCCATTACTCGCCGGCGTCCACTGATACCCATAACCTGGCAGGTCCAGTTCCTCGATGACGGTCGGGTGGAGCAGGCCGGCAAGATAAGCGCAGGGAGACATCCGGACACCGGGCCACGGCTCTTCAATCGTGCAAGCGCCGCCAACTTTGGCGCGTGCTTCCAGCACGAGAACTCGTTGCCCGGCGCGCGCCAGATACGCGGCGCAGGCGAGTCCGTTGTGACCTGCGCCGACCACGATGGCATCCCATGTTTGTTTCGCGAGTGAACTGACGGCGGCGGGCGTTCCTAACCGTCCCAGTGACTCGACAGCCGTAGGCATTACCTATGAACCGGCACCAGTCGGTTTTGTGTTCCAGCGGGACAGATCGGGGTTCTCTGAATCGTATTCAACGGTAACGATACAAGCTTGCGGGCGCGAGTGACCGTCCGGAGTTCGCCAGCGCCCGTCGATCAACTCGACATCCGTGAGTTTCTCGATACAGAGACAGCGCCAGTTGTCGGGTGAGCCTTTGTCTCTCAGCCCGCTGTTGCTTTCGCCCCCGAACTGATAACAGAGCGCGCACGGCAAATTCTCTTTGTTGCGTCCCAGGACGTGCGGACAAAACAAGCGACGCTTTCCGTTGTAGTTGGCTGAGACGGGTTTACGACCGAGGAGGGAAGTACGAAGCAGTTCGTAGATGGCTTCGAAGGACTGGCGGCGAATGGGCTGGACGGCAGCCATGAATCAAGCATACCGTCCAGTCCAGTGAGTGCTATGCGGTGCGTTGCAGCTCAGAGTGCTGATTGTTTCGCGCCAATGCGGCTTGGGCAGCGGCAAGGCGGGCGATCGGCACACGATAGGGCGAGCAGGAGACGTAGTTCATGCCATTGCGGTAACAGAACTCGACCGAGCTTGGTTCACCTCCATGCTCGCCGCAGATACCGACCTCAAGATCAGGCCGGGTTTTGCGTCCGAGTTCAACTGCGCGCTGGATTACCTTGCCCACGCCGTCCTGGTCGAGAACGGCAAAAGGATCAGCCTTGAAGATCTTGAGATCCTCATACTGCTTCGAGAACTTCGTGTAGTCGTCGCGCGACAGACCCATCGTGGTTTGCGTCAGATCGTTCGTACCGAAGGAGAAGAACTCCGCTTCGCGTGCCACTTCGTCTGCGGTCATCGCGGCTCGCGGGATTTCGATCATGGTGCCGACGTAATACTTGAGATCCTTCATGCCGGCCTTGCCCAGCACTTCCTGAGCAACCTTCACAACGATTGCTTTTTGGTTCTCAAGCTCCTTGACGCTTCCGATCAGCGGAATCATGACTTCCGGAATGACCTTCACGCCCTTCTTCGCAACCTGAACGGCAGCTTCGAAAATGGCACGGGCTTGCATCTCGGTGATCTCGGGATAGGTGATCCCCAACCGACAGCCGCGATGGCCGAGCATCGGGTTGAATTCGTGAAGCTCTTCCACTCGATGGAGCAGTTCGGGAAGGTGCTTCTTCAGTTCACCAACGCCCACCTTGTAGGTTGCCGCCATTTCTTTCTTCTCTTTGAGAGAAGCGTTCGGCAGCTTCGCGAGGTCCACCATCAGGTTTTCGCGCTTCGGCAGGAATTCGTGCAGTGGCGGATCGAGAGTCCGGATGACGACGGGGAACCCGTTCATAGATTCGAAGAGACCGGCGAAATCCTTCCGCTGCATCGGCAGGAGCTTCTGCAAAGCCTTGATCCGGCTCTTCTCGTCGCGAGCAAGAATCATGGCCTGCATGAACGGAATGCGATCTTCCGCGAAGAACATGTGCTCCGTGCGGCACAGACCGATTCCTTCGGCTCCGAACAGGCGAGCCTGTTTCGCATCGCGTGGGATATCGGCGTTCGCACGAACACCGAAATCGCCACGGAACTCGTCCGCCCACTCCATGAACGAAGCGAAGTAGTGCGATTTCGGGTCAGGGTCGTTCGTTTTGCACTGACCGAGATAAACTTCGCCGGTCGAGCCGTCGAGAGAGATCCAGTCGTCTTCCTTGAGGATCAGGTTTTTGCCGGCTGTGTTGATGACGGCCTGCTTTTTGCCTTCGTGAACGGAGATCGTGGAAGCGCCAACCACGCAGGGGCGTCCCATACCGCGGGCGACAACGGCAGCGTGGCTCGTCAGACCGCCAACGGCCGTCAGAATCCCTCTGGAGACGTCCATACCGTGAATGTCGTCGGGTGTGGTTTCCTTGCGCACAAGAACCACGGGACCCTTAGCCGAAAGCGTTACGGCGTCTTCTGACGAGAAAGCGGCGCGACCGACGGACGCACCGGGAGAGGCCGGCAATCCGGTTGCAATCTTTTGCAAGCCCTTGCGCATTATGGGATCGAGAACCGGATGGAGGAGCTGATCGAGCTGATTCGGAGCAACCCGGCCAACGGCTTCTTCCTTCGTGATCAGGCCTTCTTCCACCATGTCAACGGCGATTCGCACTGCCGCTGGACCCGTCCGCTTACCGTTGCGAGTCTGAAGCATGTACAGCTTGCCTTCTTCGATGGTGAACTCGAAGTCCTGTACATCGCGATAGTGCTTTTCGAGGCTGGTCGTGATGTCACGAAGCTGCCGGTAAGCCTCCGGCATGACCGTTTCCAGTTCTGAGATCGGCTGCGGCGTGCGGATACCGGAAACTACGTCTTCGCCTTGCGCGTTGACGAGGAACTCGCCGTAGAAGACTTTTTCCCCAGTCGACGGGTTGCGAGTGAAGCCGACGCCCGTTCCGGAGTTATCACCCATGTTGCCGAAGACCATCGCCTGAACGTTGGCGGCGGTGCCAATCGAATCAGAAATCTTCTCCATGCGTCGGTAGTACTGCGCCTTCGGAGTGTTCCAGGAGTTGAAAACGGCGTCGCGCGACATCATGAGCTGCTGAAGAGCATCCTGCGGAAACTCTTTTCCCGTTTCCTTCTTCACCAGCTTCTTGTAGTCGGAGATGATCGCCTTCAGATCATCGGCCGAGAGATCCGTGTCGAGCTTTGCCTTGATTTTGGCCTTCCGAGCATCGAAGATGTGGTCGAACTTCTCCATCTCGATACCGAGCGAGACTTCACCAAACATCTGGATAAACCTCCGGTAGCAATCGTAAGCAAAACGCGGATTGCCTGTTTTGTTCGCGAGGCCCTCGGTTGTTTTGTCGTTCAGACCCAGGTTCAAAATGGTGTTCATCATGCCCGGCATGGAAAACTTTGCGCCGGACCGGACGCTGAGAAGAAGCGGATCGTCAACGCCACCCAGCTTCTTGCCCATCAGGTCCTCGAGCTTCTTTAAAGCTTCGTGGATTTGATCGTCGACCTCTTTCGGAACCTTGTTGCCATTCTCGAAGAAGAGATTACAGACCTCCGTGGAGATAGTGAATCCACCGGGGACGGGAACGCCCGCCTTGCACATCTCCGCCAGGCCAGCACCCTTGCCACCAAGGATGTCGCGCATTTTGCCGTCACCGTCGGCGGTTCCTCCGCCGAACGAATATACGTATTTCTTTGTCAATTCGTGTGTCTCCTGCTATCTACTTGGGCCTTCATGATTGTCACTCAGGCGCTAGGGCCTTCTGTAACGATTTCGGAAAAATCAGCGATGATCGAGAACTCGGTGAGCAGACTATAAAGCAGCGCCAGGCGGTTCTCTCGTATCACCGGGTCTGGATCGTTTACAAGAATTTTATCGAAGAACAAATCCACTTTTGGGCGGAGCGAGGCGATGTGGGCCAGTTTCTCGCGATACGAGCTGCTTTGCGCGGCTTGTTCGCGAACTTGCTCGAAAGCTCTCGACAGGTCTTCCTCCGGACCCGGAGCGAGCAATTCGGACCGAACTGCCGCGGCGTGTTCCACCTCGGCTTGCTTCAGGATGTTCTTGATGCGTTTGAAGCTGGCGGCCAGCGGCTCGAAATCCTCCGTTGGACGAATGTAGTGGATCGCCTCCGTTCGCTCGTCGAGGTCAGCCAGTGAGCCGAACGGAACCGCCAGGACCGCCTTTATCTCGTCGTAAGCGAAATTCCGGACATCGCGCAGGTAAAATTCGATCCTTTCGGTCAAAAACGGGAGCAATCCGGGAACGCCTTCGCAAAGCGCGGCCAATTCCAGGTCCAGTCTGGCTTCGAACAGAATTTTCACGACGCCCTGAGCGGCTCGCCGAAGCGCAAAGGGATCCTTAGACCCGGTCGGAACCAACCCTACTTTGAAGCACTCGCGAAGAGTGTCCAATTTGTCGGCCAACGCGACAACCTGACCCGCCAGCGAGCGCGGGATGGAGTCTTCCATGCTGACCGGCTTGTAATGGTCATAGATGGCCATACCGAGCTCTTCGCTTTCCCCCTGTACCCGCGCATAGAGTCCCCCAACGACGCCCTGGAGCTCGGTAAACTCCTTCACCATGTCGGTCGTGAGGTCACATTTCGCAAGCAGTGCTGCTCGTCTTGAAGTACCCGGGTCCGCATTGAGACTGCCGGCCAACTCGCCCGCAAGATCTTCCATACGCCTGGCCTTCTCGCCGTAACTGCCGAGCTTCGCCTGGAATGTTACTTTGTCCAGGTCGGGCAGGCGATCGAACAACGTCCGACGCTGATCGACTTGCCAGAAAAATCGCGCATCGTTGAACCGGGCACGCAACACGCGCTCGTTGCCACGCTGAATGAGTCCGTCCGGGTCGCCGTCCGTATTGGTCACAGCAACAAACGCCGCGGCGAGAGATCGGTCGGGCTGGATCACGGAGAAATACCGTTGGTGATGACGCATCACGGTCGAGAGGATCTCGCGCGGCAATTCGAGATAACTCGGATCGAAAGAGCCTCGAATGACAGATGGCCACTCCGTGAAGTAGACGAGCGTGGCAAGCAGCTCCGGATCGTGATGAACATCGTTGCCGAAAGCTGATTCGATACGGTTCCGGCGGTCGTCGGCCCTGACCAGTACAAAATTGTCCCTCAAGACCTGTTCGTAGGTGCCGACCGTGACTGGCACAGCCTCTTTCGACCCGAGAATACGATGTCCTCGCGTCTTGTTGCCGGACTGTACGTCCGCAATCTCAAACGGAATCACCTGATCGTCGAGTAGTGCCACGATCCACCGGATGGGACGGATGAACCGGATGCCAGTTTTACCCGTCCAGGTCATGCTTTTCGGGAACTGAATTCCTGCGACGATCGCGGGCAGTTTTGCGCGCAGCGCTTGCTCAGCAGCTTGTCCCTTTACGTGCTGGTGCAAGGCATAGCGCTCGCCCTTTGCGTCTTTTACTTTGACGAGCTGGTCAACGGTCGTGCTTTGCTTTTTTGCAAAGCCCTCCGCCGCTTTCGGGCCGGCGGAGAGATATGGGCCCTGCGCCACTACCTGTGTGTCGGGCGCTCGATCGAGCAGGCCGTTCGCGAATAACACCAATCGGCGCGGCGTCGCTTCTGTCCTGAGCGCGTCACCGCCGAATTCTCCGAAGGCGGCCTGGAACTTGGTTTGCAAGTCGGCCAGCGCGCTGTCGATCATCCAATCCGGAATCTCTTCCGTTCCGATCTCAAGAAGGAAATCGGCCACCTAGGCGGCCTCCTCTTCAGACGGTTTTTGTTGCGCAACCCACGCCTCTGCTACCCCAACCGCCAGCCTGCGCACGCGAGCAATTACTGCCACTCGCTCGGTGACGCTAATCGCGCCGCGAGCATCGAGGAGATTGAATAGATTGGAACACTTCAAAGCCTGGTCATATGCCGGAAGAATCGGGAAGCGCCGGCGGTCCTTCGTTTTGGCGAACAACTGCAAGAGCCGCTGGCACTCCGCTTCATGCAGTTCGAAAGCCTTCCAAAGAAACGCAACGTCCGCGGTCTCGAAGTTGTAAGTGGAGAACTGCTCCTCATCAACCAGGCGGACGTCCGCGTACTTCACACCCGGCGCCCATTCGATGTCGTAAACACTTTCGACGTTTTGGAGAAACGCAACGATCCGCTCAAGGCCGTACGTGATTTCCGCAGGGACCAAGTCGAGGTCCATACCGCCACACTGTTGGAAATAGGTGAATTGGGTGATCTCGAGGCCATCGAGCATCACCTGCCAACCCACGCCCCAAGCGCCCAAGGTCGGCGCTTCCCAGTTGTCTTCTTCGAACTTGATATCGTGCTTCCGGAGGTCGATGCCAATGGCTTCCAGGCTTCCCAGGTATTGCTCCAGTACATCGTCCGGGCTCGGTTTCAGAATGACCTGGAGTTGCTGGTGTTTATACAGCCGGTTCGGATTCTCGCCGTAACGGCCGTCTGCGGGACGCCGGCTCGGCTGGACATAAGCCACTTTGTATGGTTTCGGTCCCAGAACTCGCAGGAAGGTCTCCGGAGCCATTGTGCCCGCCCCCACTTCGAGATCGTAGGGCTCCTGGATGACGGCCTCGCGATCCGCCCAATAGCGTTTCAATTTGAAGATTGTGTCTTGAAAGGTGTCCATTATTGAGCGTCAAAGACCCTCAAGCAAGGTCGGTGTATGGAAGTGCCGTTCCGCATGTTCTTCCATTCGCCGCACTAAAAAGCGACGCAGGTCCAAAGCGGTATCCCGGTTCCAAGCCTGCGCGGGCAGGTCGATGATGTGATGCCGAAGCATGGTTTGCGCAAGATCTCGCGAGGAGGCGCTCAGGTTACGATCCGGATAGTTGGCCAGCTCCGGCAGGAAGCCCGAAAGGCGCGTTGCCCACAACGTGAAATACGTGATAGCTGCCCACATAGCGCCGGCCACCCGGGTGTGCATGAAGTCGAGGCTGGTCGCAATCAGACGAAAGAACCGCTCGTTGGGTTCATTCGGCGGAAGCATATGATCGCTGATCTCGGCAATGTAATCCAAAGCGATGCTCGTATCAAAATCAGTCACCAGCTCGAATTGTGACTGGAGCAGGTCGCATCCGTTGAGATTGACAAGTTCTCGCGTTTCTTTCTGTGAGTACGACAGGGTCACCAGTGAAAGCCGTTCTAAACCAGATCCGAAAGTGTTTTTCGGTTTGCGGGCTCTTCGCGCGATCCCTCGCAACTTGCCTTGATCTCGGGTGAAGAAACTGACGATCAGGTCAGCCTCCCGGAACGGGTAAGTGCGGAGAATGAATGATTCGCTTGCCCGGGCCGGCATAAATCTGAAACTCGATGATGCATCGGAACCACTTTCTGCGTGGTGCGTCAGCGGCCAATTGCAACAATAAGTTGTAGCCGGTAGAACTCTCAGAGTAGCAGGTGCCCTGCTTCTCTATGGAACAATAATCGCTTGCGGCTCGCCACCATCGCATTTCTCCCAGTGCTGCTTTTCGCCCAGGATCAATCAACCGCGGTTGACCTGCTGCCGCATACTCCTCGCCTGCTCTTGTCCGCGCAGCGCCTCAAGAGGCTAAAGCGCGATCGGCAGCGGCAGACCGTCCGCTGGGCAAACTTTACGGATCGCGTGGAGAATGTTCCCGCCTCGCCCGAGCGTGGCTTCGAACTGGCTCTGTTTTACGCCGTTACCGGCGACGAAGCGAGAGGACGGGAAGCTGTTGCTTGGGCAAACGATCATCCATGTGAGCGGCGTCAAGTTGCCCTGGTTCGGGACTGGTGTGCGGCCCTGTTGGCCGGCGAAGCAGCGAAGCAGCCTTGCTCCGAAAAAAACGACGGCAGCTTATCTTTTCTCCGTGATCAGCTCTTCGCGAACGCGGTTTCGGGCGAGGATACGGAGGCCGAAGTCGAGCGCGACAAGAAGGTCGTCATCGACAAATTGCGCGCTGGGAACTTCGATGACTCTAAGGAACTCAACGCTGCTTTCGAGTATCTGTCAGCGGCACGGTCGGTGGAGCGAACGGATCTTCGCGAGCAGGAGCCTCGCTTCTTTTCGTCGTTACCGATTGAATTGCTACTCAACCTAAAACCGAACGAAGTGGATCATCCGGATTGGCGCACTCACATAGCCTCTCTTGCGCTGGTTAGCTTAGATCCGAACCTGGACAGTTCGCAGTTCCTGCAAGCCTGGGCAATCGAGGATCGTCAGACCATTCACGCAGGCGAAGGCGTGGCCTACGAATTTTTGTGGGCCGATCCTTATCTCCCCGGTGTTGGATATCAAAACCTGGATCCCTGGTTGTACGACGAGTCGCGGGGAATGCTGGTGGGCCGGACCAACTGGACAACTTCGGCTTGCTGGGTCCGGATTACGCCCGGCAAAGTAGAAGGGGAGCGTTGTTCTTCCGATTGGGAAATGAAGCCTCTCACTCTGGGTCACTTGACACTCCTTCCGAAGCTCGACGCATGCGTCAAATTACCCCACAGAAATGGCAATGACAGCTTGATCATCTGGAAGGTTCCGCCAAGAGGTAAATTGACCTACATCGACGGCAAGACACCGGAAACGACAGTGGTGGACGCGTCCGGTATGTGGCGCGCACCCTCGAACGCTACTGTCCAGGCGTGTACACCAACGCCCTAAGCGCATCCGCTTGATAAACTGAGGTTTCTCAATGATTGCAGCAACACAATTACGTCCGGGCATGGTGATCAAGTTCAATAACGAGCTCCACTCGGTATTCAGCATGGTTCATCGCACGCCTGGCAACCTTCGCGGATTTGTGCAAGCGAAGATGCGAAACATCCGGTCGGGCTCTATGATCGAGCACCGGTTCTCGTCAGAGGACAAGGTCGAGCGTGTTGCGTTCGATGAGCACGAAATGGAGTATTTGTACGACGACGGCGAATACTACTACTTCATGAACACCGAGAACTACGAGCAGATGCATTTGACGAAGGACATTCTCGGTGACGGAGTTCTCTACTTGACACCCCAACTGAAGGTGAACGTCGAGTTCTATGAAGGTAAGCCGATTAGCGTGGAGCTACCCGCGAGCGTCGAAATGACCATCGTCGAAACTGAGCCCGGGCTGAAGGGCGCTACAGTTTCAAACGTCACCAAACCCGCGAAGATGGAGACCGGCCTCGTGGTCCAGGTGCCGCCCTTCATCAACCAGGGCGAGCGCATCAGGATTAGCACTTCCGAAGGTACTTACCTCGAGCGTGCCTGAGCGGGCACGTTAGCGCTCGTTTCCGCCGGCGCTTCCTTTGGGGGTTCAGCTGTTTCGAAATAGGCCGTAAACGTATGGTCCATTCGGAAATGGCTGGACGGCCAGATGAACGTCCCTTCCTCTCCCGTTGCGTCCATTTGTGCCGAGCGTCCCGAGTAGCCGGGGCCGAATCGACGTCCTTGCGGAAAAAGTTGCTCGGGATTGGCATTCAGAAGCAGAGAGTTTTCGCCCCAGGTCAACCGGTCCCAGTGGATGGCCACCACATAGTGCCGGGTTGGCTGATATCGCAACTCCAGTCTGCTAACAACACCCGAAATTGCTGCGCCCTTCGGCACTGTGGCGTTCAGATGTTTGACGTGAAGAGAATTGAGCAAAACGCCCTGAACCGGATCTCCCGTCACGGACCTCTGGTCATCGAGCGTGCTGATCAACCGAACGTGAAGCTCAGTACCAGCGGGTAGCCATTCATCATGCACTTGCACCCGTGATTGCGTTTGTGGCGAGTCATCGAAATTAAATCGAATCGTAGATTCTCCGCGGAACTCGCGACACTGAGTGTACTCGCTCTGGCTGATCGTATCGAGTGCACGACTGTCGACGATGTGAAGCTGGAATGACTTTGGAATGAGCAGGAACTTTCCCGCGATATCGACGTTCTGGTAAGCGATATTCGATTCCGCAGAGCAAACCTCGGCTCCACGAGGAACTTCGCCGGCATTTACCGAGAGTGATTGCAATTCGAACGTATCTGTCTTTACGGCGAAAAACCCGTGGTAAGGAACCGTGTAAGCCGCCTTTCTTCCACGAATCTGATAAGCGCTGCTTTTCAGCGGAACGTAATAGTGAAAGTTGTAAGTCTTTTCGGTGCTTTCGGCTTTGTTCAAGCTGATTGCAACGCCTTGCGTGAAAAGAATATTGCGCAGATAACCGACAAACGAGCCCGATGAGATGGGTCCCGATTTCACGATATCATTCACTCCAGCGGACGAAAACTTGCTCCCGCCGTGCCACGAGAAAATTTCGTTCCCTTCCGATACGGCAACATCCAGCCTAAGCCGGTCGTGCATGAAGGGCTTCTCTCGTACCCGATCGGCCGCCGCGCATCCGCTGGTCCGGCCCGGTTCGAAGTAGAGTGTGCGATCAACTGTCAAAACGCACGTATAGTTCGCTACGGCCAAAAGCTGTCGAGCAACGTTTGCACGGGCGCGGTCGAACACTTCCTGAGCCGTCAACTCCTCTCCGTAACTGAGGGCGGAGAAACAAAGGAAGAACAGCAACCTGAGCATTGCGATCGCTATCGAATGACGTCATCCGTTGGCGGCTACAGCCGCCCGTCTTCGGCGACGCCGGTCCATGATTTGTAACGCTATCACGATCGCCGCGGCAATACTGAGAGCAAAAATTGCAACGCTCAGCAGATGAGTGCGCAGGTAGAGGAGCGTCTGCGCGCCATAACGAGCCCCGAAGAACGCGAGAGCAACGTAGCGCAGAGAGCGTGCGGCAAAGACTACGCTGAGGAAATAAGACCAGCGCACTTTCACCGCGCCTGCGCAAAATACAGGAATTTTCATTGGCAACGGCAATGGCGAAAGCGCCGGGACAAATACTGTAACCAAGCCGTAACGCTCAAACCAGCGATGAATTCGTACGCCCCGAGCCGTTGCTAGTTGCCGAGACAGCATCAGGTCGCCTCCTTTTCGGGCAATTGCAAACAATATCGCGCTTCCGATGAGGGAACCTGCTACTGCGCAGGCGGCTGCGAGGTACGCGGTTCCGGGAGAACTGGCGGCAACGTTCACCAGCAGAAGATCGACGCCTCCGACGACGGGCAGTCCTGCTGAATCCAAAATCGCGAGCAGGAATAAACCTTGAGGTCCCCAAGCCACCAGCAAAGCGAAAAAGTGCTTCCAACCGCCCGGTCCCGGATGTGTGTTCGATTGGATTGCGGTCAAGCCGGCGCGCTCTCGAGCATCTTGAGTAATCCTTGTTCGTCGATGACTGGAACACCCAATGCTCTCGCTTTGTCGAGTTTCGATCCGGCATCTTCGCCGGCCACGACGAACTGAGTTTTTGAGCTGACTGAGCCGACGACTTTGCCACCGGCCGCTTCGATCCGCTCCTTCGCTTCTTCACGCTTCAAGGTTGGAAGCGTACCAGTCAGGACGAATGATTTCCCCGAGAATCCGCCTAGTTTGACCACGGTTTTGGGGCCGGTAAACTGAAGGCCCGCTTGCCGGAGGTGCGCGACCAGTTCGCGATTGCGCTTTTCACCGAAAAACTGGCGTATGGCGTCCGCCACTTTTGGCCCGATCTCTTCGGCGCTTTGCAATTCAGAAGCGGAAGCTTCCGCGATCGCATCCAGGCTTCCGAACTGCCCGGCGAGGATCTGGGCGGTTCGTTCACCCACGAATGGAATTCCGAGCCCATTCAAGACTCGGGACAAAGGTTGCGAGCGGGATCGGCCGATGTTCGCGATGATCTTGGCGGCTGACTTCTTTCCCATGCGCTCCAGCTGAAGTAACTGGCCTTCGGTCAGTGAGTACAGGTCGGCGATGTTATGCACGAGCCCGCGACTCAGTAGTTGATCCACGAGCGCGTCTCCAAGGCCGTCGATGTCCATCACGCCGCGCGAAGCGAAATGCAATAAGGACTCTCGAAGCCGGGCAGGGCAGTTGGTGTTCACGCAACGGCTTGCTACTTCCCCTGCCTGCCGCACCGCGTGACCGCCGCAGACGGGGCAAGTCTTCGGCATGTGAAAAGGCCGTCGATTTGCGCCCTCTTCGGCAACCCGAACGATCTTCGGGATGACATCGCCGCTGCGCTCGAGAAGCACAGCGTCCCCAATTTGCAGGTTGAGCCGTGCGATCTCATCCTCGTTGTGCAGAGTCGCTCGTGAAACCGTAACGCCGGCAATACTCACCGGCTTCAGGTGCGCAACCGGAGTTAGAGTGCCCGTTCTGCCGACTTGAATCCCGATATCTTCGAGGACGGTTTTGGCTTGCCGGGCCGGATATTTGAATGCTATCGCCCAGCGTGGTGCTTTTGACGTCCAACCCAGCTTGTCCTGCTGCTCGACGGAATCAATCTTTGCCACTACCCCGTCGGTTTCATAAGGGAGCATTTCCCGTTTCGTATCCCACTCGCGGATAAATTCGAGCAATTCATCGACGTTCACGCATCGAGCCCGAAAGCGATTTACTTTAAATCCTGCTCCCGAAAGCGCTTCAAGCGATGCCCACTGGCTGTCGAGCAGGGGCTTTCCTTTACGAAGAAGAAAGTACGCGAAGTAGTCGAGCGGACGAGAGGCTGTGACGTTCGGGTCGAGAGCACGAAGCGCGCCCGCGGCGGCGTTCCTCGGGTTCGCAAAGACCGGTAATCCCTCCCTCTCTCGTTCTTCGTTCATCCGTTCGAACGAGCGGCGCTGCATGACGACTTCGCCCCGGACTTCGAAGCTGTCAGGCATCTCTCGAGTGTCTTTCAAACGCAGCGGAAGCGACTTCATCGTACGCGCGTTACCCGTGACATCTTCACCGATCCGGCCGTCGCCTCTGGTGAGTGCCTGTTGGAATCGGCCGGCTTCGTAATACGCGGCCATCGAGAGTCCGTCCAGCTTCAATTCAGCAACGTACTCGTAAGGTTCGGATTTCAGGAGCCCGCGAACGCGCCCATCGAAATCTCGAAGTTCACCTTCGTTGAGCGCGTTGTCCAGGCTCAACATGGGCGAGCTGTGGGGAACCTTGACGAAGCCCTCTCGCGGCTTTCCGCCTACCCGCTGAGTAACGGAATCGGGAGTCCGCAGTTCCGGATGTGCTTCTTCGAGGTCGCGCAGCTCTCGCATGAGCATGTCGTACTCGGCGTCCGAGATCTCCGGATCATCCAAAACGTAGTAACGATACTCGTGGTGCTCTAACTGTTTGCGCAGGTGCTCTGCATGCTCCGCCAGCGAATGTTTCATTCCAGAACCTATAATGGTGAGCTTGGAATCTCTCCACGCGAGACGCGCCGTCTTAATTTACAATCCAGTCGCCAGGGGACTGGCGCGTCGCCACGACTCGCTCCAACGTACCATCGGCGCGCTCGCCCGCCAGGATATCAAGGCAGAGCTCGTACCGACTACAGGCCCGGGAAGCGCCTCACTTCAGGTAAGAAAACAGATCGATGCCGGTTGTGATCTCGTGTTAGTTGCCGGCGGGGATGGAACGGTCAACGAAGTTGCGAACGGCATGCTCCATACTGATGTTCCGCTCGGTATTCTGCCGGGTGGAACTGCGAATGTTCTTGCCCGCGAAATGGGACTCTCAATGCACGCCGACCGTGCCGCTTCGCGCCTGCGTACCATGAAGGTTCGCAATGTCGCAATCGGGCGAATGAGGTCGAGCGATTCGGGCCCTCGTAGCTTCTTGTGCATGGCCGGTGCGGGGCTTGATGCCGATGTGGTGTCGCGGCTGAACCTTGATTTGAAGGCGGCTGCCGGGAAGCTGGCCTATTATCTCAGCGGCTTCGCGCAAGTGCTTCGCTACCTTCCGGAGTTTGAGGTGATTGTTGATGGAACGAGCCATGCTGCGAGCTTCGCCCTGATCAGTCGCGTCAGGAACTATGGCGGCGACCTAGAGATTGCTCGTGGTGCCTCTTTGCTCCGGGACGACTTCGAGGTCGTGCTGTTCCGAGGCACGCTCGCAGTTCAGTATGTGCCCTACCTGTTAGCTGTTGCCCTGAAGCAAGTGCACCGGATGAGCGGATGCAAAATTTTCCGTGCGAGTTCGGTGACATGCAAGAGTGCTGCTGGGACTCCGGTGTTGGTGCAGGTGGACGGAGAGTTGGCCGGAAGCCTTCCCTTCACGGCGGAAGCAGTTCCAAACGCCTTGAAGCTCCTGGTGCCTGCTGAATATGAAAAGCGCGAGGTCTCTCGCGCCGCGCTTCGGGTGTGCGCCTGAGACGATAGCGAGCGCGTTCTTTCTCTCGGATGGATAACATCACGCATTCGCTCACGGGCTACGCTCTCGCCCGCGCCGGTCTCGACCGGTTCTCGCCGCGGGCCGCCGTTCTCCTGGTGCTCTCCGCCAACGCTCCAGACCTCGACATCCTATTCCTGACGCAGGGACGGCTACAATACTTCGAGGCTCACCGCGGCTATTCGCACTCCGTTCTTTTCCTGCCGTTCATGGCGTTGTTGGCTATGCTCGTGACCGCTGCAGTCTTCCGTCAACGCTTGCCCTGGCTGAAAGCCTGGCTCATCTGCTGCGCCGGCGTCGCCAGTCACCTCCTGATCGATTGCACCAATTCGTATGGCGTCCGTCTTTCTCTGCCGTTTTCATCGCGCTGGTACCACGCCGACCTGAATAGCTTGTATGACATCTGGATTTTGATCGCTCTTTTCTTTGGGGCGGTTTGGCCCCTGTTCTCACGGCTGGTGAGCACTGAAATCGGTGTCCGGCCGAAAACGCAAAGAGGGGCAGCCAGTTTCGCGCTTGCTTTCTTCCTTGCTTTCGATTGCGGCAGGGCGTTCTTGCACAACCAGGCCGTTGCTCAACTGCAGTCCCGGTTGTACGACGGAGAGCAGGCATTTAGAGCGGCAGCGCTGCCCGATCCCTTTAGTCCGATGGAGTGGACTGGGATTGTTGAGACCGAGCGGGCATTCCTCAGACTGCCGGTCCATGCGCTAGGCGACCTGAACCTTGCCGACGGGATCACGTTCTATAAGGCTGAAATGACTTCCGCCTTGTTGAACGCGAAGAAACGGCCGGAATTCGCCTATATGAGCTACTTCTCTCGCTTTCCGGTCTGGTCAGTTGCGGTGTTGGACACGGCACCCAGCAAAGGCCAGCGCATTGAGTTGACCGATTTGCGTTTCGGCAGTCCCGGAGCGGGGGCCTTTCACTGTGTGGCTGTGGTGGATGCGGCGGGTGACGTTCAGAACTCGTGGTTTACGTATGGCTCAGGCCGCGAACTTGGATGGGAGCCGTAGCGAACCCGCCGAAGTTCGGCTGTACTTCGCTGAAGGACAATGTCTCCTCTACGATGGCGCGGCTGATGATCACTGAGTCGATTACGGCTCGGCCCTGCGTCCTCGCGGCGTATTGTGGCTCAATCCAATCGGGCTCCAGGATTAGCCGCGACAAGCATGCGAGCAGGGGATCTTTCCCACGCCGAGTTTGCGCGCGGAGTCGTCGGTCGGTTCGGTTGCCTCTCATCGTTATGCCTTTCCGTCACTTATCGGAACGTAGAGCGCCCTCACGAGGGAGTACGTAAAAATGGGTCGCGGTTCTATCAGCGGGCGAAGAACCGTGCAGCGATACGGAATGATTGTGCGTGAGCTTCCACGGTCAGTTCGATTGGATCTGAGTAGCCTCCGCCCAGAGTTTGAACCAGAGGAACGTTTAGGTCAGAGGCGAACTCGAAAACGAGAGTGTCGCGGCGCGCCAAGCCTTCCCGGCTGAGAGAGAGACGACCCAGCCTGTCGCTTTCGAGAGGATCCACACCACCCTGAAAGAAGACGATCTCCGGGGCAAAGTCCCAGGCCTGTTGAAGCACCGGTCGGAGCGCTTCGATATAAGCGTCATCCCCCGTTCCGTCGGGGAGCGGGACATCCACTACGCTTCGCTGTTTGCGGAACGGGAAATTTCGTTCACCATGCAGTGACAAAGTGAAAACGTCGGGATTGCCGTCAAAGATCGCGGCTGTTCCATCGCCCTGGTGAACATCCAGGTCGATGATCAGAGCGCGTTGGATACCGTACTTCGCGTTGGCGAACTCGATCGCGATGGCAATATCGTTGAATACACAAAATCCCGAACCTTCGTGCCGATATGCGTGGTGAGTGCCTCCTGCAAGAGTGCCGCCGAACCCGAGAGCAAGCGCCTGCGCGGTGGCCTGGAGTGTCGCGCCGACGCTCGCAAGAGTGCGGTTCACAAGGTCCCGGGACCACGGAAACCCGATACGTCGCATGACAGCGGGATCCAGGGTTCCATCGAGAAAGCCCTGTACGTAATCGGCTGCATGTACACGCAGAAGGTCTGCGGGTTCCGCCCGGTCTGCCGGCCGCAGATGGAAGCAATTGTCCCCGCTCAGTTCCATCCGCAATTTCTCGTATTTGGAAAGCGGAAACTTATGCCCGTCTGGGAGCGCGAATCTGTAGTGGTCGCAGAAAAACAGCGGAAGCTTGCTTCTTCCATTGGACAGGGCAGGATCGTTCAACCTTCAGGATATTCAGACGGATCGGCGAGGATGAGAAAATCACTGTAGCCCTCCGGGTCTCCCGAATCGATGAACCTAAAATTTTCTGCTGTGTTGCCCGTTGCTTTGCTGGTGCTGACATTGCAACCCGGCACGTATGCGGGCTCCGTGGGCGCAGACTCTCCCTCGCGCCCCAACTTCTCTGGAAGATGGCGTATGAACAAAGACAAGACCGACTTCGCCAAGTTCAAGATGCCCGATATGATCGTGCGGGTCATCGATCATCACGAACCCACGATGAACGTGCACACGATTCAGACGACGGGAGACAAGACTACCTCGTCCGACGTGAGTTACTTCACGGACGGATCGACTTCAAATAACACCATCAATGGACGCGATGCCACCAGCAGAACCTTTTGGGATGGCGATGCCCTCGTCGTTCGAACCGACATGAAAACGGCAAAGAACGATGACGAGCAAATTGAGGACCGTTACGAACTATCGCCGGACGGAGCTACCTTGACCACGACCAGCCACGTTGTCACTTCGAAAGGCGACGTGACAATGAAACTCGTCTGCGATAAGGAAAAGGTGGGCGGCTAGCTAGCCGGCTTACTTCCGGGTCCGGAGCCAATCCAGCGCCCAGCGAGCAGCATGGAACCCGCACATCCCGTGAACACCGCCGCCGGGCGGAGTTGAAGAAGAGCAAAGATAAACACCTTTGAGCGGTGTGGCATAGCGACGCCAAGTCGGACGAAGGAAGAACTGCTTCAAAGTGGCGGCCCCTCCACTGATGTCGCCTCCGACCAGATTTTCGTCGTACCGCTCCATATCTGCCGTTCCGTGTGCCGCTCTGGCAAGGATGCATTCCCGAAAGCCGGGAGCGAATCGCTCAATCTGATTTTCAATTTGCTCGAGAGCCGAGCCGTGCCAGCCATTCGGAACGTGGCAATACGCCCATGCCGTATGCCGACCCGCCGGTGCACGGGACGGATCAAACAACGTCGGTTGAGAAAGAAGCGTGAACGGCCGCGACGGGACACGCCCCTCTTCCGGTGCTCGTTCCGATGCGGCGATCTCTTCGAGCGTTCCGCCGAGATGCACCGTACCAGCGGTAAAGCACTCTTTTGCCCGCCACGGGATTGGTTCCCGAAGCGCCCAATCCACTTTGAAGATTCCTGGGCCCCGTTTAAATTCCTCAAGGGCTTTTCGAAAGCTTTGGTGAAGCCGGTCTCCTGCTAGTCGAATGAACTGACGCGGTCCTACGTCGCAAAGAATCAGATCGGGATCGCCTAGTTCTCGCAGGCTGTTCACGCGAGAGTTGCTGATTACTCGCCCCCCGTACGATTCGAGCACGCCGATCAGAGCGTTGCTAATGGCCTGAGATCCGCCTTGCGGAATGGGCCATCCGACCGCATGCGCGGTTGCTCCGAATATGACACCGAAAGCGGCCGTGAGCGGCGCCTCCAGGTTGAGCATGGAGTGAGCGGCACAACCCGCAAATATTGCTCGTGCGCGTTCTCCCTTAAACCTGCTCCGAGCCAGTGACGTGGCCGGTTGAATTGCTTTCAGCCCGAAGTTCGCGAGAAGCAATGGATGGCCGGGCACAATCGGGAGCGGCCGCAGTATCTCAACGGCAAGAGCGTCCCAGCTCTTTACCAGAGGACCATACAGCCTTCGATAAGCCGGGCCGTCCGGACCGAGCGCCTCTGCTGTTGCCTCCAGACTTCTACTCATAAGAACCGCTGTTCCGTCATCTAAGGGATGGGCAAGCGGGGTAGGGGGTTGAATCCAGGTAAGGCCGTGTTTGGTGAGCGGTAGAGACCGGAAGAACGGCGAGGACATGGCCATCGGGTGAACAGCGGAGCCGAGGTCGTGAATAAACCCGGGCAACGTCAGTTCGGCTGAGCGCGCACCTCCGCCCGGAACCGGTGCTGCTTCCCGGACTTCGACAGAGATCCCGTTGCGCGCCAGATGAACTGCGGCTGCAAGGCCATTGGGACCACTGCCGATTATGACGGCCGTTTTTTTCATTGGCCTTCGAATAATATCTAAGCGTTGGTGGGTTCGGGCAGCTTGCCGCGCAGAAGATCGTCCATGTCATCGATTTTGTCGGCCAGCATGTGCATTTTCTGTGACAGCCCTTGGATCTCGGCTTCCGCCCGTCTGTTTACCTCGAAATCCAGCTCGCCCCGCAGCCGGTCCTTCGTGTCTTGCCGATTCTGGCTCATCATGATCACCGGAGCCTGAATGGCCGCGAGCATCGACAAAAACAGATTCAGCAGAATGAAAGGGTAGGGATCCCAGGCGTTGTGTCCTAAAGCGACGTTGATCGAGGTGTACGCAACCAGGGTAAACAGGAACGAAAGTATGAAAGACCAGGACCCGCCAAAGCGCGCCACCGTATCGGCGACGCGATCTCCGATCGTTGATTCCTCTTCGATCACTTCATTCGGGTTGCGCATGGAGCGCAATCGTACTAGTTGCTGAGCGGCGTGGAATTGGCGACCCAGCACAGTCAAAAGGTCCATGCCAGCCATCGGTTTTCGTTGCAGGAGAACGCTGATGTCATGCCGATCTACTTCGATGCAGACTGTCTCTTCTAAGGCGATTGCGCTTGTCTGGTGCGGAGTCTCGTCCATCATGGATGCAAATCCGAAGAACTCGCCTGGAGACGGCTTGTCCAGGAGTACCTCCTGATGATCGTCGTCCACGGTTGTGACCTGAACCAAACCCGAGATGACAACGTAAGCCGATCCCGCCGGATCCCCGAGCTTGTAAATCCGCTGGCGCTGCGCAAAGGTTCGCATTTCTACCTGCCCGGCCAAAACAGACAGTTCTTCTTCGTCCAGTAGCGCGAAAAGTGGAACATCTTTTAGAAGTTCAGATTTACAGGGCATGCGTTACCTTCCTCAACTTGGTTTGTGCCTGAATCAAGATTGCCGTTTCTACCTTCCACAGGTCAAGGGTGAAGCGCAGTAACCTATACTCGCGATTGATGGAATATTCGGAGCAGATCAGAGAGCGGCTTCTTGCCCGGCAGAAAGAACTGGAAGCGAGTCTGTCCCGCCAGAACGAGAATGCCTTGAACAGCGGAGAGGCGGACGTTCAGGATGAAATCGATCGCGTCACGACTTCGAGCGCAAAGGCCCTCTCGCTCAGCGTAGGAGCAAGAGAAGCCGGTTCGCTGGCGGATGTTCGATCTGCTCTGGCGCGTCTTGATGCCGGGGAATATGGCAGGTGCGTAGTCTGCGGAAAAGAAATCGAGCCTGCGCGCTTGAGAGCGCTGCCCGAAACCCCGTACTGCCTCGAGCACGCGGACAAAATGCAAAAAGGGGATGAAGGACTGGCCAACCCAGACGTTCAACCCCTTCCCGATTAGATTTCAGGGCGCGCTAAACGTGCGCGCGCTTCGCCAGAGCTGGCTTACTGCCCTTGAACTTGAACGGCCGCCCGGCATGCCTGCGCTGCCCGTTTTCCGGCCGTGCAAACGGCCGATGGCTGGCAGTTTTGGGAGCCGGAGAAAACGAGGGCTTCTCGGCCGCTGGTTCGTCCCGTTCGCTCATTACCTCTGGGCCGACTTCCTTGCGCACGAGCCGGACTTTGCATTCCCGCTCGATGCGCCGAATCTCGCCCCGTTCCGATCTGGAGCTGAACGTCCAGGCTGCACCCCGCTGACCGGCACGCCCGGTTCGCCCCACACGATGGATGAAGTCCTGGGGAGCTTGGGGGAGATCGTAATTGACTACGTGAGCGACGCTGTCGACGTGGATGCCGCGAGCCGCAACATCAGTGGCGACGAGGACGCGATAACGACCGTCGCGGAACCCGGCCAAAGCCTGATTGCGCTGGTTTTGCGTTCTGTCACCGTGCATCGCGACGGCACGCAGACCCTGCGCCGAGAGCTTGTGAGCGAGGCGGTCGGTTGCGTGTTTCGTACGGGCAAAGACCAGAAACGAGCCTTCCTCGTCTTTCAGCAAGCTGCGAAGCAGACTCAGCTTCGAATCGTTCTCGACTTCGAAGACGTTCAGATCGACGCTTTCCGGAGTCTTGGTTTCCGCGCTGCCGACCGAGATTCTGATCGGGCTGTGCGAATGCCGAGCGATTAGCCGTTCCACGGTCCTATCCATCGTCGCGGAGAAGAACAGGCTCTGCCGGCTGGAAGGAAGAACACCGAGGATCTTTTCGATCGCTGGGAGGAATCCCATGTCGAGCATGCGATCCGCTTCGTCGAGCACCAGCTTTGACACATTGGTGAGATTGATCAAGCGCCGGTCGAGGAAATCTTCGAGCCGTCCAGGCGTTGCAATCACTAGCTGTGCACCGCGTCGAATCGCGTTCAGCTGAGTTTGTTCGCTGAGTCCTCCGACGACAATTGCCGCCCGGAGCGGGGTGTTGCTCGCCAGCTTCGCAAATGCGTCAGCGATCTGGATCGCAAGCTCACGAGTCGGACTCAGTACGAGTGCGCGGATGGTCTGTTGCGTCGGTCGTTCCCCAGTAGGAGCAGACGAATTCTTAAGGAGTGACTCGACAATAGGCAGGAGAAAGGCAAGCGTCTTTCCGGTGCCGGTTTGGGCCGTTGCTACCAGATCAGCGCCGGTAAGAGCAACGGGAATGGCCTGTGCTTGCACAGGGGTTGGCTCGACGAAGCAATTTCGAACGAGGTTGTTATGGACAACAGGAGACAGAGTAAGTTCGGAGAACAATTTCATTTCGTTTTTGGATAAGGACTAAGACGCCGATACTGGCAGCACGTCCTTAGACAAAAACCGGAAGGTTCTCCAGGCGATGGATCATCGCTCGAAAGGACGAATGCAGGCGGGACATCTCTATACTACCAGAAATTGTTCTGACGCGAACTGGGATTTCAACTTGACTTGTAGCATTGCCGAATCTTTTCACCGAGTTCCAGCACTTCGTCCAGACCCATAGGTTTGGTGAAACAACAGCTGGCCTCGATGTCGACGCTTCGCACGCGCTGCTCGATCACGTCGACCGGGGACGAGCTGAGAACAATCACTTTCACCGAGGTCAGGTTCGGCTGTTCCCGCATGGCACGAAGAACTTCGAGGCCGTCGCGTTTGGGCAGATTGAGATCAAGAATGACCAGGTCGGGTGTCCCTGCTTCTCGGTACCGGCTCTTCTTTTCCAGAAAATGCAGCGCTTCCTCACCGTCTTCCACGAAGTCCATTTCAACCGGCCAATCCTTCAGCTCCTTTAAGGCGTAGCGGACCATGGTCGCGTCCACGCGATTGTCTTCAACGACGAGGATTTTCGTCGGGCCGTGACCGTTCGCGCTCATTTCTTGCTCTCGGCAGGTGCGGCGGTAAAGAAGAACGTTGCCCCAGCCCCGGGCCGGCCTTGAGCCCAGATGCGTCCTCCGTACAGAGAAAGGATTCGCGAACAAATAGCAAGACCGATCCCGCTACCCGGGTATTCGTTACGTCCGTGTAGCCGTTTGAACACACCAAAGATGCGTTGCGCGTAGATTGGATCGAAGCCGATGCCATTGTCTGCGACCGCGAATGTCCATTCGCGCCCGGTTTTCGCGGCAGATACTTCGATTGTGGGCTGCACGTCGGGACGCCGGTATTTCAAGGCATTGGTGATGAGATTCTGGAAAAGCTGCGTCAGGTGGGTCGGTTGCATGTTGATGGTCGGAAGGTGGCGGGAAACGACCGTCGCTCCCGCTTCTTCAATCAATATCGCTAATCCCCGCATCACCTCGCGAAGCACTTCGCCTGAATCTGTTGAAGAGGGGACAATCGCACCCGCTTCACTTACCTTCGTGAAGGAGAGCAGATCTTGCACCATGCGATGCATCCGCCTCGCATCGTCAATGCTCTCGTCAATCAGTTCGTCCCCGTCGTGCTGGTATTCGTCCGGACTCGTCCGCTTATACAGGCCAAGTAGATTCACAACATTGCGTAAAGGTTCTTGCAGATCGTGCGCCGCGGCGTACGCGAACTGTCGAAGATCCTCGTTCGCGCGCCGAAGAGCCTCTTCGCTGCGTTTTTGAGAGGTGATGTCCGCCACCGTGCCGATGAAGCGGATCGCTCTGGGCTTCTCGCCCACTTTCCCGAAAAAGGCCTGGCCACGAGCCTCCGTATGCCGGAGTCGGTGATCGGCCGGACCGATCGTTCGGAATTCCGCGGCGAATCGGCCGTCGCCCTTTGGATCGAGTGCTTGCCGAACTGAGTCGGCAACTCGTCCGCGATCGTCCGGGTGAATTGAGCGCGCGAAATCCCCGAAGGTCACGGAGCTTGCGGGCGGCAACCCGAAGGACCGCTTACATTGCGCGTCCCACCGGCCGGTCTTCGTGACGGGATTGTAATCCCAGGTGCCCATCTTCGCCGAAGCAACGGCCACGCGCAGCCGCTCTTCGCTTTCAACCAGGGCCTTTTCCATCGTTTTGCGATGGCTGATGTCACGAATGATGAGGGCGGCGCCAATCCGTTCTGAACCAAGCGTAAGGGGAACGTTGGAGCAGGAGACGTCCACCGTCGATCCATCCTTCCGAAAAAAAACAAGTTCGACACCTCGGATGGGCTCTCCGCTCAGGTGCACGCTGTTGATCGGACAGGACGTCACCGGGTAATCGTCTCCGGACGGATAGTGATGATGCAGGGTGGCATGCAGGTTCCGCCCGACCAGCTCTCCCTCATGCCAGCCGAATACCCGTTCGGCTTCCGGGTTCGCGGAAAGGATAAATCCATCCCGGTCGATGACAAAGATCGAATCCACAGCCTGGCTGATAATTCCCCGGCTGAGTAGTTGTTCATTGCGGAGCGCCCTTTCAGCTGCGTTACCGCGCGTGATATCCCGGTTCGATTCGAGAACGATCAGCCTGCCATTGTCTTCTACGACGACCATATGACTTTCGACTATCACGACGTTTCCGCGCTTTGTCTGGTGAGTCAGCTCGCCGGTCCATTGTTTTTCGCGGGCGAGAAAGCTCAGAATGCTTGAAATTCCATTTGGGGCTGAAGTTTTCAAGAGCTCATGACTGACTTGCCCGCAAGCCTCGGCCGCGGAGTAGCCGTATAACCGTTCCGCAGCTCGGTTCCAATACCCGATCGCCGAGCCGAATTCCCAGGTAAACACCGCCTCTTGTATCTCGTCGAGCAGGCGCGCGCGAAGTTGCGCGTCCCGATCCGTTCCACTCCGGACCTCAGCGTGCTCCAGGCAGACGTAAATGGTGGGCTCGGAGGCGATGCCGGAGTTCCACGCGGTTGCCGTCACGCGGACGGTGCTCGAATCGCCCCGACGTAGGCATAGGGGCATTCGCAATGGACTCGAATGGCTCAGAATTTCGGATGCGGCAAACCCAGTGCGCCCCTCTCCCGGGTTCGTGTCCACGCATTCCCGGAACTTGACACCGACAAGTTCTGAGGGTTGCGAAAAACGAAGGAGAGACAGGGCTGCGTCGTTCGCGAAAATGATGCGGCCGGAACGGTTTAGCACTACCGTTCCCAACGGCGCGAACTTAAGCGAATCGTTCCATTGAAGATCTATCGAACTCACTAACTTCTTCGATCAGGCGAGCATGTTTACCGGTACTAACGATACTAACGCGCTCCTATGCGAAATGTCATTTGAATCTCAGTGTTAGCGAAAAAAACAGGTACCGAAAGATGTGCAAACTGGGTCCAACATCTGGAGTTGGCCATATGATCGACCCAAAATTAAATGAAATAGCACCGGAAACAGAGTCAAAGAAGTCGGGCAAGCAGGTAGAAGGAGGAACGAGAGCGGGACTTAGCATCAAGGAGACGGTCGCAGGTGCTGCGAACCTGTCGACAGGCGCGAGAGGAGTGGATACCTCAGGAGTTTCGGCGGGCGCAGGTGTGGGTTCAGGAATGACCTACTCGAGTCCGACAACGGCCGGTGAATCGCCTTCTCCGGCCATCGTCCCCGGCGAACGTGGTTCAGGGACAACGGTTCGAGGAGCAAGCAATGCTGCTGCACCGGCTTCGTCCATGCCCTCGACCGATACCGAAGTTCACTCGGACCCGCGGGGCCGTTCAAGTGAAAGCGACTACTCCTTTAGCTCTGAAGAGATTGCGAGCCACGCTTATCGGTGCTGGCACGAGCGCGGTTGTCCGGAAGGATCTCCGGAAGAGGACTGGCGTCGCGCTGAAGAAGAGCTTAGGAACCGCAGAACGAGAGGCGCGAACGCATAGTCCCAGGTTCGCCTAAACCCTGACGACGCCGAATCGGTCCTGAGGCGGTTCGACAACGTCGAAAATCTGGTCTGCACGCTCGTGGATGTCCTCGGAGAACACCAATACCGTGCGATTGTCCCAAGCGACCTCCACGAGCTTATCGTTCGCTTCTCCGCAAAGAGTGATCACGGTTCCAGCGGGAATATAGGCGAATTCTCTTTTTGCCGATCCCGGCAATGAGACGGAGAGAGTTTCTTGGTTCAGGCAATAGCGTGTCTGCATTTGTAATTTCTCCTGATGTGGGCCGCTCTCTACCGGGATGTCGCTGCGGCCCGCATTGCCATCGGCGGCTGTGGTCTGAAGGTTGACTTAAGCCGCTTAGCAGTAAACGCTTCGAGTTTCTGCTTGCTGCGGCTCTTATTTAAACGGAATTGGGTTTCGGTGAGGTTCATTCCGACGCATATCTGTTCCGGCGTCTCACCTTTTAAATAGAAGCGGGTCAGGATCTCCTGCTCTTGCGGCTTGAGGCTTTTCAGGCCTTGACGAAGAATGTTCGCTCTTTCCTGAATTTCCAGCAAGCGTTCCGGGTCTGCACGGTCATCCGATCTGGTCTGAACGACTGTGTTGAAAACTTCGTCATTCGCGCCGAGTCGCTCGGATTCCAGTTTTTTGTTCCAGGCCGTCCGCTTTAAAACAATGCTGAGATAGCCGGGGAGAGCTGCGGGCGTCTTGAGCTGCCCTTGTCGAATTTGCTTGGTGACGGCGAGAATGGCATCGTGCGCACAGTCGTCGGCGTACTCCGGGCAATGTTTGGCCGCCAGATAGCGCAGGCCCCTGGAAAAAGTGTTGTACAGCAACTCTTCGCCTTCCGATTGCCCTGCGAGAATCAGGTCCACGATTTTTTCACACGCTTGTGAAGTGCTGAGCTGGTCTACCATAGTCGAGATTGATCCTCCGAAACTCCTCAGGTTTCTCATGCAACGCGTTAGTACCAAGGAAATCTCGACTTGGTTCTACGTTTTGCCCGCCACTCGGTCGAGTTATGTACAAAGTACCAGATATTCCCGGGACAGTACAGCAGTATTTACATTAAATCCAGCAAGAAATGGAAAATATTACTGTTTTTAGCAATTTTCTATGCGGATTAATCTAATGCCAGTCGTGTGCAGGCCATTGGAAATAAAGAACTTTTATGATGGCGTTTAGGAATTTTGGCGCGCTGGAATTTTTTCTCATTTTTCTGGAGATCTCGTGTAAATGACGCAGAACCCTCATTTGACAACTGCCGAAACCGGAAATTATGCACCACTTGCGCGGCGTAGACCGCATGTAGAGGTCAGGTTTGGCGGCGAAGTCAGTGATGAGTACTTGTGGCTGCGGGACAAGTCGGATCCCGAGGTAATTCGCTACCTTGAGGCTGAAAACGAGTACACCCGGCGCGAAACGGAAACATTACAGCCGTTCGTGGACAAGCTTTACGGCGAGATGGTGGGCCGCCTCAAGCAGACCGACCTTTCCGTTCCCGTCCGACGCGGGCAGTACCTGTACTACACGCGGACGGAAGAGGGTAAACAATACTCCATTCAGTGCCGGCGCAAGGGCGAGATGACTGCGCCCGAAGAAATCGTGCTGGACCAAAACGCCCTCGCGTCAGGGCACAAGTTTACGGAGGTGGCGGCCTCCGTCCTGAGCGATGACGGAAATCTTCTCGCATACCTGGTCGATTTTATTGGTTTTCGTCAGTACCGTCTGCAGATAAAGGATCTGCGCACCGGTACGGTTCACACCGATGCAGCGGAGCGGGTGACCTCCGTCGAGTGGGCGGCCAATAACCGGATCTTATTCTTCACGACCGAAGATGAGACGACAAAGCGCTCAGACAGGTTGTTCAGGCATGAACTGGGCACTTCCGATTTCGAGCTTCTGTACCACGAAAAAGATGAACTGTTTGAGATCAGCCTTGAGAAATCCCGGGACAGGACCTATCTGTTTCTTCTTATCTCAAGTAAGGACACGACCGAGGTGCACTTCCTCCGGTCCGAGCGCCCAGCGGGCAAGTTCCAGGTCTTCTTAGGGCGAGAGAAGGCGCATCGGTATTACCTCGACCACAGGCTGGACCTTTTCTACATCCGAACGAATAAAGGCGCAAAGGATTTCCGAGTCGTGACCGTCCCGGCGGAGGAAAGCCACGCACCAGAATCCTGGAAAGAATTTGTCGAGCATCGTCCCGGGACTTTGATCGAAGCCGTTGACTTGTTCCGTGAGTTTGCTGTTCTCGTGGAGAAGTCAGAGGCGCTCAATCGGCTTCGGTTCTATCGCTTTTCAGACGACGATTGGAACGCACCCGAGTTCTCCGAGCCCGTCTACGCCGCTCTTCCGGCTGAAACACCGGATTTCAATGCTACGCAATATCGATACAGCTATCAGAGTTTCATTACCCCGCTGAGCGTCTTCGATTTCGATCCGAAGTCCGGAACGAGCACTCTTCTAAAGCAGCAGGAAGTGCTGGGAGACTACGACCCGTCGAAGTACGAATCCCGGCGTTTGTGGGCGACCGGGGTGGACGGGACCAAAATACCGATTTCCATGGTCTCGAAAAAAGGCCTGCTACGGGACGGCTCCTCGCCCCTGTTCCTCTATGGATACGGATCGTACGGGATCGGTATGTCTGCCACATTCTCCCTGGCACGGCTGAGCTTGCTGGACAGGGGAATGAGCTATGCCATTGCCCATATCCGCGGTGGGGACGAATTGGGCGAGCAGTGGCGCGAGGATGGCATGCTCATGAAAAAGAAGAACACGTTCCAAGACTTCATTGATTGCGCCGACTTCCTGGCCCGCGAACAATGGACCTCGCCCGATCGTCTCGTCATCGAAGGCGGCAGCGCCGGCGGGCTACTCATGGGAGTGGTCGTCAATTGGCGTCCAGACCTTTTTCGGGCCGTTCACCTGGCCGTGCCCTTCGTCGACGTGATGAATACCATGATGGATGCCACGCTCCCGCTTACGGTCGGCGAATATCTGGAATGGGGAGACCCCCACCAGAAGCCGGCCTACGATTACATGAAGAGCTACAGTCCCTACGACAACCTGGAAGAGAAACACTACCCGGCGATGTTGGTCACCACCAGTCTGCACGATAGCCAGGTCATGTATTGGGAGCCGGCGAAATACGTGGCGCGCCTTCGCACTCTGAAGAGGGGTTCCAGCCCGCTTCTGCTCAAAATCAAAATGGAGCCGTCGGGGCATGGCGGCGCATCCGGCCGTTACGACCGTCTAAAAGATGCCGCTTTTGAGTACGGGTGGCTTCTCAATCAGGTGGGTATTCGGGAGTAGCGCGAGCCCTCGGCGAGAACACCCGGTCAAAGTCCTCCGCTATCCTCGACCCGACCTCCATCTTTCCTTTGCCAAGATCGTGGCCCAAACCGTCCAGGCTTATCAATTGGGTTTGGGCCGGGATGAGTCCGATTGCCGTTCTCATCTCATCTGGTGAACCGAACGGGTCAGATGTGCCGTGAACGAAAAGGCAAGATGTCTGAATATTTTTGAAATGAGCTGTTCGCAGTTGCGCCGGTTTGGCTGGGGGATGTAGCGGATAAGAAAGCAGAAACAGACCAGGCACGTCACTTCCGTCTTCGGCGGCGACAATGCTTGCCTGTCGACCTCCATACGAGTGCCCGCCTAAGTAAACCTCCGCTCCGATCCTCGAACGCATGTCCCGAAGAGCGGCTCGCAATCCGTCCTGGTCCGCTGGAGCCTGTGCCGGTGATGGCGGCCCAAGTTTTCGCTTCTGGCGAAAAGGCAGATCACATCGGAGTACGGCCCAGCCAAGACTGGCTAAATGCGTTGCGATATTGACGAGTAATGCGGAACCGCAGTTCGCACCGGCGCCGTGAGTGACAACCAGCCCGCCGATTGTATTGCGGTCGGGCTCATGCAAGAAGCCCACTACCGGCGGGTTGTTTAGCGCTTGCACTTTCATTTGGGCTCCTATGTTCCAGTCGTTTCGAATATCATGCTCCTAGCCTATCGGCGGAACGCTCTCACGAAAAGAAGACAAGCTAATGATGATCCGGACCAGGAAACTCGTTCTTCACGCGCTCATTCTCGCGACGGTTTTTACATTATCCGCAGGCGCCCACTTCTTCCAATCGGGAGAATTGGGCATCTTTACAAACGCAAGTAGTGTCGGAACTACACCGCCGGGCTGCAAAGCACAATTCAATCCGGCAACCGGCGAGTACCGGATCACCGGCGGAGGTAACAACATGTGGGACACGGCGGATGACTTTTATTTCGTTTGGAAGAAGGTCTCGGGAAATGTTACGCTCACTGCCGACGTGCAATTTGTCGGGACCAGCACAGCGGAACATCGCAAAGCGGTGCTGCTGGTCCGGCAAAGTCTTGAGCGCGGGTCGGCATACGCCGATGTGGCTGTTCATGGAAATGGGCTCACTTCGCTCCAGTTTCGTGGAGTTGAGAACGAACGCACGTACCAGATCTTTACCCAAACGGAGCAGCCGGTTCGCGTGCGGCTCGTCAGGCGAGGAAGCCAGTTCAGAATGTATTCCGGAAAGCCAAATGGGGAGCTGAAGGCGTCTGATCCTGTCGAATACATCAGCCTAAAGGATCCCGTTTATGTTGGTCTCGGCGTTTGCTCACACGTTGCGAGCACGCTCGAAACCGCTGTCTTCTCAAACGTAAGCATCGAGGAGGGTAAGTAAACGATGAAGCGCCTGGGATCCAAGCTATCCCTTCTTTCTTGTCTGACGATCGCCGCCGCGTTGTATGGCGCCGATGACGCCCGCCCACCTATCGTGGGGGTCGCGCACATCGCCCTCCAGACCAATGATGCCGCGGCTTCGGAACAGTTCTACCATCATGTTTTGGGCTATGCCAGCTTTCAAGCGCCTAAACCGGAAGCAGGGCCGTCGGTCAAGTTCTTCAAAGTCAACGACCATCAGTACATCGAGATCCTACCGGATTTGAAATCGGACGAACAGGACCGTCTCGTTCACATTGCGTTCGAGACGAAGGATGCGGCGAAGCTCCTTCGCTATCTCGCCGGCCGCAATGTCAAGGTGCCCGCGACGGTGGCGCACGATTCCGAGGGAAACCTAAGCTTCCGGATGAAAGATCCGGAAAATCACGAGATTGAATTCGTACAGTACATGCCTGGATCGGTGCAAACCCGGCAGCTCGGCAAGCTGCTTCCCGACTCGAGACTCTCGAAGCGAATCATCCACGTGGGTCTGATCATTCACGATCGAGCGGCGAGCGACGCGTTCTATCGAGACATCCTGGGCTTTCAAGTGATGTGGTCCGGCGGCAGGACAGAAGATCGCGTGGATTATGTCGATATGAGAGTGCCGGATGGAAGCGACTGGCTGGAGTACATGTTGAACGTGAACAATCCGAGTCCCAAGACGCGGGGAGTCATGCACCATCTGGCGTTAGGTGTGCCCGATATCCACCCGGCGGCAAAGGAGGTTTCTGGGCGCGGCTACACCCCAGCACAGCCGCCAAAGATCGGGGTTGATGGCAAGTGGCAACTCAATCTGTATGACCCGAATCTTACGCGGGCGGAATTGATGGAATTTCGGCCGGTGCAAAAGCCGTGCTGCTCTCCCATGCTGATGCCGGCCAAAATCGAAACGCAGTAGAGCCGCTCAGGGCTGTAGCCGGACGAGCTCTAATTTTTCGAGCATTCTCACGGAACGAGGCAGCTTTTTGTCTTCAGGGGCGATAAGCCGAAAGGGACCGACCGAATCCGGAAGCGGTTTCCCGTCCATTCTGTCTGCGAGAAGTACTTTCGCTTGTGTTAAGGCCGGGTCCAACTCCGCCATCGAGTACAGCACCTGATATCCGTCTCTTCCTTCCGCAAGAACATAGCTGGCGAGCGCTTTGCCGTGCAAGTCATCTCCCATGGGTGCGCCGGCTTTCTTCAAGATCTCGGAGACCGGCACGCCTTCGTAACGGACGGACTTGCCATGGTCATTCACCGTCGCTTCGGCCCGCGGCATTGTGGAAAGATCTCTCGTGGAGACCGTTAATGGGCTTCTGAGGGCGCCGGTCACGGTGACAGATTCAGATCTTTGTTCCTGGCCTGCCTTCGTCCGCAGAAGACTTAAACATAGAAGCGGAGTAAGGAAGAGAAGTAGTTTCGCTTTCATAGGAACATTGTCCGGGATCCCGCGATGTTCTACCACGTAGCCGAATCGAAAGTAGTCCGACGTCTCGGCTGGCGGAGGAAAACACGCTTGAGAGAGCAATAGATCCAGCGGCAGAGTAGCAGGGAGCCGACAACTGCCACGCCGACAATCGCGACGAACAAAACCGGATGAGAGACCGCCAGGACTGATCCGCCGACGCTCAGGCCATCGCCGGCCAGACTCAACATCACGTTTGATACGGGCTCCGGCGAGGTGTTCGCCGCCAATCGAGTCGCAGTTTTTGCGCCATGAGACGAGAGCGCAATCCCACCGCCGATTAGCAGAGCCATCAAGCGGACTTCGGGGCTAAAATTAGCAAATGCTGTAGCTGCAAGTATTGCGCCCGCGGGCACGCGAATGAATGTGTGAATG
Organism: Bryobacteraceae bacterium; assembly: GCA_045807925.1. GTDB lineage: Bacteria > Acidobacteriota > Terriglobia > Bryobacterales > Bryobacteraceae > Bog-105. Next base: position 155,011 of record JBJMGK010000213.1, on the reverse strand, counting down.
ATGTCCCATACAGAATCCACGGCGGGGATCTTGTCTGCAATGAATTGCACTGCAAAGAGCGAGCTCGCGGTGGCGATCACCCACGTGTGGCTCAGCACGGACAGATCACCAGGGAGATGCGCCAGGTTCCATCTTTGCAGCAGTCCGAGTGTTAATACAGTGGCATAGAGATTAATCCCGGAGAGCCAGGCAGAGCCCATTGCGATACCTAGTGTGTTGAGATCCATGTTCGAAACCTGAATTCAGTGAGCCTGAAACTACACTTCTACTTATAAGTATGGACGTGTATCACGGGCCCGTTTGTTCGTAAGAACGGCTGAGCGGCGTCTTTCGCGCCTCAGAAATGCGAAATCTTTCTAGGCCGCCATAGTCCAAAGAGCAGGAGAAAACATGGCAACAGATACCTATAGCTCAGCAATCAGTGTTCTCAACGGCCTAATTGAGACGTGTAAAGACGGTGAACAAGGGTTTCGTAATTCGGCAGAGAAAGCCAAGGATGCGTCGTTGAAGTCTCTGTTTTCTAAATATGCGAGCCAGCGTGCGGGCTACGTTGAGGAATTGTCCGCAGCGGTAACCGAACTAGGCGGAGATCCGGCCCAGAGCGGTCACATCGCAGGGACCTTGCATAGAGGATGGATGAACCTGAAAGAGGCGTTTGCAAGGGACGAGGACAGAGCCATAATCAACGAGGCGGAATCGGGTGAGGATGCAGCAATGAAGGCATACAAAGAAGCATTGGCGTCAACGTTGCCCGCAAACGTGGGTACTTTGATTCAGAAGCAGTATGCCGGTGTGCAGGAAGCTCACAACACGATTCGCGATTTGAAGCACAGCGTGCAAGCCACGGCCAAAGCCTAATCAGATTCTTTTCGTTCACCACGTAAAGCCCGGTTTCGGTTCAGCCGAGACGGGCTTTTTCTATTATTGGAAGTCCCACCCACGCCCGTCATATCTCCGGCCAGAACTTGCTTCCTTTCGAGCGGCGGCAAATGTTCAATGGCGTACCGAAGTGCTGTGCGCGGGAGTTGCCCGTAGTGGCTGGTTATGAATTCCAACTGCCTCGACCGGGAGATCTTCCCACACTCGCGTAATACCCAACCGACAGCCTTGTGAATCAGGTCGTGTTTGTCTCCGAGCAGCATCTGCGAAATACCGAAAGCATCATCCAGTTCACCCGCCTTAACGAAGGAGAGAGTAGAAACAATCGCGATTCGACGTTCCCACAGATTTGGGGAACGTGCCAATTGGTAGAGAATGTCCCGGGATTTGTCGTTCAAGTATCGGCCGACGATATACGGGGCCGAACCGTCCACCAGATCCCAGTTGTTCACTCGCTGAGCGTGTGCCAAGTAGAAATCGAAGATTCGGTGGCGCGATTCTGCGGTTCCCCTCGTGAACTGAAGGACCAGGATAGCGAGACCCACTGAACGGTGCTCATGAAACGGCGACTTCAGCAAACGCGCGACCTCTTGCAACGGGAGATCCCGATACTTTACCGCTACTTTGCTTTGCTGAGGGACCGTGATTCCGAGGAAACGATCACCCTCGCCGTATTGCCCTTTTCCCGTTTTGAAAAACCAGGAGAGCGAGTCAGCGCGTTTGGGATCCGCGATCGCGGCGAGATCTCTTTTCACCAGAGTGGAACTCGGCTTCGCCTGCACCCACAGACTATAGCTTAGACGTCCAAACCGACGGAGCGCATCAGTTCCAGCGCGTTGCTGTGCGTGACGATGCCGGGCCGGAGCCGGTAATCGAAGGTGATTTCGCCATTCAAAATTTGATCGTCAAAATGCGCGTTCGCGGCACAACCATTCAGTTCATCCTGGATGTGCGCCAGAGCCAGGTCATGTGTCGTGATGACGCCGATGGCACCGAACTCGACCAGTTTCCGTACAATCGCCGCAGCACCAATCTGGCGGTCATGAGAGTTGGTTCCACTGAGAAGCTCATCTAACAGAAAGAGAGCGGTTTGGGAACTCTTTGCGAGATCAACAATCTGCTTTATCCTGACGATCTCAGCGAAAAAGCGAGATCGATTGTCGAGCACGGAATCAGTTACCCGAATGGAAGCACCAAGGTGAAGGCATGAGACTTGCATACTCCTCGCACAAACCGGACCTCCAGCCCATGCCAGTGCCGTGTTGAGTCCAATTGCACGCAGGAAGGTGCTCTTTCCAGACATATTGGACCCGGAGACGATCAGCAATCGGAGTTCTTGCCCTAAGGACGCATCGTTGCCGACCGCTCTTGCTTGGGGTAGCAGAGGATGTTTCAGGTCTTCCGCGCTGAACGTAGCAACGGCCCCGGGAAGGAGTTCAGGGAAGGACCATCCTGGGCGCTCGAAGCTTAGGGCTGCAAGGGACGAGAGTGCCTCGAACTCGGCCAAGGCTCGAAGCCAGGAAGCGACACGGGGACCGGACTGCCGTCGCCAGCGTTCGACGCCCATTGCGATTTGTTCGCCCCAAAACAGGAGCGGCCGGAGTGCTCGAATCAAGGCATGGTCGGCAGAATCGTGCCAGTCGACCCAACGTGCCAACTGGCGAACGCGGACAGAAGCAGGTGTATGTTCAGCGAGGAGTTCGGACATTAGCCTCTGCAGAAGCGGCGCCTCGAAGCTTTCCCGTTCCAAACGTGCGAAGGCCAAAGAAAGGATCGGCAGTCCGTGGCTGACCGCATCCAGGTGATTCAACACTGGTTGCACTTTGGAGCGCAACGCGAACCCGATCGAAACGTCGATGGCCACCGCAGCGACTAATGGCACGGGAGAGATCTGACCGGCAAAGAAGGCCACGAGCAGGGCGACACTGATGCAGGCGAATACCGCGAAAACGGGGCGGAGCACCGAGGGAAAATGGACAATAGGGGATTCCCCCCACTTGGCAACGGCTTCTACACTGACCTCCGCCTGTATGTCCGGCCCCAACAGACCGAAATGCTCCCGAAGGCCAACCCCGTCTCGCAACTCCTTGACTGCAGCCTGGCGTTCCAAAGCTTCCGCGTAAGTGGCGGACGCAAGCAGCCAGCTGGCAAGCATCTGTTCTGCTGCGGCAGTACGTGTCTCGGCGATCAGCTCGAACAGACTGCCCTTTCCGAAGAGATCCAGATCATCCGCATACACGTGTGAGCCGTCGCGAAACCGCTCGCCGGAACTGCCTGACCCCACCCATTTGTCATCGAGGCGTGCGAGACCACGATCGTAAAAGCTAAGCGCCCGATCCGCCAGGGTGCGCTCACGCACGACGCGCGATTGCCAGACCGCGAGGACGATGAACAAGACAACCGGGATGGCGAGTGAGAATGCCGGAACGCGACCGGGCCCGAAGACAAGATAGGCCAGGATCCCTTCGGTAATGCCCAGCACGAGACGGGCGTTACCGATCCGGATAAACAGCCGCTCGGACTCCTGCCTTCGCTGCAACCAGTGATTTCGTCTGGAGCGATACTCCTCGCTTGCTGCCATGCAGTCACAGAATAGCCAGAACCGGTTCCTTGTTTGCCGGACCGGCCCGGCGATAATTGAACATGCGCAAGAGGTTTTTCGTCGCTGTCCTTTGCGCCGCTACCGCCGTGGCGGCAACAGACTGGAATGAAGCGGGAAAGCAATGGTGGAGTCATGTTGAATATCTCGCTAGCGATCAGATGGGCGGTAGAGATGTCGGCTCTCCCGGGTTCGAGAAGGCGGCGGCCTATGTTGCCGAACAGTTTGAGCGTGCAGGGCTCCAGCCCGGCGGGGAAGGGAACTACTTCCAGCGCGTGCAATTCACGAAGATTTCTCTTGACCCGGCAAAATCGAGTATCGCGATCGAACACGGCGGCCGCACGACGCCCGTTGCCATTCCAGGCGAGGCTCAACTAGGTTACACTCCCGATTCTGCTCCTTCCTTAACGGCTCCAGTCGTATTCGCCGGATATGGATTACGGATCCCTGAGGCGCACTTTGATGACATGCAAGGCTTGAATGTCAAAGGTGCTATCGTCGCCTTTCTGATGGGTGGTCCGGGCAGCATCGACGGCAACTTGCGTTCGCATTATTCGTCGCAAAAGGAACGGTGGAATGCGTTGCGTGAAGCCGGTGCGGTTGGCATGATTTCTATTGCAAACCCGAAGGACATGGAGATACCCTGGGCGCGACAGGGCGCCGCTTGGGGACGGCCCCGGGTCAATTTGGCAGACCCATCGCTCGTCCCGACACACGGCATGAAGTTTAGTGCGACCTGGGATCCGGCGAAAGCCGACGATCTGTTCTCGGGTTCCGGACACACCTTCGCCGAGATTGTCAGTGCTGCGCAAGGTCAGAAACCGCTGCCACACTTTAAGCTCGCTTGCCAGATTAAGGCGGTGACTCACGTCACGACAGAACCACTTGAGTCGAAGAACGTTGTCGGCATTCGCGCCGGCAATGATCCCAAGCTGAAGGATCAGTACGTGGTTATTTCGGCCCACCTGGACCATATCGGAACCGGGAAGCCGGTGAACGGAGACGGCATTTACAACGGCGCTATGGACGACGCGTCCGGCGTTGCTTCGGTGATCGAGATCGCGAAACGGCTGGGGAAATCGAAGCAGTCGATCGGGCGATCGATTCTGTTCGTGACCGTTACGGGTGAGGAGAAGGGAGAGCTGGGTTCGGAATTTATTGCCGGTCATCCAACCGTGAAAGGAAAAGTAGTCGCTGACCTGAACATGGACATGTTCCTTCCGCTCTTTCCGCTGAAATGGCTGGAGGTGCAAGGCCTGAACGAGTCCACATTGGGAGATGACGTCCGCGCGGTAGCTCAAGCGGCCGGCGTGAAGGTACAGGCAGACAAGGAGCCGAACCGCAATCGATTCATCCGCAGCGATCAATACAGCTTCGTGAAGGAAGGGGTCCCAGCAGTGGCCTTCAAGTTCGGCTATGTGCCTGGCGATCCAGAAGAGAAGATCTTCAAAGACTGGTATACGAACCGGTATCACGGCGTTGCGGACGACCTGAATCAACCGGTTGATCGCGCCGCAGCGGCACAGTTTGACGCCATTCTGCTCAATCTTGCGGTTCGAGTCGCCAACGCACCGCAACCACCAGCGTGGAAGGACAACAGCTTCTTCCGCCGTTTCGCCCACGCCCGATCGTCTGACTGATGAAGCGATCCGGGTTCGCAGATTTGCCGTTGCATGGCGGGCGAGTGCCTCCGTGGCTTGCGCAGCGCATGGAGCAACTCGGTACTGCGATCACCGAGAGCATCGTGTACCACTACGGAACGTCGGAGTTCCTGTCGCGCCTCAGCGACCCGTTCTGGTTCCAGGCTCTCGGTTCCGTGATGGGAATGGACTGGCACTCATCCGGGATCACGACATCGGTGCTCGGCGCGCTCAAGCGAGGCGTGAACAAGCGTTCTCACGAGCTTGGGCTGCGCTTCTGTGGCGGGCGCGGTAAGCAATCGCGGAAGACCCCGTCTGAACTGCTGGACGCGGCACAGGCGAATAACCTGAACGGGAACGAGCTGGTGCGAACCAGCCGGCTTGCAGCCAAAATCGACAACAATGCAATCGTCGACGGGTTTCAGATCTATCTTCACGGATTCGTCGTTGCCGCGAACGGCGAGTGGGCCATCGTTCAGCAAGGCCTTAACGAGCAGAGCGGGCTCGCAAGGCGTTACCACTGGCACTCGGCCGCGGTCTCTGATTTCATTCGCGAGCCGCATACGGCCATCGTGGGCGCAAATGAGGGCGTCATTTTAAACCTCGTGGACCGGCGAGCCGATGCGGCCCAGAACGCGATCCTGGAGATTGCCAGCGAAAAGCCGGCGACGACCGTGTCTGAGGTTCGAAGTCTTTCCATGCCCCGCCATCATGAGGTGCGCATGCGCGATGTGGATCTCAGGAGGCTTGGCGCAGTGCTCGCAGTCAGCTATGAAAAGCAGCTTCGAGATTTTGCGTCGTTGCTGCTGGTCGAGAACCTGGGCCCCCGAACGTTGCAGACGCTTGCGCTTGTCGCGGAAGTGGTGCACGGAGCCCCGGCCCGTTTTTCAGACCCCGCCCGGTTTTCCTTCGCCCTGGGCGGAAAGGACGGCCATCCGTTCCCGGTTCCACTCAAGACGTACGACGATTCCCTCGGCGTCCTTCGCAGGTCTTTAGATGCGGCCAAGCTAGGGCGGTCCGAAAAGATCGATGGATTCAAACGCCTGGATGCTCTGGTTCGCCGTGTCGAACAGAGTGCCGCGGCCCCGGAGGCCAGATTTCAGGATGTTCTCCAACACGAACGCGCGATCTCGCCTTCCCTAGGCGGTCGGACGGTTATGGATGACAAACGTGAACGAAAGCAGGAGACGAAGGGTCAACTGAGTTTGTTTTGATCTACGCAGCCGTTGAACAGGGGCTGTCTCGATCAGAGTGTTCTAGCTCCTTCCGAGGCTGATATAAATATCATTCAAACTACCGGGACCAATGTGTCGTATGCAAATTGGAAAGGTCCGTAATAGGATTAGGTGCTCTACCCGTGTCATTCGCCAGCTTCGTCAGCATCTCTCAGTCGTTCGAAAGCCATGCCCTCAACGATGTAGCTCGGGCAGTCGGTGAAGAACTCTCCTCGCGGAGATTGGCGGGTAATTTGCCTGCCGGATCAAGAATCGCGATCGGTGTCGGAAGCCGCGGCATTTCGAATATTGCGGATATCGTCCGCGCCACGGTCAATTATTTTCGGGAACATGGTGTTCATCCATTCATCATTCCGGCCATGGGCAGCCATGGAGGTGCGACCGTCGAGGGGCAACGCGGGGTTCTCGAGCATTACGGCATAACGGAAGCTTCCGTTGGTTGTCCGGTCGTCAGCTCGCTCGAGGTCATTCCTTTTGGCACAACGCCCGAAGGGTTCGATACATGCCTCGACAGTATCGCCGCAGCGAGCGATGGGATCTTTCTCATCAACCGCGTTAAATGGCACACGAGTTTCGAAGGGCCGGTCGAGAGCGGGCTCATGAAGATGTGCGCCATCGGGCTCGGAAAGGCATGCGGAGCGCGCAAGTACCACACCTACGCTGCGCGCGAAGGCTTGGGGCCCATTGTGCTTTCCGTCGGTCGCCACGTGCTGCGGTCGGGGAAGGTGATCGGCGGTCTCGCCATTGTGGAAGACGCCAACCACGGAACCGCCAGGGTCTCCGCCCTGGCTGCAAACGAAATTGAAAAGGGCGAAGAGGAACTGCTGCGGCTGGCGCGCTCGTGGATGCCGCGCGTCCCGTTCGACGACGTCGACGTCCTGGTTGTCGACGAGATCGGGAAGGAAATCAGCGGGACCGGCATGGACAGCAAGGTTGTCAATCGTCATACGCACGGAAACGTGAATCCCTGGTCCTGGGCTCCCCGAATCCGCCGCATCTACTTACGAGATCTGAGTGAGACGACGGCAGGGAACGCGAACGGCATCGGAATGGCAGACGTCATTTCGCAACGTCTATACGACAAGATCGATTGGCACGCCACCAATATCAACGGCCTTACCGCATCAAATCTGAATGTGATTAAAACGCCTTTGCGGTGTCCGAACGACAAGGCAGCGCTTGAGCTCTTGGCCGGCTCCGTTGGTCGCACTCGGCCCGAGGAAGTAACGGTCGTGCGGCTCCGCAATACCCTCGAGCTCAATCGGATGTGGGTGACACAAAATCTCCTGGACGGGAAAAGCTTCGATTCAGGCAAACCCTTCGAGCTTACGTTCGACGGCGAGGGCAATCTTCCGCAATTCGATCCAAATCGTTAAGTAGATTAAAATGAAGATTCTCGGAGGATCTTCAGGTATATGCCCGCTTTGCCGCGCCGGAAATCGGTGGCTGTCAACATCGGGGGAGTTTTTGTAGGCGGCTCCCACCCCGTTGTCGTGCAGTCCATGACTAACACCGACACGGCAGACACGTCAGCGACCGTTAACCAAATTATGGAGCTGGCACGTGCCGGTTCCGAGCTTGTTCGGGTCACCGTCAATACCGAAGAGGCGGCGCAAGCCGTCCCGAAGATCGTCGATAGTCTTCGGTTCTTCGGTGTGAACGTTCCGATTATCGGCGATTTTCACTATAACGGGCACATCCTGCTCAAGAAGTACCCGGACTGCGCACGGGCGCTGGCAAAGTACCGCATCAATCCCGGAAACGTGGATATCGGCAAAAAGCACGATGACAATTTCCGGACAATGATCGAAGCGGCGGTCGAATACGATCGTCCCGTCCGTATTGGCGTGAACTGGGGGTCGCTCGACGCATCGCTGCTCACCAGGATGATGGATGAGAATTCGCGTTCCGCTGAACCGCTGGACGCAATGGATGTCACGAAACGAGCCATCGTCGAGAGTGCGATCCGAAGTGCCGAAAATGCGGAGCGTTTCGGATTAGCGCACGACAAAATCGTTCTGAGCGCTAAAGTGAGCAACGTTCAAGATCTGATCGACTGTTATCAGATGTTGGCGGCGCGGTGTGATTATCCGCTCCACGTTGGCCTGACGGAGGCCGGACTCGGTTCGAAGGGAATCGTGGCCACGACGGCCGCTCTGTCCGTGCTCCTCCAACAGGGCATCGGCGACACGATACGCGCTTCGCTAACCCCGCTTCCGAACGGCGACCGCTCCGAAGAAGTCATCGTTTGTCAACAGGTGCTGCAATCGCTAAACCTTCGCAGCTTCACGCCGCAAGTCGCCGCGTGCCCGGGGTGTGGCCGGACGACGAGCACGTTTTTCCAGGACATGGCGGACCAGATCCAAACCTATCTGCGGGAACAGATGCCGGTCTGGCGTGAAAAGTACTCGGGTGTCGAAGAGATGAAGGTAGCTGTCATGGGCTGCATCGTGAACGGCCCGGGCGAATCGAAACACGCCAACATCGGAATCTCGTTGCCCGGCACGTTTGAGACTCCTGTCGCTCCCGTTTACGTGGACGGAAAACTATCGACGACCCTTCGTGGCGACAGCATCGTTGCCGAATTCCGCGAGATCCTCGATAACTACGTTGCTCAGAGATACGGTGTCGGCGAACCGGTGCTGTCCTAAGCGGTTGCAGGATTTACTTCTGCACTACTTGCTGGATCTCGTCCAGTTCTTTTCCGGCTTCGGCCCATTTCCCTTGCGAGCTCAACTCGCGATACCTCTGCAGATGATCACGGACGCTCTGTAGCTTTCTGAGCGCCTCGCTCGAAACCGGCGCAGTTGGTCCGCTAACGTTCGTGGCATTCGTTTCCGGTTGAGCCGACGAACTTACGCTCTGTACTTCATGGTTCGCGGTCGGCGCCTCAGTACCACCCAACGCTTTTATCAGTTTCGTAAGGGCGAGTTCATACGTATCTTCGTACGCGAGCTGATTTCCCATAGCCAGCGCCACCTTCTTGAGTTGCGGCATGCTGGCCTGATTCGATTGAAGATAGATGGTTGCGACATACAGGAAGCTGTTTTCAATCGGCAAAACCAGAGTCTGCCCGCGCAGCACTTGCGAGCCGTGCTGACTCCAAAGGGTCAGGTCGCGCGAGATGTTCTGGTCCTGATTGATGCGCGCGTCGATCTGCATAGGACCGAAGATGATGTTCTGTTTGGATAGTTGTTCAAACACGAGTTCGCCCAGATGCTCGCCGTCGCATCGTGCCGCCATAAAGCCAATCAGATTGTCTTTGTTGGCCGGAGTGAAGGGAGTGATCAGTAAAAATTCAGCACTCGTATCGCCCGGCAAGGTGGCAACAACGTAAGTCGGTTGAACTGATCCGGCCCCGCCGCCGTCGCCGCCTTGATGAGTCTCGGTCCGAGCCAAATCCCAAAGATCCGCCCGATTATAAAAGCTCTCCGGGTCCTGCATGTGGAAGGTCCGGTAGATCTCCGCTTGCGCGCGAAACAAAGTTTCGGGATAACGTGCGTGTGCCCGGATGTCGGAAGGCATAGCGGAAACCGGCTTGAACAGCTTGGGAAAAAGCCTCCAATAGGCCTGGAGCAATACGTCGCTCGAATCGAAGGTGTACAGGTTGGTGGCGCCTGTGTAAGCGTTCACCGTAGCCTTGACTGAGTTGCGGATGTAATTGGCTGACCGTTGATCCGTCAAATTTAATTCACGGGAATACGGGTGAGCATCGGACGTCATAAAGCCGTCAACGATCCAGATCAACTCGCCGGTTTTCGATAAAACGAGATACGGATCTGAATCCCACGTCACGAATGCTGCCAAATTCGATAAACGATCGGCGATCGCCCGATGGATCATGACACGGCTGTTTTCATTGAGGTAGCTGGTGAGCAGGATGTTTGCGTCGCCGTAGTTGAGGGCGGCAGCAAGACGGACGAGTGGCGTGACACGGAAACCGCCGCTGCCGCGATAGGTAGTGCTGACGGACTGCTGAGCGCCGGAGGGATAATTAAACTCCTGCTGCCGTGTATCGACGAATACAGGTTCATGCGCCACTTCGCCGTAATAGATCTCCGGTTTCGTAAAGCGAAGGCTCTTCGTGTTCACGACCGGAGGTGCATCCTGAACAAACAACACGGGGAGACCATCAGGTGTGATACGGTTTGCTTCCGCCATCACCATGCCGTAGCCGTGCGTGTAAATCAGGTGGGGATTGATCCACCGGTTTCGCGCCTCGCCTAACTGCCTGATATCCAGCTCGCGCGGAGAAACAAGTACCTGCCGGATCTGTCCGTCGATTGTGTAACGATCGACGTCCGTGTCCAGATAAACGTAAGGACGAAGTGGTTGTATTTGAGATACGGTGTCGTGAAAAGCACGCCAATCCCATAGCCGCACGTTATCGAGAGTTGCTTTGTGCTTTGCGTAGTCGATCGGGACGTCGGCCTTCGCGTCGAGCCGAGTCTCCGTCACACGTCCTTCTAAGCCATAGGCCGAGCGTGTCGCATGAATATGATGCTGGATGTAAGGGCGCTCGAGCGTAAGCTCATTCGGACGCACGTAGACTCCCGTCATAAGAGAAGGCACGACGTAGCGAACGGGCAGGAGTAAAAGCAGAGCGACTGCCCACTTAGCGCGCCGCGCGAACACGAGTCCGGCAGCAACGATCGATCCAACGATTAAGAGCCACTGAAGTGGTAAGGCAATGTGATCAGCGACCCAATCCACACCAACCAGATAAGTGCCGTGGTCGTCTAGCAGCATGTTGTAGCGGTCCAGAAAGTAATGGACAGCCAGGCCCAACAGGAATACAGCAGTGACGAGCCGCACGAACTGAGAACGGAAGAACTCGCCTACGGAGATGCGCTCGAAATCAAACGTCGAAGGGGTGCCCAGGCTGGACAGCCGGTTACTCAAATTCTCCGCGTTCGAAGCTAATCCATAAATGATCAGTGAGAATACTGCGCCAACCAACACCACCCGCAGAAGCGTTTCGTAGAACGGCAAGCTGAAGAAGTAGAAGGGCAGGGAATGGTTAAAGATGGGATCGACAAATTGCCCGGCCGAGGCTGGGAGGCGGAGGCCGCCAAAAAAGCGAACCACGGCCCAACTATTCACCGTGATATTCGCCAGGAGGAAGGCGAGGACCACGATCGCGAGCAGGGCAAGCTTCGACAACAGTGAGCGGGAAACAACTCCAAACAGTGGACGCCTTCCAGAAGACCGAATGCCTAGTCGAAAGGCAGTCCAGAAAGCTCCGGCGAATAGGAGGAAGGCGAGGATCACGGGCCCGGTTCCGTACAGATACAGATCGAACCAGGTGTCCGTCTGGCCCATCTCCGACCACCAGGAGTAATCGATCAGTAATGAAGCGAGATATCGCGAACCAAGGAGTAGCAGAAGCAGCAGAGCGGCGATGTAGAACAGACCGCGGCGCCGTGGAGGGTTCGACTGCTCGATGAGACGTTCGCGGTAATAAGGGTCTGCCATGCTGTGACCCTTGCGAGTATAACGCCCGTCAGGCGAGCTGGGCGTGACCCTTAAGCAGCAATTCTAAAAGGCCACCCGCGATTTGGTTCAGGGCTTTCCGCCGTCGATGAATGATCCGCACAGGCCGGAAGAGCTCCGGCGGGTCGAACGGCAGCGCCACTAACCGGTTTGCGGCGATATCCTCCCGCATCACCCGTTTCGGCATAATGCTAATGCCGGCCCCGTGCGCGACCGCCTGCTTGATCATTACGAGATTGTCAAAGCGCAGAGTTGTGTCCACTGTGACACGGTGATCGCGGAAGTACCTTTCGATTTGGCTCTGGATGGGAAGGTCTTCGTCAAAGCCCACAAACACCGCACCTTCCAGGTCCTCGGCGGAGACATTTTGGAGTGTGGCTAACACATGATCCGGGGCCACGGCGACGACCATCTCCTCGTCGCGCCAAGGCAGGGCGATCACATCGCGTGAGGACTCCGCATAGCTCACGATTCCAAGGTCGGCTTGATCGTTTTCGACCGCAGCCCAGACTCGCTCGGGTCGAAGGTACGCCACATCGAGATGTGCTTCGGGAAAAGCAGTAGCAAACTTGGCCTCGATCTCCGACATCTCCGAAAGAGCAATAGAATAAATTGCAGCGAGGCGGACCCGGCCGTCCGTCTCCATCTTTAGCTTTTTTAGATTCGCTTCCAGCTCTTCCTGTTTTCGAAGAACATCCCGGCAGTAATCAACGTACAGCTTGCCCGCCGGGGTAACTGTAAGGGGGCGGGTGCTTCGGTCAAAAAGCTCAACGCTGATCTCGCGCTCGATTTCCCGAACCGCCTGACTGACGGCCGACTGGCTCATTGCACTAAGACGAGCGGCCTTACTAATACTTTGACAATGCGCCACGTCCCTGATGAGGCGTAGATTTGCTAGGGTCACTCTTTCGCACTCTATCATAAGTAATTCCGATATTGTTAACCTGTAGTTTCGATGATCTGGATAGTCCGAAATTGCGCTATACTCCTGATATCCCTTCCAAGTCCGAAGAGCTAGCTTGTAGTGTCTCCGGTCGATACCATGTCAAATTTCCCAGCTCCTCAAGGCCTTTATCATCCTTCCCAAGAACATGATGCATGTGGCTTGGGATTCATCGTTAACATCGCCGGGAAGGCGTCGCACGACATTGTCCTGAAGGGTTTGGAGATCCTGACGAGCCTGGAGCATCGCGGCGCCTGCGGTTGCGACGAGGAAACGGGAGACGGCGCCGGAATTCTCATTCAGATACCGCATCAGTTCTTTGCGAAGGAAACCCCGAATTTCGGCTTTGACCTCCCCGCGAAAGCCGGCGATTACGGCGTTGCTATGTGCTTTCTGCCGGTGGAACGGCAGGGGCGGTTGGCCTGTGAGGGCGTGCTTGAAAAAATCACCCGCGACGAAGGCCTAACGGTACTGGGTTGGCGCGATATACCCGTCGATGTGGACGCGATCGGCAGGGTCGCCCGAGCTTCTCAGCCCTACATTGAACAATTGTTTGTGCGACGTCCGGAAGGAATGGACGCGGACGAATTCGAACGCAAGCTTTACGTCATACGCAAACGCGCCGAGGCGGAAATCAGAGGCTCCGAGCTCCGCGATCGCGACACGTTCTACATCCCCTCGTTCTCGTCAAAGACGATCATCTACAAAGGATTGCTGCTGGCCTATCAAATTGGCCAGTTCTATAACGAACTGCTCGATCCGGACACAACCAGCGCGTTGTGCCTAGTCCACCAGCGTTTTTCGACAAATACATTCCCCACGTGGCAGTTAGCGCACCCGTTCCGTTATCTATGCCACAACGGCGAAATCAATACGGTGCGTGGCAACGTGAACTGGATGAACGCCCGGCAGTCCGTGGTGTCGTCGCCGAAGTTCGACGATATGTCGAAGCTGTTCCCGTTGATTCAGCCGGGCATCAGTGATTCCGCAGCTCTCGACAATGCCGTTGAATTGTTGACGATGTCCGGGCGATCGCTTCCGCACGTCATGGCCATGCTCATTCCCGAAGCTTGGGATGCCGATACGACCATGTCGCCGGAGAAGCGGGCCTTTTACGAATACCATGCATCTCTGACGGAGCCATGGGACGGACCAGCGGCTGTTGCGTTCACGGATGGTCGTCTGATTGGCGCCACGCTCGACCGCAATGGTCTGCGGCCTGCGCGCTATCTCGAAACCAAAGACGGTCATCTGGTGATGGCCTCCGAAGCGGGAGTTTTGCCGTTCAAGCCGGAAGAGATTGCCAGAAAAGGAAGATTGCAGCCAGGCAAAATGCTGCTCGTGGATCTCGAGCAGGGCCGTATCGTCCCAGACGACGAGATCAAGGCCGGCTTAGCATCGCGCCAACCTTACTCCGAGTGGCTCAAAGCGTATCAAATCACGCTAGAATCCCTCCCGGAGCCGACCCGCGTACAAGGATCCGATCATGAAACCGTCCTGATGCGGCAGCGTTGCTTCGGGTACACCGATGAAGACGTTCGGACGCTCATCACCCCCATGGTTTCTAACGGGGAAGAGGCGATCGGCTCCATGGGTATCGACACGCCTCTTGCGTGTCTCTCAGACAAGCCGCAGCTGCTCTTCAACTACTTTAAACAGCTCTTTGCACAGGTAACCAATCCGCCCATCGATCCGATTCGAGAGGAGCTGGTGATGTCTCTGACCAGCTATATCGGAACCGAACGCAACATGCTGGCCGAAACGCCTGAGCATTGCCATACCTTAAAAATGCCGCAACCGATCCTGACCAACCGGGAACTCGAGAAGTTGCGGCGTGTATCCCGGGGAGACTTGCTCGCTTCCACCCTGTCGACCACATTCAAAGTGCACGAGGGCGAAGTGGGGCTACGGCGCGCGCTCGACGGCTTGTGCCGTCGCGCATCGCTGCAGATCAAAGCCGGTTACAGCCTGCTGATTCTGTCCGACCGTGGCGTCGACGAGGAGTATGCACCCATTCCGTCTTTGCTTGCCTTGACGGCCGTGCACAACCACTTGGCACGCGAAGGTACACGCACCGGTGTGGCTCTGATTATTGAATCGGGCGAGCCCCGCGAGGTGATGCACTATTGCCTCTTAATCGGGTATGGCGCCAGCGCGGTGAACCCATATCTGGCGATCGAAACCATCGAAGAACTCGCGACCAGCGGGGATCTGAAGCCGGATGTCACTCCGGAAACTGCGGTAAAAAACTACGTCAAAGCCGTGAACAAGGGCTTGCTGAAGGTCTTCTCGAAAATGGGCATTTCGACCCTGCAGAGTTACCGCGGCGCTCAAGTATTCGAAGCTGTAGGCCTCAATCAGGCACTCGTCGACCAGTACTTCACGGGAACTGCATCGCGCATCGAGGGTGTCGGGCTTGATGTACTCGCGGATGAAGCTATTGCGAAGCACAGTTTTGCGTTCCGCCCCATCTCGGAGTCAGAGCCGGAGTTGACCATTGGCGGCAATTACCAGTTCCGCGTTCACGGCGAGCATCATCTGTTGAACCCGCAGACCGTGAGTAAGTTGCAGCACGCCGTGCAAGCCGCAAAATACGAGACGTTCGAGGAATACGCCCGGCTAATCGACGAGCAGAACACGAACTTGTCCACGCTTCGTGGGCTGATGACGCTGAAAACAAATCCTCGCCCGATTCCTCTGGACGAAGTAGAACCCGCGACTGAGATCGTGAAGCGCTTCGCGACCGGCGCCATGTCGTTCGGCTCGATCAGCGCTGAAGCTCACGAGACTCTTGCGATCGCGATGAACCGCATCGGCGGCCGCTCGAACACGGGTGAAGGCGGGGAAGACGAAGCTCGCTTCATCCCTCTTCCGAACGGTGATTCGAGGCGGAGTGCGGTGAAGCAGGTGGCCTCCGGACGCTTTGGCGTGACGGCCCACTACCTCGTCAATGCGGACGAGTTGCAGATCAAGGTGGCACAAGGTGCAAAGCCCGGCGAGGGCGGCCAGTTGCCCGGTCATAAGATCGACGCCACGATCGCTCGAGTGCGTCACTCGATTCCAGGCGTGGGGCTGATCTCGCCTCCACCTCACCACGACATCTACTCCATCGAGGATCTGTCGCAGCTCATCTTCGACCTGAAAAACATTAATCCGGACGCGCGCATCTCGGTCAAACTTGTCGCCGAAGTGGGTGTTGGGACCGTTGCCGCGGGCGTTTCGAAGGCGCACGCGGATGTGGTGTTGATCAGCGGCTACGATGGCGGCACAGGCGCTTCGCCGCTCACATCCATCAAGCACGCCGGCGTGCCGTGGGAACTCGGGTTAGCGGAGACGCAGCAGGTCCTCGTGATGAATGATCTGCGCAGCCGCATCCGGGTACAAGTCGATGGAAAACTCCAGACCGGCCGCGATGTGGTCATCGCCGCACTGTTGGGCGCCGAAGAGTTCGGCTTTTCGACGGCACCTCTTGTCGCGATGGGTTGCATCATGATGCGCAAGTGCCACCTGAACACGTGTCCGGTTGGCATCGCGACGCAAAATCCTGAATTGCGGAAGAAGTTCCAGGGTACTCCCGAGAACGTCGTGAACTTCTTCTTCTTCATCGCTGAGCAGGTGCGTGACTGGATGGCAAAGCTCGGCTTCCGGACGATGAACGAAATGATCGGCCGTGTAGACCTGATCGAGATGAAGGCGGACGTTGAACATTGGAAGGCGCGCGGACTTGACTTCAGCGCCATTCTTCACAACCCGCAAGTTCCTGGACGAGTCGGTCGCCGCCAATTGAAGTGCCAAGATCACGGATTAGGCGAGGCGCTCGATCACCAACTGCTCAGAGAGGCAGAAGAAGCGATCGAAAATGGTACGCCGGTCGAGTTCAAAGCGCGCGTGCGCAACGTTAATCGAGCCGTCGGGACAATGTTGAGCGGCCGCGTCGCGAGGAAGCACGGCTCCAAAGGCTTACCGGAGGATACGGTGAAGATCTGCCTTTCCGGTTCGGCCGGACAGAGCTTTGGCGCATTTCTCACCAAAGGCGTCACCCTGGTGCTGGAAGGTGAGGCAAACGACTACGTTGGCAAGGGCCTCTCTGGCGGGAAAATCGTCGTCTTTCCGCCCCGAGCGTCTACCTTTGCGCCTGAAGAAAACATCCTGATCGGGAATACAACCCTGTACGGTGCAACGAGCGGCGAAGCATACTTCAGCGGTGTTGCAGGCGAGCGTTTTGCCGTTCGAAACTCGGGGGCCACGGCGGTCGTAGAAGGCGTTGGCGACCACGCGTGTGAATACATGACCAACGGCACGGTTGTGGTTCTCGGAGAAACCGGACGGAACTTTGCCGCCGGCATGAGCGGTGGCATTGCTTATGTCTTTGATCCCTTTGGCGATTTCGCCAAGGTGCGATGCAATAAGGCGGCCGTCGATCTGGAACCGCTCTTTGAGAAAGACGATATTGAGGTTCTGGAGAACTTGATCCGGCATCACGTCAGCTATACGGGCAGCCCCCTTGCCAAGCGAATCCTCGCCAACTGGCCTCAGTCGCTGCCGCAATTTACCAAGGTGTTCCCGCACGAATTCAAACGTGTGACGAAGCCGGTTGAAAACAAGACGGCGAAAATGCCTGCGATCCGCGAGCCTGCCAACGCTATGGCCGTTGCTGCCGGCGAGAGGGCCAGATAGATGGGAAAGACAACAGGTTTTCTCGAATATCCGCGAGAAACTCCCCAACGCCGCCCCGTCATTGAGCGGGTGAATGATTGGTTCGAGGTCTATCAGGAGTTCCCGGACACGAAAGCCAGGGAACAGGCGGCGCGATGTATGGATTGCGGTGTTCCGTTCTGCCACACCGGATGCCCGCTGAACAATTTCATCCCCGACTGGAACGACATGGTCTGGAAAGACCGGTGGCGTGAGGCGATTCGTACGCTGCACGCGACCAATAACTTTCCGGAGTTCACCGGCCGTATTTGCCCCGCCCCCTGTGAGGCGGCCTGTGTTCTCGGCATTAACGCTCCTGCTGTTTCCATCAAGCCGATTGAACAAAAGATCATCGACCACGCGTTCGCCGAAGGCTGGGTTTTGCCGGAACGCCCGCGCCGTGACACGGGCAAGAAGATCGCCATTGTGGGTTCTGGACCCGCAGGCCTCGCCGCCGCGCAACAGTTGGCCCGGGCCGGGCACGCCGTCACTGTTCTGGAACGGCACGACCGTATTGGCGGTTTGCTCCGATATGGCATTCCCGATTTCAAAATGGAAAAGCCGATCATCGACCGCCGTCTGGAGCAGATGATCGCTGAAGGCGTGCAGTTTCGAACGGGCGTCCACGCCGGGGTGGACGTGACAGGCGATGACTTGCAGCGTGAGTACGATGCCGTCCTGCTAGCTACCGGCGCGGAAAAGCCGCGAGATCTCGAGATCCCCGGGCGTGAGTTGAAGGGCATCCACTACGCAATGGATTATCTGACCCAGCAAAACAGGCGTGTTGCAGGGGATCGGATCAGCAGCGCTGACGAGATCAGTGCGGCTGGTAAGCGCGTCATCATTATCGGCGGCGGCGATACCGGGGCCGATTGCCTGGGAACGGCGCACCGGCAAAAGGCGATGTCGGTTCATCAGCTTCAGATTCATGCAATGCCACCCGAAACCCGGCATGGAAGCACACCTTGGCCCCTGTGGCCCCTTCAGTTACGGGTAGAGTCGGCGCACGAGGAAGGTGGAGTCCGCGAATGGAGCGTTCTCACCACCCACTTCAGCGGCGACGAAAACGGCAATGTCGAAAAGCTGCACTGTGTGCGCGTCGGGCCGAAACCCGCTCTGGAGCGTGTACCGAATAGCGAGTTTTACCTCGATGCGGATCTCGTGTTGATTGCAATTGGCTTTTCCGGTCCGGTTCGGAACGGATTGCTTGAGCAACTGCCCGTTGAGTTCGACAGCCGGGGCAACGTGAAGACCGACGACTGTTACATGACCTCGGCGTCCGGCATCTTCTCGGCCGGTGACATTCGACGAGGGCAGTCGCTAGTCGTTTGGGCCATTGCGGAAGGCCGGAAGGCCGCTCACCATATGGACAAGTTCCTGATGGGCGGAACTCACCTGGCAATCTAGATAAAAAAAAGAGCTGGAGAGGCTTTCGGCTCTCCAGCTCTGTTGAGCGACTAAACTCTGTTGCTTACTTCTTCGAGGACTTTCCTGCGGAGACGGTCTTCGCGAGATCAACCTGGTTGGATGTTGCCGCTGCCACGGCAGGCATCCGGAAGTTTTCGCCAATCATGCTGGCCATGGCGTGAACCTCTAATCCTTCAGCTTCTTTCGTGAAGAGTAAACAACGCTGTTCGGGGTCGAAATCGGCTTGGATCCAGTCGCCTGCGCTGACTTGACTGGTTGCCATCAGATTCGAGAGCGGGTGAACCAGGAAGCGCTCAATTGCGCGCTTGAGGTGTCGAGCCCCGTATTTCATATCTGTTCCTTCGCTGAGCAAGTAACTCTTGCCCGCTTCGGAAACGGTGAAAACAAAAGTTTTGTCAGCGGGCGAGAGCATAATCCGCTGCTGCACCTGTCCGAGTTCCAGATCAAGGATCCGGCGGAGTTCGTTCTGTCCCAGAGGCTTGAACACGACGGTTTTATCGATACGGTTCATAAACTCGGGCGTGAATTTACGCCGAGCCGCTTCAATACCGCTGCGGGACATCTTCTTCGAGATCTGCTCGTCGTTCAGAGTCTGATCTGAATCGTTGAGCGCCTTACTGAAACCCAGCTTGGGTGAAACGAGCGAGCTCATCTCGTGAGCTCCCAGGTTGCTGGTCATGAAGATCATGGCTCGGGAGAAATCCACCTTTCGGTTGTCTCCGAGCGTCAGAGTCGCCTTGTCCAGAATGCCCAGAAGCAGGTTCCAGAGCGCATCACTCGCCTTTTCGATCTCGTCGAACAGGATAAAGCTGACCTTTACCGTTTCAGTGTGGTGCTGGTTGATCACTTCCTGGCTGAGCAGCGGGTGGGTTTCCCGATGGCCCAGGTACCCCGGAGGCGAGCCGATCAGCTTCGCGATCTCATGGCTGTGTTGGAATTCCGCGCAGTCGATTTTAATCACCGCACGCGGGTTATTGACGAGAGCTTCAGCGGTAGCTTCAACCGTTCGGGTTTTGCCCGAACCGGTCGGTCCTAAGAAAAGGAAGTTGCCGATCGGTCGCCCCGGTGCACATAAGCCCGTTACGTGCATCTGATAAATGTTTACGATCTGTTGGACCGCTTCGTCCTGGCCCACCACCAGATTGAGCAGGGTCTTTTCCAAAGACTCTGCATCTTTGCCCGTTCTGGTGGGGTCGAGAACTTTTCGTAGCCGGCTCATTTCTGCTAACCCTTCTTTCCTTTTTTTCCGCCAGATTCCCGTCACTCCTGAACAGTGCGAGATCAATCCCCTTAATCTTGCTGAATTACGTATTCAGTAGGAGCACATCGTGTGCCAAACTTCGACCACCTCGTGGGCTCCCGTTTCCTCCGTTCGGAATCGCCGTTTTACCGGTAACCTTCGAGAGGAACATTTAGGGGTTTTCCCTTAGTCCTTTCGTGGACGAGAAGGTCTCACTTCAATTCGGCTGACGAGTGTTCTTTTGGGCAAACGGATAACGCCGAGAACGATTTCTGCTATATCTTCAGGCGCGATCTTCCAATCGGCTCCCCGCTCGCCGGCCTCCCCGGAAAAGTGCGTGGCCACGCTACCCGGCATAATATAGGTCACAGCCACGTCGTCATGGCGGTGGTCGAGCATCGTGGCCTCGCTGAGTGCGTTCAACCCGAATTTCGAGGCATTGTAGGCGCTCCCCCCGGCAAAGGGGTTCTTCCCGGCCAGGCTGCTTATGTTGATGATGCGGCCGCCGCGGGCCTTTTCAAACCTTGAGAGTGCTTCTCTCGTGCAATAAAAGGCTCCCGAAAGGTTGATTCCAATGACCTGGTCCCACTCTTCGACACTCAGTTCGGCCGCGGCGCGGAAGATGCCGACGCCGGCGTTGTTCACCAGAATGTCGAGGCCGCCTAAGTCCTTATCTGTGTACTCGAACAGGCGGCTAACGTCCGCACTTTTGCTCACGTCGGCTGCGTAGCCGCTCACTATTCCTTTCGCTGTCTTGCGCAGGGCCTCGATCGCCTGATCCAGTGAGCCCTGCTGACGGGCACAGATGACGACCTTCGCGCCATTGTCAGCGAAAGCCCGTGCAATCGCGAGACCAATTCCCTTTGAAGCTCCGGTCACCAGAGCACGTTTGCCAAGTAAAGGATCGCTCATGAATATCTATTTAACTCCTTGACTTCCATACGGTTGAAGTGGTCCTTCTCGGCCACCATCTACCGTTTAATGATGCCGTACGTGTGGGGCTTCGCACGCGTTTGCTTACCTAAGAACACCTATACTGGAAGCGAACCCTGTTTATGAGCGTAATCTGGCTGCGCACAGCGGCCGCGCTGTATTCGTTCGGCTTGGTCTACGCGCTCCTGTATCTGTTCGGGAGGGGCACACGGCTGTTCAGTCCCGCGTTGGTCGCCTTTGCAGCGGGCGCGGTTCTCCACCTGGTGTCGCTGGTCGAACTGCGAATCGAAACCGGGCATGCCCCGCTAAATAATTTCTACGAAACCAGCTCGCTTTGCGCGTTTCTGATTGCGGTGCTGTTTCTGATCTATTACGCGTTCTACCGCGTCGCAATATTTGGGGTTTGTCTCTTTCCTGTCGTGTTCTTCATGACACTCATCGGCGCCACGGAATTTCCAGTTGCGACGTGGAGCAGCCCTCATATCCGGAACGCCTGGTTGCTGATCCACATCACGGCGGTGCTGATTGGCTATGCGGCTCTGCTGATAGCTGCCGTTGCCTCTGTTTACTACCTCTTACAGGAGCGTCAACTGAAGCGGAAGCGTCTCGATCCCTCGTCGAACCGCCTTCCTCCACTTGCGACGCTCGACCGGATTATCACCCAGGCCATGAACGCCGGATTCGTGTTCATCACTGTTGGAACGGTAACGGGTGTCGTTTGGGCCTTTATTGAAAATGGAACCGCCTGGATCCTTAATCCCGAGATTGGTTTTTTCCTTTTCACCTGGGCCTTATACCTGGCGATGATCTTTCTCCGCGTTTCCGCCGGCTGGCGTGGGCGTCGAATTGCATGGCTCGCGGTCAGTGTCCTTGGTTGTTCGCTCATCACGTGGGCGACTCACCTTGGAATCCGGAGTGTCTGGCCGAAATGAAGCTCGCTTTGGCGGGGATTAATCACCGGACGGCACCGGTGCAGGTCAGGGAACAGCTCGCCTTTCGGAGCGAGGAGATCCCTATTGCACTTCTAGACATTCAGGCCCGGGGAGCGAAGGAAGCTTTGATCCTCTCTACCTGCAACCGCGTGGAGGTGACGGCTACTTTGGACGGCGGGATGACCGTCGACCAGCTGTTCCACCGCATGTTGAATGAGCGGCCTGGGCTTAGTCTTGACGCGCTACGTCCCCACTTTTACGTGTTTGAAGAGCGGGAAGCCATCCGCCATCTGTTCCGCGTGGCATCCAGCCTGGATTCCATGATCGTCGGAGAACCGCAGATCCTCGGGCAGTTGAAACAGGCGTATTCACAAGCCAAGGAACAAGGCGCGATCGGGAGTGTTCTGGATGCGATTCTGACCAGGGCCTTCAACGTTGCCAAACGAATTCGCACGGAGACGGAGATCGGGCAGAGCGCAGTATCTGTCAGTTACGCGGCCGTGGAACTCGCGCGGGAAATCTTCGGTTCGCTCAGCCAGAAGCGCGTTCTCATCATTGGCGCGGGCAAGATGTCGGAGGGAACTGCCCGCCATCTTCTCAGAGCCGGTGCTTCGGAGATCTACATCACGAATCGCACGGCCGAACGCGCAACCGAATTGGCGGCTCTGTTCGCGGGGAAGGTGATTCCCTACGACCAGTTTCCGCAGCGCCTTTCGGAAGTGGACATCGTGATTGCCTCTTCGGGTTCTCCCGAATGCGTCGTCACACCGCAGATGATGCGGCGTGCCATTGAAACTCGAAGGAACCAGCCGATGTTCCTGATCGACATTGCTGTGCCCCGAAACGTGGCGCCCGAAGTGAACAGCATCGAGCATGTGTTTGTCTACGATCTGGACGATCTACAACGATTGGCGGAGCGGAATCTCCAAACGCGCCGGGAAGTTGCTCAGCAAGCAGAAAACATCGTTGAGGAAGAAGTCACACGTCTCGAAGCGCGGCTCAGGCAGCGCGGCGCGGCGCCGACCATCCTCAGCCTTCAGGAACAATTTGAAGCAATTCGCAGGGACGTGCTCGATCGTTATCGCGGTCGTCTCGGCACACTGACCGCAAGCCAGGAAGAGGCGATCGAAGCGCTCACGAAGGGTATCGTGAACAAGATTGCCCATGCGCCGATCTCCGAAATTCGCAGACACGCGGCAGAGCAGCCGGACGACCACGCAAGGCAGGGCGAGCTGATCCACGCCGTCCGAAGAATCTTCCGCCTTGGGGATCGCTAGATTACGCATGTCAGCTGTCAGTTCTCCGGCGAAGACGCTGATCATCGGGTCACGAGGTTCGCAGCTTGCGCTCTGGCAAGCCAATTACATCGCCTCGCGATTGGGTGGACTTGGAGTTCGTACCCAAATCGAAGTCATCAAAACAACTGGCGACCATCTGCAGACCGCCTCCCTTGTCCAGGCGGGCGGCAAGGGTCTGTTTACGAAGGAGATCGAAGAGGCGTTGCTCAGGGGAACCATCGATCTTGCTGTGCATAGCCTGAAAGATCTGCCGACCGACAATCCGGACGGACTCACGATTGCTGCCATACCCGAGCGGGAGGATCCGAGGGACGCAATCGTTGGCTCTCCGCTCAGTGAACTGAAACAGGGAGCACGCGTCGGCACCAGCTCGGGGCGGCGAGGAGCACAGTTGCTCAATCTGCGTCCAGATTTGAATGTGCAGCCGATCAGAGGCAACGTCGACACGCGGCTCCGAAAGTTGAAAGAAGGTCAGTTTGACGCGATTCTGCTTGCCGCCGCTGGCCTGCGGCGCCTTGGATTGGAACGGGAAATCGCCGAAATGATCTCCCCTGACGACATCTGCCCGGCGCCGGGCCAAGGTGCGTTGGCAATCCAGACCAGAACTTCAGACCTGGCGCTTGAAGTTTGCCGCGTTCTGAACCACGAGCTGACCGCCGCATGTGTACGCTGCGAACGAACTGTGTTGGCGGCTCTCGGCGGCGGATGTCAGCTGCCCGTCGGAGTGTTCGCGGAAGCCGATGACGAGAGCTTTTGCATTCGCGGAACCGTGCTGTCTCTCGATGGCCGACGTGCGGTGCGCAAGGAGATGATCGGCCCACGGTCCAATCCAGAACAGGTGGGAACGCTTTTCGCCGGCGAGTTGCTCCGCGCAGGTGCGGGTTCCATCCTCAGCGCAGATTTATAAGTCGGGATGGCGTCGCTGAACGGGCTGCGAATCGTTGTGACCCGAGCGGCGCATCAGGCGGAAGAGCTTGCCGCGCCGCTTCGGCAACTGGGAGCAGATGTCATTCTGCTGCCCACGATTGCGATTGGCCCACCAGCAGACCCCCGGCCCTTGCAAGAGGCCACAGCTCGCGCGATGGATTACGACTGGATTATCTTCACCAGCCAGAACAGTGTCGACGCGTTCGCCTCGTACACTGGGCCGTCGTCAGAACAGAGCTTCAAAGTCGCTGCAATCGGCAGAGCAACAAGCGACAGCGCAGAACGTCACGGTTTCAAAGTCCACCTGGTTCCCGACAAATATGTGGCCGAGAGTTTGACTGACGCCTTCGCTCCGAAAAACTTGGCCGGGAAGCGAATACTCATTCCGAGCGCCGCAGTGACGCGGGATGTGATTCCGCGAGAGCTTGAGAAACGGGGGGCGATGGTCACCGTGGTTGAGGCCTATCGCAACGTCCTGCCGGAGGGAGCAGCCGATCGAGCGTCTCTGCTGTTCCGGCAGCCGCTCCCCGATTGGGTTCTGTTCGCGAGTCCTTCTGCCGTCGATCACTTGGCTGCTCTCGTTGACTTGGGAACTCTGGCGCAGGTAAAGATCGCCAGCATTGGTCCCGTCACATCGAAAGCTGTTGGAAAGCACGGGCTGAAAGTGATCGCCGAAGCAGACCCGCACGATGTCAATGGGCTTGTCACGGCGGTCCTAAATCATGCAGGGCTCAGCGCGGTGGACTGAGCTTCAAGTGTTTTGCTGCGCGCGAACTGTCAGACATCAAAACGCCTCTCCGTAGCCTCTCCGTTAGCTCTCCCGGCGATTTGTCAGATTCTAATGGCAGAACTTCACGGACGTGAATGGTGATGTTGCCTGCGCGAAACCAACGGCCTTTTGTCCTTTTGATTTCGCCCAGACCTTCTAACCAGACCGGCAACGCAGGCGTGCCGAGTTCTTTCCAGAGCAAGCCTGCGCCGCTTTTAAACGGCTGCGGTGATTCGTCGTCCGCTCGACGCCCCTCGGGGAAGATGATGACGCTATAGCCGTGATCCACCGCTTCTCCGGCGTGGCGAAAGCTGCGCCGGAAGCCGCTCAACTGAGGTAGAGGGAAGACATTGAATAGCGCAGTCACGACCCAATACTCCGCGGGTCCAAGCAGGTTGAAGAACCGGTTGCCCTGGTTTCGGGCAAACCGCCAGTCGAGTATCATCTCGCCCGACATGGCAACGGCCACCTTTCTTCGAACTTTGCGCGGAAGTGCGTAGAGGATGAGCGGGGCGTCGTAGGAAGTGACGTGGTTCGCCACGATCAGCATCGGAGTCTCCGGCCAGCGCTTGACAGCAACGTGAACGCGCGGCTTTGCCAAGCCCCGGACGAGCGGCATCGCTATCAGTTGCAGGAAGGCGGATCGCAGGGTTTGGATCGCGCGACTCCAGGGCCAACGGGGATAGACATGAGGATCCCGTGATTGTCCGCCGACCGAAACACCCTGACGTTCGACCAACCGCCGAACCTCGTCCGTTGTCTTTACGCTTTGAAGGGCGCTGTCTTCAAGCGAGATGCCGTATTGATTTTCAAGCTGTGCCTGCAGTTGTACTCTCGCAAGGCTATCCAGGTCCAGCACCGCTCCGGCTTCCGCGGAACCCGTGCCGTTCGCCAGTTCTCCTTCGCTGATCCTCCGGGCAATCTCCCGGCGAAGCACCTTCCCGGTGGACGTCCGAGGCAGGTCGGGCTCCGGCCATTTCGCCCAATGCCGAATCTGTTGAAAATCGGCCAGCTCTCGATTGGCGCCGGCGACTGCGGCGCGGGCCGTCTCGGGACTTCCTGCGGCGATGGCCGCGAAGGGCGCGGGACCGTCTTCGGCCATCACCTCAACCACGGCACAGGCCTTCACTCCCGGCTGTCGCACCAGAGCGGCTTCCAGGTCTTCCGGGTAGATGTTTAAGCCGGCGGATGTGACGATGACATCTTTCTTTCGGCCCCGAAACCGCAGGTTACCGGCCTGGTCGAACTCTCCAAGGTCTCCGGTATCGAGCCACTCCGATTCAGTGCTCTGCAATTGGCCGTTGCGCCACACCGTGTTAGAAATCGTCTCGCCCCTGACGAGCACTTCGCCTTCCGGGCCGAGACGAACTTCGCGCCCAGGTAGCACTTGGCCGATGGTGCCGCGAGCCAACCGGAATGGATGATTCAAGCTGACGAGCGCCGCGGTCTCTGTCATTCCGTAGCCTTGAATCAGAACGAAGCCAAGCGAGTTCCAGAAGCTTTCGCTTGCGGGGGCAAGGGACGCGCCTCCACAAACGAAAGCCCAAAACTTAAATCCAAACAGGTTGTGGATGTCCCGGAAACGCCACCAGCGCATCCAGGCCTTGTACTTCGTTGCGGCTGCAACCCGATCTGAAAGGTCGGGAAAGCGCGTGAGCAGATGCGCCTGCATCAGATCGAGAACCCGGGGAACTGCGGCCAACACAGAAATACGCCGCGCGCGGATCCTTTCGATGATTTCGGACGCAACGAGTCGATGTTCGAAATGGACTTCGGCTCCGAGTAGTGGAGGAATCCAGAGCCCCATGAACTGACCGAACACGTGGCTGAGGGGAAGCGTGTGCAGAATGCGAATCGGATGGAAAAACCGCTCGTATTTGAGGTATTTGCCCATCTCTTGTTCAATCGGACGCAAGCTCGCGAGAACGTTGCGATGGGTATGAACGATCCCCTTCGGATCGCCCGTCGTCCCCGAAGTGAATACGATCTGCAAAGGATCTGCCTGGCTACGATCCATTGGGCCAAGCTGAGTTTCGAGGGGAAGATGCTCGGGCAAGTCTTCGAGCTGCAGGGCTGGAACAGCGGCGCTCAACCGGTTCAGCTTCTCTCGATCGGCGGCGATCAGCTTCGGTGAGACCTCGTCCATCACGCGACGGACGAATGGGATAGGGCTGGCGGCATCCAGCGGGACGGGTAACACTGCACGCAGTACACAGCCGAAAAATGCGGCGATCCACTCAGCGCTGTTTTCGCCCCAAATGATGACACGGTCTCCGCCGTGCACTCCCGCAGACTCAAGATGCCGGGCGAAGCGGCGTGCGAGCGTGGCTAACTCGGAATACGAGGTGCGAAGCTCTCGTAAGCCCCGAATGGTAATGACCGCGGTCCCCTTACCGAGACGGTCGTAGTCGTCCACCAAAGAGCTGAGATGGGTACGATCGACGGACACATCTACAGGCTACGATTCTCGATTCCCATCTGCCGAGCTCAGGTCGTGTTTCCCGCGTAATAGCCTTCGCGAGCTCGCACCTGATATTTCTTGTCGCGCAACCTTACCGTTATTTTCCGGAATCCGGCTTCTGTTTGGGGTCGGTCGGAAGAGTACCCGAGACTGTACTGGTTCCTCAGTTCTTCTTCGATTTCGGCATAAATCTCGTCAAGCGGCTTCTTTTTCGAATACTCGTGATAGGAACCGCCGGTTTTGTCCGAAATTTCCTGGAGTACCTTTTTCCCGTCGACGTGTTCGGCAGCGGGCCCTCGGCCTCCGCCCGCGCCTCGGCCTCCGCCCATGCCGCCGTGGCCGCCTGGAAAACCGCCGAATCCGCCTGGGGAGAAGCCAGTACTTCGCTCGTCAGCGATTCGAATGGAGTAAGCAAGAGTGTCGGAACGCTGGGCCGTGCTGATGGCTTCCGGGAGAGAAATCTTGCTCGCGTTGTCTTCCCCATCCGTCAACATGATGACTGCTTTCCGGCCCGTTTGGGTTTTCAAGACATCGTTTGCAGCGAGGTAAACCGCATCGTAGAAAGCTGTGCCTCCGCCGAACCGATGCCGGCCTCCACCCGGAGGTTGACCGCCTCCCCCGTGGCCGCCCCAGCCGCCGCCGCCTCCCCAACCGCCGCCGCCTCCCCAAACGCCGCCGCCACGCTGTCCGCCTCCATTCCCACTTTGTCCCCGTGGATCGTTGGCAGCGACGTCCAACAGGTCGAGCGCTCGTTCGAGTTTGCCGCGAGAGGTCGTCAGATCCTGCATGAGCTCGATTTCACGATCGAAGTGGATGAGAAAGGCCTTGTCCCGATCCTCACGTAAGACTTTTTCGAGAAAAGTTCGACTTGCTTCTTTCTCGCTCCCTAGCATTCGTTGTTCACTTCTGCTGGTATCGACTAACAACCCGAGCGTCAATGGAAGGTCACTTTGTCGGGAGAAATATTGGATGGTTTGCGGCCGGCCGTCTTCGAGCAGCGTGAAGTCACCTTTTGTCAGACCCTGAACAATCTTGCCCTCTTTGTCGCGTACGGTGACGAATACATTCACCACTTTGACGTCTGCTGAAAAGTCCGGCTTGGTCTGCGCGGCCTGCTCCTGAGCGCATAAGCTCCGAATGGCCGGGAAGAGCGTCAGGGCAGAGAAAACAGCGCGTCGACGCGAAACTTTGAAGCTCGTGTCACTGGATAAGAAAATAGGGAACTCCATTGCTCTGCAGCGTGGGATGTGGCAGAGAAGATCGGAGTTCCCGGATTTAAGTAGTTTGTTATTCGCCGGCTGCTTGCGCTCTCAAGCGCTGGGGTGCTGAATCGGTAGACTTTTTACTCGTGCCGGGCTCGAGAACCAGCCCCGGATCCAACTTGGGGGAATCGGTTATCTCGTGAAGGAAAACCAGTGACAGGGGAGTTCCAGCAGCAATCGTCGTGCCGTGATTGTGCATGTGCGCAAGAAGTTGACGCCCGGCAGTGTCATATCCGCTCAAACGAGTGATATCCACCACGACGCGCCGTAATGATACTTTGCTTAGGGCTCGTTGCCATTCATTGGCAGCTTCCGTTGTAGAACTACCAGCGAATCGGCCAATGATCTCGATGCGAAATTCATCCGCCCAATCACGGATTTTTAATGTCGCCATAGATCGGAGAATCCTTTCACGCTGTCCATAGCATAGATGGATCGGGTAGATTTACGATACATATAACCTGAAAATTTCTTAACGAATTTCGAACGTAATATAATATATCTCACTAAGCGACCTGTTGGTACGGCGCTTCGGGGCAGCAGTTCAATATAGACGGCTGGGAAACGGTCGGGTCTTGTTGTGCGCTGCCGCCTGGCTCGGGGCCGAAGGTTGCCAGGATGCGTTGAGCTTTCTCTTTGACCGAATCAGAAGGATCGTGCAGAAGCTTCTGGAGGGTTGGAACAGCTCGGCGGTCCGCCACAGTTCCGAGAGCCCAAACCATGGCGACGCGGAACATGGCCGAGGAATGCTCTGTCAACTTGATCATCATCTGTAGGGCATTACGATCCTTGCGGTAATAGAGACCTACGAGAGCGTTCGCAACTACACGATGGTGGGGATCGTTCAATACCGAGTGGAAGATGGAGGCAGCGTGGCTACCAGGAGTATGCCAGAGTGCCTCGATTGCATTCGCCCGGACACGAGCGTCTGCAGATTGTAGATGCAAGTCGATCGTCGATTTGCTTGGACGGAGCCGGCATAAGACTTTCACGGCCTTTGAACGGACGCGCTCATCCGGATGCGTTGTCAACTGCCGTAGCCAGGGAACGATCGGGTCGTCTTTACTTAGCTCATCCAGGATGGCCAATGCGCGGGTCGTGAAGGCTGGAGGCTGTGGCGTTTGTGTCTCAAAGGCGAGCCGGGACAGATGAGAGAAAAAATATGGATCCGTTCTGCGGAAAAGAATGCAAACGCGTTTAGCCGATTCGAGCGACAGAAGCTCGGGATCGAGTACTGCCGAAAGGTAGTCATCGCCTGCGGCAAGCGACGAAATCATCTGTGTGCCAAGGTCATCAGCTCCCTTGTCGCTGAGGTAAAGGATGCAGGCGCGGATGGCCTTTGCAGGGTCAGCTTGGCGTATTTCCTGAAAGTGTGCGCGAAAGTCTTCGCTGGAAAATAATGAGAATTGCTGCTGCCGCCGCTCGGGGAAGTTCTCGCATGCTGTTTCGAGTCGGAGAAAGTCGGTTGCCATGTGCGGATCTGTCTTTATATCGACACAAGGACGAAGAAAGTAGAGGGGCTGAGTCACCTTTTTCGGAGAAGCGGACGTTAATCGTAAACGCCTTCCACGAACCACGAACGGGTTTGCGTTTCCTGATAAATGCGATAGAGTGCACCGTCATCAAGAGCCACATCCCATTCTTCTCGCGACCAGGCCGTAGACGCCCACCATTCCCCTGAGGTCTTCCATGGACCCGCAAAACGAAGAACAATACCCTTAATGCCATTCGCCATCAGCTTTTGAGGAGCGGCATCGTTCAATTTCACTTTTGCGCTCAGTGCAGGGCGAAATAGCCGGATCGCCAAGCGCAGAGTCTGTCCTTCAGTTACTTCTTGAGCGCGAGGAGATTGCGTAAGTTCGTTACTGAATGCGGGTGTCCTCAGTTGAAATGCATCTGGTCTATGCGTGTTTAAGAGAACTGGAGAGCCTACATTCTCTTTGCCGACCATGCCGCCGATGCGGGCCAGCGTAATTTGCAGCTTATCGGGCGCAGGCGTGGGCGGAAGAAAAATGCCTCCTTGTAAACGCCTGGGTGCTACAGGTTCAAGTTTTAAGATAAATCCGATAATCGGCGCTGGTGGGGGATGACGCTCGAGATGCAACTGCAGAAGTTTTAATAAAGTCTGATGTTCGGCGAGAGGAACGGGAAATTCCAATTCGCAGTTATATTCTTTTTGCTCTTCGAGCCGAAACTTTGCGTATAGCAACCGCGCGGCCATGGACTGTTCCCGCAACCGGTCGCACAAATCGCCTAAAACACGCCCCAGGAGAAACAACAACGGTTCTAAAAGGCTGACGCTGTTCTCTAACTCCATCCCTCCTTCGTAGCTCGTAGGGGAAGAAGAGAGCCGTAATGGACGGCGGACTTTGCCTGCCGCCAAGCTTCGCAGGTAAACGCCGGCGTTTCCCATTCGCTCAGCCATACCTGTTTCGGGCAGTTCGGCAAGTTCCCCGCAAGTTTTGATTCCCCAACGTCCCAGAGTCTCCAATAAACGAGGATCGGAAGCAGTATTGTGGTCAAACAAAGCAGAAACGGGAAGAGGGGCCAATTTGCTTTTTTCGTCGCCCGGCGTTACGAGCGTGACACCGGATAAATTGCGCGACAACAAAATGGCTGTATCCGGATTGGCCGCAATGGCGAGATTGGCCTGGAGCTTTCTTTCATTTCCGTAGCGGCATATTTCGGAAGCAATCTGGTACGGCGATCCCAGGAGTCTTCGCAGCGGCGCAATGGAGAAAACAATCGTGTCTGTCGAAGTTTGTTCTACTTCGGGAGCAAATTGCAGCCCAAGATTTAACAGTTCCTCGCCGGCAGAATGACCGTCCGGAAGGTGAATGGACACAAACACAACCCAATCTCCCTACACCGCCGTCCGCAACGTAAGCCTTTGAGTACTGCTGCGTAAAGTCCTGGCGTAACCGCCTAGGGTGTCGATTCCTGATAGCAGAACCGCAGGTCGCTCACCCGACCAATGGACTTCTTGATTTTTCAGCTCTAGATTTTGTGCAGTCGAGCACTTTGCCTGGGGGAATGTGTTGCAAAGCAACAGCGTGGTGGGCGTGTTTTCAATAGCGCGCCCGAAACGATACCAGTACGAAAGCGGAATTTGATTTAACACTCGGACGGGTACGTCGCACAAATCGAGACAAACGACGCTGAATCCCCCCGCATGTAACAGAAGATCGGCAGCGCGCAAAGCATGTCCGGAATTGCCATTGCACCTGATCCAGAGCAAACGGCTGAGGTCAACGCCGGCATCTGCTGCCGATTCAGGATGAAAGCTTCCATAAGCATCGACAACCGCGCATATCTCGCCCTGCCCCGTGGCTTCCGCCAGCACGTGCAGGCAGACAGACGTTTTTCCACAGGATCTTTGTCCGGAAACTTCCGTGATGGATCCTCGTTGTAAACCGTTATGAAATAAGCCGTTTAACAACGGTAGAGAGAGAGCAGGGAACTTGGGTTCTGCCTTGACCAGACGAAGAGCGGAAGCGGATTGCCAAGGCTGACCAGAGTTGAAAAGAGGAGTCCTGTTCGCCATTTGTTCGCCTACTCCGGTATTGTGGCTCGACTCGTGGGCGAAAATCAACCGTGTTTTGGGAAGGCGTTTCTAAAGGCGTTTACTGCTGAACGGAAACCTATCCTGACGAGCGTTGGTCAACAAAGCAGAGAATCCATGAAAAGATCAGCCGGCCTTTTGCTTTTGGCTTTTGTACTCTCGGTTTCGGGCTTTGCGGGCCAGCAGGCAAGTCCGTCGTCTCCCCACGGCGACCCTCAAGATGTGCCAAAACAGAAGCCGGGAACGGACAATCCGGATGTCGGCAAAGGAGAGCGCCCCACACCCGACACTCATTCGACGAAGAACAAGGATGACGTCCCGGAACAGAAACCCGGAACCGAGAATCCGGATGTCGCAAAGGACAAGCGGTCAGATAAGCCTGATACCTCTACCAATGCAACAGGCAAATCAAAAACAAAAGCTAAAGGCAAAGCGCGAACCACTTCGACGTCATCTTCGCACTAACAAATAGTAGAAGGTCAAGGCGCCGAAGATGACGACCAGATTGATGGCTAACAGAGACGTCAGTGCCATCATCAGATAGCGTTCTTTTGAGTTCCCTTCGACTTCGTCAGGTTCCGCGGCGAAAGACTTGACCGATAGATCGTTCTTCACAAGCTCCGGCATAAATAGTTCCAAAGACTTTGTCGACGATCTTCGGAAAAGTTCTTAACTCGCGGGGAGAATTTGCTCTTTTCTTATTCCGTCTCTGTCAATCTCGATTGAATATCCCGCTTCCAGCTTCCGAACAACGGTGAGCGAAGCGCCCGCTGCAACAAATCGGAACTCCATTCGGTGCCCTTGTACAGCCCTACTACTTCGGCAATGCTTACCTGTTCCGGATCACTTTCGATCTTTTCGATTGTGTTCCCGCGTTCCACTTCTCCTTCCTTCACAACCGAGAAGTAGATTCCTGACCGCTCGCTCTGCCAAAACTTTTTCACCATATCGGCGCGTTCAAACCGGAGCGCCAGTTTGAAACAGGGCATTCTTGGCTGTGTCACTTGGAGGACCGAAGATCCAACCTGAAATTGATCTCCGACGTGAACAGCTTTCTCTCTTAACCCCTCGGTTGTAAGGTTCTCGCCGAAGGAGCCAAACGGTAACTCGGACAACGAGAGTTCTTTTTTCCAGAAATCGTAATGCTCGCTGGGATAAAGGTAAACCGCTTTATAAGGACCTCCATGCACGCGAAGATCAGCTACTTCGTCCCCCTCTACCTTCGTGCGTTTGATCGCAACACGCCCGTCGACCGGTGCTTTGAAGATACCCGTTCGGACAGAACGTCCACTAACGATCACATTCCTGGCCTTGCCGATGTTGACCGATAGTATCCGTCCCAAACTGATTGCTACCTCCTCGGGTTCTTCGTCCAGTTCTCTTATCGTCGCAAAAACCGCAACCGCAGGCTGTTCCATTTGAACCGAAACTTGAACTGTGAGGCAGTCATCTGACCCCCATGGAATATCGACAACTCGGTTATTCGGGTTTGAAAGTGCCCGCTCTCAGTTTTGGTACAGCAACTTTTGGAGGCGGCACGGAATTTTTTCGTGCATGGGGAACGACGGACGTTCAGGAAGCAACACGACTCGTCGATATCTGTCTGGAAGCCGGTGTCAATCTGTTCGACACAGCCAACGTTTACTCGAACGGATTATCGGAAGAGATCCTGGGCAAGGCGATCGAAGGCCGCCGCGATCAAGTACTGGTGGCGAGCAAAGCTTCTTTTCGTATGGGACCCAGTGTCAATGATCTCGGCAATTCACGACATCATCTGATTCAAGCCTGCGAAGCGAGTCTGCGGCGTCTCAACACCGACTACATCGACTTGTACCAACTGCACGGGTTCGATGCGATCTCGCCAATAGAAGAAACGCTGAGCGCGCTGGACCAGCTGGTTCGAAGCGGAAAAGTTCGCTATATCGGCTGCTCGAATTTTTCGGGTTGGCATCTGATGAAATCTCTCGCCGTTTCGGAGAAGTATGGCTGGTCGCGCTATGTGAGCCAACAGGTCTACTACTCGATGATCGGACGCGACTTTGAATGGGAATTGATGCCGCTCGGCGTTGATCAAAAGGTGGGTGCGCTGATCTGGAGTCCTTTGGGTTGGGGCCGTTTGACGGGAAAGATTCGTCGAGGGCAACCGCTTCCCGATCAAAGCCGTCTTCACGTGACCGGCGAAGCGGCGCCGCCGGTACCGAACGAGCACATCTATCAGGTTGTCGATGTCATCGATGAGATCGCGAAAGAAACCGGCAAAACAGTGCCGCAGATTGCCCTCAATTGGCTGTTACAGCGCCCGACGGTTTCTTCGGTCATTGTGGGGGCTCGCAATGAAGAGCAGTTAGGCCAGAACTTGGGAGCAGTCGGCTGGAACTTGACGGGGGAACAAGTCAAGAAACTCGACGAGGCAAGTAACACTCCTCTCCCATATCCTTACTTCCACCAACAACGAGTGGCCGGCGAGCGCATTCCGTGGCCTGTTAGTTATCGGTAGAAAATGCACAAGCAAGCGATGGACTACTGTCCGTCGGTTGCTAACCTAACGGCCGACCTCCTCAGCTTTGCAGGCGCGATTTCTTACGCCCACGAGCGCCTTATCGCATCTAGCTCGTGAACCTGGAGGGTATCTCGGCCGCAAAAGGATCTGTGGGCTAGAAAGGTCGCGGTATGAACATGGCAAACGTCGTCATCAGCGCGGGCATTGTAAGCATCCTCTCAGTTACCGCGTTCGCTACGCCACAAGAACAAACGGCAACTCCCGATGCTAACCAGCAAGCCGTCTTGAACATGGCAAAGCAGGTTCGCAAACAGATAGTTACCCAGCCTCAGTACGGCGTGTTCGATAACATCCACTTCGGTATTCAAGGCAATACTGTCATCCTCCGCGGCCAAGCCTCGCGCCCGACCCTGAAATCAAGTATCGAGAGATCGGTAAAGAAGATCGAGGGTGTCGGCACCGTACAGAATGAGATCGAAGTGTTGCCGGTTTCTCAAAATGATGACCGGATTCGTGCTGCAGTTTACGCGAGCATCTATGGGTACGCACCGCTGCAGCGGTACACCGCGAACCGCGGCAGACGACCCGGCCCTTCCGTCGCACGTGCTGCGGGCGGGATCACGAACGATCCTCCTATCGGCTATCACGCCATCCACATCATCGTAAAGAACGGCAACGTGACCTTAACGGGTGTGGTGGATTCAGATGCCGACTTGGCCATGGCGGGTATGCGGGCCAATCAGGTGCCAGGCGTGTTTAGCGTTGACAACGACTTGCAGGTGGCGGGTAAAGCTCCGGCCTAAACCCGTCATCGCAGACTAAGCGCATTTCAGGAAAAGATCGAGGAGATTGAGATGCCAAAAACAGGCAAGCCGAACATTCTTGTCCTTTGGGGTGACGACATCGGCTGGTGGAACATCAGCTACAACAACCGGGGGCAGATGGGGTATCGAACTCCCAACATCGACCGCATCGGCAATGAAGGAGCGACTTTCACTGATTACTACGGCCAGCAAAGTTGCACCGCCGGGCGCGCTGCATTCATCACCGGTCAGAATCCGGTCCGAGCTGGCCTGACAAAGGTTGGAATGCCGGGAGCGGACGTCGGTATCCGGGCGGAGGACCCAACTATCAC
Source organism: Bryobacteraceae bacterium (assembly GCA_045807925.1). Lineage (GTDB taxonomy): Bacteria > Acidobacteriota > Terriglobia > Bryobacterales > Bryobacteraceae > Bog-105. Next base: position 119,080 of record JBJMGK010000213.1, on the reverse strand, counting down.
GGAACTGCTCAAGCCGCTGGGTTACGCAAATGGCCAGTTCGGCAAGAATCACTTTGGAGATAAAGACGAGTTCCTCCCCACGGTGCACGGGTTCGACGAGTTCTTCGGCAATCTCTATCACCTCAATGCCGAGGAGGAGCCGGAAGACTCAGATTATCCGAAGGACCCGGAATTCAAGAAGCGCTTCGGACCCAGAGGCGTACTCCACTGCTGGGCAGATGGAAAGGGTGGGCAGAAGATCGAAGATACCGGTCCCCTCACCCGCAAGCGCATGGAAACGATCGATGAAGAAGTAACCGAACACGCCCTCAAGTTCATCGACAAGAGTCACGCGGAAGGAAAGCCGTTTTTTGTTTGGTACAACACGACCGGAATGCATTTCCGGACCCATTGCGCCGAGCAGCACAAAGGCAAGAGCGGTCAGGGGGACTACAACGATGCCATGGTCGCCCACGACGAGTTGATCGGCAGAATGTTGAATAAGCTGGATGAACTCGGTATCGCCGAAGACACCATTGTCATGTATTCAACCGACAATGGCGTTCACTACAATACCTGGCCCGATGCCGGAATTACTCCGTTTCGTAGCGAGAAAAACACCAATTGGGAGGGGGGTTGGCGGGTGCCTGTCTTCGTGCGATGGCCAGCCAGAATCAAAGCCGGCCTCGTGCTGAACGACATCGCCTCCCATCAGGACTGGCTGCCGACGTTCCTTGCTGCTGCGGGAGAAACGGACACGAAGGAGAAGCTTCTAAAAGGTCACAAGGTCACAGAGAGGACCTACAAGGTCCATATTGATGGCTACAACTTGCTTCCCTACTTAACCGGCGAAGCCAAGGAAAGCCCCCGCAAATTCTTTTTCTATATCAGCGACGACGGCGAAATCCTGGCAGTTCGTATGGGCGACTGGAAACTGGTGCTTATGGAGCAGAGGGCCCGTCAGTTGATGTGTTGGTTCGAGCCGTTCGTGAAGCTGCGGGCGCCGAAAATGTTCAATCTGCGCCGCGATCCCTTCGAGCGTGCCGACGAAAACTCAAATACCTACTGGGACTGGGTGATCTCGCACGCCTATCTCCTCTACGGTATGCAGGATCTCGTTGCGCAGCAGATCCGGGCATTCATGGAATTCCCACCGCGGCAGAAACCGGCGTCATTCAACCTGGATGCAGTGCTTCGGCAAATCCAAGATGCGGGCGGCAGCACCTACCACTGAAGCTGTCGCAGTCAGCAGGATACACTCACTGACCTGCTTAGGCTGGGCTGATTGTTCATCGGACCGCCAGAATGCTGTGACTAGGATGAAAACTCGATCGACAAGCCGTCTTAAAGCATGCAGTGCACTTCTCCTTGGCAGCGCAATCTGTTTCGGGCAGCAAAACCTGGATGCAACGCAAGAGCGCGCCAGAGACATCTTAATCCGTTCAGTGGAGGAAAAGAACCCCGATACCCGGCGCGAAGCAGTGTTCGCCGTCAGTCTTGTAGGGGCCCACGAGAAAGTCACGTCCCAGTTGGCTACTATGCTGGAGCAGGACAAGGACGTGCCCGTCCGGGTGGCAGTCGTATCGTGCCTGGGCGATTTCAAGGATCCAACGCTTACGCCGACCCTGGAAAAGGCGCTCAAAGACGCCGCGCCGGAGGTCGGATTCGCCGCCAGCATGGCCCTATTCCGTTTGAAGCAACCAATCGGTAAGGAGACACTCGTTTCCATGCTGACCGGCCAATCGAAAACGTCCTCCAGTTTTGTGACCGCTCAGAAGCGGGGTGCGTTCCGAATGCTCCAAACACCCACAAAGCTCTTCATGACAGTGGCAGCCGCCGCGGTACCCATACCCGGCTTCGGACTGGGCATGGCATCCGCTCAGGGAATCCTTTCCGATCCCGGTGCATCCGCACGCGCTTCTGTAGTGTTAATGCTGGAGAACGAGACTGACGCTGAGACACAGAATGCGATTAAGGCCGCTTTGTCCGATAAGGAATGGTCGGTGCGGGCCGCCGCTGTTCACGCCCTTCAATACGCAGCGACCCGGCGATAAAGGAAGATTTAGTCCCGCTCTTTGACGACAAGAAAGATGCTGTGCGGTTCCGGGCAGCAGCGGGATATCTGCGCCTGGCACTTATTGAAAGGCCCTAAAAGGCCTTAAACGGGGCCTCCTGCTGCGGAGGGAGCAAAAGCAGCCAAATAAAAGGAGCAACAAATGGCACAAGACCGTAAGCCGAACGTTCTCTATTTCCATGTGGACAACCTGGGGTATGGGGAGCTTGGGTGCTACGGCGGAGGCATTTTGCGCGGCGCTGAGACTACACGCATCGATCAGTTTGCCAATGAAAGCTTCAAAATGCTTAACTTCGCGCCCGAGGCCCAGTGCACCCCCACGCGGGCTGCACTGATGACCGGCCGCCATGCCATCCGCTCCGGAAATACAAAGGCGACCGTACCAGGTATTCCTGGCGGCCTGACGGCCTGGGAGCGCACTATGGGTGACCTCTTCTCAGGGGCTGGTTATGCCACGGCATGCATGGGAAAGTGGCACATCGGTGAAGAAGACGGGCGTTGGCCGACCGACCACGGTTTCGATCAATGGTACGGCCCTCCGGGTTCATATGACTGCGCTCTCTGGTCCCAAGATCCTTGGTACGTTCCGGGACGTGATCCTGAGGCGTTCATGTATGAAGGGCGTAAAGGTGAAAAAGTGGTCAAGCGAGAAAAGATCACGTTCGAGCTCAAGGTGGAGAAACTCGATCTGGAGTACAACCGCCGCGCACTCCTGTTTATCGAAGAGAACGCCAAGTCCGGAAAGCCCTTCTTCCTCTACCACAACCATACATTGATGCATCTGCCGGTTTCCCCGCGTGCCGAGTACAAGGGTAAGAGCGGACATGGAGATTGGGCGGATTGCCTGCTACAACTTGACGACGATTTTGGCAGGATTCTGGATAAGCTCGATGAGCTTGGCATTCGTCAGAACACTATTGTTGTATTTGCCGGAGACAACGGCAATGAGGAGATCCTGCTGGACCGAGGAACCGCGGGGTTCTGGGAAGGCTCGTACTTCACCGGGATGGAGGGATCGCTGCGCACGCCGTGTATTGCGCGGTGGCCGGGCAAAATCGCCTCCGGCGTGCACAGCAACGAGATTATGCATTGCGTTGATTGGTTCACGACACTGGCGGCGATGGCGGGCATATCGGTACCGGACGACCGTGAAATGGATGGTGTCGACCAGTCGGCGTGGCTCTCCGGAGAACAAAAGGAATCCAATCGCGAAGGCTTTCTCTACTGGAATGCCGACCAGCTCTATGGTGCCAAGTGGCGCAACTTCAAATGTGTAATTAGGAAGCAGATGTACTTGACCGATCCGGTTCTAACTCTTCCCACCCCGAATATCATCAACCTTGACGTGGACCCCAAGGAACGCGAGCCCCTTAACGTGAAATACCTTCACACCTGGACGATCGAGCACTTTGCCCGGTTGCTCAAGGCGTTCGTGGCAAGTACCAAGAGAGAAGAACTCACCAAACCTGGGTCGCCGTTGGACTTCGTGCCGAAATCCAGTTACACATCCACCCACGAGGAGGAGTTGCACAAGATCCGACCTGAATAGGCCAGCCGAAGAGGCGTTGACAGGTGCCGGGCCACACTGCCTGTTCGCCGACACCCGGGAAGAGTGCGCTGACGTAACATCGCCATCTCTTACATTCTCGGGTGTGTCAAGCTGTTTTCGAGCGTATTAATCCGTGCTTAGATGAATCGATTCTCGAATCCGGCAACCCCGCTTACGCAAATTTTGCAGAAGGAAATTTCCATCGCAATCTGGAGCGGGTATTGGCACAGCCCGATTCGCAACCGCCACCGATCTGCTCGAGATGTACCAGCTTTGTCTGCTCCTTGGATTTCACGGGAATCAGGGAAATGGGGATCTGTCTACAGATTTTGAATCGAGACAGGTCTAATCAACTCTTAAGTTGGCACACCGACGTGATCTCGATCAGCCGGAGCCCCAGGTGCTGACGAATCTTAAGTCTTTCCGTTTATTGCTGTCTGTTTTCGTACTGCTTTCCCTTGGCGCGTCCGCTGTTGCTCAAGAGATCGGGCATTACTTGCCGCCATAACTGCCGTAACAAAGACAAAATTCCTCGGTGCCGACTAGGGCTTCTCATTTATCGTCCCAGTCGTAAAGCAGCGCCTAGTAAATAATCTTTTGCCAAGCGGGAGCGCGTCAAAGGCGGGCGTATCAGATATTTTCTTCGAGCCCGTGATCTTGGGCTGGAACAAATCGAGAACAGATATTCTGTTTAGCTATGGATTCTATGCTCCGACTGGCGATTACAGCTCGGACGCATTGTCAAACGTAGGCCTTGGATTTTTCGAGAATCAATTTGAATTGGGCGCGACCTTGCATCTGGACCAAGCGAAGACGTTGAACGCCTCTCTACTGACTACCTGGGAGAGCAATCAAAGGAAGTCCGGCCAGGACATCAAGCCGGGAAACATGTTCACGGTCGAATACGGCCTGGGTAAGAAGTTTTTGAAGGGCGGGTTATATCTGGGCGGGTCCGGTTACTACTATCGAAAACTCACGGCGGACACGGGCACCGATATCAGACCGATTCAACGCGGAATATACGATCAAGCCCTCGGTTTAGGCCCAGAGGCTCAACTGACGCTCCCCATTAAGCCGCCGGTGTTTGCTCAGTTTATTGTACGGTCCAGCCACAATTCGGTGTCAAAGGAGAACTCGCGGTGAGGCGCTGATCGTCGGGTTCTCCATCCTGGACCTCTTTCTACCTCAAACTCACTGAGAGTCCCGAGGGAATTTAGCTAGAGATGGAGTAGCGGCTGCATGGGCTTCCGCACCGGCATTCGCACGCGCTACGAGTAACACGTTAGGACCCGGTGGATCCCGACTCGGAATGATAATCGACAAATCAGATAGGAGAGAACGGCGTCGGTTGAAGGCTGAAAAAAAGGAACCGCGCTAAATGGTTCCCGGCGCAAGGCAGCTATGTGTCGACGGGCTCCCGGTCTCTGGCAAGGCGAAGTTTAGAAACTCGATTCAGAAAGTTACTTTGGCGCTCGTAGCGATTCCTCCTCATAAAAATAGAATCCGTTGCCCAGATTGGAAGTCTTACGTGCTACAAGGCGCGATGACGGAACAGATGAGATTCCTCTTTCGCGATAAAAAGCCGGTTGCGTCGGATGATCACTTACCTGACCGCCAAATGGTGCGCGCGATTTATCGCCGGTTGTGCTCTTGGTTATCTTTTCTCTCCCATCCAGCTCCATCCAGCTCATACCGACATGCAATCGGTTGTTGTGGCATGTATGCCGACTCGCTGCAACGAGCTATCTGAGGTAAAGAGTTGCCGAGCACAAAAAGATTGTTGACGACCGAGGCACCACCCACCCAGGCATTGTCTGCCGACATGAAATGGATCCCCGGTAGCGTATTCTGGATGGGCTCTAACAGCCACTATCCGGAAGAAGCGCCTGAATACCGGGTGCGCGTGGATGGGTTCTGGATGGATTACTCCCCGGTAACGAACGAAGATTTTCAGAAATTCGTGAACGAAACAGGATACGTAACGTTCGCCGAGCTTCCTCCAGACGCGGCCGATTATCCAGGAGCCCTGCCCGAGATGCTTCACGCGGGCTCACTGGTTTTCGTTAAGCCTCGCAAACGAGTGGACCTGAGTGCTTGCACATGGTGGCAGTTTGTATTCGGCGCCGATTGGCGCCATCCGCTTGGTCCGGATAGCTCGGTTGAGCGACTCGAACACCATCCGGTCGTGCATGTGGCGTACCGTGATGCGGAGGCTTACGCGAAATGGGCCGGCAAGGAACTGCCGACCGAGGCGGAGTGGGAATTTGCCGCTCGCGGAGGACTTGATCGCGCGGTCTATGCCTGGGGCGACGAACTTTACCAGGATGGCCACCACATGTCAAACACCTGGCAAGGCGAATTTCCATGGCAGAATTTGCGGAGCGACGGATACGAACGCACTTCGCCGGTCGGCGCATTCCCTGCGAACGGGTATGGCTTGGTCGACATGATCGGTAACGTGTGGGAATGGACAACAGACTGGTATCAGCCCACGCGTCCTGGCGAACGCCCGAAGGCCTGTTGCATACCACACAATCCTCGCGGCGCAGCACTCGAAGCGAGCTACGATCCCAATGATTCCGCCATAAGAATTCCACGTAAGGTTCTCAAGGGCGGGTCCCACTTGTGCGCACCAAACTACTGCCAGCGCTATCGCCCTGCCGCTCGCTTTCCGGAACCGGTGGATAGTTCAACTTGCCACGTTGGTTTTCGGTGTATCGTACGGCGGACGAATGAAGAAGATCAGCTTAATTTAGGAGGTGGTTCGTGAATAAGGGACTAGTAAAGCTCGGAGCGTCCACCGTGATGCTCGCAGCCGTGACGCTTTGGTCTCAAGACCAGGCTGGAGCCGGAAAGCAAGCATTGCAACAGCGCCTTGCGGAGCTCAAGCAATCGATGGCCGCAAACCAGGCGAAGCTACGAACATATACATGGACGGAAACCACCGAGGTGAGTCTCAAGGGCGAAATGAAGAAACGGGACCAGAAACAGTGCCTTTATGGTCCTGACGGCAAAGTGCAAAAGTCGCCTATCGGAGACCCAAGCGGTGGAGCGAAGAAGCCGCAGCAGCGAGGGTTGAAGGGCAAAATCGTTGAAAAGAAAGTTGACGAGTTAAAGGATTACATGGAGCGGGTGGGCAGCTTGGTGAGCCGGTACGTTCCACCAGACCCCCAGAAAATGCAGGCGTCATACGAAGCCGGAAAGGCAAACCTCAATCCTGCTGGGGGAGGAATCGCATCACTGGTATTCCAGGATTACGCCAAGCCAGGCGACAAGGTAACCCTCGCATTCAACACGGCAGCCAAGAAGTTGCAGAGCTATACCGTAGATACGTATTTGGATGGCCCGCAAGATCTCGTGAATCTGAAGGCCGATTTCTCCAGCTTGCCGGATGGCACGAACCATGTTGCCCACACGCTTCTCAACGCTACCGGCAAGCAGATCGTAGTGAACACGACAAATTCCAATTACAGGCCGGTTGGCCAATAAGCGGTCGGCCATGCTTCACTTTCGCGTTTGCAGGAACCTCTTTGGCATGGCGTAGATAAGTTCCTCAGCCGGACTCACAATGACAATGAGCACGCGAACTGGCACTGCGATGGGAAGAAGAAGAGCGTCGAGAAACCACCATGCGCGTTGTGTGCTGTCGCTGGTTTCCGTGCTGGTCATGTTGTGTACCTCTGTGGTCGGTCAGGCGCAAGATCAGCCAGCTGCGGCTGCCACTCCTTCGCAAGCTCCTGCTTTCCCGTCCCGTGCGACCTCGGGCGCCTCTCGGGATCCCGATGCAATTTGGCACGCCAGTGCTTTCTTCTACCTGTGGTTTCCAGGAGCACACGGGACGCTAGGAACTCCCGACCGCAATGCTGACTTTCGTGCAAGCCCTGGTGATCTCCTTTCGCATTTCAGGTTTGGGCTTATGGGCGGAGTGCAGGCCCGGCGTGGGCGGTTCGTACTGATCAGCGATCTCGTGTGGACGCGCTTGCGGGCAGCTAATGCGACAACGCTCCCAATCCTCGGAACGCAGCTGTCGGCGGAGGCAAAGGCCGATCAACTGTTTATCACTCCGGAGGGCGGCTACCGCTTTATTGATGCCGAGAAACTGAAGGCTGACTGGCTGCTAGGGTTTCGCTATTGGTATCTGCAATCAAGCTTGCAGCTCACATCACCGCGGTTCGGTCTCAATCTTTCAAGGTCCTCGAGCTGGGCGGCTCCGGTGATGGGATTTCGATTTCAGTTTCCACTCGCTCGCAAATTAGCACTAACCATCTTGGGTGATGCGGGAGGTGCGGGTATAGGCTCGGAGCTGGAGTATCAAGTTTTGGGATTAGTGGGTTACAAGGTAAGCACGAACGTCACTCTAGGGGGCGGCTATCGCTATCTGTATGTGAACTATCGCCCCGGGGACTTCATTTACGAAACGGCCATGAGTGGAGCGATGGTTGGCTTGAACTACAACATCAAATAGCCCAAGTACTCAGAATCCCAATGCTCATAGCAATGTCGTAAGGCGTTACACCGGCATGACAAACGCAATCGAAACGCAGCCTCAGATCATAAATCCGACGACTCGGCTGGCTATCGATCGAACGCGCCTGGCTTATGAGCGGACTTTGATGGCATGGATCAGAACGGCGATCTCACTGATTAGTTTCGGCTTCACCATCTATAAGTTCTTTCAGATCGAGGGATCTGGTGCAAAGCAAGATCGTGTGATCAGCGCGACCGAGTTTTCCGTTCTGATGATTGTTATCGGGTTGGTCTCGCTCCTGATGGCCACGTTGCAGCACCGTCGTGATCTGAATAGTCTGAAAGCGGAATATCCCTCCAACGTCCCGCGGTCCTTGGCCCGGGTGCTTGCAGCATTGATTTCAGTTCTCGGGATTCTGGCGTTGGTTGCCGTCGTTCTCCGCCGATAGCACGCAGGGCACAGGTTCTGCCGAAGCGGAAACAAGGTCCGCCGACGTGAAGCAATGGAATTGCGTGCGAACCGTTGCCCGAAGAGCAGCTACTCCACTCGCGGATCCTGTGATCGGTTGAGAGAATTAAATCGAAATCGGACTTGGCGGAAAGCGCTTTGGGGGCGCCTTCCACAAGTGCATTTGGCAGTTTACGGATTGCAACTCGCTGGCGAAGTCGAGTTGTTCGGATCGGTGCATAGCGGGCCGAGGCCCGTTTTAGCATTAGGGACACTGATCATGGCCACCGGCCCTGCTTTGTGTTCCCCGTTAAATGGAGTAAATTGACTTGGATCGAAACCGCAGGCAGCAGCGTCCTCCGGATTGTTGAACCAGAATCCCACATGGAAGGTGTTTGTAGGCTTCAGCCCCGCATCCGGATCAAAGCCGAAGATCTGGTCCAGCAGGATGGTCTTGATCCGTACATGACCATCATCGGTGTGATTTCCGATCTCTATGTCGGACTGATACCAAGCCAGTCCAAAACTTCCGTGGAACGTGTTCGTGAAGTTTGAATCGGGCGATCCATCGGACAGGAATGGGCTACGTTGAACGGTAAACATGTCAAAGGCCAGCCCGGGTTTGATGCCTTCCAGGTCCAGTATCAACGTGTCGTTCAGCTTTCCGCGGATAACCGTCGCCTGCGCTTTCGGTTCCTCGGACCCCGCGCGAAGGCAATTTACAAACTTTGGGTTGGGAACGAGCTTGAAGCTGATCTCGCCGACCTTGTCCTGCGCGTTTGCTGTCGCTGGCAGCACCAGCATGCTCGCTTGAGCGAAGAGTCCGGCAACCAGGGCCGTGCGCCCCTTGCGCTTAAAAAAACAATTCATGTTTACTTTTTCTCCTTGTCGTGTCTGCAGCGGTTACCTGGCGAGGATGAATGTCGGTCAGAATGCCCGAACACACACTTGCCACCCCAAAGCGGAAAAACTACACTAGGTGGGGGCTAATTGTTCATCGACCAGGCTAAGCTGCACGACCACCTTACGGAGTTCCAGCGCGAGGAGTCCTGTGGCGCTTGCTAAGGTTTTCTAAAATTTTTATTAAGACTCTGGGAACTCGCGTAACTCCGCTGAAATCAGCAGCATGTATGGTTTCGAAGATTTCCGATTGGAACCCGGCGAGCGCCGGCTTTGGCGAGGCGAAGCGTCAGTCGCGTTAACCCCGAAGACGTTTGACCTGCTGTTGTTCTTGGTGGAGCACGAAGGGCGGCTGCTCCGAAAAGACGATCTGATTGCAGCCGTTTGGCCAGATGCGGTGGTCGAGGAAAACAACCTTACCGTAGCTGTTTCAGCCCTGCGCAAAGCTCTCGGGGAATCGGAGACACGGCGGTTCATTGAGACGATCCCCAAAACAGGTTACCGTTTCGTAGCGCAAGTTACGGAACTTGAGGCCGAAAGACGCAGAGTGTTGCAGGACGCGATTAGCCCAACCGACCCGCCGAAGCCGGAGTTGAGCGAAAACAAAGAACTAGAACCTAAACGTTCGATCCTGCCGCACAAAATCCTTAATTTTGGAATTTCGGGTCGCTATGCATTTCTTGCTCTCGCCCTGGTGCTAACCGCAGTGGCTGTTGTCGTCTTTTCCGGACGTTTGGTCCCTACGGCCACCTCGGCCAATCCGCGGCGTTTGGCGATTTTGCCGTTCCATAACTTGCGCGGGAATGCCCAGGACGAATTTCTCGCCTTTTCTCTCGCCGACGCGATCATCACCAAGCTCCGGCATATCCGTACATTGACGGTTCGGCCATCATACGAGATCCAAAAATACACGAGCCAGGCAGTGGACCTTCCCAAACTCGCTACGGATCTGGGCGTCGATACCGTTCTGACCGGGACGTTCATTCACGAAGACGACAATCTACGTATCGCGGGCCAACTGATTGATGTGAAAGATCGGGAAATCCTCTGGAAGGGGAGTTTTGACGTCAGATACAACAAATTGCTGACAGTGCAGGACAAAGTTGCAGAGCAGATCATCAAAGGATTAGAACTGACGCTTTCGCCATCCGATGCCGAACGACTGAATGCCCGCGACAAAATGGATCCCTTGGCGTACGAATACTACCTGCGCGGAATTGACCTGTATGCAAAGAATGACTTTGCACTCGCCAGCAAATTGTTCGAAAAATCAATTGAGCTCGCGCCGAACTATGCGCCGGTCTGGGCCAGCCTTGGCAGGGCGTACACGGCCACTGCCTCGTTTCAGTTTGGGGGCGCCGAACAGTACGGTAAGGCCGAAGCTGCCTTCCGACGCGCGCTCACCTTACAGCCGGAATCCGTCGATGCCGCTGTTTACATGGCCAACATGTTTACCGATACCGGGAAAGTAGAGCAAGCGGTTCCGATACTCCGAGAAGGTATCAGGCGGAATCCCAATCACGCGGAGGCCCATTGGGAATTGGGCTACGCCTACCGGTTCGCCGGGATGCTCACACAATCGGTTTCTGAGTGCGAGCGTGCACGTCTTCTCGACCCCGGTGTGAAGCTGAACAGCTCGACTCTTACCAGCTACCTGTACCTGGGGCAATTCGACAAATTCACTGAAAGTCTCCCATCCGGCGATGATGTAGCGCTGATTGTGTTCTACCGAGGCTTGGGCGAGTATTACAAGAAAAATGCGCCCTGGGCGACCAAAAACTTTGACCGTGCGTTCGAACTCGATCCCTCTCTTCCTCAGGCTCGCGTGGGAAAAGCGCTTAGCTTTGCCGTCCACAAACGCCGTGTCGAAGCGGATGCAATTCTTCGAGATCTGGAAAATCAGATACACGGGCGAGGACCCTACGATCCGGAGGCAATTTATAAGATCGCTCAGGCTTATGCGGTTTTGGGTGACAAATCCGCCGCGCGACGGGCTTTGAGGCACAGCATTGACAACGGATTTTTCCCTTACCCCTATTTACAGACCGATCACCTGCTAGATAGTTTGCGGCGTGATAGCGAGTTCTTAGAGTTGGTGAGTGCTGCCCGTCAGCGACACGAACGTTTCAAGGGGATGTTTTTCTAAGGCGGAGGCGAGTTGAGAATCGCGGCATAGCTGGACTACTTGCATTCTGCTGAGTCGGCAGATTAAAAAGCCGCATCGCGCCGGCCTCGTGAAAGCGGAGATCGCCGGCAGACTCCGGATCGGCCACACTTCGATACGCTGCATTCTGGGAACAAAATCATGAGAAGACCGAAGCGAGATCCTGTGCGGGAAGATCGCATCCACAACGAAGCGATCGTCGATGCCCGCCCGGAAGAGCAGGCAATGAGCTGGTATTACTATCTGGAAAGCAAGATCCGCTTCCCGTTCCGAGCGAAGTGTGTGGCCGCGAATGCCGTCTCCCCGCTCAAAAAAGGCGAAACAACCGAGGTTCTGCGCATAGCCGCTGAGGATGCCTGTGAGCATGACATGCTTGTACAGATTCGTTGGCAGACGCGGAAGATGGCCGTTTCTCTCTCACAACTGGCCGCTATCGATCCGGACGATTCAACAGAGGAAGCAATCGGCGACTGGCATTACTGGATTGCTCAGGGCTATGTTCTCTAATCTCATGCCCAATCTCACAAATGGCCGGGCCAGCGAATAGACCGGGGTGCCTGTGACAAAGCGCGAACCGCGATCACAACCAGTATGGACAGATATTAAGGCGAAGCTCGCGAGCTTCGACCGGCGCGGGTTACTGGACCTGATCCAGGATCTCTACGTCGCCCACAAAGATAATAGGACGTTTCTTCACGCCCGCTTTGGCGTGGGTAGTGACCCTTTGCAGCCCTACAGGGAAATGCTGGATCGTTGGCTCTGGCCGGACGTAATGCGGAATCAGGATACGTCCGTCGCCAAAGCCAAACAGGCCATCTCCAGTTATCGAAAAGCCATCGGCGAACCGGCGGGACTCGCGGAACTGATGGTGTTCTACTGCGAGCGCGCCGCCGGATTCTGCAAGGATCTCGGCAATCAGGACGAAGGGTACTTCGATGCACTCGTCCGCATGTTCGAACAAGCCCTGAAGACCATCGGCCAATTACCCGCGCCTGATCGCAATCCTCTGATCGCTCGACTGAATCGTGTGCGCGTCATCAGTCGTAACTTCGGTTATGGCGTCGGGGACGATATGGACTCCCTGCTCGCCACCCGCTCAACAACTGACCTCCCCTCCGGCTGATGTACCGTTGACCGGTACCCAGGTCTGCCGAAGGTCACGCTTTTCTTCGTTCGACGGTAAGAAGAAAGCGAATGGTCGCGTCCCGCAACCGTGACCTTAGATCGCCCGGTTCAGAACACGATTCAAGCGTTGCACGAAAGAGCCGGGGTCCTGGAGCGCTACGCCCTCCATCAACAGAGCCTGATCCAGGAGCAGCCACGCAGCGTCTTCCACGACCTTTTCATCCTGGTCACGTAACAGCTTCTTCACGATCTCGTGATCGGGATTGATCTCGAGGGTCGGCTTCATCGCCGGAATGTCTTTCTGACCCATGGCACGCAGCATCTGCTGCATCTTCATCGACGGTTCTTCCTCGTCGGAGACAATGCAGGAAGGGCTGTCAGCCAGTCGCACCGAGGGTCGAACATCCTTCACCCGATCTCCCAGCGTCGTTTTCAGCTTTTCGAGCAAAGGCTTGATCTCTTCCGCCTTCTCGGGTTCCGATTCGTCCTTCAAATCCTCGCTTGTCGATGACTTGTTGACGGACTTCAGATCGATATCAGAGTACTTGTCGATTTGACCAAACACGATCTCGTCGAATTCGTCATCGAGGATCAGAACTTCGAGATCTTTCTTCTTATAAATCTCGAGAAGAGGCGACGTGCGAAGGAGCGATTCGCTTCCTCCGGTGATGTAATAGATGCTCTTCTGGCCTTCTTTCATCCGCGACTTCACGTCGGCAAGGGAAGTGAGTCCTTCCACTTTTGTGGATTTAAAACGGATGAGATCTAAGAGGGTCTCGCGGTTCGCGTAGTCGCTGTACAACCCTTCCTTAAGCGGCCGGTTGTACTCGCCAATAAATTTAAGATAGTCCTCGGGCTGCTTTTCGGAGATCGTTTTCAGTTCGGAGAGGATCTTCTTTACGCTCGCCGTACGGATGTTGGTCAGCACCCGATTTTGCTGCAGGATTTCGCGGCTTACGTTCAGGGGCAGATCTTCGCTGTCGATAATGCCGCGTACGAAGCGCAGATACTGAGGCAAAAGCTCTTTCGCGTCGTCCATGATGAACACACGCTTGACATAGAGCTTGACTCCTCCTTTGTACTCAGCCTGGTACAGATCGAGTGGAGCTTTCGACGGGATGTAGAACAGAGTCGTGTACTCCAGGCTTCCTTCGGCTTTCGTGTGGAACCAGAAGAGAGGATCTTCCCAATCGCCGGCAATGGATTTGTAGAGCTCCTTGTAATCCTCATCTTTCAACTCGCTCTTCGGCCGGCGCCAGAGTGCGCTGGCAGAGTTGACCTGTTCAGTGGTCCGAGTCTTAATCGATTTCTTTTCCTCCTCATTCCACCCGCTTTTGTCATAAGTGAGAAAGATCGGGAACGCTATGTGATTCGAATATTTCTTGACGATCTGCTGAAGCCGCCAGCTATTCGCATATTGCTTGCCTTCTTCGTTCAGGTGAAGAAGTACCGTCGTGCCGGCAACGGATCGTTCTCCGGGCTCAATATCGAACCCTGTCTGGCCGTCGCTGATCCAGCGCCAGGCCGTCTCCTCGCCTGCTTTACGCGAAGTGACCTCCACCCGGTCAGCAACCATAAAGGCACTGTAAAAGCCGACACCGAATTGCCCGATCAGATTCGAATCCTTTTTTGCGTCGCCGGAAAGCTGGGACAGGAAGTTCTTCGTTCCCGAACGGGCGATCGTGCCCAAGTGAGAGATCAGGTCCTCTTCGTTCATCCCGATGCCGGTGTCGCTGATTGTCAGGGTTTTGTTCTCTTCATCAAGTTCGAGGTCGATTCGGGGATCGAATCGGAGAGCCCTGTATGCCACGTCTGTCAACGTCAGGTGCCGCAGCTTATCCAACGCGTCGGATGAATTGGAAATGAGCTCTCGCAAGAAAATTTCGGGATGCGAGTAAAGGGAATGAACAATCAATTGCAGAAGTTGGCTGACTTCGGTCTGAAATTCACGTTTCGACATGGATCTTCTTTTCCAATATAGAAGGCAGCCCTCTCTCGGTCCCAAACGGGTGATACACTCAGGTGTGCGGACGCGGATTTTGGGGGTGATTCCCGCCCGGTTTGCCTCTTCTCGATTTCCAGGAAAAGCTCTCGCCAATTTAGCCGGTAAGCCCATGGTTCAGCACGTTTGGGAACGTGCCCAGCATGCCCGCTATCTGGAAGACGTCCTCGTCGCCACCGATGACGAGCGGATTGCCGGGGTTGTTCGAGGTTTCGGAGGCAGAGTCCGGATGACCCGTTCCGACCACCCGTCCGGCACCGATCGTCTTGCCGAAATCGCCTCCTCGGAAACTGCAACTCTCTTTGTCAATATCCAAGGCGATGAACCCTTAATCGATCCCGAAGCCATCGATGCCGCCGTCCTTTCCGTCCTCGGCGACGACAGCATCTCGATGGGCACGTTGAAAAAGGCGATCGTCGATCCCACGGACGTTTTGAACACCAACGTCGTAAAGGTCGTCACGAATCTGCTGAACGACGCTATCTACTTCTCGCGTTGCCCCATCCCGTACGAACGCGACGGGCGGACGAACCTGCCACTCCATGCCAAACACATCGGGCTTTACGTTTACCGCCGGGAATTTCTCTTACGTTATCCGGACTTGCCGATCGGTCCTCTCGAAGAGGCCGAGCGTTTGGAGCAGTTGCGGGCACTTGAAAACGGTTACAAGATACGGGTGGTCTCCACGGATTATGAATCGCTAGGCGTTGATACTCCGGAAGATCTTGCACGAGTCAACGAACTCTTTTCCGCAGCGGCGGAATCGTTGAGACCCAGTTGGAAGAAAGGTTAGGCTGGCTGGCTTCGAGAAACTGATGGCAAAGTATATCTTCGTGACGGGCGGAGTCGTTTCTTCTTTAGGAAAGGGAGTCGCCGCTGCCTCGCTAGGCTGTCTCCTCGAAAGCCGCGGACTGCGTGTCACTCTACAGAAATTCGATCCTTATTTGAACATCGATCCGGGCACAATGAGCCCGTTTCAACATGGCGAGGTCTTCGTGACCGACGACGGCGCCGAGACCGACCTCGATTTGGGTCACTATGAGCGCTTCACTCACGCTCACCTGACGCAAAGCAATAATCTCACCTCCGGCAGAATCTACGAAAACATCATCACGCGCGAGCGGCGCGGCGACTATCTCGGAAAAACTGTTCAGGTCATTCCTCACGTCACGAACGAGATCAAGGCTGCCTGTCGCAAGGTCGCGGGAGATGTCGATGTCGCCATCATCGAAATTGGTGGAACTGTCGGCGACATCGAATCGCTACCGTTCATTGAGGCGATCCGGCAGATGCGTCATGAAGAGGGACGCGAAAATACTCTATTTGTTCACCTGACGTTGGTTCCCTGGATCGCGGCCGCTCAAGAGCTGAAAACCAAGCCAACCCAACATAGCGTCAAAGAGCTTCGGGCCATTGGCATACAGCCCGACATGCTGCTCTGCCGTACGGAACGTGACCTCCCGCAGGACCTTAAGGAAAAGATCGCTCTGTTCTGCGATGTCGACGTCAGCGGCGTCATCACGGCCAGAGATGTTCATTCCGTCTACGAAATTCCGCTGACCTTTGCAGAGCAACGCGTCGACGAGAGTGTATTGCGCATGCTCAACATGCAAGCTGGTCCTCGCGACATGACCCGATGGACTCAAATGCTGCAGCGCATGAACCACCCCGTCCGTGAAGTGACAATTGGACTAGTCGGGAAGTATGTCGAATACGAAGATTCCTACAAGAGCCTGAAAGAGGCTCTGCTCCACGCCGGCATCGCCCACCAGGCGCGGGTGAACATTGAGTGGATTGAGTCAGAGCGGATGGAATGGCCGGATTGTCGGAATGATCTCAGACGGTTTGACGGGGTTCTGGTTCCGGGCGGGTTCGGCAGGCGCGGGATTGAAGGCATGCTCCACGCCATTCGCTGCGCGCGCGAGGACCGTATCCCTTACTTCGGGATCTGCCTTGGCATGCAAACGATGGTCATTGAGTTTGCCCGCAACGTTTGCGGGCTTGCCGATGCCGATTCCACCGAGTTCAATCCAGCCACCCCGCATCGGGTCATCTACAAACTTCGAGAATTGAAGGGCGTCGACGAACTCGGCGGCACCATGCGGCTCGGTGCTTACCCTTGCCGCCTGGCTGAAAACAGTCTTGCCCGGTCGGCGTACGGCACACCAGAGATCAGCGAGCGCCATCGCCATCGCTACGAGTTCAATCGAGAGTTCGAAGGCACGCTGACCGCGCACGGACTTCGTCTGACAGGCCAGACTCCGGATGGCGTCTACGTGGAAATCTGCGAATTTCCGGACCACCCGTGGTTCTTAGGCTGCCAGTTCCATCCTGAGTTCAAATCGAAGCCGCTCGAACCGCATCCTCTGTTTACAGCGTTCCTGGGAGCTGCGCTGGATCACAAGGCACAGAAGAACAAGGCGGCGGTCGAAGAGGTCACCACTCCGTTCCGCGAATACTCCCACGCGCAATGAGTTTGGCCGTTACGGTCAAAGCGGGCGCGGGCGAGATTCGATTTGCGAACGATGGTCCCCTGGCCCTGATTGCCGGACCGTGTGTCATAGAAAGTGAAGAGCACGTGCTCAGAATGGCTCGGTCCGTTCAGGCGATTGCAGGACCGTTCGTGTTCAAAGCTTCCTTTGACAAAGCGAACCGGAGCAGCGTCGGAAGCTATCGTGGACCCGGTGTTCGGGAAGGGCTGCGCATCCTGTCTCGGGTTCGAGAACTCGGGATCCCGGTTCTCACGGATATCCACGAACCTTCTCAAGCCGCCGTTGCCGCAGAGAGCGTCGACATCCTGCAGATTCCGGCCTTTCTCTGCCGGCAAACCGATCTGCTGGTCGAAGCGGGCAAGACCGGGCGTGCCGTGAACATCAAGAAAGGACAGTTCATCGCGCCCTCCGACTTTGCACTCGCGGCGGAAAAGGTCGCGAGTACCGGCAACAATAACATCATCCTGACGGAGCGCGGATCGGCCTTTGGCTACAACAATTTAGTCGTCGATATGCGAGGTCTGCGTATCCTGGCGGGTACTGGCTACCCGGTCGTGTTCGATGCAACCCATAGCGTCCAGCTGCCCGGAGCCGGCGGCACATCCTCGGGCGGTCAACCCGAATTCATCGAGACGCTCAGCCGTGCCGCGGTTGCCGTCGGCATTGCGGGGATTTTTTTAGAAACGCATGACCACCCGGAGTCTGCGCTCTCCGATGGCGCCAATGCGCTTCCTTTGCAACAACTTCCGGAGCTATTGGCACGCCTTTCGACCGTTGACCGCATCGTCAAGCAGTTCAAAAACTAAACCGGGAAAGTATTAGCTTGAGACAACGCCAGGGCTTTCTCCCACGTCGTAGAATGTGAAGCGTATGTCGTCTAGTATTCGCAACCGTCGCCGCGATCAGCGAGGTTTCTCGTTGATTGAACTGCTGATTGTGATTGCAATTATCCTTATCATTCTCTCCATCGCCCTACCGCAGATGAGTAAGTCGCGCATGAATGCGCAAGAAATGGCTGCCGTAGCGGAGATCGGAACGATCAACAAGCAACAGATCCAATACTATTCGCAGTACAACCAATACGCGACCTCCCTTGCGCAACTCGGGCCGCCTGCAACCACCGGTGCAGCCGAAGGTCCCCAAGCGGCGGGATTAATCCCCGGCAGTCTCGCAAGCGGGTCTGCCGGCGGGTACAACTTTACGATCACGGCAACACCGGGCGGATACGCCATTTCGGCCGTTCCGAAGACATTCGGCAGTACCGGGCGCCGGACCTTCTACTCCGACCAGACTGCGGTTGTCCGGCAGAACTGGACTCAGGAACCCGCAACCGAAAAGAGTGAAGAATTGAAATAGCGACAAAGTTGGCGCGAGTATCTCCAGCCTGGATAGCTCTGTTTTGCGGGTTGGGTGTTCTCCGCGCAGCACCAAGCCCGACGGCTGCGGAGCTGTCCGCTTCTGTACAAAGTCTCACCTTAGACCCCGAACAAACGTGCCGCGTCAGAGATGTCCAATTCTCCCGTGGGGACGTGAACTTCTACCTCACCGAAGGCATCCTCTCGTTCATTAAGCCGGTCGAGGGCCGAAAGTTAGCCGCCGTTTTTACGACCACCGGTGCGGAAGCTGGAGACGCGGAGGTGTTGGCTCTTCCTTCTAAACGAAGCGAAAGAGCATCTCTTCTCGCGTTCACGAAGACTCCGAACCTGGATGAGCATTTCGACTTCGCGATGTTCGTCTTTTCGGATGCGACGGCCGATGAACTGATCGGCCGAATAGGCGATTTTTCCGGCTGTAAAGTGCCCGCGTTTGCGACCGAAATCGAGCCCCAGATCGATCGGGCAATCAGGCCGGTTCTTAGCGATCTTGATCTTCCGCTTGTCAGAACGCTTTTGAACGGACCGGATACGAACAGCGGATTCTTCTATGCCGCGATTCGCGGCCGCACGCTCGGCAACTTCAACGTCCTGTACGATCCCCACATTCCTGAATCGACAACCATCGGCGCTGGTTCGGGAGGCACCGGTCCTGACGGTCGGTTTCAGTTGTGGACGGCATTTCGGCCCCGGAAAGCACCGGTGGCCAAATCTCCTCCTTCGCGATTCGGCACTTACGTTATCGACGCGGTTATAGCGGATGATCTAGGCTTTTCGGCGACGGCCAGCTTTGACTATCTTGTCGAGGAGAGCGGCCGCCGAGCTTTCCAGTTTGGCCTTTCCGATCGCCTGCAGGTTGATTCTGCAGAGATCGACGGCCGGCCGGCCGAGGTGTTTCAGCGAAAGGTCGCTCGACCCTCTCAGGCGGCGAAACCGAGCGGTGCGTTTCTGGTGATCGCGGCAGATCCGCCGAAAGCCGGCGCCCACTGCCAGATCACCGTGAAGTACCGGGGAGAACTGATTTTCCATGCTTCCGAGCAGACCTACATCGTTGAAGATCGGAATACCTGGTATCCCTACTTCGGGAACATGATGGCGTCCTTCGACCTGCGCTTTCGATCCCCGGAAGCTCTCACCGTTATTTCGACAGGTGAGTTGATCTCGCAAACTGTCGAGAACGGAACGCGGCTTGTTCACCGGAAAACAAGCTCGCCGCAAGCATTGGCTGGCTTCAATGTTGGTCGTTACGAAGTGACATCGCGTGACAGTGCTCCGTATCGCGTAGAGTCATACGCAAACGCAAGTCATCCGGATCAGGGCGAGCAGGTTGCGACGAAAACGGCGGCCATCCTGCAAGCCTTCACGAAGCGGTGGAATCCATTGCCGCTGCACAACATCGCGGTCTCACCGGTGCCCGGATACTTCGGGCAGGGATTTCCCGGTCTCATTTACTTATCCGACGTCTCGTACACGCCTCAGCAGGAGAGACCCGCCTACCTGCGTGGCGCGCGAATGGATTCCTTCTTTTCTTCCATGCTGTTGTCCCACGAGGTCGCTCATCAATGGTGGGGCAACGTCCTGTCCGCAGACGATTATCGTGTGAACTGGCTGATTGAGGCGATGGCGACCGACTCCGCGCTCGAGTATCTGGCAGAAACCGAAGGTAAAGAAGCGGCAGACGCGGTTTTGGAGCAGTACCGACTGGATTTGCTTTTTCCCCGGGGTGCCGGTACGATCGAGAGCGCGGGCCCGGTGGATTTCGGTGTACGGCTCATCGATGCGGCCGGGCTGACGGTCTGGCATACCATTACGTACGAGAAGGGAAGCTGGATCCTTCACATGCTTCGGGATCGTATCGGACCGGACGGCTTTCTGGCGTTGCAATCCTACCTGCTGAAGACCTACAGAACCGAGCCAATTACGAACGAACAGTTTCGCGAGGCGGCCGCCCGATTTGTTCCGGCAGGTCAGCCCGATCGCGATCTGCGGTTGTTCTTCGACACCTGGGTATACAGCACCGGCATCCCTCACATCGAATCGAAAACAGATGCCCAGGAGTGGAGCTTCGTCGTCTCCCGAGTGGACGAGTCCTTCACTGCGGACCTGCCGCTGTCCTGTAAGGATCGAACCGGGAAGACCGAAACAAAATGGGTCCGGGCCGTTACCGGCGAAAACTCGGTCTCCGTCGCGAGCGGAACGACATGCACTCTCCCGAGCCCGCGGCAGTACCTTTATCTGCGCTAAGATCGGCTCTTTCCCGTTGGCGGGGATTCCCCGCGTAAACCAAAGCAACCAACCATACGTTCAAATGATTGTGACCCTATGACGGGAACGTTGGCGGGACAACTGAGCGCGAGAGCCCACGTCGGTATCAGCATCGGTCAATTTGGCAGTTGGATGGCGTCAGAACAACGGCGTGTCTTTCTGCTGTGCCGCCGCATGCTTCAAGATACGGACGAGGCGGATTCTGCTACTCAGGACGTGTTTCTCAAAGCGTACCGGTCCATTTGCCAGTCACCCGAAGACGCGGCCGAGCTTGAGTTTCCCGAGAAATGGCTCACCCGCATTGCAGTGAATACCTGCTTAGACCGGTTGCGGTCCAAGGCCTGGAAGCTTTGGCGACGTCGTCCGTCGGAGGCGGACGAGAAGGTCATCCTGGACATGGAGGCTGATTCTCATCCGGACGCTGAGCGGCAATTGGTCTCGAAGCAGATCCTGTTGCGGTTGGATCAAGCACTCGGGAGGCTCTCGGCCCGTCAACGTGCTGTTTTCACCCTGCGCCACTTCGATTCGATGCCGCTCGAAGACATAGCGGACGTGTTGCAGCTCGATGTCGGAACTGTGAAGGCTCACTTGTTCCGGGCCGTTTCGAAGTTGCGGTCAGAGTTGAACGACCTTTACGTGCCTGCGTCGAGCACCCGGCCGCCGGAAGCATCATGAAGTCTGATTCCTTCACGAGAATGCACCTGACACATGAGCAGCTCATTGAGGACCTTTATGGCGTCGGATCTGCCAGCAGTCATCTCGACGGGTGTGAGGAATGCCAATCCCGCCGGTCAGTTCTATTAGCCAACAGACAGGCATTGGAGGCTGCGCGATCCACTGATTCGGGCGTGAGGGGGGACTTCTTAGCTGCCCAGCGACGCGCGATCTACGAGAAGCTGGAGGCCCGGACCGTTTGCCACTCACGACTTGGCTGGCCCAGATGGGCCCCGGTCGCACTGACGCTTTTCGTTCTTGGGACCGGAGTCGCGGTGTACGAGAAGCAGCATGCGGGTAAACCTGCAGTTATTCAAGTTTCCGATGCGCAGTTGGCCCTTGAGGTGAGCAAAATGTCTCAAGACTGGCAAGCGGAACCAGCGGCGCCGCTCGAGGGATTGTTCGAGTGAAGGCAATGTTTCAGCACGGGCGAACTGTCGGGGTCGCTTTGTTGTGCGTCGGTATCGCGTGCTCGACCGGATTCGCTCAGAACCGCGCTAGCTTCCCCTGGTGGAACAGCCCGGTTGTCACTGACCTTGGCCTGTCAGCGGCACAGACACAGAAGATCAGGCAAATCGTTCGCTCCTACCGATCGAAACTGCTGGATGCGCGCAACAACGTTCAGAAAGCCGAAGGCGATCTCGAAGACTTGCTGAATGATCCTGACAACGCCACTGAAGGAGCCGATTCCATCATTCGACGTGTGGCCGATGCTCGCGCTGCTTCCGCGCGGGTGTTCCTCGAAATGAGTGTTCAGCTTCGGCGAGTGCTGACGTTCGATCAATGGCGGCAGCTCATTAAACGCTGGGACGAAGTGAAACGAAGAAGGCCGACTGAGACGCAAGTGCCTCCAGAATAGGCTTTGAACTCACGCGGTCGCCTCGATTTGCCCGGTAACCTGCTCCCATTCGGCCATTGCCTTCTCCAGTTGCTCGCGTTTCTCCGCCAGGAAGGTTGCCAATCGAAGCGCCTCATCGGCACCAACGAAATTAGAAAGCGCCAGTTCCGACTCCTGGATCTCCCTTTCGAGCGAGGCGATCCGGTCCTCCAAAGTTTTTGCCTGGTTTTCGAGCTGCTTCAATTTGAGAGGGTTGACTCGTTTGGCGGGAGCGGCGGGGGGAGGCATTGGAATCGGAACGGCCGGCGGGACGCCTATGAGCACGTCGCCGAGAGTGGGTGTTTCCTCGTGCTTACCAGCTTTGCGCCACAGATAATCGTGGTAGTTGCCAGGGAAAACACGCACTTCTCCGTCCGCGATCTCGAAGACGCGCGTCGCCAGGTTCTCGATGAAATATCGGTCGTGCGAGACGAAGACGATTGTTCCGGTGAACTTCTCGAGGGCTTCGAGCAAGACGTCCTTCGCGCGGATGTCAAGGTGGTTCGTCGGTTCGTCTAGCAGCAGAAAATTCGACGGGTGAAGCAGCATGCGGGCCAGAGCATAACGATTCCTTTCTCCACCCGAAAGCACGCCGATCCGTTTGAAAACATCGTCTTCGCTAAACAAAAAGCAACCAAGCAGATTGCGCAACTCGGTTTGCGTTGTTCTCGGGGCTGCGGCGCTCAAATCATCGAGGATGCGCGCGTTGGTGTCCAGCTCTTTGTATTGGTCCTGAGCGAAGTAATCCGGTTCAACATTATGACCCAATGTGTACTCGCCGCTCGATAGAGGCTCGGTGCCGGCGAGAAGTTTGATGAGCGTTGATTTCCCGGCCCCATTCACGCCGACAAGAGCGATCCGATCGCCGCGTTCGATCGTGAACTCCGCGCCGCTGAAGATCAGCTTCGATCCGAAGCTCTTCGATACATTCTTGAACTGGGCAACGATCCTTCCGCTTGGTTTTGGTTGAGGGAAGGTGAAGTGAATCGTCTTCTCTTCAGGCGGAAGCTCGATTCGCTCAATCTTTTCCAGTTCTTTGATCCGGCTTTGAACCTGTTTTGCCTTTGTCGCCTGCGCTCGAAAGCGGTTGATGAATGCTTCGAGCTGCTGAATCTTATCTTGCTGGTTCTTGTACGCCGATTCAAGTTGAGCAAGCCGCTCGGCCTTTTGGGTGCGATATTTCTCGTAGCCGCCAGTGTAGAACTGAACTTTCTTGTTCCAGATTTCTACGATCTTCTTTACCGTCACGTCGAGGAAGTAGCGATCGTGCGAGATCAGAATGTAAGCGAATTCGTAATTGTTGAGGTATTCTTCGAGCCAGTCTCGAGCCTCGATATCAAGATGGTTCGTCGGTTCGTCCAGCAAAAGAACGTTTGGCTTCTCGAGCAGCAGCTTGGCCAGAGCTAATCGCATCTGCCAGCCACCGGAGAACTCCTCCGTTTGCCGGGCCCAATCTTCCTTCCGGAATCCTAAACCCGCGAGAACGGCCCCCACTTGCGCCTCAATGGCGTAACCGTCGCGCGAGCGAAATTCGCTGTCAGCCTGTTCGAACCGGTTCGCGACGGCCATATACTCCTCGCTCGTGGGGTCGAGTTCGCTCATCTTACCGGTCAGGCTTTCGAGCTCTTCCTCGAGTTCTTTCACTCCGGAGAAAACGCTCATGGCCTCGGCAAAAACACTGCGGCCGACCACAGACAATCCGTCCTGGGGCAGGTAGCCCAGCCGGATGCCCTTCATCGCGGAAATGGAGCCGTAGTCCAGCTGTTCCACGCCCGCTATCACTTTGAGCAGAGTGGATTTACCCGTGCCATTGCCGCCGACGAGGCCGGCCCGCTCTTTAGGCGTGATCAGCCAATCCAGATCTTCAAACAGGAGCTTATGGCCGAAGCGCTTACCAGCGCCGGTGAGTTGCAGCATCGCTCCAACTATTTTCGCTAAGTGAGAAAAAAGTCCAGAGCGTTCGAGATGTAAGGCTTCAGCTCGGTCCGTTTCACGACGGCGTCCAGGAAGCCATGTTCGAGCAGGAACTCGCTGCGTTGGAAGCCTTCGGGGAGCTTCTGCCGTATGGTTTGCTCAATGACGCGCGGACCGGCAAAACCGATTAACGCTCCCGGTTCTGCAATGTTCAAGTCTCCAAGCATCGCGAAACTGGCCGTGACACCGCCTGTGGTCGGGTCGGTAAGCACGCTGATGTAGGGAAGCTTTGCCTCGTCGAGTTTCATCAACGCAGCGGACAGCTTAGCTAGTTGCATCAAGCTGATGGTGCCTTCCTGCATGCGGGCGCCGCCCGAAGCAGATACGATGATCAGCGGGCTTCGCTGGGCGAGGCAGCGTTCGATGGAGCGAGTGATCTTTTCGCCGACGACCGCTCCCATGCTGCCGCCGATAAACTTCAACTCCAGAGCGCAGATTTCGACGGAGCGGCCGTTCAGCAGTCCGCTCGCGCAAATCACCGCGTCGGGCAGGTGTGTAGAGTTGCGCATGTCCGATAAGCGCTGGACATACGATTTTGAATCGACAAAATGCAACGGGTCAGATGACTGCAAATTGGCGTCGTGTGCGGTATAGATCCCGTCATCAAAGAGCATCTTCAGACGATCAGCAGCACCGATCCGGAAATGATGCCCGCATTTCGGGCAGACTTCCTGGCCCTCTTCAACCGCTTTGCGCCAGATGATCTGGCCACAGGATTCGCACTTCTGCCAAAGGCCTTCGGTTCGAACACTCTTCTCGCTTTCTTTCAGCGAGTCCCCTTCAAGGGACGGTTTCTGTCGTGTGAACCACGCCATTATTCAGCCCTTAAAGTAACACGCGACCTGTGTCGAGCATCGCCGGTTGTCAAAAAGTAAGACTGAAGCGGCAACGGAAGCATCGATGCTCCCTAGCAGGATGCAGTTAACACCGAGCAAAGGACGTGGATACCCGAACGGACCAATGGTTCTTCAGGTCAGCCGATATCTATTGTTATGCAGACTACCTTTAAAGCCCTAGCTGTTCTGTTTTCTTTATTCAGCGGGAGCGCCTTGTACCCACAGGCTGCCCCGACCGGTTCCGCCGCAACGCCAACTCCCGATGTATTGCTGTTTAGGAACGGCGAAAAACTGATGGGTCAGTTGCAGAGCGCGACCGGATCAACTGTCACATTCAAAAGCGAAATTGCCGGGGTCGTCACGGTTGATTGGGCCAAGGTCCAGGAATTGCAGACATCGGAGCAGTTTGCAGTTGTTCCCAAAGGCGTTATACTCACTCACGCTGGCGATGTCTCGAAGGTGGCGAGGGGCACCATTAGTGTGAAAGAGAACCAGCTCGAAATTAGCCCCCAGCAAGGCGCACCGCAAAGAGTGCCCGTTCAGGATCTCAGCAACGTCGTCAACGCAACGGCATTCGACAATGCGTTTCAGCGTCACAGCTTCTTTAGCAACTGGAAAGGCGGCGCAACTCTTGGAATTGCTCTGACCGAAGCCACGCAGAAGAATCAAACCATCAGCTCGGCATTCAGTGCGGTTCGTTCCGTTCCAGCCGAAGATTGGCTCCAGCTACGCCGCCGCACGACGATTGAGTTCGCCCAAGCCTATGGAAAACTGAGCGAGCCGAATGTGCCATCAGTGAAGACTAATCTTGCCCACGCCGGCGTGGAACAGGATTGGTACCTGAAGCCGCGGCTATTTGTCTTCGCTCGAGCAGTTTTCGACCACAACTTCTCCCAAGGTCTGGATCTGCAGCAAAGATATGGCGGCGGCTTGGGGTTCGTGGTTATAAAAAGGGTAAACGAAGAGCTTGATCTCAAAGCCAGCGTTGACTACATCGATCAGCGATTTCGTATTTCCAGCCTGGACCAGCAGTTAATTGGTTCCGTCTTCAGCGAGACGTATACGAAAACTTTCCCTCACAGGATTCTGTTCGATGAGCAAGCCGGGTTTATTCCCGCGTGGAACAATACAAATGCTTATTCTGCATTCGCCAACGCCGCTTTCACTTTCCCGGTGTATCATCACTTTGGTCTCACGATCGCCGCACTTGATACTTTCCTGAATAATCCCCCGCCGGGTTCCAAGAAGAATTCGTTCCAACTTACGGTTGGGGCAACATACTCGTTTTAGGCGAGGGTGAAGAGATCCGTGGCGCCCTTTGGCCGACGAGCCCACGCCCAGTTAGCTATACCCAGCGGGCAGGTGAGGCTCATCAGGCCAAGCTGTCGGGCTTCAAGCTGGGTCAAGAGGGCCAGCGATAGGGCCACCCCGATTGCTGCCAGCCCACGGCCAAACGGCATGCGAACTATATGACTTGAGCTCTCCCGCGTCCGGAAGCGAAACAGCGAGAGGCACGCGACCGAGTAAAAAATACTGAGCGCTCCGGCTGTAAGCTCGATCGCCCAAATGAACGAGCCGGTTGACGCCAACAGAAACACGACAATCCCGTACAGGACTATGCCTCTGTGCGGTGTTCCAAACCTCGGGTGAAGCTGTCCGAGATAGACGGGCGAATCGCCCTGTTCGGCCAAGGCAACCGCAAACCGAGGTGCGTTTAGGAACGCTCCGGATAGCCACCCGAACGTGGAGAGCATTACTGCGACTGAAACGAGCGGTACCGCCTGTCCTCCCAGTAGCGTGGCAGCCGCTTCCGTCACCGCATTCTTTGAGGGAGCCGTACCGACCGTTCGCGCAATCACAAGCTGGAACAGGGTGTAGACGACCGTACAAATCAGCAAACTGCTGATGAGTGCGAACGGAAGAGTGACTTCGGGCGTTTTTACTTCACCCGCCGGCAGAAGCGTGTCTTCCCATCCGCTGAAGGCGTAGATCAGGATCAACAGCACCTTCGGCCAGGCAGTCCAGGCAGACATCTGCATCGGCGAAGACACGGTGGCAGGCATCTTAAACAGGCCCACCAAAATAACGGTCATGAGTGGCAGCAGTTTGGCGATCGTGAATAGCACGGTGAAAAGTGCGCCCTGTCGTACGCCGACATAATTTGCCGTTGTTGGCACGACGACAAGTAGTACGATTGCGAGGACGCGAGGCCAACCGTGACTGATGGACGGCAAGAACGGATCCAGGTAGTTAAGAAATAAATTCACGGCCGCTGCTCCGCCGCCGACGATAGCCAATAACCAAAACCACCCGACCTGGAGACCTACGAATCGGCCGAAAGCTGTTCGCGCATACAGATACAAACCCCGGGGCGAGAAAACCGCGACGCGACTTCCGCGATGGGCAATATAACGATCCCCATCAATACGGCGGCGACGAGCATTGCACTCGGGCTCCGGTACCCAACCAGGCATGACCTCGGAAGGCACCCCGAAAATTGCACTTCCAATGATGGAATTGACCACGAGCGCCGTCATTGTCCATCGGCCGATGACTCGCCTGGTCTCCATGGAACCGGATCAGTTTACCAGGACAGGCTGCTTATTGGTGACAGCGGTCAGCCAGTCGAAGCCCCGAACCCGACACGCAGCCAAGGCATTTGACATGATCAAAGGAGCTAGTGGACGGAATGCTCATTCTTGCATCAGCGTCGCCGCGACGTCATGAACTCTTGGTTGCGGCAGGGATCGATCACGTCGTCGCCCCAACTCATGTTCCTGAGTTGCGGGGCCGCGAAGAGGCTGCGGAGGACTTCGTCGTCCGTTTGGCCGTAGAAAAGGCAACTGCTGTTTCGGTATCGGGGAAAGACGTGGTGCTCGCCGCGGATACTGCCGTCTGCGTGGACGGCGAGATCTTCGGGAAACCAGTAGACCTGGCGGACGCCGACCGCATGATCCGAGTGCTTTCCGGGCGCACCCATCTGGTGCATACCGGCATATGCCTTCGTTCTGAGACCCGAGCCGTGACCGATATCTCCACGACAGAAGTCGAGTTCCTGCCGCTGTCTGACTCGGAAATTCAGGAGTACACTCGAAGCGGGGAAGGGATTGACAAGGCGGGCGCTTACGGCATACAGGGCCGGGCCTCACGGTTCGTCAAATCTGTCCGGGGCAGCTATCACAACGTGGTCGGTTTGCCCGTTGCGCTCGTCTACCTGCATTTGAAGTCGCTGCTAGTCAACGTATGAAAAGCTCGCTGTTAGCTCTCGTGGGCCTGGCCGCGAGCTACCTGGTGCTCAGCGCGCCCCCGCCCAAGCTCGACTGGCGTTCCGAAGGTGTAATCTACCTTGCTAATTCTCTAAACGCACGGCTCCATCCGGTTCCGGTCCAAGCTGTGCACATGACCGAAGGGTTCTGGGCCGCCCGCCGCAAGGTAACGACTGAGCGCAGCCTTCCCACACTTCTGGCCCTGCTTGAAGAGCACGGTGTCGCCGATAACTTCCGGCGGCTGTCGGGACGGAAGAACGTGCCCCGGCGCGGGCCTCTCTACACCGATTCCGATCTTTACAAGTGGATGGAGGCTGCGGCATGGGCCATTGCGTCCAACGAAACCAGCGACGCGGACAAGCAGAAGCTGCGCGGTGAAATCGACGGGCTCACCTCCGATATCGGCGCTGCTCAAGAATCAAGCGGCTACCTCAATACCTTTTACGTGGGTGACAGGGCGAAGCTGCGGTTCACGGAACTGCCCCGCTCACACGAAGATTATTGCCTGGGTCATCTGATTCAGGCCGGCATCGCCTATTACCGCGCGACGGGCAAGAGAACGCTGCTCGACATCGCGATCCGGTTCGCCGACTACGTCGTCGACAACTTCGGCCCGACCGCGCGGCCGTTTGTGACCGGACACCCCGAACTCGAGATGGCGCTTGTCGAACTCTACCGAACCACCGGGGAAACGAAGTACTTGGAGTTCACCAGGTATCTCTTCAGCGGAGTGGAGCGAGACCGCCTGAAGTTGAAGGACGCGGACATCAAATACATGTTCAGCGGCAAGCCGTTTACCTCCCGAACCGAGTTCGAAGGCCATGCGGTTCGCGCGCTCTATGCCGCGACGGGAGCGGCAGATTACTTTGCGGAATCCGGCGATCCGGCCTTCAGGAAGACTCTTGATCTCCTCTGGACCGATCTGACAACCCGGAAGATGTACATCACGGGAGGCGTCGGAGCTCGAGCGGGCGGGGAGAGCTTTGGCGATCCGTATGAGTTGCCGAGCGAACAGGCGTATGCCGAAACCTGCGCAGCAATTGCGAACGTGATGTGGAACTTCCGTTTGCTCTCGATTACGGGGGACGCCCGGTACACCGACGTTATGGAACGTGCGCTTTACAACGGTGTGAATTCGGGCCTATCCCTTTCGGGAACCCTGTACTGCTATCGAAATCCGTTGGCTTCGAATGGCGAAAAGCTTCGAAACCCGTGGTACGAGACCACCTGCTGTCCTCCCAACCTCGAGCGTGTGTTTGAGTCTCTGCCCGGCTACTTTTATGCAACAAGCCGGGACGGTGTTTACGTAAACCTTTATGGAGGGTCGGAGCTCGATTGGCATCTGGAGGATGGCTCGGCATTGAAGTTGAGTCAGAGCACGAATTACCCCTGGGCGGGAGAAGTCAAGTTTGTTATTAACCCGGATATCCCGGCGGATTTCACGCTGAATCTGCGATGGCCGGCGTGGGCGTCGACGGCGGAAATACAGGTGAACGGCGAACCTGTCTCGAACGGAAGCGCGGTCCGAGGTTCCTATATCCCGGTTTCCAGGCGCTGGCAAAAAGGTGACGTCGTTACGTTGAATTTGCCGATGCAGGCACTGGCAATGGTGGCAAATCCGCGTGTGACGGATACTTTCGGCCGAGTGGCAATCCAGCGCGGGCCTTTGGTTTACGCGGCGGAACAGCTTGACCAGGCAGGTATCGCGCTCACTGATCTCTCGATTCGTCCTAACGGGCCTAGTACCTCTGAGACACGACACGACCTTCTTGGTGGTATTACGACGTTAAAGTTTTCCGGGCAAGCAGCCGAGAAAACTACTGTGGAGGAGTCGCTCTACCAACCCTTACCCGCAATAAGCTCCCATGCTAAACGGCCTGCGACGTTAACCTTGATTCCGTTTTACGCAGTCGGAAACCGGGAACCGTCTCCCATGGAAGTTTGGATCCCGATCAGCCGATCGGAGTCGCCAGGTTCAACGAACCCGGTTGTTCCCGGCCCGGAGCGCCGTTCCGAGGGTAAGTAGGGACCTTCTAAAAGCAGCCAAAAGCATGTAAAATCATGTATATCCCCGCCACGGGTTGCCCGTTCACATTCATGACTAGATTTTCTTCCTGGCAGCGCCAAACCTTTGTAAACACGGGTCTGTTTTGCCTGTTTGTTTGCACGTTGTTGCAAGGCAGTCCATTACAATCGAGCGAGCCTCAAGCTGCGAGTGGTTCGCAAGCGCAGACACCGCCCGCGACAACGGCACCTGCGCCAACCCCAGGAAAGTCGCCGATACCAGCAGCCGGACCGGTGGGCGGCGCCCCAGTGAGTTCGACAGATTACAAAGTTGGCCCGTCGGATGTCTTGTTAATCCGCGTTTGGGGCGAGCCGGAGTTCTCCGGTCCCGTTTCTGTTCACCAAGACGGGAAATTTACCCTCCCTTTGGTAGGAGACTTGCAAGCAGGAGGGAAGACGCCGGTTGAAATCCAGGATATTGTGGCTGTGGCTTTGAAAAAGCTGGTCGTCAAGCCGCTGGTGACCGTTACGGTTCAAGATGTTGGCAGTAAGAAATATTATTTGGTCGGTCAAGTAGCCCACGCTGGCGAATATCCGCTGTTTGTGCCCACCACTATCCTTGAGGCGATTGACAAATCAGGCGGTCTCTCAGATTTTGCTAATACCAAGAAGATCTATATACTGCGCGGCGATAAGAAAATCCGGTTTAACTACAAAGATGTGAGTCGCGGCAAGAACATGGATCAGAACATTCTGTTGGAACCGGGCGATCACGTCTACGTTCCATGACCACTCGATTTAGGAATTCCTATGTTTGACACCGCTTCTGTTCCCCGGCGTTCTTACGATATAGAGGACTACATAGACATCCTGCGGCGAAACCTGCGCTGGATCTTGGCGCCCGCTTTTGCCGGCCTCGTTATCGCAACCGTCATCGCGTATTCGAAAGAGGACAAGTTCATTTCGTCCGCTTCCATTCGCGTCGTTCCTCAGCAGGTATCCTCCGATGTCGTCAAATCCCTGACAACTCAAGACATGGCGGATCGGATCAATGGTATGGCCCAGAGCATTCTGAGCCGCGCAACTCTGACCAGCATTATCAACAACTTCGGGCTATATAAGAGCGAGCTGAAGAAGGAGCCGATGGAAGACGTCATCGACAAGATGCGTGGATCCATCCCGATTCGTCCGACCGAAGGCGTCGCCGCGTCGGGCCGGATCATGCCCGCCATGCAGATCTCCTTCATCTACCCGGACAAGTATCTGGCCCAGAAGGTCTGCGCTGATCTGGTTTCGCGCTTTATCGATGCCAGTAGCCAGGGGATGAATGAGAGCACCCAAGCTGTCCATTCGTTTATTCAGGACGAACTGGCGCAAGCCAAACAGCAACTCGATGAGTTGGATCAGAAGCTGGCCGACTTCCGTGCCAAGAATGCCGGCCGGCTTCCTGAAGAGATGCAGATGAATCTGCAGCAAATGACTGCGCTCGAAGGGCGGCTCGGGTCTTTGAGTGAGGCCTTAAACCGGAACAATGAGCAGCGGATGATTCTTGAGTCCCAGCTCAACATGGCGAAAGATCGTCTGGCCGCTGTTAAAAGCCCCCAAGTGGCGGCTCACAACGACAAGGTCAACGAGTTGAGCCGCCAGATTGAAGGCCTCGAGCTGAACATCCTCAGCATGAAGGACCGTTACACGGAGGATTATCCGGATCTGCAAGCGGCGCATGACCGCCTTGCATTCTTGAAGAAGCAGCGTGATCTCGCGGCGAAAGAAAAGGTAACTGCAGATGCTTCGACGTATGATCCCGCGACTGCTACTCCTGAGCGGATGAATGTACAGGATCAGCTGACCAGCATCAACACACAGATGAAAGCGCTCGCTCTAGAAGCGGCGCAGTACCGGCGAGACATGGCTAGTACGAATGCTGCAATCCGTCAGTTTCAAAGCCGGTTGCAAGGTGTTCCAGCGGGCGAGAAAGAGTACGCAGATCTGCTTCGTGACCGGGATCTGGCGCGTGCCAAGTATCTCGACCTAGCTGCAAACCGCGCCCGTTCGACTGTTGCGATGCATCTCGAGCAACGCCGCCAGGGCGAAACGCTTGAACTGATTGATCCGGCCAGTCTGCCCAGCGAGCCGTTTGCGCCCAAGCGCACGACGATGCTTCCGATCGGCGCGGTTGTCGGCTTGGTTATCGGTGTTGTCATTGTCGCCGTTCGGGAGATGAAGGACACATCGCTGAAAAACCTGAAAGATGCACGCTTGTACACGCAGCTCAATATCCTGGGAAGTGTCCCGCTGCTTGAAAACGACGTTGTCGTACAACGCCGTAAGCAGATGATGTGGGTTGGGTGGACAACCGCTACGCTGGCGGGGTTGGCAATTATGACGGCGTCAGTCGCGCGCTACTACTTGGCTAAGGGATAACGAATATGAGTCGTGTTCATGACGCGCTGCGCAGGGCATCGCAAGACAGGTTGGTGCCTTCCAGGCAGTCGCGACCGGACCGGATTCCGCCCCGCGTCGAAGAACCCGTAGCGGCAGCGCAACCCGAAACGCCGAACTATCCTGCGCCTCCTCCTCCTCCTCCGGCTCCTTCCTCCTCCGTAGCTGTCCACATGGGGTCGGATGTGGAAGTCAGTCGAGAGGACATGGAGGCCTTGATTCACACTGCTCAGCAGGTTCCCTACAACCCGCAGAAAGACGCTCTGGTGGTGAACATCATGCAGCCACGCGAAGCCCCGGCAGAAGAATTCCGGACGCTCCGTACGCGCTTGAATCATCTCCAATCGACACAGCCCCTTCACACTCTGGTAGTGACAAGCGCCTCTCCGGCCGAAGGCAAATCATTTACGGCCGCAAACCTTGCCATTTCGCACGCGCAGCTCGCGGGCAAGCGAGTTCTCCTGGCAGACTTCGATTTCCGCCGACCCACGGTAAATACGACTTTCCAACTCCCGGGTCAACTAGGTCTGACGGATTACCTCATCGGTAAAGCCTCCCTCGCTGAAATTCTGTTTCAAATTGCGGACACGAATCTGTATATCCTGCCGGCAGGTGGCGCGGTACCAAACCCGCTGGAACTGCTCAATCTGGCTCAATGCAGGACGTTGATCGATGATCTCCGGAATCACTTCGATTGGGTGATCCTCGATAGCCCGCCGCTTCTTTTCGCGGCTGATGGAAACCTGCTTTCGACTATGTGCGACGGTACGATCCTTGTGGTTCGGATTGGGACGACGACGTTCGATTCAGTCACCCGGGCGATGCAGTCGTTATGTGAGAACAACGTGCTGGGAGTGGTGGTAAACGGCGCACGGCGCGGTGAACTCTACAGCAAATACAGCTACTATCACGATTACTACGCACCCGAAGGTGGCCCGGGCTCGGGAGAGTCAGAGGAAGAAGCAAGCGACGCCGAAGTCGCGCCCGTTCACTCCAGCTGACCTGCTTTTTTAGCCGTGTTCTTCCGTTGGACTTAGGGTTACTACCGTAGCGCCCCAGCCCCCTGCTTCGGCTGGCGCGTCGCAATAGCTTGTTACTCCCGCCGTTCGCGACAAGACTTTGCGGACCATTTCTCGCTGCGTCCCAATGCCCCGTCCGTGAATGATCCGCAGCGCGCGGAAACCTCGCTCGGTCGCCTCGTCTAAATATGCTTCGAGAGCTGCCTTGGCGTCTCGAGGCGAGAACGGATGAAGGTCGAACACGTCCGTGATCGGCACGTGTAAGATTTCGTCTTCCGATTCCGGCTGCAAGCTAAAAGGGAATGGGCGACCAGCCCTTCCGGGTCTGCGGTGGTGCAGACGTATGGTCCTGAATGGCGGCGCCAGTAGGTGGCGCGTTCCGAAACTCGAGGTCAGACTCTTGAAACACCAGAGGCCGGTCGAGCACCATTTCAACAGTCGCACCTTTGGTCAAAGTCGCATCGGGTCCGCGCGTCAGCAGAACACCTGCCAGAGAAGAGGCTGCTGCGGCCGCACCGCCAATGCCTGCGCCCCGACCAGCGTTTCCCGCTGCCGCTCCAATCCCACTTCCAATGACCGTGCCTGCCGTACTTGCACCGACAACCTTCCCAAGGTCACCCGACTTGTCTCCCGCGCCCTTGATCTTGCTGTCTTCACGTTGTAGCTTTTGGTTGTCGCGAGCGTCGATTGCACCAAGGTCTGCCCGGAAGTCCCTCGAGACGCCATTGGGCAGGGTCAGTGAATCGAATCGTACCTGCAACTCACCTCGACCCTTCACCTTTCCCGGTCGCTTTACCTCGGTAACGGTCCCGGTCACCCAACTGCCTTGAGGCACAACGATCCGACCGTTTGCCAGGACGGGAAAGGCCGTTTCAAGATAGATTCGATCCCCGACCATGGCCTGCTTCGTACTCACGCTGTTGATCATACTCAGCAATATGCGAGTTCCGGGTGCGACGCTTACGTTGCCCGGAGCAGGATCGGTTCGCTGCTTTAACCTGTCCGCGGGCTGGGTTGCTGGCGAAGCGGAAGGCGAAGGCGGCTTCTGCGCCGAAGCCGGTGGATCTTGGGCCAAGATCGACGTGGCGAGCAAGCACGTGCAGGCGAACCCTCTTAGCATGCGCAAAATTTTCCCATCCTCAAGTCTAATGCGTTTTGAACGGCGGTTAGCAGCCGGACTGGGCGACTCTTGTGATCTCATCGGTCTTCCGGGACTGTACTATGTTGACGAGCTTTCTTGCCTTTTTGAGTACGGTACTGATCGGTAATCGAGTGAGCTCGCCCATGCTGATCCACGTGCACTCGTGGGGCAGCTTCGCGACAGATGCCGCATAGACCTCGAACCGGTAGTTGTGGATTGTGATGCCGTGGCGAAAGTGGCCGAGCTTCACACCTTTCAGCGCCTCGGGAGCATGCTCGGGCTCCGGCAGTTCCCAGAAACCGGGCATCAGGCGCGCTGAGGGCGGCCTCTGCCACAGGAGCAGATTCCCGTTCTTCTCAATCCAAAGGAGATGCCGCGTTTGCTCCACGGTCCGTCGAGGTTTGATTTTCACCGGCAAGCTTTCCTGCACCCCAGCCTCCCGTGCCGTGCAAAGCGCCGACACAGGACAAAGCAGACAAAGTGGTCTTTTCGGCAGGCACACAGTCGCCCCGAGTTCCATGACCGCCTGATTAAACTGTCCGGGGCGCGCACGGTCCAGGAGGGAATCGGCCAGAACGGTGAAGTGTTTTCGTGCATTGCCGGCGGCGATATTTGTGCGATCGCTGAGCACACGGCTTAAAACGCGGTACACATTGCCGTCTACGACTGCGTGCGGCAGGTCAAACGCGATACTGGCGACCGCTGCCGCCGTATACTCTCCAATACCGGGAAGGGTTCGAATCTCTTCGTATGTACCCGGGAAGCCACCCGATTCGATCATTTGCCGAGCTGCTTTCTGCAGATTGCGGGCCCGATAGTAATAGCCCAAGCCGGCCCATCGCGCCAATAGATCAGATTCGGGCGCCTCCGCCAGCGCTCTTAGATTCGGGAAACCTGACAAAAACCGCTCGTAATACGGAATCACCGCTGCTACCCGGGTCTGCTGGAGCATCACCTCTGAAAGCCATATCGCGTACGGATCCCGGGTCCGCCGCCAGGGAAGATCCCGCTTGCTTTGCGAGAACCAGTGGAGGAGCTGAGATCGGAACAACTCAATTTCGAATTCAGAGAGCACAGGAATGAGGGAGAATGGGCGCGAGGCAGACCTATAATAAAAGTAGCCTCTCTTCAGCGCGCACCGTTATTGTCGGCTAGTGGAGCAGGACTCCTCTAACCTTCGGCGACATGCCAGAAACACCCAGCTTACCTTTTTGCAGTTTGGACGCGGCCGAAACGGGAACCGCCGCAACCCAACCAGCGCTTTCCGTCCGGGGAGCACGGGTCCATAACCTGAAGAACGTCGACGTAGACATTCCGCACAACC
Organism: Bryobacteraceae bacterium; assembly: GCA_045807925.1. GTDB lineage: Bacteria > Acidobacteriota > Terriglobia > Bryobacterales > Bryobacteraceae > Bog-105. The sequence goes on along the minus strand of JBJMGK010000213.1, from coordinate 82,645 downwards.
TGCTCACCGTGGTAACCGGACTGTCGGGCTCCGGTAAGTCTTCGCTCGTCTTCGACACAATCTACGCTGAAGGGCAACGCCGGTACGTTGAGTCGTTGTCCGCCTATGCTCGCCAGTTCTTGGAGCGCATGGAGAAGCCGGATGTCGACGAGATTCTAGGCATCGCTCCGCCCATCGCGATCAAGCAGAAAAACCAGACTCGCAATCCGCGGTCTACGGTCGCTACAGCAACAGAGCTATACGATTTCATGCGCCTGTTGTGGGCGCGGGCCGGTCGTACTTACTGTCCAAACGACGGCACTCGCATCCAGCGAGACACGGTGGACCAGGTCGCCGAAGCAATGCTCAGCCAACCGGAAGGATCGCGTTGGTATGCGTTGTTCCCCGTCAAAGTTCCGGGTCAGCCCCCGACCGAAAACGCGGTTCCATCGATCGACGTGTCCGGGCTGCGGGACCGCCTCTTTGATCTTCGCAAGCGAGGCTTCACGCGGTTATTTCAGGACGGTCGAACGTTTGAATTTTCCACCCCTGAGTCGCTGCTCGAAATCGATTTCGCGAAGCCGGTGTTCATCCTGGCCGATCGGCTCGTGATTCGTCCGGATCTCCACAGCCGTATCGTGGATACGGTCGAGGTCTGTTACCGCGAGGGCGGTGAAATCTTCTTCGAACAGGCTTCCGTAGCCGAGCCCGAGAGGCTGCATTTCACCGAAAAGTTTGCCTGCAAAGTGTGCGGGCAAACAGCGGTGCAGCCCGAGCCGACGATGTTTAGCTTCAACAACCCAATGGGCGCCTGCCCCGTTTGCCAGGGGTTTGGGAACACGATCGATTTCGATTTCGATCTGATTATTCCCGATCCGACGCTGTCGATCAATGAAGGCGCTGTTGATCCCTGGACGAAGCCGCAATACTCCTGGTACTTCGAAGAAGCGTTCAAACCGAAGACGCGCGGCAAGGTCCGCTGCGACAAGGCTTTCGCCGACCTGCGGGCCGACGAAAGAGAATTCGTACGCAAGCACGTGTACCGCTTCTTCCAGGAAGTGGAGAAGAAGAAATACAAGGTGCATGTGCGCGTGTTCATGAGCCGGTATCGCGCCTACACGCAGTGCCCGGCGTGCCGCGGCTCGAGGCTGCGCCCGGAAGCGCTGTGGGTGCGTTTGGGCGAGTGCAATATTGCGCAGGTCTCAGCGATGAACATCGCCCAGGCCCGCCAGTTTTTTGCTGAAGTGCAGCTAAGCCCGGAAGAAGGCGAAATCGCCGATCGCATTCTCGACGAGATACAGCAGCGGTGCAACTTTCTGAATGACGTCGGGCTTGAGTACCTGACGCTCGATCGGCTCTCGTCCACGCTGTCGGGCGGGGAAGCACAGCGCATCCAACTTGCTACCTGCCTCGGCTCGCGACTTGTTGGCGCAGTCTACGTCCTCGACGAGCCGTCCATCGGGCTCCACAGCCGTGACACTTCACGCCTGATCCGGATTCTGAAGAACCTGCGCGAGATTGGAAACACGATCATCGTCGTGGAGCACGATCCCGAGATCATGGCCGAAGCGGATTACATCATCGACATGGGGCCTGGCGCGGGAGAAAATGGCGGACGTGTCACCTTCGCCGGGACCTATGACGAATTGCTTTCGCCGGGCGCGGGTAAAGATCACGGTCTCTCCATGACGGGTCGGTACCTCCGCGGCGAATTGTCCGTGGCCCGAAGGCGAGAGCGCCGGAAAGTGAACAGCAAAAAAACGGTACGCTTTTTTGGTGCGCGCGCGAACAACCTTAAGAACATCGATGTCGAGATTCCGCTCGGCATGATGGTGGCGGTAACAGGCGTATCGGGCTCAGGCAAATCGAGCTTGGTGCATCAGGTGATTTACCCTGCGCTCGACCTTCTCGTGAATAAAGAACGCGAGAAGAAGAGCGATCCGGAAACCGAGGGCACGGCCCGGAAACAGACCTTGAAGCGGATGGAACGCGCGAATCTCCTGAGCGGTGTCGTTATGGTTGACCAGTCTCCGATCGGACGGACCCCGCGATCGAATCCGGTCACCTACGTCAAGGCGTTCGATCTGATCCGAGAGTTGTTCGCCTGTACGCCGGAAGCGGAGCGGCGCGGTTACACCGCCGGCCACTTCTCGTTCAATATCCCAGGCGGCCGGTGCGAGACGTGTCAGGGCGACGGCACAGTCACGGTTGAGATGCAGTTCCTTGCCGATGTGGAACTCGTCTGTGAAGAGTGCAAAGGTACTCGTTACAAGCAGTCCATCCTGGATATCAAGTACAAGTCGCTGAACATCCACGAAGTACTTCAGTTGACGGTTCGCGAGGCTCTGTCGGTCTTTGCCGATACACCGCGTCTGGCTGCGAAGCTGAAAGTTTTAGCGGACGTGGGCTTGGGATATCTGCGGCTCGGCCAATCGGCAACAACGTTGAGCGGCGGGGAGGCTCAGAGAGTCAAACTGGCGTCTCACCTTGCGCAGGCAAGCTGTGAAGGGACGCTCTTCCTGTTCGATGAACCGACAACAGGCTTGCACTTCGACGACATCTCCAAGCTCCTGGAGGCATTCGAGCGGCTGATCAAGAGCGGGGGCAGTATTCTGTTGATCGAGCATAATCTCGAGTTGATCCAGGCAGCCGACTGGATCATTGACTTAGGACCGGAGGGCGGGGAAGCGGGCGGCAATGTCGTGGCCCAGGGTTCGCCGGAAGCTATCGCCTCGGCTCCGGAATCATACACCGGTCGCTACCTGAAGCAGGTACTTGCGCAACGGGCTATTGCTTAAACCAGATCTGATTGCCAGATCAGCTCTCCGCCCACAATTGCAGCGAGCGGACCACCCCGAAACTTGCGTCCGTGAAACGGCGTGTTGCGACTCTTCGACGGCGAGCGATTCACGTCGTAAGTCCACTCGTGATCAGTGCCGAATATGGTAACGTCGGCAGGCGAACCCACCCGTAAGTTGCCGCCCGGCAGAGACAAAACGGACGCAGGCCTGTGCGTAAACAAGGCGACGACCGCCGCGAGGTCTACGTGACCGGGATGGTAGAGTTGCTCGAGCGCTAAGCCTAGTGCGGTTTCGAGTCCGATAATGCCGAATGGGCAGCGCTCAAACTCCTGCATCTTTTCTGCCCCGGCGTGCGGCGCGTGATCGGTTGCAATCGCATCGATGGCGCCACCAACAAGCCCTTCGAGCACTCCGCGAACGTCCCGGTTCTCCCGTATCGGGGGTTTCATCTTGAAGTTGCTGTCGTACGGCTGTATGTCGGTATCGGCCAGCACAAAATGGTGAGGAGTTGCCTCGGCTGTTACATGAAGTCCGCGGCTCTTCGCATACCGGACCATCTCGACTGAGTGCTGCGAGGATATATGCGCCACGTGATAACGGCAGCCCGTCAGTTCGGCAAGGATCAGATCGCGCGCGACCATGACGTCTTCCGAAGACCGTGGGATGCCGCGCAAACCGAGCCTGGTCGAGACGAGGCCTTCGTGCATATCGCCGCCCGCACTGAGATGAAGGTCCTCGCAATGCTCGATCAGGGGTAGATCCAGAGAGCGGCAGTACTCCATGGCGCGCCGAACGACTCGTGCATTCATCACCGGCCGGCCATCATCCGAAATGGCAACTGCGCCGGCCTGTTTCATCGAGGCGATCGCAGCGAGTTCCTCGCCCGCACTGCCCTTCGTGATTGCTCCGATGGGATACACGCGAACGACCGCATGACGACTGGCCTGTTCACGAATGTAGCTGGTCACCGTGGCGTTGTCGTTCACGGGCTGTGTATTTGGCATGCAGCAAACGGACGTAAACCCGCCCGCTGCAGCCGCCCGCGACCCGCTTTCGATGGTCTCCGCGTGTTCGAAGCCGGGTTCGCGAAGGTGAACATGAATGTCGATGAACCCTGGGGCAACAACCTTGCCCGAAGCGTCCAATCGCTCGCTGCCGCCCGGGTCCTGAATGTTCGTGCCAATCTCGCGGACGATGCCGTCTTCGATGGCGAGGTCGCAGATGCGGTCCAGGTTTTGCGCCGGATCCACTACACGGCCGCCTTGGATCAGAAGTCGGCTCATCCGGCGAGCACCCGCTCAAGCACCGCCATTCGGACAGCGATTCCGTTTCCAACCTGGTTCAGAATTGCTGACCTCTGTGAGTCTGCGACTTCGGACGAGATTTCCCGCCCGCGATTGATGGGTCCTGGATGCATGACGATAACGTCTGGCTTAGCAAGTTCCATATGTTCAGGGCGCAAGCCGAAAAACTGAAAGTATTCGTTCGCCGGAAATGCCGCTTCGTGCTGGCGCTCCAGTTGAACGCGCAGCATCATGATCACGTCTACGTCCCGGATCGCCTCTTCCATATTGCTGGTCAGTTCGATACCCGGTGCAATCTGTCCCATCTCGCGAGGGAGGAGCGACGCCGGACCGCACAAAACAACCTGAACACCAAATTTCGACAGAAGGAACACGTTGGACCTGGCTACACGGCTGTGCGCGATATCACCGATGATCGCGATGCGCAATCCTTCGAGACTGCCGCGGCGATCGATGATCGTAAGTGCGTCAAGCAGCGCCTGCGTCGGATGCTCGTGAGTGCCGTCGCCGGCGTTTACAAATGGAATCGGCAAATATCGGGAAAGGAAATGCGGTGCGCCGGACGCCGCATGCCGCATCACGATCGCGTCCGGTCGCATCGCGCCTAAAGTATTGAGCGTGTCGACCAGCGATTCCCCTTTCGAAACGCTCGAACCCGATGCGGCGATGGAAAGCACATCTGCGCCCAGGCGCTTTGCCGCGATCTCGAAGCTCATGCGTGTGCGCGTTGAAGACTCAAAGAAGAGGTTGACGACCGTCTTGCCTTTGAGCGTGTCGGAGCGCTTGAACGTCTCTCCAGCCGGCGGTTGAAAATCTTTCGAACGCAGCAGAATGGATTCGATCTCTTCACGCGACAGAGACTCGATGTCTAGAAGTCCTCGACGCTTCATCTCTTATGGGCCTCAAGCTCCGAATTGCTGGTCGCGAGTTAAACCGGTGAAGATGCGGTTGCCGGTTCGTCTACACGCTCGACGAGAAGCACTTTCTCGACTCCGTCGATCTCCTGAAACTTAACTTCGATGATTTCGCTGTCGCTCGTCTGGACCATTCGGCCGATATAGCGAGCCTCGATGGGAAGTTCGCGATGCCCACGATCGATGAGGACCAACAACTGCACTCGTGCCGGTCGTCCATGGTCAAAGAGCGCGTCGAGAGCCGACCGGATGGTGCGTCCGGTGTAGAGCACGTCGTCCGTCAAAACGACGTCTTTACCGACGATAGAGAAATCGATCTGTTTCGCGTTTACAACCGGACGTTCCGAGACAGTGGAGAGGTCGTCGCGATAAAGGTTTATGTCTAAGATGCCGACGGGAATTTTTAGCTGTTCAAGGCTTTCGATCTTTGCCGCTAAGCGCTGTGCCAGCGGCACTCCGCGCCGTTTGATGCCGACGAAAGCAAGTTTGTTCAGATCGCTGGTTTTTTCGAGAATTTCGTGTGCAAGGCGGACGAGAGTGCGGTCGATCTCCGACGCGCTCATGAGCTGCTTTTTTTCTTGAACAGTCGGCATGCTGGTCTGGCGACAGCAGTCAGGATCAAACGACGCCGTCACGTCAGGTTAGCATGCGAATACTACGCTTTAAGCCTCGAGCGAATGCGTCGCGCAAGCTTCTCGATCTCCTCTGTTTTCTTCACTGAAGAGACCGGTACGACATAGCTTCCGGCGTTTTTCAGTTCTTCTTCCAGGGTTTTCGCGGCTTGCACCAAATCGGAAGCGTCCTTCAGGGACGCTTCGTGGTTTTGCTTCGCGATCGCGTCTTTCTGCGACTTCCCGTTTGGCAGCTTGGTGTCTTCGTCCGGCTTGTGTAAGTCCGGAGGACTGTGTGGTTCCTGTCGCGGGTCGGGGAACTGTTGCGTAGCCGCCGCAAGCCAAGGCGCAGTCAGCGTGAGCAGCGCCCTGCGGCGTGTGCGGCCCATATGGTTGCTATCATAAGCCACTTGTGGTGAAGCACATGGCGGGAATTGATGCTTAAGAAGTCGGTCGGCGTGGGTCTGATCGGGCTCGGTAATGTAGGGCTGGGTGCTCTCGAAATTTTGACGGAGAATGCGAAAGCTCTTGAGGAGAAGCTCGGGTTTCCCATCGCGGTAAAAGCAATCTGCAGCCGCACGATTCGCGCGAAAAAGCTGCCTCCGGTGCCGGAGGGAGTGGCCAAATTAGAGGACTGGCGTGATCTGGTGGCGCATCCCGAGGTGGACGTAGTCGCCGAGTTGATCGGCGGAACGGCTACCGCAAAGGCAATCATCGAAGAGGCTGTACGGCAGCGCAAATCCGTCGTTACCGCCAATAAAGAGTTGATGGCGCTCAAAGGTGCTGAGCTCTGGGAATTGGCGAATGCCAACGGCGTCAATATTGCAATGGAGGCCAGCGTCGCGGGCGGTATTCCGATCCATACGGTCATGCGCGAAGGCATCGCGGGCGACAGGATTGTTGAACTCTACGGGATCCTGAATGGGACTAGCAACTTTATCCTTACGGAGATTGAGAAGAGCAATGCCGCCTTTGATTCTGTATTGGCCGAAGCACAGCGGCTGGGCTATGCGGAAGCCGATCCGTCTGCAGATGTCGACGGCTTAGATGCTCGATCGAAGCTGGCCATCCTCGCTGCCCTGGCGTTCGGCGAACGGCTGACCCCCTCTGATATTTCAACAGAGGGCATCCGGCGCATCATGCCGGTAGATTTTCAATACGCCCACCAGCTGAAACATACGATTCGCCTTCTGTGCGTGGCTCGCCAGACCCAGGATGGTTTGTTGCTTTCTGTTCGCCCGAGCCTTATTCCCCAGGAGGCCATCCTGGCTCATGTGAAAGGCGCGTACAACGCAATCTGGGTGCGCGGCAGCTACGGAGAAGACACCTTCTACTATGGCCGGGGAGCGGGTTCCAAGCCGACCGGCGTCGCAGTCGTAAGCGACATAATGCGGGTTGCGCGCGAGATTCGATGCGGCAGTCCGAGTCGGGTAAGCCCGTTTGCTCACGAGCGGCTCGGCGAGTACAAGCCCGTTCCGTTGACGACACAGACTCTGCCCTACTATTTGCGGTTCCGGGTTGAGGATAAGGCCGGCATCATAGCGACCCTGGCAACAATCCTTGCCAAGCACAAGATTGGTATCGATGCGGTATTGCAGCTTCCGCGGGAGGACTGGCGGGATCTCCCGTTCGTCGTGACTACCGAGCCGGCACGAGAGCAGGCCGTTCGGGAAGCACTCGTGGAGATTCGTACGGCGGACTTTCTGGTCGAACCGCCGCTGGCGATGCCGATGCAGCGCGGTTTCTAGCGTTCGGTCCCAGCTCGAGAGGCGTTTTCGTGTGCTACGATTGCTGGAGACTACCGGTCAGTCTGGGCGCGTTTTACTGTCGCGCCCACGAAACCCGAGGAGAGGTGGCTGAGTGGTCGAAAGCAGCGGTTTGCTAAACCGTCGTAGTGCCTTAAAGCGCTACCGAGGGTTCGAATCCCTCCCTCTCCGCCAGACCTTCCATTCACTTTTCCGATATCAAGAGACTGAGATCGTTCCGTCGCGATCGTTGTTGACCTTGCCGGTCTTGTTGCGCTGAGAAGACCCGTTGGGAGAGCCAAGTTAGCTAAGGAAGAAACCAATCAGAGAAACGAAGCCGTCGAGGATAACTGGGATGTGCATTTGTTACGTGTCTGAGTAAAAGATACTACGTATTTAATGCCTAATGCAAGTAGTAATTACAGAGTAATTGTTACATTTAATGCCTGCGTTATTTCTTCAATCTTTGGAATTCTTAACTCTATGTCCTTTAGTAACAAGTAATTGCCGTTTAGTTGATGCGCGTGGATCGGGTGTATTGGCGTTGGAAATACACCAGGAAAGAATTCGTAATTAATCTAAAATATCGCGCGCTTTAACTGCTTTTTTGGGTTCGGCCGGCATGGGCAGAGATAGAAGTCCGCGGTTCTGCCGATAACTTAGTTCTTTTGGGAACTACTGCGTGATTAGGACCTGCTGCCAAGTGCGATCGCGTTGATCACGACTCCGGGAACCTTCCTCTTTGATATTCTTGAAGGTCAGGAACAATTAGGGTTTTGCATGTCTGGACATAGTAAGTGGGCCACAATTAAGCACAAGAAGGCGGCCACAGATGCTAAGCGCGGCAAGATTTTCACGCGCCTGATCAAGGAAATCATGATCGCCGCTCGAAGCGGGGGCGATCCGGATTCAAATGCCAGGCTTCGGACCGCAATCACAGCCGCCAAGGCTGTCAGCATGCCCGCCGACAATATCAAGCGCGCGATCATGCGCGGTACCGGTGAACTCGAGGGCGGTCAAATCGACGAGATCATGTTCGAGGGGTACGGTCCCGGGGGCGCTGCCGTATTAGTCAACGTTGCAACGGATAATCGCAACAGAACTGTAAGCGAAGTTCGCCATATCTTCTCGAAAAACGGCGGGAACATGGGCGAGCAAGGAAGCGTTTCGTGGATGTTCGACCGTAAGAGCCAGGTAATCGTTGACGCCGAAAAGGCAACGGAAGAGCAGCTCATGAACCTGCTTCTGGATGCCGGGGCCGACGACATCCGGGACCAGGGCGGAGCCTGGGAGATTCTATCACCGCCCGAAGCACACGAAGCCATTTTGAAGGCCCTGGAGCAGGCAGGTATTCCAACCGAGTCAGCGGAAATCGCGATGATTCCGAAGAACACAGTGAAGCTGGAAGGCAAGAATGCCACGGCCATGCAGAAGCTGTACGACGTTCTCGAAGAACATGACGATGTCCAAAGCGTGTATGGAAATCACGAAGTAGACGAGGAGGAAGTGCTCGCCTAGAGCGCTCTTCCACCCTGCGTTCCGGCATGCCTGGCAGCGCGAACTTCTCGAATGCGAATTGTCGGAATAGACTGCGGAACTGAGAAAACGGGCTACGGAGTCATCGACTCCGACGGACGGTCCCACCGCTTTATCACTGCCGGCGTGATCCGGACAAAAGCAAATTACGCACTCGAACACCGGCTGGCACACATCGCAGGTGAACTTCGGTCAGTTATCTCCAGCTTCAATCCCCGCGTTGTTTCGGTGGAGGAGGTCTTCCATTCGATCAACACGAAATCTGCTTTGAAGCTGGCGCATGTTCGAGGGGTCGCGCTGCTCCTTGCGGCCGAGGCCGGGTTACCGGTGAGCGAGTACTCACCCCTGGAAGTAAAAATCAGTGTTGTTGGTTACGGGCGAGCCGAGAAACATCAGGTCGAGATGATGGTACATTCGCTGCTCGGAATTGATCGGCAATTTAGTTCATACGACGCAACGGACGCTTTGGCAGTGGCAATTTGTCACGGCGCGCGAATGAATTTTCCCGTTGCAGTCGAGGCTAACTAGTGAAAGTCGCGCTTGCCGCACTCTTGTTCGCGGCCGTGCCGTGCTTTCCCGCCGCTCCTCGCGTGGTGTTTATTAAAAGCTTTCCGGGAAGCGTCCCTGCGTATGTCTGGATTGCAGTCGATAAAACCGGTTCCCTCGAGTACAAAGAGTCCGAGAAAGAAGACGAACAGCCGGTTAAGGCTCAATTGCCCGATCCCGACGTCGCGGGCTTATTCTCCTATGCCGAAAAGCTTGCGTATTTTAAAGCTCCAATCGAGTCCGGTCTGAAGGTTGCGAATACGGGGAAAAAAACATTCCGCTACGAACCGGAAACGGGCACGCCGACCGAAGCGGTTTTCAATTACTCGATTGATGTCAACGCCCAGCACTTGCTCGAGAAATTCGAACAGATTGCCGCATCCGAGCGCTGTTATATCGACCTCGACAGGACTGTTCACTTCGACAAACTCGGAGTCAACGACGCTCTTGCCGAGATCGAGTCCCTATGGCTGCGTAAACAGTTGGCGGCACCTCTGCAATTTGTTCCTTTGCTCGACCGAATCTCGTCTCGTCCCACCTTCATGCATCTTGCTCGTGAGCGCGCGGCCCGGTTGAAAGATCAGTTTACGGGGACGTTTCCGCAAGCCACTCCTCCCAATGGCAGCGATGGTAAACCGAAGTGAGTTGGGTTGGTTGAGTCGACGCCGACCTCTGAGGCTCGCGCGATGAGTTCGACGTTCGAGCGGGTGGTTTGGATCGTTCTTGACAGTGTTGGAATCGGCGCTATGCCTGATGCCGCGGCTTATGGCGATTCAGGTAGCAATACGCTGGGCAACCTGTCGCGAATACGTCCGCTCCGATTGCCGAATTTGTCCCGCTTGGGATTGGCGAACATCGAGCCGCTAGCCGGGTTAGCACGCTCCGACAGGCCTGGTGCAGCGTTTGGAAAATGTGCTCTCGCCTCGCCCGGAAAGGACACGACCACCGGGCACTGGGAAATGGCCGGCATCATCCTGGAGAAGCCGTTCCCAACATATCCACACGGTTTTCCGCCGGAAGTGCTGGTTCCGTTCCAAGAGGCGATCGGGCGCAAGTGCCTCGGCAACAAAGCGGCTTCGGGTACCGAGATTATCAAGGAACTGGGAGCCGAACACGTCCGAACCAGCTTTCCTATCGTGTATACGTCGGCGGACAGCGTGTTTCAGATTGCCGCTCACGAGAGCGTCATTCCGCTTCCCGAGCTGTATGGAATGTGTGAGCAAGCGCGCGAGATTCTGCGTGGACCGCATGAAGTAGGGCGTGTGATCGCGCGGCCATTCACAGGTGAGCCCGGTCGTTTCGAACGGACGCCAAATCGGCATGATTACGCCACTCCACCACCGCAGGGAATGCTGCTCGATCAACTCGCCGCGGGAGGCATTCCCGTGTATGCGGTCGGAAAGATCTCCGACATCTTCCTTGGGCGCGGCATCACGCGTTCCGAGAAGACGAAGAGCAACGCGGACGGGATGCAGAAAACACTTGAGGCCATGCGCAGTCAGGACAGCGGACTCATCTTCGTTAACCTGGTGGACTTCGATCAGCAGTACGGACATCGTAACGATGTTGAAGGGTATGCAGGCGCACTCGAGGCGGTCGACAAATGGCTGCCCTCGCTGCCCGTGAAAGACACGGACTTGATTGTCCTGACGGCAGATCACGGCTGTGACCCGACGACGCCGTCGACCGACCATTCCCGCGAGTTCACCCCCTTGCTCGCCTATGGTCCCGGCGCGAATCCAGGTGTTTCCCTCGGTATAAGAAAATCGCTCGCGGACATTGGACAGACAGTGACCGAGATCTTCGGGACCGGTAAGATCCCGGCCGGCACAAGCTTCCTCCGCGAGATTCAGAAAGGATAATTGTTCCCCCCAGCCCTATGAGAAGGCGAGTTATGGCGGCCAATTGGAAGATGTACAAGACCGCCCAAGATGCGACTGACTTTTTCGAGCAGTTTAAGGCGCAAGCCAAGCCTGTGGATGACAAATGTGAAGTCGTCGTTTGTCCTCCCGCGTTGGCGATACCGGCTGCAGTCGCCGCTGCTGCAGGGACAGAGATAGCCATCGGTGGCCAAAACGCTTTCTGGGAACGGGAAGGAGCGTTTACGGGTGAAGTGTCGCCCGAGATGCTCCGGGCCGCAGGTGCGACCTGGGTGATCATCGGACACAGCGAGCGCCGCCAGTACTTCGGTGAGACCGACGCGAACGTCCTCAAGAAGATTCACGCCGCGATCGTGGCAGGTCTGACGCCAATTGTTTGTGTCGGAGAAAGACTCGAAGAACACAAGGAAGGAAAGACGGCCGAAGTGCTCGTTCGCCAGTTTGCGGCCGGAATCGCCGGGTTGACCGAAGAGCAATTTGCAACCATCGTCGTCGCCTACGAACCGGTCTGGGCGATTGGAACCGGCCAAACGGCGACACCTTACATCGCATCGGAAGCACACAAGCTGATCCGCTCCGAAGCCGACAAGCGTTTCGGGCAAGAGGCCGCACAGCAGCTCCGGATTCTTTACGGCGGCAGTGTCAAACCGGACAACATCGCAGGCTTGATGGCAGAGCCCGAGATCGATGGGGCTCTTGTGGGCGGCGCCAGCCTTGATCCCCAGTCGTTCTCGAAGATTGTTGCAGCAGCTTAGCGGTTGTCGTCCGGCTTCTTATTTTTCGCCGACCTGCCGGGGAGGTCGAAAGGATTCTCGTGCACTTTCTCGCGGATACCTGAGCCAAGGGTCTTCGCGAGCGAGATGCTCGCTTCGCCGAAGCGGTTTCGGATGTGATCAACCGAGCGGAATGCTCTCCGGAGATGCTCTGTCTGAGGCTCGTCCAGAAGACTCATCTGTCCTTCGGAATGCTGCAGAGATCCCGCATACACGCCCAGTAAGCGTACCGGCGTTTTACCGTCCCATGTTTGCCGCGTAAGTTGGCGCACGGCTCCCGCTATCTCCCGATCAAGCTGGGTTGCATGGTCGAGCGTGATCGCACGTGTGAAGGTACTGAAATCCTCGTACCGCAATTTGAGCTGGATCGTTCGGGTATAAAGCTGGTGTTCGCGCAGCCGCTTCGCGACCATCTCTGACAGCCGAAGCAGGGCGGTTTCCAACCGTTCGCGGTCGGCGGTATCGGTCCCAAACGTGTGCTCGTGGCTGATCGACTTGGGATCGTCGCGCTCGCCAACGGGCGCATCAAACCACGCGCCAGAGTCCTCGCCCTTGGACTTACCAGCAAGCGCCAAGCCCCACTTTCCCCAATGACTGGCCAGGAATGCTTCGTCGAGCTTCGCAAGGTCACCGACCAGACGAATGCCAAGGCGATGGAGGGAGGCTTCGGTGCTCTTACCGACACCGGGAATTTTCCTCACCTCGAGTCCGGAAAGAAACTGCGCTTCCTGTCCCGGAAGCACATACAAGACGCCATTCGGTTTCGCCTGATCGGATGAGACCTTTGCAACCAGACGGGACGATGCGAGACCGAGCGAGCACCGGAGGTTTGTCTCTTCCCGGATTGCCTCGTGCAGGGCATGCGCAGCGCGCAGTGGAGGCCCGAAGAGACGAGCCGTACCCGTCAGATCGAGATACGCCTCATCGATAGACGCCATTTCGACCCGAGGCGAAAAGCGATTGAGAACGGCGAAAACTTTCTGAGAGTATTCGCGGTATCGAGCAGGTTGGCCGGGGACAAATATCGCTTGCGGACATAAGCGGGAAGCTACGCGCAACGGCATGGCGGAGTGAATGCCAAACTTGCGGGCTGGGTAAGAAGCGGCGGCCACCACGCCACGCTGGTCACGCTTACCGCCGACGATAACAGGTTTGCCGCGAAGGGACGGATCGAAGAGTTCTTCCACAGACACGAAGAACGCATCCATGTCGACGTGGCAAATGACCCGCTGCAGCATGACTACACTTGTTCAATCCCTGGTCGCTCCAATGACTCGAGGGAGGCCGGCCAGATCGGAGATAACCTGGATATCCACCCAGCTGTTTGCCAGCATCTCACGCACGCCTTGAAGTGATCGATACCCAAGCTCGATCAACAGCCTGCCTTGAGGCTTGACGACCAGCTCCGCCTGCGTGATTAAGCGACGATAGATCTCGAAGCCAGTTTCGCCGGCAAAGAGCGCAATGTGAGGTTCCCATTCGCGTACCTCTCGTTGCATATTGGCAGCGTCCTCGCCGGGCACGTAAGGCGGATTCGATAGTAGGAGATCGACACTCGCCGGCTTCACGGCTGCGAGCAGGTCGCAGGCAAAGAAGTGCACAGGTGCATTGTGAGTGCATTTATTTCTCGTTGCCACGCCTAAGGCATCCTGCGATATGTCGGACGCGAAAACTTCGCGATTGCTCTCGAGCGCAACGGAGACCGCGATTGCTCCTGATCCGGTACCCGCATCGAGAACGGTCGCTTGCGGATGATCTGCAAGCCAGGCGAGGGCACCTTCTACCAGGTGCTCTGTTTCGGGTCGAGGAATCAATACGTGTTCGTCAACAAAGAAATCACGGCCGAAGAACTCCTGGCGACGAGTGATGTATTGGGTGGGCTTTCCCTTGAGGCGCTCGTTCAGGTAACGCCCGTAATGAATCCACGCAAGCTCGGTCAGCTCGTCGGAAGCGTGCGCGTATAAGTAGCTTCGATCGCGGCGCAATGCATGTGAGAGCAGAACTTCCGCAGTGAGCCTCGGAACGGCGATCTCAGCCTTCTCAAGAATCGATGTGCCTTGGAGAAGGGCGGTTTGAAGAGTCACTGGGAGCTCAGCTCCGCATCATGGATGAGGACTTGTCCGAGATTTCAGTTCAGGCGGCCTGACCCTGATCTCGCAGCCTTTCGGATTGATAGTAGCTCGTCAGGGCGTCGATAACGGGCTGTAATCGCCCCTCCATTGTGAGATCGAGCTGGTGGAGAGTAAGGCCAATTCGGTGATCAGTGATTCGATTCTGCGGGAAGTTATACGTTCTGATCTTCTCGCTTCGATCGCCCGTACCTACCATGCTCTTGCGTTCAGCCCCGATAGCAGCCTGCTGCTTCTCAATTTCCATCTGATACAAACGAGAGCGCAATACCTGCATGGCCTTTGCCCGATTCTTGATCTGGGACTTCTCGTCCTGGCAGGACACGACGGTGTTGGTGGGAAGATGCGTGATCCGAACGGCAGAGTACGTCGTATTTACAGATTGGCCGCCCGGACCCGACGAGCAGAACGTGTCGATGCGTATGTCTTTGGCATCGATCTGAACGTCGACTTCGTCAGCTTCCGGCATGACAACAACCGTAACGGTGGAGGTATGAACCCGTCCCTGTGTTTCGGTGGCTGGAACGCGCTGCACACGGTGTACGCCGCTCTCATATTTCATGCGGCTGTAAACTTTCTTCCCGCTGATCATGGCGATCACTTCACTCAGGCCGCCGACCGACGACTCGCTCAGGGAGGTGACTTCCACTTTCCATCCCTGCTCTTCCGCATACCGGCCGTACATCCGGAACATTTCAGCCGCAAACAACGAAGCCTCGTCTCCGCCCGCACCCTTACGGATTTCTAAGATGACGTTCTTCTCGTCGTTCGGGTCCTTCGGCAGGAGAAGTACTTGCAGCTCCTGTTCCATCGCTGCCACTTCCGGTTCCAGTCTCGTGACCTCGAGTTGGGCCATTTGCTGGAGATCGGGATCGGTCTCGGTCAGCATGGCGCGAGCTTCTTCCAACTCCCTGGCGGCACGCCTCCATTCCCGGTACTTCGCTACCAGCTCAGACAGTTCGCTCTGGGCCTTTGCAGTCTTCCGGTAGAGATCTGAATCGTTGATCACGGCCGGATCAGCCATCCGGTCTGTCAACTCACTGAATCGCGCTTCGGCTTCGTTTAATCGATCTTGATACTGCATTTTATTTGTCCCGGCGAGTCGTTCACGTTCGGATGCGGTCTATGCGGGACAGCTAGGCGATAACAAGTCGGCCGCCCTGAGCCTTTTCGAGTGCCATCGCGTGATTCAGAGCGCAGATGGCAACTTCGGTTTGATCGTCCGCTGGAGATTGCGTGGTCACGCGTTGCAGCCATAAGCCCGGCCTGGTGAGAACGGCAAGAAGTCCGTTCCGCTTTTTAGCCGCAAACCGGATGATCTCGTAGCTAATTCCCACAATCGCGGGGAAAAGCACGATTCGGGCGGCGAGTTTCATCCAGAAACTGTCGATCGGCAGGAACGCATAGATCACCATCGCGACAATCAGGACCACGAACAGAAAGCTCGTTCCGCAACGCGGGTGCCACGTCACGAATTTTTGCGCGTTTTCCACCGTGACATCTTTGCCCGACTCAAAATTGAACACCACCCGGTGCTCGGCCCCGTGATATTGGAACAAACGGTGCATGTCCTTCATTCGCGATAGCAGAAGCATGAAGGCGAGAAAGATGCCAATCCGCAGAAGGCCATCGACGAAGTTGATAGCGAAACGCCCGCTAACTACTTCGAAGTGTTTCCCGAGCTGCGTGGCTAAGTACAACGGCACCAGTTTGTACAGGCCGATCATGAACAGAAGCGAGAAACAGATCTGCATGATCATCGCGCCCGGCCCTGAAGACTTCTCGTCCGTTTTCTCTTCGGGAGACTTGCCCAGAGCACAATCAGCCGAGAACTTCAAAGCTCTCATGCCCAGCCACATCGCCCCGCCGAGCGTCGCAAGTCCACGGACCAATGGCCATTTCAGCACCGGATGGCGGTCGGTTAATCTCGGCAACGGCTCTTCGTGCAGCGAGATCTCACCGTCCGGTCGACGTACCGCAACGCAATAGCTATGCGGAGAGCGCATCATCACTCCCTCCATCACGGCCTGGCCGCCTATGAGCGTCGTTTCTTCACCATTCTCAAGAACTGGGAGTAGCTGAATGTGCGCCAGTAAGCGCACTAGGTGACGAAAGTGCAATGGAGGGCTCCGAACCCAGTATAATTCAGTGAGGGGCCTAAACGTCGGCCCCTTCCTTGATTTGACTCGCAACAACCGCGCGGAACTCAGTTCGGAATAACGAGTTCCTGACCAACCTGGATCTTGTCGGGGCTTTGGAGCTTGTCCTGATTTGCTTCGAAGATCTTGTGGTATTCGTTGGCGTTTCCATAGATCTCTTTTGCGATTTTCGACAGCGTGTCTCCCGCTTTGACCGTATACCTGTTGGTCGATGACGGTGCCCCGGCTGACACCTGAGTTTCAGGAGCGGGCAGGTTTGTGTCTACCGTCAAATCGCAATTGAGATCGCTGTATGAGCTATCAACGGCTTTAATCTGGTTCCAAACGTCGTTCTTGGCAGCTTCCGACGGGGCTGCTCCCTGCATGAACAGCTTATTGTTCTGGACGTGGAGGTGAGACAACCGCACACCTTTCTGTTTGACGGTTTCCAGAACGCTTGCGTATTTGTTTTTGAGCTCTTCCAATTTATCCATAAGATTCCCTACATGTGGACACTCATTGGAGCGAATGGTTGCACTACAATTCCCTCCGTCCCCAAACCGCAAAACCTACCGTGAAGTCGGTTTTGAATTGGAACCACCGGCTTGTTTGGCCCTCGCCTTGGCCCAGTCTTCTTCCGTTGCCGCGTTTCCGACCGCTTGCTTGTTCACTTCCTTGCCGACGTCCTCCTTGACGGCGCGGTCCGCTTGCTTCGTTGCGGCCTGGGTCCCATCGCCCAACTGGATTACTTTCACCCGGACCAGCTTGCTCCCAAACTTCTTGCATGCCATCTCACTCGGCATGTAGATGTCCAGGCGGCGGCCTTGAATTCGCGCGCCTGTATCCGCGACCACATATTCTCCGGAGTACTTGCCAGCGTGCCGAATCTTGATGCGCGATCCGAGAGGAAGAATGTCCGGGTCAGCCGCCACTACGTGCCGGTGAGTGATTTCTCCTGACGCCGTCTTCCCGGATTGCGCATAGGCTGTCGCGCGATAAACGCCATTCGGAACCGTCGCCGCAGAGAGCGCATAAGAATACAGGAGCAGTACAGCCGGAAGAGCAACCGACTGGGTGCCACGCGAGATAACACTCGTAAAAGCCATGTGTCCTACCCATTCCTTAGACCGCGTCTAGCTTTGAGTTGAGTCGATGTTTTGCATTTACCCTGCCGTTGAGAGTTGGCAAACTCCTGGTACCGCAACCGTGAAAAAACCCGCTTGTTTTAAGTCTTCGGCTGTCCTCCGCTATAGTGCAGACATTGCAGTTAGTTATCCTCCCATTTAGGACATGAGCAACGACCTTCCGGCTTCGCTACTCTTTTGGCGTTCCTTGTTGAACGATCCCCGCAAAATGGGTGCGTTAGTCCCCAGCTCTTCGCAGCTGTCTCGGCTTATTGCATCAAGCGTGGATCCGTCACAGTCTTCGGTGCTGGAAATCGGTGCCGGTACGGGCGCTATCACCCGTGCGCTTCTTCGTCGCGGGCTACGGCCGGAACGCCTGTTCATCATCGAGCGCGATCCGGTGCTTTCGGGGTTTCTGCAAACACACTTCCCGCGAGTTCGAATCTGTTGCGGAGAGGCCGCTCATGCGCCTCGCATACTGTCCGGTGCGGGCGTAGGCCCGGTTGACACGATTGTCTCGAGTCTCCCGCTGCGCAATCTTCGGCAATCGGATCAGATCGAGATCTTCCGCGCTATGATGAGCACCCTCACCGGAAAGGGACAGATCATTCAGTTCACCTATGGTCCTACTTGCCCCATTCCGAGCAGGCGGCTCGGACTTGAGGCCGAGTGCATCGGACGTGTGTGGATGAATTTTCCGCCTGCGGCCGTCTGGCGCTTCACGAAACGTCCCCACTCGCTCGGCAGAGTCGTCCACCACAAAGCTTAGATCCGAGGCACTCGTGTTCGTGCAGCGCAGCGGAACACGCCTGGTTTTCGATGGCGATCCGTTCTTTGCGGAGGGGTTCAACTGTTATTTCCTCAGCTTCTGTTCCGACGCAATTCGACGAGCAACTCTGG
Organism: Bryobacteraceae bacterium; assembly: GCA_045807925.1. Classification (GTDB taxonomy): domain Bacteria; phylum Acidobacteriota; class Terriglobia; order Bryobacterales; family Bryobacteraceae; genus Bog-105. The sequence goes on along the minus strand of JBJMGK010000213.1, from coordinate 64,265 downwards.
AGGCCGCAAAGCAACTCGGTGCGAACACGCTACGCAGTTGGGCATTTCTTGACAGAGCCGCGCCGGCACTCGGCGAACCCGCGTTTCAGTACCTGAACGGCGATACGGTCGAGCAAAATGACGGTCCGGACGGTTTAGAGAGGCTGGACCATCTCATAGCGACTGCAGAACAGCTTAATTTGAAACTCATTCTGCCGGTTGTAAACTACTGGCCGGATTTTGGAGGGATGCCGATGTACCTGCATTGGCTCGGCCTGCCTGAGGACGATCCGGCCGAATTCTACCGCTCTTCCCGCGCGCGAAACACTTGTAAGTCCTGGATCGGCCACGTTCTAAGCCGGCGGAACGTCTTCACGGGCCGTCGCTATTTCGAAGAGCCGGCGGTTCTTGCCTGGGAACTCGCAAATGAGCCTCGATGCACCGGACCGGGCGGGCGTCAACTTCTGCTCGATTGGGTTGAGGACATGAGCCTATTTGTGAAAGAGCGGAATCCGAATCATCTGCTTGCCGTCGGTGATGAAGGATTTTTCTGTAGGAGAGGCCGATCCCATCTTTACAACGGAACCTACGGTGTCGATTTTGAGGCGCTTCTGGCATTGCCTGCCATCGATTTCGGGACCTTTCACATGTATATCCAGCACTGGGGCGAGTCCGCGGATTCGCATTTCCCGAAAAGATGGATACGGGACCACATAGAGGCTGGGAGTCGAGCGGGGAAGCCCGTCGTACTTGAGGAGTTCGGAATATTGTGCGATGAGGCTCCGGAAATGACGGATGAATCACGGCGGGTGCTTTATCGCGATTGGACGACTTGCATGAGAGGCGAGGGCGGGGCGGGAGCATTGGCCTGGATGCTGGGAAACGACTCCCCCGAAACGGCTCGTCTATCCGATAAGTACACCATCTACGGTCCGAGCCAGACCCCCCCGGCTGCGAACACTTGAGAAGCATGCGAGGTGAGAGTTAGTGGCCGGTTCCAAGCACTACTTCCTTTGAGAAGAAGCCTTACTGACGCACTCTCACGTCGAGCAGCACGGAGGCTTGCTCAGGCGGAGGATATCTAGTTAGCAGTTCTCAGGTTTTTTGACGGCAAGAGGAAAGAGAATTCACAAATGGTCGAATCCCTGGACAGGGTACGAGTTCTGGTGGCTGAGGATAATCTGATCAATCAGAAGATTGTCCGAATTATGCTCCAGAAGGCTGGATGTGAAGTGCTCGCAGTCGATGACGGCAATCAAGCCGTCGAGGCTGTCCAGACGAATCCGATTGATCTGGTGTTGATGGACCTACATATGCCTCAGTTAGATGGACTCCAGGCGACCCGACAAATCCGGGACCTCCAGACTGACGTAAAGGAAGTGCCCATCATCGCTCTGACCGCGAGTGCATTCACCGACGATCGTGATCGTTGTCTCGCAGCAGGCATGAACGACTTCATCACGAAGCCGATCAAGCTCAACTATCTGCTCGAGAAATGCACGTATTGGGCGAGCAGGCGACCCGAAGCCGCAGACGCGCCCGAGGCTCCACAACCCCAGTCTCTTGCGACTGAGATCTAGGGATACCCGAGCACGAATTGCTGCCGCCTTAAGGCATATAGGCGGGGCGCGCTTTCCAGGTAGGCCTTTCCGGGTTTTGTGCTGTCCGGTAGCCAACCTCTAAGAGCACCTGCAAGTCTTCGACAGCCCCACGCAGGTCCCAATCCGGTTTTATCTGGTCCGTAGTCTTGTGATAGTCGTTTCGTATGTACTCGCTTCGCTTCTCGGCTCCGAACCCAGCAGGTTTCCCAACGTGATCGATTCCGGGACTCGTTTCGAGCATGGAACGCCGCCCATCGCGAACTCGAGATGGTCTGAGCGAAAGAAGAAGCCCTCTTCGGGAGCCGTGTCTCCCGTCACGACGCGGCCTTTCCGATGAGCGGCCTGGCCCAACAGGTCATTGAGGCTCGAGTTTCCCAGCCCGACAATGCTGATGTCATGAGTTCTGCCCCATCCCCAATCGCTGAAGTAATCGAGATTGATGTTCGCCACGGTGTTTTTCAGCGGGTACAGCGGGTGATGGACGTAATACCCGGCGCCAAGCAGTCCTTTTTCTTCCGCAGTAGGCCACATGAAGAGCACAGAGCGTTTCGGAGCAGGTCGAATCTTTGTGAACGCGCGCGCCAACTCGAGCACCCCGGCTGTGCCAGAGGCGTTGTCGCTCGCGCCATGATAGATGCGATCTCCTTCCTTACCGAGATGATCCCAGTGTCCGGTGTAGACGACGTATTCGTTCCGCAACTTCGGATCGCTTCCGTTCAGCAGAGCGACCACATTCGGTGAATCTACTTTGCGTGTTTCGTTCTTAACCTGCATGGAGACCGAGGCGCCGAGATCGACCGGCCGGAACTGCCGGCTGATTGATGCCGTCCGCATTGCCGCTAAGGTTTGACCGGAATGGGCCAGTAGCTCTTCCGCCTTTTCCGCTGTAAGCGAAGCTTGGGCGCTTATCCGCTTCTCGTCACCTTCCTCCCGCAGGATCATCGTTTCGCGCGGGCATTCTGTGCAAAACGCGCCAAACTTGTTGCTCCGTTCCGAGGCGTGAACACGGTGATGACCGCCACTGCGCCTTTCTTGTAAGCGGTTTCGTACTTCGTCGCAGGACGGCCATAGTAAGAAAGCGCTTTCCCCTCGAAGAGCTTTTCGCCCAGCCTTGAGGGATCAGAGGCATCGGGGACGGGAGGGTCGCCGGATAGCAGGAGTAAAACCTTGCCTTTGACATCTACGTCCTTGTAGTCGTCCCACTGGTATTCGGGCGCGATCACACCGTACCCTGCGAAGACCAGCGGAGCATCCGAAATGTCGATCTCCGGTTTCGGGAAGCTGGAGGAAAGCGTGTAGTCTTTGCCGGCCTCGAGCGCGAGGGGCCCTTTTTCGTTCCGAAGCGTCATGGAACCTGTGGACCGAATGCCCATAGGGGAACGCTCTGGGTGAATGTTCCGTCCGGATTGCCTGGGTTGAGACCCATGTCACGGCATTGAGCGGTCAGGTAGTTGATCGTCTTGCTTTCGGTGTCGCTGCCAGGGCCGCGTCCGGCGAATTCGTCCGAGGACAAGACCTTGATATCTTCGAGCAGCCGTTCCGGGGTGATGCTCGATAGCGCGGGCCGGAGTTTACTCTCGACCGAAGCGGCCACGAGCAGGACGCCAGCGGCGAGGAAGCAGATCGGTAATCGCATACGTTGGAATGATGCTGCATCTTAGCGCAAAGAAGTATCATGTCCTTGCGCGGGGGATGCGCGGCAATCTGTCCACGGGGGATGCAAGGGAATGACAGGAAAACTTAACCGATTCTTGAGGCCTGCGGTCGCGCTGTTGGGAGTGGCTCTCTCGGCAGTGTGTGCCGACTGGAAGCCTGCCGAATCCACTTTGACCACGCCTTGGACTGCAAAGGTCAGTCCCCGAGACGTTCTCCCGGAATACCCGCGACCCCAGATGGTCCGCAAACAATGGACAAATTTAAACGGGTTGTGGGAGTACGCGATTAAGGATAAAGACAAACAGCAGCCGCAGACTTTTGCCGGTAGCATCTTGGTCCCATTCGCTGTGGAGTCGAGCCTCTCGGGCGTAAAGCAGCCGGTGACTCCGGAGCAGCGCCTCTGGTATCGGCGAACCTTTCATGCGACGAACGTCAAGAAGGGACATATGCTGCTCCATTTCGGAGCTGTCGATTGGCGCACGGAAGTTTACGTCAACGGAACTAAAGTGGGAGAGCACGAGGGCGGCTATGATCCGTTCACGTTCGATATCACTTCGGCCCTGAAAAAGAATGCATCGCAGCAGGAACTCACTGTGGCCGTTTGGGACGGGACCGACCGGGGTCTGCAACCGCGCGGAAAGCAGACCCTTGATCCTAAATCGATCTGGTACACCGCCGTTACAGGCATCTGGCAAACGGCCTGGGTGGAGACAGTGCCGGGGACGTTTATCAATGACTTGCAAATGACTCCGGATCTCGACGGCAAACGCCTTCGGCTGGTCGTGAGCTGTTCGGGCGCAGGAAACGCATCGGCAACCAACTGTTCCGACTCTTTCAGCGCGACAGCGTCGCTGCGGGGCAGGAAGATTGCCACAGTCGAGGGGAAAGCGGGTGAGGCTACCTCGCTTGCGCTGGACCAGGTCGAACCGTGGTCGCCGGAGTCGCCAACGTTATATGACCTCGACATCAAGCTGAAATCGGGCGACTCGGTGAAGAGCTACTTCGGGATGCGCAAAATCGAGGTCGCGAAAGATATGGCCGGCTACGAACGACTGTTCCTGAACCACCATCCGGTTTTCCAGATCGGTCCCCTCGATCAGGGTTGGTGGCCAGACGGCTTATACACGCCGCCGACAGACGAAGCGATCAAATTCGATATTCAAACACTGAAAAGCCTGGGTTTCAACATGCTTCGGAAACATGTGAAAGTGGAGCCGGCGCGCTACTACTATTGGTGCGACAAGCTGGGTCTGATGATCTGGCAGGACATGCCGAGTGCCATGCGAGGCGATCGCGATATGGGGGTGAAGAAGGGAAGCCCCACCGACGCGGTGTTTCCGGCCGAGGACGCTGCGAACTTCAATCGGGAGCTGAAAGCTCTCGTCGCCAACCTGAGAAATACGACCAGCATCGTTGCATGGGTACCGTTCAACGAGGGTTGGGGCGAGCACGACACGAACGACATCCTTAAGATGGTCAAGGAAATGGATCCTTCCCGGCTGGTCAATGGCCCTAGTGGATGGGAGGACCGAGGCTTTGGGGATATGAAGGACATGCACTCGTATCCCGGGCCTGACATGTTCCCGGCGCAGCCGGATCGTGCTTCGGTGCTTGGCGAGTTCGGAGGGCTCGGGTATCCGATTGAAGGTCACCTGTGGTGGACCGATAAAAGGAACTGGGGCTATCGTACTTATCAGTCGCAGGCTGAATTAGAAGTTTCCTATCAGAATGTCATTGACAAGCTCCAGCCGCTGATCAAGACGGGGCTTGCAGCGGCTGTCTACACACAGACGACCGATGTCGAAGGCGAAGTGAATGGGCTGATGACATATGACCGCAAGGTGTTGAAGATACCCGTAGACAAAGTCGCAGCCAAGCACCGTGCTCTGATCAACTCTCTCGAGCCGGTCAAAACCAGTACTCAGTAGTTAGTAAGGAAGATAGTCGAAAGCTCCACCATGGATTTCAAAGCGCTAGAAGTTTGGTTTGTAACCGGGAGTCAACATCTTTATGGTGAAGAGGCCTTAGCGGAAGTTGCAAGGCACTCGGAGGAAATGGCGAAAGGGCTCGCGTCGTCGCCGGAACTTCCTGTCAGGGTTGTTTTCAAGCCGGTCATGACGACGCCGGAATCCATGCTGGCCTTGTGCCGCGAGGCGAGCAACACCCGGAACTGCGTCGGGCTGATCTTATGGATGCATACGTTTTCTCCGGCGAAAATGTGGATTGCTGGGCTGAGAGCACTCACAAAGCCCTTCCTGCATCTCCATACGCAATACAACCGCGAACTTCCCTGGTCGAGCATCGACATGGATTTCATGAATCTGAATCAGGCGGCCCATGGGGATCGCGAATTCGGCTTCATCGGAACGCGGATGCGCCTGAGCCGCAAAGTTGTAGTCGGCTTCTGGCAGGACGCAGATGTTCTCGGCGAACTTGCCACCTGGATTCGCGCGGCATGCGCATGGCACGACGCGCAAACCATGAAAGTCGCGCGATTTGGCGACAACATGCGACAGGTTGCCGTGACCGAGGGCGACAAGGTAGAAGCCCAGATTCGGTTAGGCTACTCGGTGAACGGGTATGGCATTGGAGATCTGGCTGATCGGGTCAACCAGGTCACTGATGCGGAAGTTGACAAGCTCGTAGCGGAATACGAGGGGAGCTACACCCTGACCGAGTCTCTACGAGCAGGTGGCGCACAGCGAACGTCACTGCAAGATGCCGCGCGTATCGAATTGGGCCTGCGCCATTTTCTGGATGACTTCGGTTTTAAAGCGTTCACTGACACGTTCGAAGACCTTCACGGTATTCCTCAACTCCCGGGGATCGCCACACAGCGCCTTATGGCGGACGGGTATGGGTTCGGCGGCGAAGGCGATTGGAAGACGGCCGCTCTGGTTCGGACGATGAAGGTTATGAGCACCGGCCTGAAAGGCGGCACGTCCTTCATGGAAGACTATACCTATCATTTGAAGGATGGCGGAAAGGTTTTGGGAGCGCACATGCTCGAAATCTGTCCGAGCATCGCCGACGCTAAGCCTTCCGCGCAGATTCATCCCCTTTCGATCGGCGGAAAGGCCGACCCTGTGCGGTTGGTCTTCAATTCGAAATCGGGTCCGGCCGTGAACGCTTCCATCATCGACCTGGGCGACCACTTCCGGATGATCGTCAACCAGGTGAACGTCATCCCGCCCGATCAGCCTCTTCCCAAACTTCCTGTTGCTCGTGCCTTGTGGATTCCCGAGCCCGATTTGAAGACGGCGGCAGGTGCTTGGATTCTCGCTGGTGGCGCTCATCACACCGGCTTCAGTCTTTCTCTGACCGTTGAGCATATGGAAGACTACGCCGAGATGGCCGGCCTTGAGTTTCTTGTCATCGACCGTAAAACCACACTGCGCGACTTCAAGAAAGAATTGAAGTGGAACGATCTCTACCATCGGCTCTACGGCGCTTCCTAGCTTTGGCGTAGGGTTGCAGATGATGCTGTCCCACAGAACGGGACGGCCTGACCAATCGTTATATACTCCGTGAACAGCACCGGGCGAAAGCTGGAATTTCGCTCGCGGGGAGTCTCTCAAATGCAACTAAGCCGATTGTCGGCGGCAATTGGGGCGCTGGCCATTTTCTGCGCTTCGCCGTTGCCTGCCCAAATTAGCCAGGCAGGATTAAAAGGAACAATTCAAGACGCAAGCGGGGCCGCAGTGGTCGGGGCTACCGTCACTCTCAAAGACAAGGGTACCGGCTCCCAGCGAATCATGACGAGCGACGCATCGGGCCAATACACCATTCCCAATCTCACACCCGCCGACTATTCATTGACAGTGAGCATGAATGGCTTTCGAACCGTTGTGGTCGAGAGCCTTCCGTTGCACACCGGCGAACAATCCACTTACGCCGCCAAGCTCGAAGTCGGCGCGGCCACTCAGGAGATTACCGTCGATGCGGCGGTACCACTGTTGAATGTTGCCTCAGCCGAAGTAAGTCATTTGGTGCCGCCGTCGCAAGTGGCTCAATTGCCGCTGAACGGCCGCAACTTCTGGGAACTTACTCAGTTGACGCCTGGCGCAACCTTCATACCGCGTGGACAAACAGCACAATTCAACGGGAGCGAGATACGGGCGCGCAGCGTGAACGTCACGGTCAACGGACAGGGCTACATTTTCACGGGATGGTCTTTAGACGGAGCGAACGTGACGAACTTCGAACTTGGCGGCACGCTTATCCAGCCGAACGTTGATGCCATCCAGGAGTTCAGCGTCGCCGCTGGCAACATGTCGCCGGAGTATGGTCACACGCCCAACATGATCAACGCTTCCACTAAGAGCGGAAGTAACTCCTTCCACGGCGCATTGTTCGAGTACCTGCGCAACGATCGTTTTGACGCCCGCAATTTCTTTCTGGCAGATCCGATTCCGTTGAAGCGCAATCAGTACGGGTTCGCAGTGGGCGGACCAATCTGGAAGGATAAGGTCTTCTTCTTCGCAGACCTTCAAAATACGGCTCTTCGCCAAGGAACTTCCTTCAACTACGTAGTCCCAAGCCTGGCAGCGAGGCGGGGGAACTTCAGCGAGCTTCTGCCGAAAAACTTGATTGATCCTTTGACGCGCCTGCCATTTGCCGGGAACGTAATCCCGGGCAACCGGATTTCCTCGCAGGGAAGTTATTTCGCCTCTTTGCTGCCGCAGCCGAACGTGTTGCAGGGGACTACCAGCCGGGCCGCATTTTCAACGGGTACACCGCTCGATATCAAACAAGGCGATATTCGAATCGACGCTAATCTCCGAACAAGCGATTTGCTCATGGCCAGGTATTCAATCGCCGATAATCGCGAGTTCAATCCGAATCCGTTCCCGGCTTTGAATGGCACCGATCTCCACAGCCAGGCCCAGAACACAACCGTGCGTTGGACACACATGTTCGGTCCAAAGCTGCTCAACGTTGCACAAGGGTCTTACTACAATTCGCCCTTCCTGTTCGGACCAGTGCTGGCGGGCTTCGATCTGCAGTCTCAGGCCGGTGTGCTTGGGTTTAATGATCCGCTGATCACGCCTGTGAAGAGCTTTCCGACGATCAATCTTTCCGGCTATCAGGGTTTCCAGGGCTCGCCCTCCGACCAGAGACCCAAAAGCATCATCATTCATACCTGGCAGTTCAGCGATTCCTTGAACTACAACCTGGGTCGTCACGATTTGAAGTTTGGTGCGGAATGGATGCACCGGCACGATGCGTTCATCATCGGGCAGAACTCTGTCGGAAACTTCAGCTTTGTCGGAACATACTCAGGCGATGCCTTCGCCGACATGCTCCTCGGCTATCCGGACAACGTCACGCGTAGTGCATTTCAGACGGTACAGGGCGACTACGACGATTTCACGTCCGGGTATTTCAACGACAACTTCCGCGTCAGCCCAAATTTGACGCTGAATTTAGGAGTGCGATATGAGTTCAATCCTTTTTTCAAAGGCATTCGCAAGACAAGGAGCGGCTTCGATCTTCAGACCGGCAAGGTTGTTGTTCCGAGCGGGATTCCGTCGAATGCCCAGCCTTTGACTCCCCAACTGCTGTCGCTGTTCGGAGATCGCTTGTCGTACACCGACGACCTCGGACTTCCGCCATCCGTTTCGCCCCCCGCCCGAAACGATTGGGCACCGCGCATCGGCATGGCGTGGAGTCCTTCCGGTTCACAGAAGTTGGCGGTGAGAGCGGGATACGGGATTTTTTATACGTTCCCGGATACGAATCTTTTGAACAACACTGTCGTGACCGTGCCTTTCGTCGACAACGTAACGGTATTTAACGATCGACCTCCCGCCGCTCCGAGTCGCACGTTCGGAGACTTTTTCCAGGGGCAACCCATTGCGACGCCAAATCCGAGGCCCGGGCAACCTTGCCCCTTCGGTTTCGTCGCGAACTCATGTGACACGCCCGGCATGACAGCCAGCTTGATCCATCTCAAGCAGCAGTACACGCAGCAATGGAACTTTTCGGTAGAACGTCAGATCGGGTCGCGGGTCTCGGGAACGATTGCATACGTGGGAAACCGGACGCTACATCTCCAGCAGGGGATTCGACGTAATGATCCTCCGCCCGGTCCCGGTGCCATTCAGGGGCGACGCCCGTACCCGCAGTGGGGTGCGATCGGATTGCAGGAGTGGGGTGGACACGGCGATTACAACGGATTGCAAACCTCGATCAACTTTCGCGATTGGCACGGCCTGACCTTGATGGGGTCGTATGTTTGGTCGAAATGCCTGGACGACGGAACGGACGAAAGCGGGCCGGTAGCTACGCAACTGATCGGCACGAATTACGGTCCCTGTGATTTCGATCAGAAACACACAAGCTCAATCAGCTTCAATTACGCATTGCCCTTCGGTCCTGGAAAGGCATTTCTAAACAAAAACTCGCGATGGCTGAAATATACAATCGGCGGGTGGAATCTCTCCGCCGTTGGGACCCTGAAGTCAGGCCTGCCATTCACTCCGACCATCACTGGAGACGTGGCGAACACGGGAGTCGGATCACAGCGGCCAAACGCGATCGGTCAACCTCTTCTGCTAGACGATGTCTCGTGTTGGTTCTACGTCTCCAGCAATCCGAGCTGTCGCGCGGCAGCTCCAAACGCAACGGATACGTTTACGGTTCCGCGGCAGTACACATACGGCAACGGTGGTCGAAATATCCTTCGTGCTGACAACCTGACGCAACTTGACGTTTCGCTGATGAAAGAGTTCTTATTCACAGAAGTCAGGCGACTGGAATTCCGGGCTGAATCGTTCAACATGACGAATCACCCGGTCTTCAATGCGCCGACTACTACCGTCAATCTGGCATCGGGCGGCCAAGTGTCGTCGACGCTCAACAGCAATCGGATTCTCGAATTTGCGCTAAAGCTTTATTTCTGATGGTGCATAGAGACGTGTTCCGCTCGCCGGGCGCGCTGATGGTTCTCGCTGCCGGTGTGATCTTCTCGGCATCGAACCTCGCAGCTCAACTTGACCGTTCGGGGCCGCCCACAACCGCTAACCCGTTGGCGCGCGATACGGCGTCAGTGGAGGCGGGCGGAAATCTGTTCCGGCAATACTGTACCGGTTGCCACGGTCGGGGCGGGGAAGGCGGCCAGGGGGAAGGCCAGGGCCCCAACCTGGCAACGGCTTGGGAGGTGCGGCGCGCGAAAGATCCGGAACTGTTTGGCTTCATCAAGAACGGCGTAAAAGGAACAGCCATGCCCGCGTTTCCACTACCGGACGACCAGATACGTCAGCTCGCGGCCTTCGTTCGAAGCCTGAATGCACCTGCCGTCAGCCTGCCCGTTTCGGGAAATGTGCAGGCAGGAGAATCCGTTTTCTTCGGCAAGGGACAGTGCGGGTCATGCCATATGATTCGCGGGCGCGGCGGTTACCTCGGTCCGGATCTTTCGGACGTTGGAGCCAAGCGGCGGCTGGGTGAATTGCAAGATTCATTGACGAACCCGAGCATCATTCCAAGTGCGGATTACCGTCCGCTTTTCGTTGCAGGTGCCGACGGAAAGCAACTGCGCGCTGTCGCCAAGCACTCCTCGTACTGGTCTGCGCAGATTCTGGATGAGGCGGGCGGACTGCACCTCCTACATGGCAACGATCTGCAGAAACTGGCATTCGGGCAAAAGTCCTGGATGTCCCCGGATTTCGTAAAGGGCTTATCGAAGCCGGAACTCAATGACCTCGTGGCGTTTCTGAGCCGGCAATCGGTGCGTGCCCCGAACGAACCCAAAGACGCCCCGGCTCCGAAGGAAGGCCCTCAATGACAAGAAGCCTCACTGTCACTCTGATGGGGTTGTTTTGCTCCTCCCTGCTGCATGCGCAAGTCAGTTCGCCGGATATGCTCAAGAGCCCTGCCAATGACTGGCTGACGTATCACGGTGATTATGCGGGAACGCGATTCAGTCCCTTGCACGAAATCGATACAAGATCCGTTACGGACCTGGTGCCCAAATGGATCCGTCACTTCGATACAGGCTCGGATCTCGAAGCAACTCCGCTCGTCTACGAAGGGGTGATGTATACGACGGCCGGTAACGAGCTCTTCGCGCTGGATGCGGTCACGGGTCGCGAGATCTGGCACTATCGGTCGACGGTCTCACAAGGACGCGGCGTGAACCGCGGGGCCGCAATCTGGGGTGATCGGCTGTTCTTCACGACGTCAGATTGCCACCTCCTTAGCTTCCGCCGCACGAATGGCGGCGTGTTGTGGGATCGGGAGTTTGCATCGAAAGCCGATGGCTACAGCTGTTCCGGAGCGCCGTTTGCAGTGAAAGGCCGCATTCTCGTCGGCGTAGCTTCCTCGGGGATCAACTGTTTTGTCGCCGCTCTTTCCGCCGAGGACGGCAAAGAAGCGTGGCGAGTCTGGTCGGTGCCAAAGGAGGGCGAGCCGGGATCCGACACCTGGGATCACTTTCCGCTGAAGCAAGGAAGCGGGCCTATGTGGACGGTCGGAACTTATGATCCGGATCTGAACCTGATCTATCTTCCAACCGGCAATCCGTGGCCCGATTTCAACGGAGGCGATCGGCCTGGAGATAACCTTTACACCGATTGCATTCTCGCTGTCGACGCCGATACCGGAAAGATGAAGTGGTATTTCCAGTTTGTCCCACACGACACCCATGATTGGGATGCCAACGAAACGCCGATCCTGGTGGACATGAACTTCGGTGGGCGGGCACGAAAACTGCTAATACAAGCGAATCGCAACGGCTTCTATTACGTGCTCGACCGGCAAACCGGAGAGTTCTTGCTGGGTACACCCTTCGTCAAGGAACTGACTTGGGCCACCGGATTGGATCGCAAGGGAAGGCCGATTCTCCGGCCTGAGAATGAACCATCCGCTGCTGGAACGCTGACCTGTCCCTCTGTCCATGGCGCGACAAATTGGTGGTCGCCATCCCTGAACTCGGAGCTGAACCTGCTTTACGTAGTCACGCTCGAACAATGCGAGCTCTACTACAGCTCCAGCCAGAAACCAGTCGCCAATAGCGGCTTCCGGGGAACCGGGCACAACATCATCAGTGCACGTCCGGGCCAGTTCTACTTACGCGCGCTTGACGCCTCGACTGGAAAACTGAAGTGGGAGTTCCCGATGCCCGGCCCGACAACCATGTGGGCGGGCACCGTGGCCACGGCGGGCAGTGTCGTGTTTTCGGCCGATGATGACGGTGACCTGGCCGCATTCGACGCGCGAACCGGGAAGCCGCTGTGGCACTTCTTCACCGGGAGTAACTTGCATGCTTCGCCGATGAGCTTTGGGGTGAACGGCCATCAGTACGTAACGATCGCGTCTGGAACGAATTTGATCACCTTCGGCCTGTCGAACGTGCCGTGAGGTGCTCGAAGCAAAAAAGAATGCACCACGTTGATTCACGCCGTCGGCCGTGTGAGCCGGCTTCAAATTGAAAGGGGTCACCATGAGTAAGCGCCTTCCTGTATTGATTCTTCTGTTTTCGGCATTGCCTGCTTTTTCGCAATTTGACGCAGGCCAGATTTCCGGCTTTATTCGGGACGCCTCCGGTGCGACTGTTCCGAATGCGAATGTAACGGCTACGAATGAAGGTAGCGGCGAAGTCCACAAAGCAACAGCGAACGGCGAAGGATACTACATCTTTCCGCAGTTGTTTGTCGGTAAGTATTCGCTCACCGTGGAACAAGCCGGCTTCAAGACTTTTCTCCAGAAGGGGATCACGATCGACGCGCAGTCGAAACTCACGGTCGACGTGACGCTCACTCTAGGCTCCCTAAACGAACGAGTGGAGGTGGAGGCCTCAAGCGCCCAGGTACAGACGGACTCCGCAAAAGTGGGCGCGACGATCGAAAACAAACAGATTCAGAATCTCACACTGAACGGAAGAAACCCGATTTACTTAGCTGCTCTCACGCCCGGTGTTGTCGGTAGCCAGGGGATCGGAAACTTCGACCCGGACAGCGTCAGCAACGGCAGCTTCAACATCAATGGTGGGCGTGCGGATGAGTACGTGGTTGCGGTGGACGGCGCCGTGGCGACCAGGACGCGCTCGTCCGGTTCCATGCTGGGCGCGCTCGATGTGGACACGGTGCAAGAGGTTCAGGTACTAACGGCTAATTACTCGGCGGAGTACGGGCGCTCTTCGGCCGGGCAGATACGGTTCGTGACAAAAAGCGGGACTCGTTCGTTCCACGGCGATCTGGTGGAGAATTTTCGGAACTCGGCTCTCGACGCGAACACGTGGACCCGCAATCACAGCCCAATCGCCTCCGTCGCAAGCGGCGCAGCTCCTTACCGCTTCAACCAGTACGGATTCGACGTTGGCGGGCCCGTGTTTGTGCCGAATCACTTCAACAAGGAACGGAACAAGCTCTTTTTCTTCTACGCCGAAGAGTGGATTAAGCGGCGCTATGACACGACCAAAACTGGTATCGTCCCGAGCCTCGCGATGCGCCGCGGTGATTTCAGCGAATTACTGACCCCGAGTACGTTTTTCAGCCGCGCTCGAACGATCACCGATCCGGCAACGGGAAAGGCATTTCCGGGCAACATCATCCCCGCATCGCGCCTGAGTCCGAACGGCGTGGCCCTGCTCAACACGTTTCCGCAGCCTGTTCCCGGTTTTTTGCAAGGCTCTTCCAATTGGATTGGAACCAAATCGACGCATTCTGACCTGCGCAAAGACACCTTTAAAGTTGATTACCTGATCAGCGAGACAGAGCACCTGTCTATCCGGGGAACCTACACACCGTGGCACTTTAATACGCCCTTTGAAGACACGTTCGGACGCATGGAGGAAGTCTGGTCACGGCCAAACCGGATCGGGGCTGTCAGCCTCACCAGCACGATTTCTCCGACTCTCCTCAACGAATTTACATTTTCTGCAAACTCTGACGGGAAAGGTACGATCGATTTCGGAGGCTACTGTACAACTTGTCTCCGTAGCTCTTACGGGCTCAATTATCCGTTCCTATTCCCAGGTACCAAGATTGCGCCTGAGAAGGTGCCAAGCATACGAATCCAAGGCCTGACGACTTTGGATGCCGGTCCGTATCCAGGAGCCTGGTCCGGTTATGTATACGGCTGGACGAACACCACCACGAAGATTCTGAACACGCACACGCTTAAATGGGGCGCCTACTTTGAGCACTCCGGACAGAACGACTTCATCCAAGGAACCACGGCGAGTACGGGTACAACAGTCAACCAGAATGGTGACTTCGCGTTCAATGACACCGGCACGCCGAACACAACGGGATTGGCGATTGCGAACGCCGCGCTCGGGAACTTCGACCTCTATTCAGAGTTCGGCGCAAAGGCCTATACCCCATACGTGGCGAACGCACTCGACTTGTTCGTCCAGGACAGTTGGAAGATGACTCCCAAATTCACGCTCGAATATGGTGTGCGCTGGTCGATCTGGCCGCAGTGGAAGAGCAAATGGGGAAATCTCTCCGAGTTCCTGCCAGAGTTTTACAATCCGGCCGCGGCTCCCGTGATTGATCCCAAAGGCGGATACATCATCAGCGGCGATCAATATAACGGAATCGTTCTGCCTGGGAATGGAGTCCCGGACGCGGAAGGTGGTCGAGTGCCTGCCCTGCATTCGGGGCAGTTTACACGGCTGTATCACGGTTTGCCGGACGGTCTTTCTCCTACCCACTGGAATGTCTTCCAACCCCGGTTGGGTGTCGCCTATGGCTTTTCGCCGAAGATGTCGTTCCGGGCAGGCGTTGGCTCGTTCGCCAACCGTACAATGATCAACCGCGATACTTCGCTAGGCGGGAATGCTCCTTTTCAGATTCAGGAAAGTGTTGTCAACGGGCTTGTCGATACGCCCGGCGGAGCAACGCAGCGCGTGTTCCCCTTCACGCAGACAATCCAGGATCCTGTGTTCAAGGTCCCCACAGCCTGGGAGTGGAACGCGACATTCCAGCGCGAGGTCTTCAGCGGCACGACAGTTGAGGTCGGCTATGTCGGGCGTCGCGGTCTGCACAATCAGATCAAGCGGAACATCAACCAACTGCTACCGGGAACGTTGCAGGCGAACCCGGGATTCAATACAAACTACCTGCGGCCGTACCGTGGCTACGGCGTCATCAATATTTCCGAAAACGCTGGCAATTCCCGATACAACGGGCTCCAGGTCAATGTCCAGCACCGCTATTCGTCTGGTTTTCAATTTGGAGTCGCCTACACCTACTCGCGTTCGACGGACAACGGCTCGAGCCTGACCGATGTACTTCCGAACGCGTACGATACGCATGCATACTACGGGTTGTCGGATTTCGACCGCACCCACGTGCTCGTTGCGAACTACATGTACGATCTGCCGTTCTTTAAGACCGGGAATGCATTTGTTCGGAACGTTCTGGGTGGTTGGGAGATTTCGGGCATCAACCAGTTCCAGTCGGGCGTTCCGCTTTCCGTTCGCTCGAGTGAGGATGTGGCGGGAGTTGGACTGGGCAGCGGCAATCAGTTCTATAATCTGGTTGGCGACCCGTCTCTGGAGCCGACTCCTTTCACGAACTTCTCTACCTGGTTCAATGCGGCGGCGTTCGCCAAGCCGGCTGCCGGAACTTACGGTGTTCAGCCCCGCAACATGTTGAGAGCTCCAGGCTTCCGTGCCTGGGATATGGGGCTGAGAAAGAATTTCCGGATCTATGAAGCCCAGTCGCTTCAGTTCCGGTTTGAGGTGTTCGACATCTTGAACCATCCAAACTGGAGCAATCCGATTGTGGATCCGACGAGCGCATCCTTCGGCAGGGTCACAGGTAAGACGGATGACTCCGTCCGCCAGCTTCAACTTGCATTGAAATACATCTTCTAGATCCCTTCGGAGAGAGAAACGAAAGAATGCTGACAAGGCGAACCTTTCTGGAACTGAGTGCGGCGGCAGCGGCATCGGGCGCTGTGAAATCGCAAGACGGCGCCGGCGCCCCGTGGTATCGAACTGCAACTCGGTGGGGCCAGACAAACATAACGGAACGCGATCCGACCCGCTACGACATCGGTTGGTGGCGCGAGTATTGGAAACGCACCGCGATTCAGGGCGTGATTATCAATGCAGGCGGAATTGTCGCCTACTATCCGAGTAAGTTCCCGCTGCAGCACCGTGCTGAGTTTCTGAACGGCCGCGACCTGTATGGCGAGCTTGTCCAAGCTGCGCGGCAGGATGGCCTTGCTGTCATCGCCCGGATGGATTCGAATCGAACCTCTGAAGACTTCTTCAAGGCGCATCCCGACTGGTTTGCCCGAAAGAAGTCGGGCGACCCCTATCGGGCTGATGAAAAGTACATCACCTGTGTGAACAGTGATTACTATCAGCAGTATCTACCAAGCGTTCTGACTGAGATCATCGAACGCAGCCACCCTGATGGGTTCGCAGACAATAGTTGGGCGGGGCTTCCCCGAGCCAGCATCTGCTACTGCGAAAACTGCGCCAAGAAGTTCCAGGATAAGCACGGCAAGCCTCTTCCTGCCGCCAAGAATTGGGACGACCAGATCTATCGGCTTTGGAACGAGTGGAACTATGATCGCCGGATCGAAATCTGGGATCTGAACAATCGCACAACCAAAGCAGCGGGCGGCCCGAATTGTATCTGGCTGGGCATGAACAGCGGATCGATTACGGCGGAAGCGAATTCGTTCCGGGATCTCCGCAGGATTTGCGAACGCTCTGAAATGCTGTTGCTCGATCATCAGTCCAGGACCGAGTCGACTGGCTTTCAGCAGAACGGAGACGCCGGTAAGCTCGTTCACGGCATGCTCGGGTGGGACAAGGTCCTGCCGGAATCCATGGCACTCTACCAGGCGCCGAGTTTCCCGGGAGAAGTGTCGTTCCGGCTTTCGAGCAAACCGCCTCTCGAAGCGCGCATGTGGATGATTGAGGGCATTGCCGGTGGCATTCAGCCGTGGTGGCATCACGTTGGGGCGTATCACGAAGACCGGCGTATGTACAACACGGCGCAACCGGTGTTTCAATGGCACCAGGCCAATCAGCGCCATCTGATGAACCGCGCACCTGTCGCGAAGGTGGGCGTGGTCTGGTCGCAGCGTAACACCGATTACTTCGGCAGAGATGCGGCTCGTGCCCTGGTCGATGTTCCTTATTTCGGATTCACGGAAGCTTTGCTTCGTGCTCGCATCCCGTACCTACCGGTCCACGCTGATGACGTCGCAAAAGAACCCGGAAAATTCGCTGTCCTGATTCTGCCGAACGTTGGTGTCCTGTCCGATAGCCAGTGTGCTCTGGTACGAAAGCATGTTGAAGGCGGCGGTTCGCTGATAGCCACGGGAGCGACCAGCTTGTTTGACGAGTGGGGAAACACTCGTGATGACTTCGCACTTTCTGATCTGTTCGGCGCCCACGCTTCGGAGTTGCTGAAACGCCGTAAGCCGGTCGGCAACTCAATTCACACGTATCTGCGTCTCACACCCGAACTCCGGGGAAAAGTCTGGGGTCCGAAGGCCGGCGACGAGCCTGCGCCCTCTGGCGAGCGTCACCCCGTTCTGAATGGGTTCGATGAGACAGACATACTTCCATTCGGTGGAGAACTCGAGCCACTGAAACTGGATAGTGGCGTCACCGTACCTCTCACCTTCATCCCTTCTTTCCCCGGCTTTCCTCCCGAGGTCTCGTGGATGCGTCAACCAAAAACGGACATTCCCGGCTTGGTGTTGAACACGAAGGGAGCCGCCAAAATCGCCTACTTCCCGGCCGAGATCGATAGCCGGTACGGGACAGACCATTTGCCGGATCACGCAACTCTACTTGCGAACACGGTCCGTTGGGCTGCGAGTGATAACAAAGTGCTGGATGTGCAGGGTCCGGGCTTACTCGATTGCCATCTTTATTCGCAACGCGATTGCCTGGTCCTGCACGTTGTGAATCTGAGCAACGAAGCCGCCTGGAAAGCCCCTGTCGAGGAACTTATACCTGTGGGACCGTTGCATGTGAGTGTGAAACTCCCGGAAGGCCTTTCGGGCCGTTCGGCACAGAGCCTCGTCTCACCGGGTAAGCTCTCCGCTGTCGCCTCGAATGGATGGACCCGGTTCCAGATCCCATCGGTTCGGGATCACGAGGTAATCGTCATCCGGTAGACCGGACCGAGACTGGAGAGATCAGGTACCTTCCGCCACAATCAGGAGGTCCTGCTTCAATTGTCGCCGCCGGATCGGGTCCGTCTCGAGAAGCGCTGCTGCCAATTCGGCAAGTTCCTGATAGGAGAAGTCATCAATCCGAGTCTCAAACTCCTTCAGGCTGATTAACCCTGCTCGGCGACCTCGAATAAGGTCCTGTACGCGATCACCAGAACTTTCCATACCCAAAACCTGCTGCGGAAAGCAGCCCTCCTTCAGAGTACTCCAGGACGGGACCACTTTAACCTTTCTTTGTGTTTCGGCGCAATATATTTCACGAACCACGGCGGACGTAAACCGGGTAGGAACTCCTTCGGAAATACCTGGGTGCCTGAACCGTGCGCGTGTGGCCGATAACTCTGGAGTGTTTTACGATTCTCACCCAAGTTTGGATGCCTTAGAGCTTCATCTGCTTCGCCGATTATCGGAGGAGGAGAGTGCTCGCATAGAAGCCCATTTATTCAGCTGTAATGAATGTGGCGTTATGACCAGTGAACTCAAAGGCCAAATGACCCTGATTAACGCCGCGTTTGCGTGCGACGGTGAGTCCGAGTTGGTCCGCGAGTATTGATCTGACGTTTGGAAGCGGCCGACGACCGAATTCGCGGCGACCGACACTCCGGTTTTCATCAATTCGATAAGATTGGAGAAACTTTGATGGCTGGCTTCCTTGTCTGTAGCTGGCGTCCAGAATAGTTCCCCTTCGTTCTAACCACAGGGAATGCCTTGGATGGTGCTGACAGATTGGCAAATATAGTTGCGCTACATCATCGGACGAGTTTCAGATACGACCGGCCGGTCGCTCTCGGACCGCAAGTAGCGCGATTACGCCCGGCGCCGCATTGCCGGACTCCGATCCTCAGCTACTCATTGCGAGTTCTGCCGAACGCGCACTCGACTCATTGGCAGCAGGATCCGACGGGGAACTATCTTGCTCGTCTCCTCTTCTCAGGCAAGACGCAGGAGTTTTCGGTGGAAATCGACCTCACTGCCGATCTTTCGCCCATCAATCCCTTTGACTACTATCTCGAGCCCGGGGCGGACCAGTACCCATTCGACTACCCCGCGTCGCTGGCCAGAAGTCTCGAGCCGTATCTCGGATTGGAGCCGGGCGGACCTCTCTTTCAGAAATTCATCGACCGGCTGCCGGCTGATCCTCAGCCTACCTTGAGCTTTCTTGTCGACCTGAATCGCCGAATTCGAGATGAGGTTGATTATCTGACAAGGCTCGAGCCGGGCATTCAGGCCGTCGAAGAGACACTGTCGCGACGTACCGGATCGTGTCGCGATTCCTCTTGGCTGCTGGTACAAGTCTTGCGTCACCTCGGGCTGGCGTCCCGGTTTGTCTCGGGTTACCTGGTGCAGCTCGCGCCCGACTTCACCGGGGATGAGCCCCCGAAAACGGACTCTCTGGACTTGCACGCGTGGGCTGAAGTTTACCTTCCCGGAGCGGGCTGGATCGGGTTCGACCCAACCTCTGGCCTGCTCGCTAGTGAGGGCCACATTCCGCTTGCCTGCACTCCCGAGCCGCCCGATGCGGCGCCGATCACCGGTACAGTCGAGCCCGCCGGAGTTGCATTCAGCTATTCCATGACGGTGCGCAGCGTTTCGGAGGCTCCCAAAGCTGAAAAGCCCTACTCCGAAGAGAAGTGGGCCGCCATCGAGCAAGTTGCGCGCCAGGTAGACCGCGATCTTGAAGCAGGAGACGTACGTCTGACGATGGGCGGCGAGCCAACATTTGTAGGACTGGACGAACCCGACAGTCCGCAGTGGAACGGCGATGCGATGGGCCCGCTGAAGCGCACCCGGGCGATAACGCTGGTTCGCAGAATCCAGGAGAAATGGGCGCCCGGAGCCCTGCTCCACTTCGGGCAGGGCAAGTGGTATCCGAGTGAGGTCTTGCCTCGCTGGGCCCTAAGTTGCCATTGGCGCGCCGATGGCGTCCCGCTTTGGGAACGTCCGGAGCTGATCGCAGAGGAAGATCGCGACTACGGTCGAACCGGGGAGGATGCACTCAGATTCATCACTGCTCTCAGCAGGCGCCTGCAGGTAGACGCGACCAACATTATTCCGGCGTACGAAGATGCCTTTTATTACATCTGGAGGGAGCGACGCCTCCCCGTCAACGTAGATGTACACGATTCGAAGCTGTTGAACGCCCGCGAGCGAGAAGATTTGGCTCGGGTTTTCGAGCGCGGTCTGGCGGAAGCGGTTGGATATGTTCTTCCTATCCGCCGTCGACAGTACAAAGGCGGACTCTTCTGGTCCAGCCAGTTGTGGTTTCTTCGCCCCCAACGCCTGTTATTGCTTCAGGGCAGTTCGCCGATCGGCTATCGACTGCCTCTCGATTCGCTCCCGTGGGTAGCGCCTGACGATATCGATTTCGAATACGAAAGCGACCCCTTCGCCGATGAGGGTCCGCTTCCTCCCCGCAAGACTTCGGCCCCGGAACTCTTCGACTCGATTCCCGAGGCTGATCCCCTGCCGGCGGATCCCATTGGTGGCGAAGGTACGAAATCACTGCTGAGGCCGGCGCTTTGCGTGGAAGTTCGAGAGGGCAGGCTGCATGTCTTCATGCCGTTCATGCTCAGAGCGAGTGACTATGTGGATCTGCTCACCGCAGTCGAAGACACGTGCATTCACCTGAACGAGCCACTCTGGGTCGAAGGCTACGCCCCGCCTTCCGATCCCCGGTTGCGCAACTTCAGCGTCACGCCCGATCCGGGGGTGATTGAAGTGAACCTGCCGCCCGCGAACAATTGGGAAGAATTGAAATCGATCAACACGCTCGTGTTCGAGGAAGCTCAACGCGCCCGGTTGACTGCGGAGAAGTTCGCCTACGACGGGCGCCACACGGCGACCGGCGGCGGGAATCACATTGTGCTTGGCGGGGCTACGGCATCGGATAGCCCTCTGCTGAGGCGGCCCGACCTGCTGCGCAGCATGGTCGCTTTTTGGCAGAACCATCCTTCTCTCTCGTACCTCTTCTCCGGTGCGTTTATCGGGCCCACGAGTCAATACCCAAGAGTGGATGAAGCTCGCAACGATGCGCTGTACGAGCTTGAAATTGCGTTCGCGGAGTTGCCCTCCGGCGAATGCCCGTTCTGGTTGGTGGATCGTTTGTTCCGCAATTTGCTGGTCGACATGACCGGGAACACTCACCGCGCAGAGTTCTGTATCGACAAACTCTACCCCCCGCAAAGTTCCGGTTCGCGTTTGGGTTTGCTCGAATTGCGAGCTTTCGAAATGGCCCCGCATGTCAGGATGGGTCTTGCAGAATTGCTACTCGTCAGAGCTCTTGTATGCGCTTTCTGGAAAGCACCGTACGAGAATTCGTTGGTCCGCTGGGGAACAGCGCTCCACGATCGCTTTCTTTTGCCACACTTCGTCGGACAGGATTTCACGGAAGTGATCAACTTCCTCCAGCGGTCCGGGTATGCGTTCGAACGGCAGTGGTTCGAACCGCATCTTCAGTTTCGGTTTCCCAGGGTCGGCTCTATCGCGGCCGGAGGCGTCCAGCTTGAGTTGCGGCAGGCCCTCGAGCCTTGGCATGTGCTCGGAGAAGAAGCAAGCGGGAGCGGAACGGCGCGGAGTGTGGATTCATCGCTTGAGCGTTTGCAAGTGAAAGTGTCGGGGCTGACGGATCGGTACGCCGTTGCCTGCAATGGCCGCCCGTTGCCTTTACACCCTACCGGCACGCCCGGCGAGGCCGTTGCTGGCGTGCGCTACCGGGCATGGCAGCCGCCTTCCTGCCTTCACCCAACCATTCCGGTGCATACACCGCTGTCTTTCGACATCGTAGACCGCTGGAACCAAGTATCGATCGGCGGCTGCAAGTACCACGTGCTTCATCCTGAAGGAACGGTCTACCCCGCGCGCCCCGGGAACGCCGCAGAAGCGGAAGCTCGACGTGGAGAGCGATTCGAAAATAGCGCCCATGCGCCTGGCCCGATCAGTTTGCCCGAAGAAGAGTTGAACCCATGTTTCCCCATGACCTTAGATCTTCGGTGGAATTCGAGGGTTGGGAAACGCGAAGTTAACGGTGGCGTGGCGCCCACCGCATGATTGGAGATCTCCTCCAAGCCTCCCTGCGAGATGAGGGCGTTTACGACGAGCTCTCCGAGAACGGCGTTGATCCTCGACCGCACTGGACACCCCTGATTGAGTCACTCCGCTCTCTCGGAACTGAGGAGCTTGACCGACGATGGGCAAGAGCCGAGCGTCGCATCCGTGAGAACGGCGTCAGCTACAACGTTTACGGCGATGCGCTCGGTGCGAATCGCCCATGGCGTCTTGACCTGATTCCGTTTCGTTTGCCGTTGGATGAGTGGCGATTCATTGAGGCCGGCATCATCCAGCGCGCACAGGTGCTCGAAATGTTGCTGGCAGACCTGTACGGAGCCCAGGAATTGCTGAAGGAGGGAAGAGTACCGCCTGAGCTAATCTACGCAAACCCCGCTTTCCTGCGTCCAGTGGCCGGGCTGAAGAATCCGCCCGCTAACTACCTGCATTTGATCGCCGTCGATCTCGCCCGCTCTCCCGACGGCCAGTGGTGGGCGCTTTCGGATCGTACGCAAGCGCCATCCGGCGCAGGTTATGCGCTCGAGAATCGCACCCTCGTCGCTGATGTACTTCCCGAACTATTCCACAGCTCGAACGTGCACCGTCTCGCGCAGTTCTTCCGAACTCAGAGAGAAACTCTGTCCAGTCTGGCGGGACGCGAACAGCCCCGGGTGGTCCTGTTAACGCCCGGCCCGCTGAATGAAACGTACTTCGAGCATGCTTACCTGGCGCGTTATCTCGGTTTCACCCTCGTACAAGGTGCGGATTTGACGGTTCGGGACCGGCGCGTGTACTTGAAGACGGTTGAAGGACTGCGGGAGGTTCATGTCATTCTCCGGCGCGTGGACGACAGCTTCTGCGACCCATTAGAGCTACGAGGGGATTCTTACCTTGGAGTTCCCGGACTGGTTGAAGCTGTGGTCGCGGGTAACGTGCGCGTCGCTAACGCATTGGGAAGCGGCCTCATCGAGACCGCCGCTATCATGCCGTTTCTGCCCGGGCTGACCCGACACCTGTTGGGCGAGCCTTTACGGTTACCGTCCGTCGCGACGTGGTGGTGTGGGCAGGACTATGCACTCAATTGGGTGCTGGACCATCTGGAGGGCGTTGTCGTGAAACCTGCCTTCCCCTCGCGCTTCATGGAGCCGGTATTCGGGGCTCAGCTTGCCAAAGGCGAGAAACAACAGTTCGCTGATCGGTTGCGATCCCGCCCGTACGAGTTCGTTGCTCAGGAGGAAATAGCTCTTTCGAAGGCGCCTGTATGGGACAACGGATCTCTCTTGTCACGCAGCATGGTTCTACGGACCTATGTCTTGAATACCGGCACGGGCTGGATGGCTATGCCCGGCGGACTCGTGCGCGTCGCGGGCTCGGACGGGCCCGTCGTCTCGATGCAGCAGGGTGGGCATAGCAAGGACGCGTGGGTTCTGTCGGATGGAGCTGTCGATACGTTTAGCCTGTTGCGACCGCGTAATCAACCCGTCGAGCTGCGGCGCGGTTCGGTGGATTTGCCCAGTCGTATCGCCGATGATCTTTTCTGGCTCGGCCGCTACGCGGAGCGAGCGGAGAACGTAGCGCGGCTTCTTCGGACTTCCCTGGGACGGGTGCGGAGGGTTCACGGGCCTGAGTTCAAATCCCTTCTTCGACTCCACAGCTGTTTCGAAAGCCGCCATAGCAAGCTGCCGAAGAAGGAAACTCCCAAACCTACTGAGCTCGAAGCGGAACTAATCTCTCTCATGAGCGACCCGAAGCGACCGGATAGTCTCGTCGCCATCCTGGATGACGTGCAGCAAGTCGGACTGCGGGTGCGTGACCGCTTGTCTTCGGACATGATGCGCCTGTTGGGTCAACTTGTCGATTCCGCAAAGATTGAAGAGTACATGCTCTTCGCCGAGTATTCAGCCGTCTTGAGCGGTACGCTCGAACTACTTTCGGCGTTTTCAGGAATGGAGCGCGAAAATATCACGCGGGGACCAGGCTGGATCTTCATCAGTCTGGGACGCCGGCTCGAACGGGCGATTTACCTGGCGCGGCAACTGCGCGAGTTGAGTGAATCGTTTGCCGATACGGATTGGTCGTTTTGGGAATATCTTCTCGAGGTGGGCGACAGCTCGATCACGTACCGCTCGCGATACTACACGACACTGCAGCCGCTGCCCGTGTTCGATGTGCTCATGAGCGATGAGACGAATCCCAGATCGCTCGATTTTCAGTTGTCACACCTGGTCGACTTGTACGCGAAACTTCCGCGTCATATCCCAGAGGATCTACGCAGTGTGCAGACCGCCCTCAAATTGCTGCGTCGCTTCGATCTGCATGCTGTTCGCCCTCGGAAGACGGCATTGGCAGCCGCACAGTACAATTCGAGAGAGCGCGCCCGGCTGAAGCGATCCCTGAAGGCGTTGGAGAAATTTCTTCCTTCGTGGTCGAACAACCTGTCTAACACTTACTTCAGTCACGCACGTACCTTGCCGATCACTATAGGCGAATGACCTATAAAATCGTTCACAGAACCACGTACAAATACAAGTCGTCGGTTTCTTTCGGAGATCACGTCGCCTGCCTCACTCCGCGCAATCTGCCCCACCATCGTTGCATCCGTAACGAGATTCAAGTCACGCCTGAAGCGCATTGCAGAAAGCGTCGGGACTACTTCGGAAACCAGCTCTGTTTCTTTACAGTAGATGAACCTCACCGTCAGCTCGTTGTGGAAGCGAGGAGCGAAGTAAAGATAGTTGAACATCCCACAGCCTGTCTCAAGGCTTCTCCGGCGTGGGAACAAGTGGCTCAATCGATCCCAGGCCTGCGCACTCAGGACGGGCTTGATGCCTACCAGTTTGTTTTTGAGTCGCCGCGCATACGACCGAGCCAGGAGTTCGCTGCTTACGCATGCATTTCTTTTATTCCTGGGCGGCCGTTTGCCGAGGCTTTGTTGGACCTCACCGCTCGCATCAATAAAGATTTCAAGTTCGACGCCAAAGCTACCAGCGTGCGCACGCCACCTGAAGAGATTTTGCGAACGCGGCGTGGCGTGTGTCAGGATTTTGCACACCTTCAGATTGCCTGCTTGCGTTCGCTGCGAGTGCCTGCGCGTTACGTGAGCGGCTACTTGCGTACGTTCCCGCTGCCTGGTCGTCCCCGGCTCGTCGGTTCCGATGTCTCGCACGCCTGGGTCTCTGCTTATTCGGAACAGACTGGTTGGATCGACGTGGATCCCACCAATAACGTGGTTCCCTCGTACAATCACGTGATTCTCGGGTGGGGCCGAGATTACGGTGACGTGAGCCCATTACGAGGTCTGATTTTGGGCGGCCGAGACCACTCGCTAAAGGTCTCTGTCGATGTCGAACCCATAGAAGGTTGAACATTGGCCTTCAAATTGCCCATGTAAAGTAATTGGGGTCGTGGAGGCCGGACCGGCTCGCTAACTGATTAGAAGTTATCGACTCCCGTCGCGTCTGCGCGAAGTTAAATGAAATTTTTACTTGATGAGTTACAGGCACAGCGGAACGGAGCTGCATCTGTTTACACGTTGTCCGCTCTTCAGCGCTCTTATGGTTGTCGCTGTAGCCGCGCGATTTTTTTTCGTAACAGCCACTGCTTGAACTGCGATACTCCGCTTGGATACGAGCCGCAGCTTGGAAGGGTATTTTCGCTTGCCCCCGGGCCCGAGCTTGAGATCTGGCAACTCGCCGGTCCCTACGTTCCGGACGGCCACTACGACCTCTATCGCCGCTGTGCGAATGCGCATACGCCGGCGGGGTGCAACTGGCTTGTCGATAAGGACGACTCACAAGAGTTCTGTCTTTCCTGCCGTTTAAATCGCACAATTCCGGATCTTTCCAACCCGGAGAACGGCGTGTTGTGGGGCAAGATCGAAGACGCGAAAAGGCGTGTCATATCAGCGCTGATCGCACTTGGACTTCCAATCACATCGCGGGCTGAAGATCCGGAGCATGGACTCGCGTTCGATTTGCTCCGATCTCGCGAGAATGAACTGCGCATCTTAACCGGCCACCATGACGGACTGATCACGATCAACATCGAGGAGGCAGACGATGTGAAGCGCGAACAGATGAGAACGTCCATGCATGAGCCGTATCGAACTCTGGTAGGGCATTTCCGGCATGAGATCGGACACTACTATTGGGATCGGCTGATCGAGAAAACAATTTGGATTGATGAATTTCGAAATCTCTTCGGGGACGATCGTGCCGACTACAATGCTGCGCTTCGGAACAATTACAGTACCGGTCCCGAACCAGATTGGTCATCACGCTTTGTCAGCGCATACGCCAGCGTCCATCCTTGGGAAGACTGGGCTGAGACCTGGGCTCATTACATGCACATGGTGGACACTCTTGGTACGGCAATGAGTTTCGGCTTGAAACCCGATTCCATTGCGATGCCGTTCGATCAGTTCGGGCCTGACGTGCTTTGGTGTACCGAACTCGACGACGATGCTGAGCGTTTCCTGTCCTTTTTGAACTCCTGGTTGAAGCTTTCTGCTGTGATGAATGAGCTTTGCCGGAGCATGGGACAAGCCGACTTCTATCCGTTTGCCTTGCCTGCGCAAGCCGTCACCAAGCTTCATTTCGTTCACTTAGTGGTGTGCCAGGCGAGTACGAAGACTGGATTGGTAGCGCGGGCCGGCAACGAGGCCAAGCCTGCGCTCGTGAGTTAAAACCAGACGAGCTCTACTGGTCGTCATCATCGCCGTGTACCGGACGTTGCCTTGCTGCCAGCGCCTGCTTGTAATACTGGCGTGTTTCGGCCAGGCTTTTATCGGTCGGGTACATACGACCGCCTTTCAGACCGTGCCATAGGATCCGATTGTAGGTCGTCGGATCGAGTCGGTCTTCGGTAGAGAAGTCCAGACCCTTAGTCGCGCGCGGCCCAATACGCAGCGTTATGCGTCGGCTTTGGAATTCGCAAACCTGCCGTTCTGGTTGGAAGCGGCAGCGTTGTGTTGTAGAGCATAGCCGAACGTACGGCGGAGTAAGTCCACGAGGATTGGCTTGGGTCGAAAACATCAGCCATCGTGCTCACCCGAGTACTTCGCAAAGCGCACTGGTGCAATGAGAGAAAGGGCCGGGCTTGCCGGCCCTATTGTCACCAGCAAGCATTCCCAGCATCTGCCGTTCTACCGGGTGGAAGATCTCTTCGCCAGCATGTGTTTGGAGACCTCGCGAAGCATCCAATCGGCGCCCGCGTGCCGGGACACCATATTCGCGGCCGCAGCGGGGGTAGCCGGGAAGCGGCCGTAAGATCCACCTGCAAGACATAGGACCAGTCCTATTCTTCACATCGGATGGCAGGCTTGCGTCGGATCACACCTGCGTTGTTGACTAGGATGTCGACGGTGCCGAAGGGGGAAACGGCTTGTTCGAAAAGGAGGCCGGGCGCGGAAGGTTGCGCCAATTCCGCGATCGCCCACTCAGCTTTGCCAGCAGCGGCTCGAATCTTCTGAACCGTTCGTCGGGAGAAGTCGAGTTCCCATGGCAGATACAGCTGCGCCGGCATGGGAAAACGCACGTGAAATGGCAGCTCTGAGGCCGCAGGCCGCACCAGTGGCGAGCGCGGTGCGGCCGTCCAGCCGAAAGAAGTCGAGAATCAAGCTGCTGGGTGTCTCGACGTCATCAGAGACGATACGTTCGCTCCTCTCACACTCTTTTCGATAAATCTTACGCTCGATGAACGGCAAGGACGCGAGAGAACTTAAGCTATGTTACGGCTCCGCAGAGCCAGTGAGATCGCAGCACAACTGTCCTTCAGACCCGGACGAAAAGATCGGAGACGTTGAGGATCCAATCGGAAGGCCGGCCCGGAAATACTGATGGCCGCGATAGGTCGGCCGGAGGGTCCCTGTATTGCGCTTGCAATGCAACGAACGCCTGGCTCGTTTTCCTGGTTATCGATAGCGAACCCGGAACGGCGAATGCGCTTGAGTTCTGCCGCAAAAGCGGTCGGCGTTGTTATGCTTTTGGGCGTCAGGCGAGGCATGCCTTGAGCCTCCACCAGGCGAAGGGCTTCCGTCTCATCCATATGGGCAGCAAACACCTTCCCCAGAGCCGTCGTATGTATATATCGTCGGTTGCCAATTTTCGTAATAAGACGGAGCGATTGGGTACCCTCGACTGTACCAATGATCACCATTTCGCGGCCGGCCAAAGTCGCAAGGTTCACCGTCTCCTGAAATGTCGAGCTAAGATTCACCAACACCGGCTGTGCGAGTTCGAGAAGAACTTCGTCCCGCGATTTCTGGTGATTGCGGCTGAAGAGCTTGCGGGAAACCCGGTAGGTTCCGTCAGAGCGTCGATTCACATATCCTCTGATCTTGAGAGTATTGAGGATTCGATACACAGTCGGTTGAGGCATGCCGACCGAGCGGGATACTAATGCGAGATTTACTCCCGAGGTCTCGCGCCTTAGTGCTTCCAGGATGTCCAACGTCTTGTGAAGCACTCGGACTTGAGCGGGACTTTCCGACGGAGGATTCATGACTGCTTGTAGTAAAACAAACTTCTATGTAGATGAAGTGTCTTCGCGCGATAAAGTTACAGAATTACTGTAGAACAGCGAGCTCTTCCGGCTCCCCAGTAGATCAATTGTTAAGTCCGGCCGAGTTACACTCTTCCTTCCTCATGGGAAATGTACTGAGTCGAGACGGACTACGGTTCTACCGTACCGACAAGGACGGTAATAGTTGCCAACTTGGTCAGTTCGATCCGTATATATCGGTAAAAGGCCTCAGCATCTTGTATTCCAGCCGTCACAAAATTCGCCAGTGCAACCGGAATACCACTTATTAAGTTGCTCGGCTGACCAGAACTGTCCCATCTCTCTCGTTCGCGCGCATGACGCCAGTGTTCGCGAAATCGGGAGCGCCGAAACCTGCTCGATACGGAGGATCCGACAACACATTTACGGCGGTGCAGTTGGATTACCGCGCAACTCGTCATGGTGTTCACTGAAGTTCTGGCCGGGAGTGCCTGGAATACGATGCCTCCCCACTTTCAGAGCCGGCGTTCCGAGATATACTTCTACTTCGATTTGCAGGAGCGTGTGGTGGTGCACCTTGGGCGAACCTCACAACACAGGAGAAAGACGTCGACGATATGGCCCCGGGTCGTTCGCTGAGCTCGGTTGAAAGAGACAGCGTGAAGTTCCGCAGGTGCCGCTCCCTCGCTCTGCCCGCCTTATCGATCGTTTTGCTCGCCCTGAGCGCAAACGGACAACAAACTGTCGCCGCTCGCGTCTTACCCGTTGACCTTTCCCGATATAGCAGCGGAGCCATTCGGGTCGAGAGGCAGACCGATTCCCTGGATGTGATCTGGAAGGACCGGGAAAGCGGCGACTGGAAAGCCACTTTCAGTCTGGACAGCACAAAGCCTCTGATTACGGCTATTCGCAACGGCGCCCAGGTTGTGATCGCGCGGGCGCGGCCCGTTTATTCTGTGACCACGGGAAAAAGGCGAGGCGGATGGGATGCTTTTTTCGACTTCCCTCCCGGTCATCCGGAAGGGACCCGCTCATTCCTTGGAGCGTTCCGTCCGGAGCGAGTCCAGGTTCAGTCGATTGGAGATCGGGTCGAACTATCCTTCGATGGAATGCGGCTGGGGATCTTCTCGGGTTCCATTCGATACGAATTCTTTCCGGGGAGCCGCTTAATCGAGCAAGCAGCGGTGCTCAGCACGTCTGAGCCGGATATTGCCTACTTCTATGATGCCGGTATTGAAATGGGTGCTGACGCTGACAAGACTGCGGGTGGGAACATGGCTTCATCCATTTCCTACTTCGATCCCTTAGGCGCCTTTCGGACGCTCACCCCGCCATACGGCCCCGAAAGGCATCCGCTAGCCGTCAAATACCGTACGCTCGGAGCACGTACTGAAGGCGGCAGTGTCGCCGTGCTCGCCGCGCCCCATCGGTATCTGTTTGCTCGCGATTACACGACGAACATGGGTTACGTCTGGTACACATCGTGGCGTGGTCAGAGATCGCTCGGCATACGCCAGTTGCCAGACGACAACTCACCGTTTTATCCCTGGATGAACGCTCCTCCCGGAACCGAGCAGCGCATGTCGCTCTTCCTATACTTGGGAACCGGTTCTACCGCCGAGACCTTACAGGCAGTGACACGCTACACGCACGGTGATCGCTTCCCGAAGCTCGATGGCTACCGCACGTTCGCGCCGCATTGGCACCTGGCGTACACGGTCCAGGCGATGGAAAAAGGGATGTCCTGGGAACCTCCATTCATACCGGTGATGAAGAGTGTCGGAATCGATTCGGCCATGATTATGGATTTCCATGGGGATGGGCATCCGGGTGACCTTACGGAAACGCGATTACGCGAGTTGCGGGCCTTCTACCGGGCGTGCCGCGCGCAATCGAACTCCTACTTCCTGCTCATTCCGGCAGAAGAAGCCAACACCGTTTTGGGCGGCCACTGGGCGCTCGTCTTTCCGAAGCCTGTTTATTGGTTCATGGATCGGAAGCCTGACGAAAAGCTAAAGAGCCACGACGAAGCGTACGGTCAGGTTTGGCGCGTGCACACGCCCGAAGACGTCTGGACCATGGTCTCGCAGGAGGGCGGGTACGTCTATCAAACACATCCACGCACAAAGGGCTCCACAGGCTACCCGGATAAGATCAAAGACACGTTCTACTTCCGTGATCCCCGATTCCTGGGGACAGGCTGGAAGGCCATGCCCTCCGATTTGTCGTCGCCCCGCCTTGGGGAGCGGGCCTTCCGCATCTTGGATGACATGAATAACTGGGGCATGCACAAGCGCACAATTGGCGAGGTGGACGTTTTCCAATTGGCCGCAACGCATGAACTCTATGGTCACATGAACGTCAACTATGTTCGGCTCCCGCAATTGCCATCTTTCGACAATTACGGAGAATTACTGGATGCCGTCGCGCGCGGTGACTATTTCGTTTCTACAGGAGAAGTTCTGCTTCCGTCAATCCGGGTGAGTCCTCAAGGCGATGACGGAATCTCAATGGATGCAGAGGTCAGCTGGACATTCCCGCTCAATATGGCCGAACTTGTCTGGGGCGACGGCGCCAGCACCCACAGAAAGGTTGTTCCGCTCTCGACAACTCGCGAATTCGGAAAGCAAAAGTTCACCTGGACAGAAAACGCGCCTGGCTGGAAATGGGCGCGCCTTGCGGTTTGGGATACGGCCGGAGACGGCGCCTTCACCAACCCTGTCTGGCGAGACGGAAATTCCGCCAAAACGACAAATTGAATGCGAACTTTACTTTCCTTGTTGCTGACCGCGATCATGGCCAGCTCTCAAGACCTTTCCCATCCTGTCGTTTTAATGGATGGCTATCACAATAACGAAACCAAGAATCCTCTGCACTACCGCTGGGAAGGAACAGATAACGGCGGTTTTTCGAAACTCGGGGACGTTCTCAAGGGCCTTGGCGCCGAACTTCGCACCACGACGAA
The DNA here is from genome assembly GCA_045807925.1 of Bryobacteraceae bacterium. Classification (GTDB taxonomy): domain Bacteria; phylum Acidobacteriota; class Terriglobia; order Bryobacterales; family Bryobacteraceae; genus Bog-105. The sequence continues at coordinate 32,363 of JBJMGK010000213.1, read as the reverse complement.
GCTGATTGATGCGAGCTCATTTGCCGGCGTTCGCTGCCTCATCATCGTGGACCCGGACACTCCAAAGGAATCGGATGCGCCCAACTACATCTCCGAAGGAGAAGTGAAAACGATTGTCGATTGGGTGAATCAGGGAGGCCGTCTCGTCTTACTCGGCAACGATAAGGGCAACGCCGAGTTTCAGCACTTCAATCGACTGGCCAATCAGTTTGGAATCGAGTTCATCGAGGACACGATTCCCAAAGTGGCTGGGAAGGCCATATTGAGAGCCGAGGGGCAAGGGCCGATCTTCGAGGGAGCCCCCCGGTTTTACGGAGTAGAACTGGCTCCATTGCGGCTGATCACGAGCGCTGGTGTCGACGTGTTGCTCTCGTACGAGGCAACCCCAGTAATGGCTCTGGTCCATCACTCTCGAGGACTTGTTTTTGCTCTGGGAGACCCTTGGATCTATAACGAGTACATCAATCGCGACGACAACGAAGAGATTGCGCGAAAGCTGTTCTCGATCCTACTGCGGTAGAAAATCTGTCCCCGTTCTGCTATTTTCCGACTCCATCGCCGATGGCGTGATGCGCGCCAGCTTAGCTCTTCATTGCGGCCCGTTCGTAATCGAGACAGCGCTTGACCTCTTCCACCGGTGTGCCCGTTCCCTGGTACTCGTATTCGATAAATGCCGGAATGGGATAACGCTTCTCTTTCAGTAGCGCGAGCACCTGCTTGATCGGAGTATCGCCTTTCCCGAAAGGCTCATTCGGACCATTGTTTTTCTTGCGATCCTTCATATGCAGGTGAGTAATCCTGTCGTGCTTCTCCTGGATATATGCGACAGGGTCAAAGTTCGCCGCAGTGAAGTGACCGATATCCAGGTTGATCCTGAACCATTCAGACATGTCTAATGCCTTCTGGAATGTTTCCGGCGAGGAGAATTCGTTCGGATCGGCCGTATTGTTGTGCCCGTGGAGGGCGACGTAAATCTTGTGTTTTTCCGCAAATTTGGCCAGGCGGGGAGCCACGCTCAACTGCGTAGACGAGGCAATGGTCTTAGCTCCAAGCGCCTTTGCCTGCTCGAAGCACTTATCCAGTTCGGGATCCGTGTAGTCGTCCCGGAAATTAAGCGTATACGCATAAATTTCAATGCCGGCATCGTTGAATTTCTTGCGGATGGAGCGGAAGTGCTCTGCAGGAGTGTTCAAGCGCCAGGTTCGCAGTTCTTCTCGAAACTTCTTTGCTTCCGGGCTATTCTGTCGAGCACGCATCGCGGCCGCCCGCGCTTGGGGATCGCCAGATGGACCGTTTGCAGCTGCATTCGCCTGTCCACCACGGTTTGGAGCTCCGGCGGTAATCGGACTTTCAGGCTCGAGTTGCGGGGAGAAGAGTTCGCAATCTGTCCCTCCACACTCCTTCATCGCGCGGATCACGTCATCAACAGAATCGGCGCCCGTTCGAGGCATGGAGCGAAAGCTGTATGTGCATATCCCAAGTTGAACGTCATCAACTTTTTGCCCTAGCAGCTTAGTCAGCGGTAGTGCGGCCGCCGCCACCTTTGCGAGATCACGTCTGGAATACACGGAACCCCTCTCCTTCTCTCGTTTGCCGAATCGTGCATGCCGGCTGAGAAAACCGGCCCACCCTAGCTTAAAACAGGCCCTTTCGAATCCTGAAAAGGAAATGCCTAATGTGCACCCCAGAGAGCGGAAGGTAAAGTGAGCAGATTGTTCAGAAAATCACGTGCGGCCCACAGCTTCCACCTGGCGATTTTGATCCGAAACCGAATGTTTGACTGCTCAAACGGAGACACACGCGCTCCCCGCGAGAGTCTCCAGGCATCTCCGATTCCAACGCCGGCCAGGATGAGCAGGAGCAGCGGTTCCGAAACGGGTACGGCCCAATCGGGAGTTGCGGCCATTTGATCTGGCACCTTACTGCTCCGATTGAGGTAAAGATGATTGGCTTTCGGCGGCGACTCCTACCCGAATCAGACAGTAAGCGATGAACAGGACCGCGATCGAGAAGAGCGAAACAAGGCTGAGGATCACGGCATTCAGAAATGCAATTGATACGCCAAAAAATTGCTGTCGTTCTAAGTCTCTGAAACGAAAGATCGTTGTGAGGTAAATGAGTACGGGAAGGGCTGCCGCTGTTTCAGGCTGGATCCCAAATCGGTACGCTCTGACCGGGAGTACTGCAAATGAAAAAAACCCATACGCACTGGGCGCATGGGTTTTGATTAGCTTGGATGAGGCGGCGAACCGCTCGGGATTAAGCTTTGGATTTGCGGCGAGCCACCAAGCCAGCGCCGGCCAGGCCCAGACCCATCAGTAGCATGGAAGCTGGCTCAGGAACCGGAGAAGCAGTGGGATTTGCGATGAACGACGCGGAGTACGTGATGCCGGTCAACGCCTGACCGGAGTTAAGGGCAGCAATAATCGCAGGCAATGTGCCACCGATCACTGTCTGGGTTGAGAAAACGCCGGTCGTTGCAGACGAACCGGTTGCGGCGCTGCCAGTATAAGCTACGCCATTGAGTTGCAAAGAAGCCACGACTGTGCTGCTGGTCAACTGAAGAAGGGTAAAGGGCGAACCGTTTGGCGTGCAGAGTGAGCCAGGAGTGCTGCTCGCACAGCTGGCCTGGTTTCCGACGCCGGGGGCGATAAAGGTCAAATCAAATGTGACTGGAGTGGCAACTCCCGCATTGAACGACATGAAGTTCGGAACGTTAACCGATCCGGTCGCCGGCCCACCGGTCAACGACATGATGGTCCCGCCGGTCAGTCCTGCGAAAGAACCGGTTTCGAGCGCACCAGGTGTGTTCGTGAAAGTGGGGTTGAAGATAATGCTGGTGAGGTCAACGTTAACGTTCCCAGCGATGTTTGCCTGGCCCGTCACAGCTGCTGCTTGTGCGGAACCGGCATGAAAGAATGCTGCTGTCGCCAGAAGGCCGGCGAACAGAGAACCTTTTAACTTCATAAGTAGCGAATCTCTCCTCCGAGGTATCGGCCGGAAAATACTCCCGGCTACTTGTGAATCTTGGCACCAGAAATGTCCGATGTCTCGTCAGTCCCGTACTAAACCATGGGGGACTAGAACGAGGAATAACAGCGCTATTTCCGCAAAAAGCGGCCAGAGGCGGGCGATTTCTGTGATGAGCAAAATCGCACACCTCGCGTCGGCCGCCATCAGGCCAGCATTAGACGTCAAAGTGAGAGCTTTTTTTCGTACAGGTCAGGCAGATCGTTTTCGAGCAGGACGACATCAGCCGATCGAAGGTTCCCGTTCATCCATTCCTGGGCCGCAGCAAAGTTAGCGCAAGGAACAACTATGCCTCCTGGATTGTCCAGCTCGAAGCCGGCAATCAGCGAGGCTATTCTTTGTGGCAGAACCGGCAGCAATATGTCCACCGATGATCTTGCCAGCAGACCGATGTTGCGATGCTCCTCGTCGTGCGCGGTGCCCAGTTCCACCATGCCCGGAGTGACGAGAATGCGGCGTCCGCCGTCCACTCTCAATTCGTTCAGCAGCTTCAACGCCGACGCGAACCCGACAGGATTTGAATTGTAAGCGTCGTCGATCAGTCGCGAACCCGCGACGCCCTCTTTGAGTTCCAGTCTATGGCTAATCTGAGGGGCCGAATTCAAGGCGAGGATTGCGTCTTCAGGCAAAATCCCCACAGCACACGCCGTCGCGAATGCAACCGCCATATTTCCGATGTGGTGCTCGCCGAATATCGGTGCGCGCAGAAGGTACAGCTGGTCCTTCCACATCACTTGCGCCATGATGCCCGCTGTGGTTTGTCCCGCATTGACAATGTTGAACTCCGATTGTGCATTGAAGCCCACCGTCACCGTTTTGGCCCGATTCTGATCCCGAAACTCACGGGCCGTTTCGAACTTCAGCACTGAGTCGGACAGGATGATCTCACCGTTTCTCGCAGCGGCGGCATTGGCGAGCTCGAATTTGGCAGCTGCAACGGTATCGAGTGTTTTGAACCGCTCGTAATGGGCCATCCCGATACCGGTGATCACGGCGACATCGGGCGGGGCGAGTCGGCACAACCTTGCGATCGATCCCGGACCGTAAGCACCCATTTCGCAAACGAAGAAGCGATGGTGCGCTCCGAGCTGTTCGCGAATCACTCGGGAGACGCCCATTGGCGTGTTGACACTTCCCGGTGTGATGAGCGTCGGAGCCTGCAATTCCAGGATGTGACCAAGAAGATGCTTTGTGGACGTCTTCCCGTATGAGCCTGTGATTCCGATCACGGTAGGGCTGAGAGCTCGCAGCTTACGATGTGCTTCGTTCCAGAACCTTTTCTGAACGGATTTCTCGTGCGGCGATAGGATCAGGGCCGCCAGCGGTAAAGCGAATGGAACGGCATGTACAGGAATGAGCCAGGCGAGAAGAGGAACGTCCGTGAGGGCGTAGAGCATCCCGATCAAACCCAGGGCAGAAAAGCCAACCCAGTAGATCCGAGTTGCGCGGGCAGTCATCACGAGCCGCTTTTTCGATGCTGCCCGTAATTTCTTTTCGTAAATGGCGATTCCCAGCATTGCTGCAATGATGAAAAGCGCTCCGACGCCGAAAGCAAGTCGAACCGCGAACTGAAGCGCGCCAACGACGAGGACCACGATTGAAACCCGCAAGTCGAGTGAGCGCGTTTGGAACAGCCAGCGGACGAAGCGGACCGATTGATATTCTTCCTGCTGGAAAATGTGGAGATAAGTGGCGAGTCGGCGCCAGGCGAATACCAGGTAGGCGATCAAAAGCACATACTTCATTCAGGCGTGCGCCTCGATAAACCTGCGAATGCGCAGGGCCACCTGATGCTGCCCGCGCGTCAGGATGTCGAGGTGACCGAGCCCTTCGAGAATGCTCATTTCCGAGCCGGCTATCAGCCCGTTCAGACGATGGCCGATTTCCGGCGGCGTTTCGGTGTCCTCCGATCCGTAGAGCAGAAGAGTAGCGCAGCGCACTGCGGAAGCGACCTGGCTCAGATCCTCGCCGACCACGCGATTCAGAATCGGGCGGAGCGCACCGGCGACACGATAATCAGCGCTCCCCATCCGGCTGCGAAGCCGCTCAAGCTGTGGACCTTCCTTCAACACTCGCCTCGCTGTTTTGAAGAACGTCCTTCTGATGCCAATGCGTGCTTTCTCGAGTGGTGTTCGCTCCCGGGGCAGTCCTGCGGAAGCAATAAGGACCATGCCCTTCAGTAACGCCGGGTGGCGCGCTGCTAATTGCAGCCCGACTCTTCCCCCAAAGCTGTGCCCGATCCAGATGTAGGCGCCGGAACTCAGCGTTCTCATCCAATCGGCCACCGCATCCGCATACTCCGCCGTGCCCCAGTCTTGCGGCGGCACCGGCGACTTGCCGAAGCCGGGGAAGTCAATCAGGTACGAGGGCGCAAAGGGTTTCAGAGTTTCCGCCAACGGCAAAAATGCGTCTGAAGACTGACCCCAGCCGTGCCCAAACACAAGGCGCAGGTTCCTTGGCCGGGGACTTGCAGTTTCAATGACGACGAACCGTTCCGGTTGTCGAAGGATAGATTCAGAGTGCATTCAATGCTTTGCTAGAGTGAGGAATTCGACGATTTACCGCAGGTCTTCCTTGTTGTGAATACTCGATCGATTCACATCGCCCACTATGAAAACGCGAGTGGCTGTCTTCTTTGGCGGTCGTTCCCCCGAACACGACATCAGTGTCATTACCGGTCTTCAAGCTTTGGAAGCTCTGGACGGAGATCGCTTCATCTCTTTCCCAGTCTACGTTGCGCCCGATGGTAAGTGGTTCATCGGCGATGCTCTCCGAAGCCGCGGAACATACATACCGCGCGAGAATACGCTGAAGGCTCTCGAAGGCGTAACGCTCGATCTCTGGCCCAACGTGGAAGGCCGTGGGCGTCTGCTTCCGGTGAAGCCGGGGGGCCTGTTCTCTAAGCCGAAAGTGATCGAGTTCGATGTTGCTCTGCTCGCTTTTCATGGCTTGTTTGGCGAGGACGGCCGCATGCAGGGTCTATTCGAGATCGCAAACGTGCGTTACACGGGCATGAGGGCTCTAGCGTCGAGCATTCTCATGGACAAGGCGGCTACCAAGCGCGTTCTTGCCGGTACGGGAATCGAACTGCTGCCGTCATCCGTGATCGCACGCCCGGCGACTGGCCTTTTGCCACCCGCCTCCGAAGTGGATACCAGCATTCGGGAGCTCGGCTTCCCCGTGATTGTGAAACCGCTCCATCTTGGTTCAAGCATCGGGGTCGCGCGAGCCACAACCGTCGAAGAAGCCCGAGGCGCTCTGTCCGTTATTTTTCGATTGGACACTCACGCCATCATCGAACCGTTTGTCGAAAACCTGGTCGAATACAACGTGGCGGTTCGGGATGGGAAGGACGGAATCCAAACCTCGGCTGTTGAGAGACCAAAGTCGGATCGCGAATTACTCGATTTCAAAGCCAAGTACTTATCTGGACGAGCGGGATCAAAGTCCGGAAGCAAGCAGCCCGGAACCATAAGCCAGGGAATGCTCTCGCTCACACGTGAGCTGAACCCGCCGCTGTCTTCTGATGTTGGCGGAAAGATTCGTGAGTGGGCCACCGTTTGCTTCGCGGCTGTCTACGGCACAGGGGCGCCCAGAGTCGACTTCCTGTGCAACGGTGAAACAGGAGAGATATGGCTCAACGAAGTGAATCCGTGTCCTGGTTCCTTCGGCTACTTTCTTTGGGAGGCGTCCGACCGTCCTGTGTTGTTTTCGGAACTGCTTTCATTCCTCATCGACGAGGCGTTCTCGGCACATAAGCTATTGCAGCTACCGCCTGATCCGACGCAGCCGGATTCGCGCCTTTTCCCGCGTTCTTAGAAAACGGTGCTTTGTGTCAAGATAGTGCCTAGGATTCAGGTGCGAACTAATGACCAAGGCATTTAATCCGTACCACAATCCGAACACTGGAGAGCCGGTGGCGCCTCGGAACCCTCATTGTGATGGCGAGTCAACCATCAATATCGGAACAGCGTCCATTGTGTAGCGTAGGGCCCTCGGCTCTCGAAGAGAATCACGCTCGGCTGGCCGCTGCGCTTCTCATTGGGAAGCTAGGCACGTTCGAATGGAACGTTTTCACGGATGCGGTGATGCTCGATGACCGCAGCCGGGAGATCTTCGGCTTCGGCCCCGGTCAAGGTCTTACCGCGCCGGAAGTATTTGATCGCATTCACCCCGATGACCGCCAACGAGTGATGGGTGAAGCACAACGATCTCGCGAGGAGTTGTCCCGCCTAGAGACCGAGTATCGGATCGTTCTTCCGGACGGGAGCATTCGTTCGGTTGCGAGCCTCAACCATGCTATACGGGGCCCGGACGGGACGGCAGAGCGGATGGTCGGAGTCTTCAGCGACATAACAGAACGGAAGCAGGCGGAAGCGAAACTGCTCGAGCAAGAAGAGCAGTTAAGGCGCTTGTTGGCGATCGACACGGTTGCGGTTATTTTTTTCGACCTCAGCGGCAACGTTACGGGAGCCAACGACGCGTTCCTTCGCATGTCCGGCTACACACGGGACGATCTGGACCGAGCCCCACTCCGCTGGGACATCATGACTCCTCCCGAGTGGATGGACGCAAGCCTGAAAACGCGGGACGAACTTGCGGCAACGGGCGGCGCTCGGCCTTACGAGAAGCAGTACATACGCAGAGATGGATCACGTTGGTGGGGTCTCTTCGCTCCCAAGATGCTCAATGATCGGCAAGCCGTGGAGTTCATCCTGGACATTACAGAGCGGAAACAGGCCGAAGAGGCATTACGGGAGAGCGAGGAGCGGTTCCGCCGTGCTTTTTCGAATGCGGCTGTTGGACTTGTGCTTTCCGCTCGAGACGGCCGGCTTCTTCATTTCAATGCTGCGTATTGTGAGATCCTTGGCTACACCGCCGAGGAACTCCGGGACAAAGATCTCTTCGAGATAACATACCCCGACGACGTGCCAAGAAACCGGGAGTTGCACACCCAACTTTTATCCGGCGCGATCCAGAACTTCGTCATCGACAAGCGGTACGTGCGTAAAGATGGGCAAGTCGTCTGGGTTCGTGCAACAGCGAAAGTGATGACGGAGGAAGCTGGCCAGCCTGTTCAGATTGTCGGTATCGTCGAGAACATCCAGGACCGTAAAGAAGCCGAAGCCGCCCTGATGCGATCCCGGGAAGAGCTTGCCCAGTTTGCCCACACCGTCGCACACGATCTTCAGACTCCCCTCCGAGGACTCATAACCTACTCCCAATTGCTGGCGCGCCGATATGGCGGGAGCTTAGATAATGCCGCGAACGAGTTCCTCGACTTCATTGTTGACGGCGCCCGGAACATGGAAAACCTGATCCGCGCGCTGTTGCGGTACGCCGAGGTCGGCGACGACGGAACGGAACGGATAACACTATCGCTCGGCGATGTCATCGAAGACGTTCTGGCGCTCATGCAGCAAGAGATCGCCGACAGTGGGGCAGAGATTAGATACGCGGACCTGCCGGACCTGCAAGCCGACCGGGTGCAACTCACGCAACTGTTTCAGAACCTGATAGGAAATGCTATCAAGTATCGGAAACCTGGAGATCCTCCCCGCATCACTTTGTCGGCAAAGCTCCGGCCCACGGGGTGTTTATTCGCAGTTGAGGACAACGGCCAGGGAATGGATCCGAGATACTCGGAATCGATCTTCCAACCCCTGAAGCGCCTGCACGGAAGGGATGTTCCTGGCTCAGGAATTGGCCTTGCGATATGCAAGAAGATTGTCGAGCGGTACGGTGGCCGTATCTGGGTAGAGTCGGAACCGGGAAAAGGCTCGACTTTTTTCTTCACGATCCCATGTGTGTGAGGAACCCGGATCCCGTTCGAAGTTGCTCGCTGAGACCTATCAGCGTTGCTTTTCGGACGGACCGCCGAACCGCTAAAGACAGCTAGCACACTCGTCGGGAACTCGGTTCTATTCAGCGCAGCTTCGCGTATTCCGCCTTGGCCTGTTTGAAGACTGGGAGGTTCGCGTCGGCATCCTTCCAAAGCGTAAGGAAATCCTGATAAGCCTTTTTCGATTTCGTCACGTCGCCGGAGGCAACATATGCTCTACCGAGTTGCAGATGTGCCAGAGCGCCGATAGGATCGGCGTAAACGATGCCGCGATGATCGAGAATCTTTTGGAACTCCGCGGCCGCCTCCCGGCCCTGGTGTGCTTTGAGGTACGCCTGGCCGCGAATATACGCCGGATACAGGCCTCCGAACTTGGCAAAGAATGCCGTACCCGGCAGTGCGTAATCGTAAGGAAGAGTCCGTTGTAATCGCTCGAGTGCGTCGGACGGAGCCCGGCGAGCGAGCGCGGAAAGCGCGCCCAGCGTTGGGAAGATACTCAAATTGCACCGGCGTATCCTCAGGGAAGCGTTTCTCCAGGTCGGCGGCGCGCCTTTGCGGTCCGGAAGAATCGCCCGAGAGCGCCAGCGCATAAGCCGTCGCGTACTCCACATCGCGGCTTTTGGCAAGCTTCAGCGCCAGGTGAGCGCGCTCGATTGCCGCGGCCGCATTTCCGCAATGCGCGTCGCATACCGCTTCGGCGGCTTGGTAGAGGGCGGCATTTTCGCTCTTGCCGGCCTGCTGCGCCATTGCAATGGCGCGCTCCCACATAGTATGCGCCGGTCGCATTTGCCCGGATTGGGCGAGCACCATGGCTTGGTTGTGCGACATCCAGTCCTCGACATGCTCTCCTCGAGCGCGTATGATCTCGCGCTCCATCCCGGCGCGGTCGTCGTTGATAAACGCCAGGTAGTAACGGGTGACGAGAAATTCCGGGATTTCCAGTTTCCGCGCCGCAGCCCGCTGCAAAACGAGGGCGCGGCTTCCCCAAAGCGGTCCAGGTAGAAGCTGTGTAAAGCCATCACGTACGAGAATGGGTTGTCCGGATTCAGACGAAGGGCCTCCTCGGCGGCCTGGATTCCCTTTTCGTATTGGCCTGTGCCCACGGTGCCCCAGCCCGCCAAAACGGCAAAGGGCGTCCAATCACGGGGGTACGTCCGCGTCCACGATTCGAGATTCTGCATCTCTCTCGGCAAGTTTCCGGTCACCTGCCGATCGTAGAGAAAAAGGATCCAGAGCCTCTCGCGGTCGCTGACCCGATCCCGAAAGCTCATAAGCTTTGCGGGTGTACTCGGCGGAGAGATCCGTTTGGCCCATGTTCCAGTAGCCGATCGACAGATCACCATATGCCATAGCGAATTGCGGGTCGATGGCGATGGCCCGCTGAAAGTGGGGGATCCCCGCAGGACCGCCTTGCGAGAAAATGGCGCTGCGTCCGGCACTGTAAGCCTTCAGAGCTTCGAGAGACGACGTAGTTGCCTGTTCGAGCGGCCTCGAGTGCTCCCGAATCGTGGCTAGCGACTCGCCCAGCCGGGTTCTGATCTGAATCGAGATTCGGGAGAGCGCATTCAGGACCTCTTCTTTCGCTCCTGCCTGAACCTGCTCCTGTGCGAGCACCGCTCCGCTGTCGCAATTCCGAGCGCGCAACCACAAAACGTATTGGCGTCCAAGCCCGGCGATGGACCCTTCCAAAACGGCGGTGCCGCCGGTGCGCTGGCAGATTTCACGCGCAATCTCCGGAGCGAGAGACGTTTCTGCGGGCCGGTTCATGAGACGAAGCGCTTGTTTCATGCTGTCGTCCGAAACGAGGCGGAAGAACGGAGACTGCTCAAGTTGCACGGCCAAACCGTGGCGAAGCGTTTGGTCGAATACGGCGTAGCCGGTTTTATTTTCGAATTCTCCCAGTACAACAGTGTCCTTCGCGCTGAGTTTCGGCGGTCGATATAGATATGTGTAGCCGGCAGCGAACAAAACCAGCAGGCTCAAGCCCGCAGCAGTGACGAGTTTCCAGCGGCCTCTGGCGGTGGTGACGCCCACGAGTTCCCGTTCGATCTCGAGGGCGGATTGCCAGCGGCGGGCAGGATCTCTTCGAGGCAACGGCTTACGATTCTTTCCAGTTGTGGCGAAGGAACCGCCTCCGCTGAGAGGTGGCTCGGGCGCCAGTCGACATTTCATAGAGCACGCAGCCGAGTGAAAAAACGTCAGAACGGGCATCGGCCGGTTTGCCTTCTCTCTGCTCCGGCGACATGTAGGCCGGCGTGCCCATGACCGGGCCGCTGTCCGTGACGGTTTCATCTGCGGACGATTTCGCAATTCCGAAATCCAGAACCTTGATTCCGGATTTGCCGATCATAATGTTCCCTGGTTTGAGATCCCGGTGAACCACGCCCTTGCTGTGCGCCTCCGCCAGTGCGGATAACGTCTCACGGCCGTACTGTCGCACTGTTTCGATCGGAAGAGGCGCGCGCGTCAACCGGGCCGCAAGAGTCTCACCTTCCACCAACTCGATCACGAGATAGTTGGAGCCAACGTCGTAGAGGATGCAGATCTTGGGGTGGTTCAGAGACGAAATCGCGCGCGCCTCACGCGCGAAAAGAGAGCTAAATCGCTCCCGCATCGTCTTGATCGCGACATGGCGGCCTAAGCGCGTGTCTACCGCCCGAAACACTTCGCCCATACCCCCTTCCCCGATTTTGCTTTCGATGCGGTACGGCCCGAGATGGGCACCGACCGCCAGAGAGGTCACGCTGAGTTCCAGTTCCGGAGCGTTCCGGATAGCGGGCCGATCCAGAAATTCGGCGTCGGACCGTTGGAACGGAGTGACTCTACTTCCCGGCGTAGTTCGGGATCCGTCTCGAGAAGCAGTGCCGCGCGCTCTTGGGCCGTACCTTCACGGGCCGCGTGATACAACTCTTCAATTTGCCGGAACCGCTCCGGGGTCATGGTTGCGGTACCGATCAGCGTCTTGTCGGAGGGCTCAACGCCCGGAGTAACCATGCTTTGGCGAGATCCCAATCACGCCGGACGGTGCGTGGCGAGATTTCAAGAGCCGCGACGATCTCTTCCTCGGTCAAACCGCCGAAGTACCGCAACTCGACGACCTTGGCCTGGCGCGGAGCGAACTGCGAGAAGGCTGTCAAGGCCTCGTCAACAGCCAGGATAGAGCGGTCCGGGCCCGGCGACAGCAAGGCCGTTTCCTCGAGGTTCACTTGAGGCGCGAGGCCGCCGCGCTTCTGCGAACTCCGAACACGAGCCGCGTCGACGAGAATGCGCCTCATCATCTGCGCGGCGATAGCAAAAAAACTGTGCGCGCGCCTTCCACTCCACCTTGGTGACGTCAACGAGGCGGAGATAGACCTCATGGACAACGGCAGTGGTCTGGAGGGTGTTGGCCTGGCCCTCGCTTTTCATGTACCGGCGCGCCATCAGGCGCAATTCGGGATACACGTGCTCGGCCAACCGGCCGAGCGCTGCTTCATCACCGCTGCCCCAGGCTTTCAATAAACCGGTGATTTCTGCAGAACGTGCCTCCATGAATCGCCCGTTCTCCCAAGGGGTAGAAGAAATATATCAGAAAAATGGCCGCTTTTGTCCTCCGCTTGCGCCTGTAGCGGCGGAAGGAGATTGATCTCCTCCAAAGAACAGGAGAGAACCATGAGATACATAGCAAGCGCGGCACTGATTTTCACTCTCGGCGTAGGAGGCCTTTACGCATATGAGAGACCTGTCAAGATGACATTTTCGGGAACTGCCGGCGCTAGCGCGATCGATTTGCAGTACCCCGGCAGAATGACCGGTGAAGACAATTTCGCCGGGAACGGTAATTTAGGCTCATTCACCTTCCGGGAGGTGGAATCTAACGGAGGTTCTCCTCAGGAGTCCAGCACTTGCTCGGGCGCAACGAAGCTTTACTTTACGCTTCAGGTCGGCGCGGGTGTCTTAAGCTTCGGAGACGGAAGCTCTTTGGTCCTGAACCTGAGGGAGGGAAGCGATTGCATAGATACCGAGGCACTGGTGGCTCACTGCATTAGGGTTTTTGACATCAAAAGTGGAACGGGCCGTTTCAAAAATGCGAAGGGTACCCTTACCATGGAAGAGTTGCTGCACCCGATATTGGCGAACTCCTCCGGCCCAGTCTTCTTTGTATCCGCCGGAGGGTTTACGGGGTCGATTTCCGGAGTGCAAAGAGACGAAGACGGTCATGACGACCATTGATTGGACGAGCAGCGAGACCAAACTGTAATCCCAGGCTGTACAATCAGTGTTCCGCCACGCTCAGTGAAGCGCGGCGGAAGGCGTGGACTTCCGCTCCATATGGTTGTAGTTCAGGATGGCGTTGAACAACATCCTGAACTCCCCCAGGTTCTGCCATCGATAGCAGGGATTGGTGGCAAACAGCAGAACGCGGCCGGCATTGACCGGGACGTCGACGATGGCTGGTCTGCCTCGGACTTCGTTCGCGCCCTTCATGAAGCCGCTGAGCACCGATTCATCGCCGCCTGGAAAACGCATCAGAACTTCATCCCGATCGTTCTGCTGAACTGTCAACAGCGGTCCATTGGCCCAGCGAACCGGCAATGTCTTCTCCGGGTACCCGTAGAAGATCGGGTGAGTCGGCCGAACTACCTCCGCCTTCACGATGGGCCCGGGGGCATAGAATTGCGGGCTCGTTCGTGTCGCTTCGATGCGTCGTGTCAAGCCAAATTCAGGAGGGAAACTGCTGGCGACACCGAGCGTAATGAGCGTTCCGCCGGCTTCCACAAACTTCTGGAGAGCGACCACTCCTTCGAGCCCCATACCGCCCGTAATGTCGGGCGATGAGCCGTAGTCGCCGAGAAACTTGAACTGCTCGGTCTTCGTGTACGCCAGCGGTTGCTTCTTCGGCTCCAGATCGTAGACCAGACCTTTCGCCGTCCGAGCCTGATTCGGGATCACAATGACGTCGTACGCGGAACGCAGATCGCCCTGCTTCAGGCGCTCTTTGTAGATCAAGTCATAAGCAACACCGTAGTGATCGAATGCGTAGCGTACCCAACCGACATCCTGCGTGCTGCCCCAGGTGCTGTACATCGCCAGGCGTGGCAGGTCGGCAGTATGCATAGGCACAGCAGGTTCCGACTGCAGAGCCGAAACACTCAGGCCCAATGAACTGGCTGCCGATTTCAATTCCGGAAATGACTTGCCCGGGATGATGAAAGATCCCGCGGCTACCGTCTGGTCTCCGGATTGCAAAGACTCCTCCGCGATCCGAACAGAAACGTCCTTGAGCCGGTATCGCAAGGTCATCATGTCGGCCGATCCCTTATCGAGGACGGCGTACCACGCTGTTCGAGCGTTGCGCGGCAAAATCGCTTCAGCCGTGTAGGACGTCACGGGCTGTACCGCGGCGTCGAGGATTGAGCGGTCAGCGCTTTCGATGATCTTTGTGTGCGTCATCAAGCCCATCGTCCAAGCAGCGTCATCGTACGTCCGCAGATTCATATCCGGGTATGTCTGCTTCTCGAGCAGGATCTTCGCCAGCCGCCCGTAAGGCTGATCGCGTTTGATCACGAGCGAACCGGCCGGGAACGTCCCTTCGCTCAGCTTCAGTTCGCCTGAAGTTTTGCCGATCTCGACCCCCTGCATGCGCAGGATATTCACAACGAAAGCAACCCGGGTAGGATCAGCCTGTCCCGCCGGGATCACGTAGCCAAACGGGGCATCTTTCTTTCCGGCTTCAATCGAGTTCCGGCTCTTGTGATAAAAGTTATCGAGCACAACCTGAGGAAAGGCGGACGTCAGTTGCAAGCCGGTCAATACGCCGGTTTCCATATAATTGGTGTTGTTGCGCATCGACCAGTCCACTTCCTTGTAGGGAGGAAGGGGCCGGTACCACTCGCGATCGGTAGGTTGTCCACCGCGTTCAGACGCACCTGGGTTCCCCCCGCCCGGCCCGGCCGTTACTTTCCGATGCATCGTGTTTGCTCCGCCATTGCCGAACGTTTCGTACATCCGCAGCATGCCGTTGTGGTTTGAAGACATAAACCCGAGATATCCGGGCGACCACATATCAACGTACGCATGGGTCCAAACGCCCGGCATGCCGTACTTAATCATCTGCGCCATCTCAAAGTTCGAAAACCAAGGCAGTTCTCCGTAGAGGATTGGATCGAGTGTCGGATTCTGGGGGGCCTGGCCGCTGAACGTGTACATGAATGGGACCGACTCGTGCAATTCATGCATGATCGGCGGATGCCATTGCAGATACCAGGCAAGCAGGCGCTGCATTGGAAGCTGCGAGTAGTTGATATCGCGATTGTCATCGTGGAAGATGTACTTGCCCCAATACGGAGGCCCGCCCATGTTGTCTTGCTCGCTGGTTTCGTTGATCTTATAACGGTAGTACCAGTCTGCGTAACGATCGCGGCCGTCCGGGTCAGCTGCGGGCGTGATCGAAACAATCAGGTGATCGCGGATGCTCTTTACAAGCGGACTATCTTCTGTCACCAGCCGGTACGCCAATTCCATCAGCATCTCAGGTGGCCCCGTTTCGCCGCTATGCAAGCCACCCATCAGGTGATAGATTGGCTTGGTTTTGCCAATGATCTCCTGCGCCTCGGCGTCATTGATTTTTCTCGGATCAGCAAGCTGATCCAGATAACCGCGGTAACTTTCCAGGTTCCGGATGGTGTCCTCTGAACCTATAAAGACAACGATGCACTCACGGCCTTCATCGGTCTTTCCGATGTCCAGCACCTTTACTCGGGGCGACTTGGCGGCCAGCGCACGGTAGTAGCGGGTCAGGTCCGCGTAATAGGTCAGCTTCTTCGGCGCGCCCACGTAATGTCCCAGGACGTCTTTGGGTGAAGGAACATCCGTCGACTTCGGTAGGTGATCGACCAGGGGGCTGATGAACTCGGGCCGAGTAGTCCATTCCTTTACAGATTTCGAGAATTCCTCATCCATCTGCTGTGCTGGAGCGACACAGTTGAACGCGAGGGCAAAGAGGCACGGCAGCAAGGGGGCGCGGCCAAGCTTCAGAGGCAAAAGGGAACTCCTGGAAGAAAGATAAAGCTGTGCGCAACCCGGCGCTCTGCCGGACGACGTCGCCGGACAGTCATTAATAGAACTAACATCCTCGCTTACTGGGGCGCGGAGTAGCCCTTAATCAGGCGTCCATCTGGACGAGTATCTTCGTAAACAATTCAGGAGATCTGCTCCATTCGGCAAGCGCGTCTCCGGCATCGGACAGAGGCACGGTCTTAGAGATGGTCGCCTCGACAGGAAATCTGCCGGTTTTCAGCATGCTGATCACGTCCGGGAATTCGTCCAGGTAGTTACGCGAGCCAAGAATGTCGAGTTCTTTGTGAACGAACAACTTGGTTTCGAAGCTGATTGGTTCTTTAGCCCACCCTATGTAAACCACGCGCCCGGTATGCGCTACTTCCTCGACAGCGAGCCGATACGTATCTGGAGTACCCACCGCTTCGATGACAACATCTGGTCCGCGACCCTCGGTTAAGTGCAGCAGTTCTGTGTGCACATCCTGAGCGTTGGACTGAATGGAATGTGCGGCGCCGGCTTGCCTCGCGAGAGCCAATTTGCGTTCGTCAAGGTCAATTGCGACAGCGCGGGCGCCTCTCTCCGATGCCGAGGCGATAGCGCCTAGCCCCACCATTCCAACGCCGATAACGGCTAACACGTCCTCGGCGTCTACTCTTCCTCGAGCTGCTGCGTGAAAGCCGACTGCCAGAGGCTCAACAACGCTGAGCTCTCGCAATGATAGTCCAGCGGATTTGACGAGCTTCTGCCAGGGGATGGTGAAGAGATTCTTCATTGCTCCATCCCGCTGCACCCCGAGAGTCTCGTTGAACTTGCAGGCGTTCATACGGCCTCGCAAGCAGGAAGCGCAACGACCGCAGCTCGTATTGGGGTACGCGGTGACATCGAGCCCGGGCTGGAACTCCGGTGGAACATCGTCCCCCACGTCGAGAATGGTGGCGGCGATCTCGTGGCCCGGGATCCTCGGATAACTGACGAGCGGATTCTTACCGCGATACGTGCTGAGGTCCGTCCCACATAGCCCGATGATTCTCGTTTTCAACAAAACCTCGCCCGGTTGTGGGGAGGGTTGCGGAAGATCCTGGAGTGCGGAGTTCCCGGGGTTGGTTATATAGAAGGCTTTCATCTAGTTGCCAGGCGGAAGACAGCCTATCACGCGATCGATTTCTTCCGGGCTGATGTAAAAGTGAGGCGAGACCCGAACCCACTCCTGTCGAGGCGTCGCAACTATTCTCTGTTGCTTTAAACTGCTGACGATGGCGCTGCTGTCAACACTTGGATGGCGGAAGCTCACGATTCCCGAACCGGTAGCCAGAGTGCGGGAAACCATTACCTCGTAGCCTCGGTGACGAACGCCTTCTTCAACCTGCTGAGCCAGGGAATCCACCGCACGCGCGATGTTCGGAACGCCAACTTCCAGGATCAGCTCGAGGGCAGCTCGCAAACCGTAACAGCCAACCGTGTTTAGGGTCCCGCATTCGTACCGGCCGGCGTCGGGGCGCAGGGTCATATCGCGCTTACCGTAATCGAAGAAATTCGCCGGATTCGTCCAGCCGAACTCTGCCGGCCGTATCGTGTCCTGCCATTTCTTCCGGACGTAGAGAATCCCGTTTCCTTCCGGGCCGAGCATCCATTTGTGGCCATCGGCGGCCAGGGCGTCAATTCCGCACTCCTGGACATCGAGCGGAAGAACACCCATGCCTTGAATGGCGTCCACAAAGAAGAAACAGCCATTTTCCCGGCAAAGCTTGCCGATTGCTGGAAGGTCGACCCGGTATCCGCTCAGATAATTGACGAAGCTGATGGCCAGGAGGCGGGTCCCGGGCAGGGAAGCGGCGATCGTTTCGAGAGGGTCGTAGACCGAAAGCCATTTCAGCTTTACTCCGCGCTCTTCGAGACGCAGCCAGGGATAGTAGTTGGCGGGAAATTCCTCGCGAAATGCAATTACCTGATCGCCGGCTTTCCAGGGGAATCCTTCGGCGATGAACGAGATTCCTTCCGAAGTGTTCTTGACGATCGCGATCTCGTCTTTCCCGGCATTAATCAGGCGAGCCGCCGCAGATCGAAGATCGTTGTAACACTTCATCCATTCGGTGTAATGGAGGGAACCGAATTCGCACGCCTGTTCTGTCAATTCCCGCATCGCGTTTGCGGCTCTCCGGCTTAAGGGAGCGACAGCCGCGTGATTCAGGTAAATCAGCTGCCCGGTAACCGGAAACTCTTCTCTAAATCGTTGAACTGACGGTGAAGGGGATTCCAGCAAAGCATTTGAACTTTCTTCGAAACCCATCTCTCCGAGCATACGTTACTGATCACAGGGACCCGGTGCGCGTCGCAGTTGGCCAGAAAGCCGAAATTTGGTTCTATACTGGGTGCAGCCGAGTTCTGTTTTCGTAGCCACTGTGCACCATTCGAGACGTGCCGAGGCAGAGGAGTCATGATGCGTCGCTTTTCTTTCCTTCGATCTTCAACCAGCCTTGTGCTGTCGGCTCTCTTGTTGGCTCCCGCCGGTACATTTGCGGCTCCAAGTGACAAAGACAAGGACACGACCAGCGACACGAAGAATTCTAAGAAAGGAAGTAAAAACGATCCAGATGACATCGGCGACCGGAATGTCAGCGGAAAAGTGAACTTCTATTCCTTGGAAAAGGAAATCGCTCTCGGCAAGCAACTCGCGCAGCAAGTCCAGCAGCAATCGAAAGTCATCAACGATCCGGTCGTTGCTGAGTACGTCAATCGCCTGGGCCAGAATATCGTCCGAAATTCGGACGCTAAGGTTCCTTTCACAATTAAAGTGCTCGAGGACCCGGTGGTGAACGCCTTTGCGTTGCCGGGCGGCTTCTTCTTCGTACAATCCGGGCTGATTTTGAAGGCCGACACGGAAGCTGAACTCGCAGGCGTGATGGCGCACGAGATTGCTCACGTAGCGGCGCGTCACGCAACACGTCAGGCGACTCGGGGGGAAATTGCGCAGCTTGCGACGATCCCGCTGATTTTCATGGGCGGTGCAGCGGCTTACGGAATTTATCAGGCCTCCGGACTTTTGG
This sequence comes from Bryobacteraceae bacterium, assembly GCA_045807925.1. GTDB lineage: Bacteria > Acidobacteriota > Terriglobia > Bryobacterales > Bryobacteraceae > Bog-105. The sequence continues at coordinate 13,406 of JBJMGK010000213.1, read as the reverse complement.
TCCCGCTCACGTTTCTGAAGTTTAGCCGCGGACAGGAAGCAGAAGCTGACTTCCTCGGTCTCCAGTACATGTACAAGACCGGGTACGACCCGAATGGGTTCGTCGACTTCTTCGAAAAGATCGAGACGCTGGAAAAGCGCAAGCCCGGCACGATGTCGAAGCTCTTCTCCACCCATCCGCCCACCGACGACCGCATTGTCAAGACTCAAAAGGAAATCACGGAGCTAAAGCCCCGGCCCGAATACGTGGTCACGACGTCCGAGTTCAACGATGTTAAATCACGGCTGGCGATGCTCGAAAACCAGCGTCGTCCGGATAAGGACACGGGCGATCCGAACAAGCCCACGCTGCGCAAGAACCCGAACTCGAATGCGCCGATTGAGGATGAGACCGACCCGTCGAAGAAGTCCAAAGGTGACGAGGACGATCGTCCGAAACTGAAGAGACGGCCGTCGGACGGTAGCGATCCGAGCAGCACCCCCACCTCCACGGACGGCAAGCCCTAAAGCGGGCGAGTCGTCATCACAATGGCTGTTTCCCTCGGATTCTCGTAGTAGTCGAATCGATATCCGAGTTCGTGAAAGCCAAGTTTTCTATAAAGCGCCTTGGCCGCGATGTTTGAGGCCCGGACTTCGAGGAAGAAGATTCCGGGCTTTTGCATTTCGAACTGCAGGAGAGACGCGGCGATCCCTCGCCGGCGACAGGCGGCTCTTACGGCCAGGTTGAGAATCTCGCGCTCGGCGGGGTGTCTCGAGTGTTGCGCTGCTATCTCCCGGGACACCAGGAATCCCTGAACTCTACCTTCCTCTTCGGCAACTACGCACGAGTGACGGAGGAAATCGTGGAGCTGCCAGGGGGATTGAGGAAACGCCTCAGCCTCAATTTCGCCTAATTGCTGCAGATCCGCCCGCGTCGCTTCCCGAATCAACGAGAAGGCCTTCTCTGCAGGGTCAGCACCGTCCCGTCAATCCGCAGCGTCTCGTCCGCCTGGGCCGAGTAACTGACGCTCACTGGAAGCGATGGCTTCTGATCGCCGCAGGTGAGTCCCGAGTCAGACGCGTTTTTGAGAAGAAGGGTTGACTCCCGATTGTGCGTATCCCTGACTCTCAGACGAGCGTCCTTGCCGGTGCACTCGACTCGTATCAGTTCGCCTCGCAGGTCTTTTTTCGGCACCACCTGACTCCAGGGAACGACATCGGTCGGGGCTTTCCCGCCGGCCTCCGCGTCCAGAGCAGCATTTGCTTTTGCCTCCGCCGCTTTGATCCGTTCGGCTTCAGATTGTTGCGCCCGCTGGTCGGCTCGGTGCGCCGCGTTCCGTTCTTCCAGGCGCGCTTTTTCGGCGGCATCCAGGCGAGCCGCCTCGTTATCCATGCGCATCTGGTGAATCTCGTCCCGTCCCTTCTCCGTGGCTGCAGATTCTTCGGCGCGAAGCCAACTACCATGGGCCACGGACGCGTGGCCGTTTGCTATCTGTGCTTTAGCTAGTTCAATCCAGTACTTGGTTTCTCGAGGATTGATCTCGGTCGCCCGCTTGATCAGGGCTTCCCGTTCTCCCTTGTCTTCGGTTTCTTCCGCCTCGCGAAACACCGGCTCGGCCCAGCGTGGGTTGAGAGTTGCCGCCTTCTTCAGGAGGGCAATCATTCGTTCCGTCGGAAGGTCCTCCGCCGAGGCAAAGTATACTGGCGCGCTCCGGCTGCCGGCCTGTGCCGCGTCGTCGAGGTATTTCGTCGTATCGGCATTCTCCAGGAGCGCAAGCTGGGCCAGTCCTTCATAGCCGAGTGGAGCGGCGCTGCCACCGGCATTGATCGCACCCTGGTAAGCAGCTCTGGCGCCCTTCTGGTCGCCAGGCAGTCGGGCATCGGCCAGATAGACTTGAATTTCTGGGTCGGGAATCGATCGTTCTCCGAAGTCACGCTTCGGGCTTAGCGGACGCCCGGACACGGATGCCGAAGGCCATTTGTTTGAAGCTACAATTGCTTCTGCTTCCTTTTCCAGTTCCTCCGTTGGGCGGTTAAACGCGTTCTTTTCAGCCGAACGCAAAGAGCTGCCGCCTTTCAGCGCGGCTATGAAGATATGGAAGCTGGCAGAATACTCGAACTTCGTCGCGAACAACTCCATGCGGGCGGTAGCAAGGTCGAGATGGGCCTGCGTTCCGCCCCATGTGACGCGGCTGCCGTTCGCTTCCAACGTATCGAAGAGCTGAGCTAGACCCGATTCGACCTCAGGAGGCAACCGAACTGTGTTTGCATCCAGCATGAGTCCAGCCACCTGGCCGAGAGGTACTTTGGCGCCCGTGGGACAGACGAGTGTATATTGAGCGTGAAGTACGAGCGCGTTTTCCCATTGGAAGATCGGTTCGTCTGTTTGCGAAACGAAACCAAACGGGCGGTAAGACGCCCAAGCGGGAGTTCCGGGCGTGGGGCGGGAGACAACCGTGCAATTGGCACCCTGGCCGAGGCCGTCCGTTATAACGATGCGGAACGGCCACGCAGCGCCCAACTCTTTTTGTTCCAGCAAACCGCCCAGCACCCAACGGACCTGTTCCAATTGGGTGAGCATGTCTCTCGCGCGCGCAACGTCGTCCTGAGTATCGACATAGTATGGTCCAATATTCAGTTCGGTCCAGCGGTCATGGGCTGCATTCAAACTTAGGCTGGTCACCAGGAAGGCAGCCAAAATCGGGTGGGCTCTAAGGGCGCGGCGGGGTCGTAACGACAATCGCGCGAGCAGGCTCTTCGGATCTCCCGAGGTAGGAATGCGGCTCTGAAGAGTCGAAGTAAACGCTATCTCCGGCTTCAAGGATGTGCTCGTTTGATTGATAGTTTATCGCGAGCGTACCGCTGAGCACGTGCACGAATTCGGAGCCCTCGTGCTGATGTTCTCGAACGTTCCCGCCGGCCGACCGAGGGAAATCGGCAAGATACGCGGCGATCGTCTTGTCTGTCGCGCCATACGCCAAAACTTCGAAATAATAGAGCGGCTGGGGGTTTTCAGGCGATTCCGGAAACCGAATGCGGTCCGGGGCTCGGATGACCGAGAAGTTCTTTTTCTGTCGTTTCTCGCCAAAGAAAAACTCAAGCCCGACGTCGAAAACCGTGGCAATACGCGCGAGCGTAGGCAGTGTGGGGATCAGCTTCCCGTTCTCGAGTTGGGATAGCATGGACGCCGATAGCCCGGTGTGCTTACCAAGGTCCACGAGGGCGATTTTCTTACGTAACCGAAGATGTCGGAGCTTGGCGCCGATATCGTAGTTGCCGATAATCCGTCGGATCATCTCATCCGTATTTTCAGCTTGCCTCAAAGTCGATTCAACGCCGCTAAAGACAAGCTCCTGGTTTTTGATAGCGCTTAAATCCGTTTCACTGTCAGCTACAAACTCGACGGCTCCCGCTTTAAAGTTGTGCATAGAGGCTCATTCGGATGGATTCTTACGACCGAGCGCAGATGCAAAACCGTTTAACGCGACAACTCAGCGACGACGCGCTCGTGGAAAATTGCACGAACGGAGATGAAGCGGCTTTCGACGAATTGATGAAGCGGCATCACCCGACAGCAATAAAAGTTGCCTACTCCATTGTGAGAAACCGGCAAGATGCTGAGGACGAGGTTCAAAATGCATTCTGGAAAGCTTACAAGCACATCGGACAGTTCAACCGGGACTCGAAATTCTCGACATGGCTTACCAGGATCGTCGTCAACCAATGCCTGATGAAGCTAAGGCGCAGCCGCAAGTTCCATTACTTATATATAGGCGACGCAAGTACAGCGGAAGACTTCGTCAATGTCGAACTGCGCGATAACAGACATACGCCCGAAGAGGATGTCGGAGAGGTTGAAGTGCATGAAGTCCTGTTTGAGGAAATTCGAAAAACTCCTCCGCTGTTGCGAAATGTGTTCCTGCTTCGCGACGTTCAACAAATTCCGATGCCCCAAGTAGCCGAGATGCTCGGAATTTCTGTCGCTGCAGCTAAAAGTCGCCTTCTGCGGGCACGATCGGAACTGCGCAGCCGCATGACCCGGCATTGCAGTCGATCAGGCCCTGCCGCGCTCATGACATAATCTTTCTGATCTTTCTGGCCCATCACCCAAAACGAGAAAAGGACGTCCAAATCGACGTCCTTTTCTCGTTTAACCGTCGCGTTTGAACTACTTATCCGGGGTAACCTTTTTCTCATTGGGAACAACGGCGTTCTTTACGCCCTTGGCCACGTTCTTAGCAGCATGACCGGTTCCTTCGCCCACCTTGGCGGCACCTTTGCCTACCCCTTTACCCAAATCCACGGCAGCTTCGCCGACTTCGCCGTGCTTGACATCGGTTCCGGCGTCCTTTGTCCCTTCAGCGATAGTTTTACCGCCCTTGGTGTAGGACTTCTTGACGTTCTCACCGGACGTTGCGAGCTGGGCTTCGCTCTCCTGGGACTTCACCCCGAGCGCGTCGAGAGTCTTAGCACCTAACTTGCCGTCCGCAGAGATGTTCTGCTGGGCTTGATATTTCTTCACGGCCGCTCTCGTTGCCGGCCCGTCTACCCCGTCCACTGGTCCGGGATCAAACCCCTTATCCTTCAATGCCTGCTGGGCATCGCGGATGGTAGCGCTGCTTTGGGCCAGGGCGGGAATTGCTGACAGAGAGACCGCCAGAATAGATGTAACAAGAATCTTTCGCATTTTTATATCTCCTCCGCTCTGTTCACACAGAGCGTTTGCGTTTCGCTTGACCCGAAGTTAATTTCGAACCCCAAACGTAACTTTTTTCCTTACCTGTAAGACTTGCGAGAGAGAAAATTGTGACCTAAAGCTTTCGGGAGATGGCGTTAATTGCCCTTAATAGTGCCCGTTTGGGCGACGCATTCCGCCGTTTGTACCACCCGGTCCGGCGCGGGAGAGAACTGATTGCTGGAGATGCGCCGACTCAACGTTTGTAGGTCAACAAAGGTTTGGTCGCAGCCGATCCCAGACTGTTCAAGAGCCTCGAGACACATGGAATCGAGCGCTTTGGGAGCATCCTTGCGCATGATCTCCAAGACACGATCATTTGGTAGGGCATCCCGGTACGGGCGCTTTGCGGAAAGCGCGTCGAAGATGTCGGCGACCACAAGAATGCGCGATTCCAACGAGAGCCGTTCCGCCGTCAGACCTCTGAAGTAGCCTGATCCATCCAATTTCTCGTGGTGCGACGCCGCGACTTCACTCAGCTTGTCGAATCCGGAGATCTTACGGAGCACTTTCCAGGTGTGATACGGGTGTAAGCGGAGAGACTCCCATTCGTTCTCGTCGAGTTTCCCCGGTTTCTCCAAAATGGTGTTCGAGACCCCGAGTTTTCCGAGGTCGTGCAACAGCGCTGCGTGCCGTAAGAAGAGAATGCGGATGCGGTCGCGGTCGAAGCCCAGCATCTGGCCGATGCTAATGGCAGCGTTTGCCACCCCGATGGAGTGGTTATACGTGAATGGGGATTTCGCATCAACGATTTGCGCGAAGGCGAGGCAGATCGAGTCGAGCGTCGCGTCCCCAGCGAGCATCGTTCGTCCTTCCGCGTCCATCTGTAGCGCAAGGCCGAAATCATCCCCGAAATCGAATCCCGTCCATAGAACGTTCCGGGTGTGAAGTGAGTGGACGGCTTTCACCAGTTGCGGATCAAACCAGCGTCCGCTCCGCTCGGTCACAACTTGTACTGCCGTTTCGGCATTCCGGCCGGCAAAGAACACCTCGATCGTCTGCGCAAGCAGCATGATTCGGGACAGTAGCGGTATTTCGCGACCTCTCAATCCGTCCGGATTGCCGGCTCCGTTCCAATGTTCATCAAGGCTGGCGATTCCGTTTGCCGTGGGCTCGCGCAACCCGATCAGGCGGGCGAGGGAAGCGCCACGCTCGCAGCGACGCTTGGTCACGTCGTGCGCATGTTGTTTCTGACCGGCGGCGACGTGAATGAGGGTTCTTACCCGTTCGAGAAATGGCTTGCCCGTTGCGACATGGGACAGGGCGTATTGGAGCGAATCCGAACCCAATTTCGTCCAATCGGTTGTTTTAACATCTCGCTTGGCTTTAAGGTCGTCCGAGTAGAGAGTTCGGGAGATGGCGGAAGCATTGCTGCTACAGCCAGCGTCCTTTAGTAGGTAGCAGACCGTAGTATAAGTCGTTCAGCTGGTCGCCCGAAAGTCCAATTTCATGAGCGATCCGCATTCCCAGAACACAAGTCCGAACGGAATGCCCAACCGGGAGCCCGGCGCTCAGGTCCAGCGCGTGCGAAAGTGCGGATACCACCTCCGCCATTCGAAGTGGCACCGCGGATCCGTCTCCGTACGTGCTGCCGGCCGCGGTGTGAACGTCGGCGGAACCGGCTGCCTTGGGGAGAGTAGCCACTCTTTACACATCGATTGCCTGAGGCGGGTACGATAGTAAATCTTCGGATCTTTGTAGGCCGATGCTAGGGTGGGAGAAATCGTGCCCAAGAATTTCCTGAGTGTCCCCGTCCGTTCTCGTTCTTCCGCGCTAGTCCTTTTCCTCGCCTTCAGTTGTCTTTCGGAATCAGCGGTGCCTGCCTTTGCCGGCCCGGGGGATTCCATGGTCGCGTTCTCGACCGATTTCTGGATATGGCGCGCGCGCTATCAGCCGTTTTCTCAGGACGATATCCCGCGGGTGGAACATCCGCCGGGCCAGCGGGACTGGTCTGCTTCGGCGATTGCGAAGCAGCGGGAAGAACTGAAGGCTTTCGACGGGCGTTGGAAGAGCCTGCCTCATCAGACTTTGCCGGTTTCGGAGCAGGTGGATTACCGGCTGCTTGGTTCAGCGTTGGCGCGGGTGCATTGGGAGTTGGAGATCAACAAGCGATGGGAGCGGGACCCCACCTTTTACGTAGACCAGGCAATCACGGGCTTGCTGGAGGCCTTGCTGCCTCCTCCTCCTTTCACGGCGGAACGAACCCGGCAGATTATGGAGCGAATGGAGAACATCCCGGCATTGTTCCGCGATGGGATGGCGAACCTTCATCCGGCCAAACCGTTTGCAGAGCTGGCGCTTGGTGAGCTTCGGGATATCAGACCGAAACTGACCGGTGTCGCGAAAGAAGTTGCCCCCATGCTGACGGCCACCGGAGGGAAGTCCAGCGAGGCCTTGACATCGGAATTGATCAAAGCCGCAGCGGATGCCGCCACCGCTGCCGAAGCCTACCGAACTTCGCTCGAGAAGAACCTCCAATCGTATCCGGCGAAAAGCGCTGTGGGAAGAGAGAATTACGTCTTCTTCCTGCGCAACATCGCGCTCGTTCCGTTTACTCCTGAACAGCTGCTTTCGATGAGCCGGCAGGAGTGGTCGCGAGCCGTTGCGTTTGAGCAGTATGAACATCAGCGCGACCTGGGGAATCCGGAGCTTCCGCTCGCGAGCAGTTTCGAAGACCAGCGCCGCAAAACAGAGATCGCGGAACAGGCGATCAGAAACTTCTTGACCCAGAAACAGCTGCTGACAATGCCCGCGGATATTCCGCACTACGTAGTAAAACCGATTCCAAGCTATCTGTCTCATTTAGAGGGCTTCGGTGAGCTGGATGATTTTACGTCGTTGACGCGCCTCAAAGAAGAAGGCCTGCGTTGGACTCCCAAGCCATCCCCGGCACTAGGGTATTTCGCGCTGGCGACGGCTAAAGATCCGCGTCCTTTGATCATCCATGAAGGCGTTCCGGGCCATTATTTCCAGATGAGTCTCTCGTGGAGAAATCCCGATCCGGTCAGGCGCGCATATTACGATTCCGGAGCGAACGAAGGCATCGGTTTCTATGCGGAAGAGATGATGCTGCAGGCCGGACTTTTTGACGATAGCCCGCGAAGCCGGGAGATCATCTACAACTTCATGCGTCTTAGGGCGCTTCGGGTCGAAGTGGATGTGAAGCTCGCGTTGGGAGAGTTCAGCATTGACCAGGGCGCGGAGTACCTGGCGAAATCGGTTCCGATGGACGCTGAAACGGCCCACGAGGAAGCTCGCCTGTTCGCGTCGACCCCGGGACAGGCCATCACGTATCAGATCGGCAAAATTCAGATCACGCGTCTTCTGGCTGACGCCCGGACCAAACAGGGGAACGCGTTCCGCCTGCAGGCATTCCACGATTACGTATGGAAGAACGGCAACGTGCCTCTATCGCTGCAACGCTGGGAATACCTCGCTTCAGCGGAGGAAGTGCCCGCCCTGGCCCCTTGAGTTTGACGCGCGGATACCTGAGCCGGATGAGATTTCCTATGCCTCGATCACTTTCCCTTCTAGCCGTTATTTGTCTCGCCGTAAGGTGTTATGGCGCAGGGTTAGAGAAGCAGCCTAGTTCTGAATACCACGCACGTCGAGTGACTCTCGCGGCGAAGCTGAATGGCGGCGCAGCGCTAATCTTTTCGGCGGATGAGCCGGCAATGAATTATTTGTCATGGCGTCAGGACGAAGATTTCTATTACCTGACCGGTTGGAACGAGTCCGGCGCGGCTTTGCTGGTGGAAGCTGCGGTCGAAGCTCCCAAGCCTGATGCGGAGGAGGGAAGCAGTCAGCCCGCCGCTCCCGAGCCGTATCGCGAAATACTGTTCCTGCGCGCGCCTAATCCGCGGCTCGAGGTTTACAAGGGCGTGGGCATTTATGCCACGACTCCGGATGTCGCCAAGCTCGCGGGCGTAGATGAAGTACGGCCCATGACAGACCTGCAAGCTGAACTGGTTCGGCTGGTGTTGCCGACGGGACCGAAGACCGGTTCGCAGCGCGCTTCGAAACTAGCAGTTACTTCAGACGAACCGAAAGCAAAAGCTTTGTTAGATCTCGTCGGAAGTACGATCGGAACGAGGCTGACCGACGCGCGCGATCTTCGGCAGATCACAGCCGAGCTTCGAGTAACAAAGTCGCGAGCCGAGATTGCTTTATTGCGGAAGGCGGCCGAGGCCTCCGTTGCTGCACATCGAGCTGTCCTCAAAGCTGTCGAACCCGGCGTGTCTGAGCGCTCCATCAGTGGTCTGATCGATTACAGATTGAAAGAGTACGGATGTGAAAGGCCGAGTTATCCGTCGATCGTCGGTTCTGGAGCGAATGCCGCGGTGCTCCACTACATGGCGGACGAGAACACGATGGAAGCGGGCGGTTTGGTCGTGGTTGATGCTGCCGGCGAGTACTCCATGTATGCCAGCGATATCACGCGCACACTACCCGTCAATGGTCACTTCACGCCGAGGCAGCGGGAAATTTACGATATCGTTCTGGGCGCTCAACGAGCCGCGATCGCGGCATTCGTTTCTGGGAAGTCGTTTATGGGCGGCACGGAAAAGAAGGATCCCAATTCACTGAACAAAGTTGCCTACGACTATGTGAATACGCACGGCAAGGATCTGCACGGGGCACCGCTCGGGAAATATTGGCTTCACGGCCTCGGCCATTCTGTTGGGATCGATGTGCACGATCCGTTCGACGTGAACAAGCCATTCGGTCCCGGAGCGGTATTCACGATCGAACCGGGCATCTACATCCCGGAAGAGAAGATAGGCGTCCGGATCGAAGACACATTTTACGTTGACCCGGAAGGCAAGCTTACTAACCTCACTGGCGCACTGCCCCATACCGCGGATGAGGTCGAAGCGGCCATGAAGCACTAAAGAGCTGATCATGGCCCAAGTCTCGTAGGGGCTAAAAGCCAACGGAGAACTGAACAGCATGTGCGCGGCAACACGCCCGTGGAACGCCACAAAGTGATGTTGACGTGTGATGCAACCGCTGTGAAGCTCGGAACTCCAGAGGGAGCTTTCGAGATCGAATACATTAACGCTCAACCGACAACTCTTGCCGCATTGCCTCTCGGGGGCAAACAGCTGGTCTTTGCCGGCGTCATTTCCGGTTCGGGGGCTCGGTATGCAGCGGGCCGGTTTATCTGGTGGCATGCCGGAAATCGCGGCATTTCGCTTTCGGCTCCGTCGGGCAACGGTGAGGAACGAGGCACTTGCCGTGCCGTCAGCGGGAAATAAACAGGTTCAGCGCTTTTTTTCTGAGCCACCGGCGCGCGAAACTATCTTCCGACGCACGCGATCTTATTTGCAGGAGACACCATGAATACTGACCAGATCAAAGGCAAGGCTCGCGAGGTGAAGGGCGATGTCAAGGAACAGGTCGGAAATGTGACCGACGATCCCGGTACGCAAGCTGACGGGATGAAAGATCAGATCGCCGGAAAAGTCCAGCAGGGCGTCGGTAACGTGAAAGAAACCGCACGGGAAGCGACAGCCGAGGGTACTCGAGACCGTTAAATCTCTTCGTCCGCTCCTTTGAAAGAGGGGGGTCGCAAGACTCCCCGCCTTTTCTCCTGTTTGCAGGGATTGGCCCCCTAAACATCCCAGCTTTCTCAAGCCGTAGGCGCTATCCTGTCCTGGTGGCCGACAGCCCTGGATTGTTTTTTCAAGAGGCTTTGCAACAGGTCGACGCGCTCGAAACAAAGGTAGAGCACCTGCAATGGTGGCTGGTGATCGCCGTTTGTTTTCTCACTGTCGGTCTGATCCTCGAGTACTACGAGCACCTGCCAGTCAGCGTCATTCTCTTTGGCCGAAAGGTTACCCACCGTGCGCGTGGGCTTCAGCGTAAGCACATCCCGCAAAAAGTCGGGCGTTGTGTCATTGTCCTGGCGCTGGGGACAGTAGCGATTGTGGTGTTCGCCTCCATGTGGGCGCAAACCCGCCTGCGTGAGGCGAACGGTCGAGTCATGGCGGGTTTCAACGATCACCTTTGGGGAGAGGGCGCCCGAGGGCGCCTGCTTTTGGGTGACCGCAGGCATAGGATGATCGCGCCCTTAAAGCACTTTGGCGGCTCGAGAGTCGAACTTCGTTACTGCGAAGAGAGCAGCACGGACCGCGAGATCAACGACTTCATCGGCCTGCTGAATGTCCCTATTCTCCGGGCTTCGGGCTGGCGTATCAGCAAGCCCACTCCCGTTGACTGCCAAGGCAAAACCGGCGTCATGGTGCAGGTCCTGCCGAGCTCGAGCAGCCGGACGAAGAACGCGGCGAAGTCCCTGGTATCCGCCCTGATGAACAACCATCTGGATGTGTTCGGGGGACGAGTGATGGACTGGCCCGATGGTGATCCCTTGCCCAGAGATTCCAATACCGTCGTCGTGTACGTATTCCCCCGTTCTTAGTTCGCATGCACGTGCGTACATGGCGTGTTCGATCACCGCATAAGGCAGACGTGCGCGCCGGAGAGATCGTTGTAGGATAAAGCTGAACCGGGGCCATCAATCGCAACACGTCGTCCGAAGTTTGCGCTTCGAGTGCCGCGTTGTCATTGTATTCGCCCTTACGCTCGCGCGCTCCGTGAGACAGTCTTGCCGGAATTACCAGAAGTCGAAACAGTCGTTCGCTCCATCACTCGTCACCTTGTTGGCAAGAGAATTCTCAGCGCAAGTTTCTCGTCCAATCGAGTCACCAGGGGCGATCACGTTACCACAAGTAGGGCGCTTGCGGGATCCACTGTCATGGACGTGGAGCGCCTTGGGAAACAGATTTGGATCTGCCTCGATCGCGGATTTCTCTACGTCCATTTGGGAATGACTGGCAAGCTGCTATGGAACGGGAGCCCCGGGAAATACACCCGCGCTTTCCTTCAGTTGACCGATGGACACCTGCTGTTTGACGACATTCGTACTTTCGGCCGATTTGAGTTTTTCCCGGAGAAGGAAACCGCACTAGCACCTGTGGGACCGGACGCTCTCACTGTGTCCTTTGAAGAATTCTTCCGCAGGCTGGGAGAACGTCGAGGCAGAATCAAAGCGGTCCTGCTGAGTCAGTCGTTTCTCGCCGGCGTAGGAAACATCTACGCTGATGAGGCGCTCTTTTCGGCTGGCATCCATCCCCGCACGCCCGTGCAACGGGTTTCTCAATCGCGAGCCCGACGACTACATTCCGCAACCCTGGAGATCCTGAGCACAGCGATCACCCACAAGGGGTCTTCTATCTCCGACTACGTCGATGGACTCGGCGAGCGGGGCAGTTTCCAGCAGCTTCACAAGGTGTACGGTCGAGCGGGTGAACCGTGTCCGAACTGCGGCGCTAAAATCCGGCGCATCGTTGTGGGACAACGGGGAACCCACTACTGCCCGCGCTGCCAGCGCGTCTGAGTCACTGGTTGTTCCAACTCTCGATCGGCAGCTTGCCGTACCGCGTCCGCGACTTCGACCACGGCTCTCATCGCCTTCACATCATGCACTCTCACAATATGAGCACCGTTCAGCACGGAAGCCGCGACTGCTCCGGCTGTAGCGAATTCCAGTTCTTCACCAAACTCTTTTCGAAGGAATGATTTCCGCGATGGCCCGATTGCGATCGGCAAGTCGAAGGACCTTAGGCTTCCGAGCTGAGCAATGATCTCCGAGTTTTGCTCCCTGCGCTTACCGAACCCCAACCCAGGATCAATGATGAGCTGATTCTTCTGAATACGGCTTTGCGATGCCCTGTGAATCGAAGCCTCGAGATCGATCGTAATCGACCGCATCAGATTTTTCAGCGGCGGCAGCTGAGCCCAGGTCTCCGGCGTGCCGCGCATGTGATTGATGATCAGACCCGCGTCGTACTTGGTCACAACTTTGGGCAACTGAAGATCGAGGAGAATTCCAGTCGGGTCGTTGATAATCTCGGCGCCGTGTTCAAGCGCTTTGTCGGCTACTCCCGATTTATAGGTATCGACGGAAATAGGCACCGTGAGTTTTCCCCGTAAGCGCTTCAGAACCGGAATGAGACGCCGGAGTTCTTCGGCTTCCGAGATTCTGGCCGATCCTGGCTTAGTAGACTCAGCGCCGATATCGATGACGTCTGCGCCTTGATCCTCAAGCTCCAAAGCGCGGGCGAACGCACGATCCGGGTCCGAAAAGTTCCCGCCGTCCGAAAATGAATCCGGCGTGACATTCAAAATTCCCATGATCTGGGTTCTCTCACCGAGCGTGATTTCCCGGTTGGGGAGCTTCCATTGGTACCGCTTTTCCATGCTTCGCTTTTGAGTTTGGCAGATTGAGCTTTGATGTACTCCGGCTCTCATTCAGGAGGCGGTTTCCCGCTCCAAACCTTTCGACTCAGACCCTAACCCGGCGTAGCCGGAACCAAACAGGTCTGGCTATGATTTCGGAGTGGGGGAAGAACTCTTAACCGAGCGATACGCCGCTCAGATTGAAGGAGTGTTGGGTTGCCTTGACCGCATGTTGATTTTCGGCACCTTGCCGGGTATCTGTTTTGCCGGGGGAATGACGTCTTTGCTGTTTGAGCGGAAGATTCGGATCTTCGATTATCCGAAGTTCGCCCGAGCCGTACCGGAACCGCATTCGCGAGAACGCGGAGCAGATGGCGGCGAAGGGAGGCGTCGAAATCGAGTTCTTAATCTATAGGATCTTGATGTTTTTAGATTGGTTTATTGATATATTG
>JBJMGK010000212.1:0-12162 GCA_045807925.1 Bryobacteraceae bacterium | reverse complement strand
GGTGTTGTAGCCGTCGGTGGCGGTGCCCGGGAGGTTAACAACCCCACCACCCGTCTGTGATTTGCTCAGACTCACGCCAGGTGCGATCAGCAGGGAGGTGAAGTTACCGAGGGGGGTGTCTTCAAAGTTGACGAGGTCGAGCATACCGGCTGCGGCATCGAAGGACGCCGCGGCTCGATCGGCGAAGGGGCGCGGCTGCCCCGGCCCTGCGCCGTTGTCCGCACCGACAAAGAAAATGGGTTCCGCAGTGGCCGGGACTCCAGCGCTGATCAGCATAGCCAGCAACGACCCACTGCGGACGATACGGAGCAACGGCGTGCTCATGAAGCAAATAGTAGAGCCAAATGCCAAGAAGATCAAGGACTGTTTAGAGCACTTGCTACACGGCCACCTAACTTCGACGGAAGTGGAACTGGCCAATCGGGCGAAGGAACTCTGTTGGTGTCAGCCCCAACCGCCACAGCCAAGCAGCGATCAATGCCACGATAAAAAAGCCGATGAGACGGAGAGTCTCTGAGTTCCAACCCAACACGAAACGGATCCGAGGTGGAGCCAGACCATACGTTGCACAGGTCATGCTGAATCAATATCGAACAGAGCTAAATTGGTTCCTTTGCCCTCATTAAGCAGGCTCTTGTGCCGAATCCCGTCATACCCTTTCAGCTTGAATAATTCAGCAAGTATTTGAGTCGGCGCGTAATCCGCAAGAGAGCCATCCCTGGTAACTGGTGTCGAGAATGCCTGAGAGATGTCCCACCAAAACGCGGTGCTCTTTATCCGGTGATGAACGTCAGGAATGAACTAGAAAGTTTTGCTCGTCAGCTTAGGAACTCGCCCCCAGAGCGTGACAAGACCCAGTCGGCAATAAGTCGCGGATATTGAGAGTTGTCGCCAATACTATGTCTGAGGCTCCTCAGACCCCCATCCCCGAGACGGCGAGCTTCACGTTAGTCGGTCTCGGTGTCATTGCCGTGCTCATTTACGGCCGGCGGACGCGGAACCAGACTGCGCGGGAAACTGGCGGCAAAATCGCGAACCTGAGCCGAGGAGCCGACGGCGAACACTTCCGGCAGATGTTCGAAACCTGCCTCAGGGTTCACAATACAAACGCGGCGGCTCGGGGTCGCGTCGATGTGTTCCGCAGCGATCCATGTCTCGCGAATAACTAGATCAGCACCCATGTCGCCACTTTCGGGAGTCATCTCGCAGATTGCTCGCCGGCTGGCCTCAGCTGCGGACGAATTCCGACTCGAGTAGCTGACCGATTCTGTTGTCCTCTTCTTTCCCCCCATTTGCTTGGCACAGCTTCGGGCGAAAACCCTGCGCCCGGCACCGGCGTTCCTTCTGCTTTCTTCGGATCCACCCCAACAATTTCATTGTTTATTGCTCACTGCACTCGCCAGAGCAGAGGAGGAAATTCTTGCCGTCCCCCAGAGAAAGCACTCACTGGGTTTGGGAGCAGCCGCCACTCGCTTCTGGGTGCCCAGGCAAACGGGCAGAAAGAGAGAACACACATGAACCTCAATCAGCTTACGATCATCGGATTCATCGGCCAAAACGCGGACACCAAGCAATTGGCCAGCGGCACCACCGTAACGAAATTTTCCGTTGCGACCACGCGGTCCTGGAAGGACGACAAAGGCGAGTGGAAACAAAGAACCCAATGGCA
This sequence comes from Bryobacteraceae bacterium, assembly GCA_045807925.1. Taxonomy (GTDB): domain Bacteria; phylum Acidobacteriota; class Terriglobia; order Bryobacterales; family Bryobacteraceae; genus Bog-105. Next base: position 10,493 of record JBJMGK010000212.1, on the reverse strand, counting down.
CAACGTGCTGGCGTTTGGACACGGCTTCGCGCAGATGGGCTCACGCCTTGTGAAAGGCACGCATGTATTTGTCCAGGGGGAACTCACTACTCGCGAGTACGACCGCACCGTCTCGGTTCCAAGCGGCAAGAAATCCGTCGAGCGCGTCATTCAGCAACTCGCCGTCGAGCTGAAAGCCGATACCATCCGCATCCTCGATCGCAACGCCAACTCCGAGTCGAACGACGCAACTCAAGAGCTCGCCGAAGACGATGTCCCCCTTTAGGGGGACTCGTTCACTGTTGGTCCGATTTATGATCGGCTCTCGTGACGACGATTCCAGCGGGCTTGAGCACTCCGACTCCCTCGCACTCGCTTTTCTTCTGTGCTGATGGTCGCCCAATAATTACGCGAGACTTGCCCCATCGTTCTGCGAAATACTTCCGACTGTGCCGGGCTCTTGATATTGCGGTTCAGAGCAGAGTTCCGCACGTCGTTTTCCCGGAGCAGAGCATCGAGCCCGCGGCTGAGCGCTTCGTAGCGTGACAGCTGACATTCTCTCGCAATCCGATTCAGCTTCTTGTAGAAGGAATCGGTGGCTTCTAACCAGACTGGGCGTCTTGGATCATCCAGCCCCAGATCCCGTTTGGAGATCATTTTCGGACGAGCGCTGTCATTCCTCATCGCCAGTCCTCCCCAACTCGCTTTCGAGCTCTTCAATGCTCGGTAAGCTCCCCTTCAAATCGACTGGCAACGATTCCGCCAGTTTGTATTCGGAAATGCCGATGGGTGTGGTTGTGTTCCTCAAAGCGTATTCCGCTATGATTCGATCCTTTGTTTTGCAGATGATCAGGCCGACACTCGGCTTGTCGTCAGCATGCCGCAGGAGGTCGTCGACCGCAGAAAGATAGAAATTCATCTTGCCCACGAACTCCGGCTCGAATGCCTTCACCTTCAGATCGATAACCACGTAGCAACGGAGCTTCAGGTGATAGAAGAGCAGATCGACGAAGAAATCGTTACCGCCTACGTCAAGACGATATTGACTGGCGACGAACGCAAAGCCAACGCCGAGCTCCAGCAGGAAATCTCTCAGGTGTGTGAGTAAGCCTCGTTCAAGCTCTCGCTCATGAGCGTCGTCACCAATCGTGAGGAAGTCGAACGTGTAAGGGTCTTTTGTGATCTGCTGAGCCAAATCGGATTGCGGCGGTGGAAGTGTTTGTCTAAAGTTGGTGACAGCCGCACCAGTGCGCTTGTGCGCCTCGCCTTCGATTTGGTGAAGTAAAACGTTGCGGCTCCACCCGTGTTCAAAGGTGGCCTTCACGTACCACTCCCGTGCGCTGCGGTCCTTTACGTAATCGAGGATGCGCACGTTGTGGCCCCAGGGAATTTGTGCAACAGCCTGTTGCACAAATTCCTCTTCCGGCCAAGCCTCCGCAAAAGAACGCATGTACTTGAGATTTCGGGGCGAGAAGCCCTTCATCTCCGGAAAGGCCTTCTTGAGGTCCGCGGCCAACCGGTCCACAATCTTGGCACCCCAGTTCTCCCGTTCTTGCCGAACCAGAATGTCGCGCCCGATCCGCCAATACAGCATGACCAGCTCGCGGTTGACCGAGAGGAACGCCCGCAACTGCGATTCCCGGATGCGCTGTTTCAATTCCTGCAGAAAAGCCGGATAGCTTTCTGGCAGTGACTCGCGCTGCTCTCTCTGCGTTGGTTGCTTCCCAGTTGGTCTCACCGCAGACCTCCACTCATCCGACTTTCTGCTCAACGAGCACGGCAGTTGCTCGATTGAGTTCTAAACCTGTGCCATCTTGGCTGATTCTCGCCGGACACTCCGGCCAGAGGACGCGGATTGATTCCAGCCACTGATCAAGTTTTTCACGGAACCTGCGGGGGCGTGCGTATTCGATTGATCCAATTTGGCTGGCCAGGCCACGCGGCCCAAACAGGGGAATAGTCTCTTTGCTCTTTGACACAAAGCAGCGGTAGGAGAGCCACATGAACAAGTCCAGCACGGCCGGTGCCGATGCCAGCACTTTTACTGCCTCCATGTCTGCAGGAATCGGATGCCCAACAATCTCCCGATAGAACTCATCGCTGAGCACAATCACATTCTCGAATTGGTCGGAGACGGGGTACTGCTCCGAGTCGCGACTGTACCAGATCTGTGCTTCGCTGAAGAAACTGAACCTCGATCGCTGCACCACCCTGGCTGTGCCTCGAAATGCATCGGTGCCGAAGAAGATAGTGGCCCCGAAGATCCGTTCGAACGCGGCAACTAGTCGTCGGTACTCCTTCCCGCCTCTGTGCATGCCAAAGGTTTCGAGCATTTCAGCGGCTGTGCGGAAGCGAATCGTTTGGCTTTGCTGACGCACGGCGAGCGTAGCCAAGTAGATCGGCACGATCCGATCCTGCCCAAACGGCAGACCATAGCTGGGGTGACCGGTGATTTGGAGCACAAAGTCCCCGTTCCGCCGCTCGTACATCATCTCGCCCGCAGGCGGCTGCCTCACGGGCAGCCCGCACAGCACAAAAGGCCTTGAACTAAACCCCACGTTCTGCTTCCCTTCCTCGCGCTTCATGCGCACCATGCAACTGCCTTCGGCTTGCCGCAGCTTCTGTTTCGAAACCATCAGTTCCGGCAGCATTCGTTTCAAGCCGGCGCCGCGGGACGCCATCCCACCGTGGCGACCGGTGTCATGCCCGAACACACTTCGGGCGTCTAAGTTTTGCAACCCTCACCTCGCGTCAGCGCCGAACCTATTTCGGCGCGCGTTGGGCGAGCGTTTTGGAAGTGATTCGTTGCGGTTTTCGGGAGCTCAAAACATCGCCGGCTTCAGGAATGCGTTTAATGCGTTAAGCCGGTGTTCGCAGAAAAATGAGGAAACTCCAGGAATCTCTATGCACAGGGTTGATCTCCATGGACGCCGTTGTCGTTTATTTACGAACGATTCTCGTATTCCCAAGCTGGACGTCGCGGGTTCGATCCCCGTCTCCCGCTCCATGTTTTCAATAACTTGGGAGTTTCTGAGTTTCACGCGTTACTCCGATTACTCCAATAAGCCAAATCGCAGGGTTTTCAGAGCACTGCGATGAGGTTTTCGGTTTCCTTCCGAAACGCGGGTTGACACTACCGGATCACCTCGGACTCCAGTTTGGTAACGGCCTCAAGCATCTCCTCAAGATCGCTACGCGAGTAAACTTCCAAGCTGACGCCAAGACCATGGCCACGCTGGTCGGCGCTGACCTTATCGTCAATCTTCAGCTTCCGAGACAGGCTCGCATTGGTTCGCCGCAGTACCTGGAACGATGCCCACTCGAGGCCAACGGTCGCTAACCGCGGCTGCATCTGCCGCCGCCACACGTTGTCACGCCAGAGGTGAGTGCCTCGCTCCGACTGAAAGACGAACTCATCTGGCGACTGACTAGGTAAACGCGAGATCATCTCTTCGAGATCTCGCGCGATGCCCGAGGTGAGAGCGATCGTCCTCTTCGTGACCTTGCCCCTTCGGCCTTTGGGCGTGTCGAGATTGCCTCTATATGCGCGCTGGTCGATCAGCAACGAGTTCTCGCTAATCTTGCCTACCCGCAGCGCCAGGATCTCACCAGGACGGAGCCCTAAAAACACGGCCATCTTGAAAATCAGCCGCTCCCGCAGATCGAGGACCGAGAGGGCCAAGCGACTTTGTTCCACTGTCATGGTCCGCTTGTCCGAACATGGCTTACAATCGGGCAGAAACAAGGAGCCGGCCGGGTTCGCGATGACTAGGCCTTCACTCAATGCCGTTTTGAAGATGCCGTTCAGGTGCCATCGCAGGTGCTCGACAACACTTCTCGACAGCTCCTGACCTTTCTGGTCCAGGAACTCTTGCAAGTTTTCTCGAGTTATGGTCGACATCAGCTCGTTTTCGAAGGCTGGTCGGATATGGTTATCGATGACGGGCTCAGTCGTCATCCGAGTCGACTCCTTCCATTTCCGTCGGCACAAAGGCAAGTACACGTCCTTTATGTAAGCGCCGAATAGAGCAACCTGTGACGTCTGTCGACCGGTTCCGTTGTTTACCGGCGTCACGATTGACGACATCAGGATTTCGGCCTGTGCCTTGGTGATTTGGCTGCACCGTCCCAGGACTTTGGAGCGGCGCCCACCGTCTTGCCACCATTGAGCTACCCATACTTTGTGTCGGCCATGCTTTCTGGCCTTAACACTTCCTTTCTGAAACCGCTTGCGACGCATGAAAAATAACCTTTCGTGTGTCCGCGGGTCTGCTTCCTGACAACATGGAGCCGAGATTAACACTTGCGCTTGTTGGCCTCCATCCACTCGACAAGCCATTCCCTGCGAATGAGAATACGGCGACCAATCGCCACGTGAGTGAGCCGCGGGAGGCCGGGCACCTTGCCGTTAACTGCGTTGGAGACATGAGTCTTTGAGCAGCGGAGGATGGATGCGACTTCGCGCAAGGTCAGGACTTCCCGCTGCGGTGTTGATTGGGTACCAGAGTTCATTAGACTGCGCCGGACTGGGTGTCCGGCTCTTTGCTCCCTTCACCAATAGGGGAACGGGGACGACCGTTTCGGTCACCACGACACATGGAAACTTTTGAGGTTTTCTGGAACACGGCCCGCCAGCTTCAGAGGCGATTGGATAAGGTTATTGGTCATGCAGGCTACAGACGAACCTTGCCGAACTCTGCAGTACTGGTCGCAAGTGGAAGCGCTGACGGCCCCCGACGCCGAACAACATGATGAACGTGGCGACGACTTCGTTATCACCTACGTCCGGGGCACCGAGTTTCCATGGCATCAGAATGTATTGAGTCTGCCTCATAAGCACTTCGTTCGGTTTGGGATCATCCCGCGACGGGATTATGAAGCGGAGCTCATGAAAACCTTGGAGGCCGAAGAACGGGTCCCCGATGACAGCGGTATTTACGCGGATCAGAAAGAGTTCACATTCCTTGGGCTGTTTCAAATCGACGAGACCGGTCTGCCTCAGGCGGGAACTCTCGAGATGGCGGCCTTCGCGCCCGCATTCGCAGGCTTGAAACTTCAAAAAGAACTGTCCTTCGATCGATACCAACAAGGCTTGACGGAAAGCTTCGACACGGAGTGCGAGAAGGCATCGAAAGAGGTGCGGACAGTGGACACCGCGTTCTTCAAGAGCCTTGCGGAACGCGCAATTGCCGAGCTTGGCTGGACGCCGAAGGGCATGGACCATGCGCCAGTTGCGGTCGTTCGAACCGCGGCGGTTAAGGACGAGCGCGGCCGGACGCTCAATCCAACCCCGAACCCGGTGAATGGATTCTTTTTTGGCGATATCTGCAAAGTTCTGAAGCGGTCCAAGGCTGGAGACCGTACGGGGATTGTTCCCAACTACCTTGCAGAACCCGACGAAGGTAAGCGGATCGACTGCACAAAAGACGAGAGCATCCAGCAATCACTCACGACAGACCTAATGCCAGATGGACGACGGCCAACGCCGTACCCTTGACTCTAATGCAGCAGGTGGCCGTCAACAATGCTACGGCGGCTTTAAACAGAGCCGGCGGAATTTTCTCGGTGAATGGGCCGCCCGGAACTGGCAAAACGACGCTTCTAATGGACGTCGTTGCGGGCATTCTCGTCGAGAGGGCGAAAGTCTTATGCACGTTCGATGATCCGTCGCGGGCTTTTCAGAAACGCTGGGAAGCTCAATACCAGGGCATGTCGCGACCCACGGCGATTTTCGCCGTCGACGATCGCCTGCACGGCTTTTCCATCGTTGTGGCATGCAGCAACAACGGGGCGGTTGAGAACATCACACGGGAGCTTCCAAACCTTGCCAAGCTGCACGAGGCATATCACGATGCTGATTACTTCAAACTGCTGGCAACCGAGCTGATCAACAATACGCCGGTGACGGGCGACGGCGATGAGCAGGATGATGCGGAGCCAATGAAGGCATGGGGGCTGACATCTGTTCCCCTGGGCAACAAGAAAAACCGCAATCTATTCGTCAATACAGCAATGGCCAAAGAGAAGAAGATCCCCAGCGGCGAGAGCGCACTTCGGGGACCCGCCTCACAACATACTTCGCCTGCTCGAAGAGGCAAGAGAGGGCACGAGCTGGAAAGCTGCTCGCGAAGATTTTCAGGCCGCTCTCGCCGACGTTGCCCGGATCAAAGCGGAAATCTCATCGGTGGTAGCTCTTCGAACCAAGGCTGCGAAACTGAACGCTGCGGCTGAAGATGCCGAACAGGCCGCAACTCGTTCACACGAGAGACTGAACGAAATCCAAGACCTTGAAAGCGCCGCCAGGCGCGACCTTGATGAAAAGAAGGAAGAAGTCAGAATTGCCGATGATGAGCTGGCGGGCCTTCGAGAAGGACGGCCCGGCTATCGTTAAAGCATGAGGGAGGCAAAAGCATACTCGGCTGCGAGCGCAACCTCGCCGCTCGTGCCAACCACGATCAATCGCCGCGAAGCGACCGAACGCGACGTACAGACCGAAATTCTGTTCTGTGGAATCTGCCATTCCGACCTGCATCAGTTCGGCGACGAATGCGGGGAGTTTATGCGCACGGCTTACCCCATCGTTCCCGGTCATGAAATCGTTGGCCGCATAACGAAGGTTGGCTCAGCCGTAACCAAATTCAAGCCCGGCGACCTTGCCGCCGTCGGCTGCCTGATCGACTCCGACCGGACGTGTTCAGCATGCCAAGCCGATCACGAGCAGTTCTGTCCGAATTTGACGCTAACGTACAACTCTCCCGATAAGCACCTGGGAGGCGTCACCTACGGCGGCTATTCCGAAAACATCGTTGTGAATGAACACTTCGTTCTCCGCGTGCCGGCAAATCTAAACCTTTCTGGAACTGTTCCGCTTGTGTGTGCCGGAATCACAACCTATTCACCGAGCAAGCGGTGGGGAGTCGGGAAGGGCCAGAAAGTGGGTGTAGTTGGTCTGGGAGGATTTGGGCACATGGGTGTGAAGTTCGCTCACGCACTCGGGGCTCAAGTATTCGTCTTCACGACATCCCCCAACAAGAAGAACGCCGCGCTGCGGTTGGGCGCCGACGACATCGTTCTTTCTAGTGAAGCAGGTGAGATGAAGAAGCACGCGGGAAGCTTTGATTTCATTCTCGACACCATCTGAGTAGCGATGATCAGGCATTTTCGAGTTCCGGGCGTTTGGAGAACGAAGCTTGAGGAGTTGGGCGTCGACGTGTCTGCCGTCCTGCGCACGGCGGGACTTTCCCCGGACCTTTTCGACCAGCGACGCATTTTGGTGACGACCGAGGAACAGTTCGCGCTGTGGCGAGCGATCGGGCACGTTTCACGGGACCGGACCATCGGTCTGAAACTCGGGACGGAAACCAAACTGGAGCGGATCCACCCGATGGGGCTCGTCGCGTTATCGGCGGACACATTTGGTGGCGCAGTGGCCCACATGGCGCGCTACAAAGCACTATCCGCACCAGAGGAACTCGCCCGTGAAGTAAACGGAGACGAGTGGTCTCTTCAATATCGTTGGTTGCTCGCCGTTGAGGTCGAACCGCCAGCGTTGATGGAATATTGCTTCGCATGGCTTCTGAACATTGCACGAAAGGGGACGGGAACCAGCCTTTCGCCTCTGCGGGTTGAGTTCGCGCAACCCCGCTCTCACATTCGCGAGTTGCAGAAGCATTTTGGTTGCCCAGTGGTTTGCGCCGCTCCAAGGAACGTGATCGTGTTCCTGACGAGTGATGCCGACCTTCCGTTCGTGACTCGAAACAACGAGTTAGATATGCTGGCGCCGCAGTTTGATGAGGAGTTGAAGCAACAAGCAGCGGGCAACCAAGACACGTTTGTTGAGATGGTTCGCGGAGCCATTGAGCACAGGCTTACCGGTCATCGTCCGAGCATCGAAGAAATTTCACGCGATCTGCACATGAGCGCGCGTTCGTTGCAGCGACGTCTCCAGGAGTCCGGCTCAAATTTTCAACGTGTGCTCGATGAAGCCCGGCACCAACTCGCGCGCTACTACCTCAGCAACTCCGTTCTCGAATTAACCGAAACCGCTTACCTGCTCGGTTATGAGGACGCCAACTCGTTCGCTCGCGCCTTCCCGAATTGGGAGGGCATTCCACCAAAAGACTGGCGCGACGCACATCGCGCTCAGGTCCTTGTACAGTAACCCACCCGGCGACAGTAGGCGAGTCGCCCTCGTCCACCTGAAGTAAACCAGAAACGTAACTAGAAAGGATTTAGAGATGCAAATACGAAAAATAGGAAGCGGCGGGCTCGAAGTGTCAGCCATCGGCTTCGGCTGCATGGGCTTGAGCTTCGCCTATGGTGAACCGGTCGAGAAGCAGCAAGGTGTTTCCGTCCTGCGCGCTGCAGTCGAACGCGGTGTGACATTCTTCGACACTGCCGAAGTGTATGGGCCCTTCACGAACGAAGAACTCGTTGGTGAAGCGCTTGCGCCGGTTCGTAACCAGGTTGCGATCGCCACCAAGTTCGGTTTCCGTTTTGAGAATGGCAAGCAGGCGGGTCTCGACAGTCGCCCCGAGCACATCAAAGAAGTCGCTGATGCGTCCTTGAAGCGCCTCAACACCGATCGCATCGATCTGTTCTATCAACATCGCGTCGATCCCGATGTTCCGATCGAGGATGTTGCCGGAGCGGTCAAGGATCTCATCCAAGCCGGAAAGGTTAAGCACTTCGGCTTATCTGAAGCAGGCGCTGAAACGATTCGCCGGGCGCATGCGGTGCAACGGGTAGCGGCCCTGCAGAGCGAATACTCGCTCTGGTGGCGAGAGCCCGAGCAGGAAATTATTCCCACTCTCGAAGAACTCGGAATCGGCTTCGTGCCGTTTAGCCCGCTCGGCAAAGGATTCCTGACCGGAGCTATCAGCAAGGACACGCAGTTCGACAAGAACGATTTCCGCAACGTCGTTCCTCGCTTTTCTCCAGAGAACCGTGAAGCGAATCAGGCCGTAGTTGATCTGGTCGCCGAATTCGCCCGCAAGAAGAACGCTACGCCTGCTCAGGTTGCCATCGCGTGGATTCTTGCGCAGAAACCGTGGATGGTTCCGATTCCGGGGACAACCAAGTTGCACCGGCTGGAAGAGAACTTAGGCGCAGCGAACGTCGAACTAACGCCGGAAGATCTGCGGCAACTCGACGATGCCACGTCCAAGATTCAGGTCCACGGCGCTCGTTATCCGGAACACCTGCAGAAGATGGTGGGCAGGTAATGAAGAACTTCCTCAGCATCGGTACTGGTCCTGGGATCGGAGCGGCAACCGCCGAGCGATTCGCTCTGAACGGTTATCGAGTGATCCTGGCTTCCCGGAGCTCCGACAGATTAAAGAATATCGCCGATCAGCTCAACGCGAAGGAACGCACCGCCTCAGTCGCCAATGTTGATGCCGCGAATCCGGAAAGCATCGAGCAGTTAGTCGCGGCCACAGAATCCCGCTTGGGTCCTATCGACACGCTTCACTACAACGCGGGTGTCATGCACCAGACGAGCCTCGAGACGCTCGATGCTGCCGGATTTGAATATGACTTATCCGTGAACGTCGTCGGCGCCTACGCGGCGATCCGAGCTGTGCTCCCGGGGATGTCGAAGCGTGCGCAAGGCACGATCCTCCTGACCGGCGGTGGATTCGGATTGCAGCCCGCTCCGGACTACATTGCGATGAGTGTGGGCAAGGCGGGTTTGCGCGCACTGGCGCTGGGATTGTTCGAAGACCTAAGGAAGCGAGGTATTCATATCGCGACGGTGACCCTTTGCGCTCACGTCGAACCAGGGTCGGACGGCGTAGCTGCTGTCTCAAACGAATTTCTTAAGTTGCGCAACCAGGAGAACGAGGCGTGGACAGCAGAGACGATTTTCACGCCGTGACGGCAGGAAAGAAAAACAACATGACGCAAACCATTGGAATCATCGGAGCCGGCATGATCGGCGGACAAGTCGCACGGCTTTCCATTGCTGCTGGTCTGAATGTCATCATCAGCAACTCTAGGGCTCCCGAAACACTCGAGAGCTTGGTTAAAGCAGTAGGCCCTCGTGCGAGAGCAGCTACGCCAGTGGAAGCCGCGCGAGAAGGAGATTTGGTCGTACTGGCGGTCGCGTTCTTCGCTTATTCTAAGTTGCCCGCACAAGCGCTTGCCGGGAAGATAGCGATCGACACGATGAACTACTATCCAGAGCGCGACGGGCATATGTCGGAGGTTCAGACAGACAAGATAGCGAGCAGCGAACTTGTGCAGCGGCAGCTTCTGCACGCAAGACTGGTGAAGGCTCTGAACAACATGGACTGGGTCCGATTGCTGAGCCGAGCGCGCCCAGCCGGAGATGCGGAGTGCGCTGCCCATCGCCAGCGACGATGGCGAGGCCAAGGCCGCTGCAGCGAATTTCCTGAATTTAATCGGCTATGACACGGTTGATATGTGCGGCCTGGCCGAGAGCTGGCGCAGCGAGCCGACAATGCCGGCGTACGTGATGCCTTACATTGGTCCGGTGCCGGAGGGGCTGACCG
>JBJMGK010000211.1:0-9728 GCA_045807925.1 Bryobacteraceae bacterium | reverse complement strand
GTTCATCCGCATCCATCGCGGCCATTCGGTGGCCTCGACGGCAATGGTCGAGCCGATCACGCGCCGCTTTGTTGAATCGATCGAGCGCTACGTCCGGGATAACGACATCCCCATGACGCCGTTCGCTCTTTGACTTCACCCGGGCGGCCCGTCGCCAAAAGACTCCATAGCTCCGGCGCCGCTCACGTTTTCTTCACGGCGGTGGTCGTCCTTTCCAGGATTGTTTTTGGCGAATCGATTCTAACGAACCGGGCCGCCACCGCCGCCCTCAACCTTCAACTAAGCCTGGGACACGCTCGCGAACGATTTAAATACACTAAACAACACTGCTTCTCGAATGCGTTCCCGTCAAGCGTACGGATTTTGGTGAGGACGAGATCCTTGCGTTCCCTCCCAAAGTTCATTGAATTCGCACTCACCTGCCACACCTAGCCTCGATCGGCTCACTGTAATCGAGCTAATTAGGTTGTATAATTTCTCTACTCCAGGGCATGATGACAGGCTTCAGACGAGGAACACCAGCGTTCATCCTCTTGGTTCTCAGCCTCCTGTATCGGCCCTTATCCTCGTCCACTCGGAGCGAGCCGCCTACACCGAAGGCGCCAAATAGCGGAAGCGCAGCGAGTTCAGCGCCGAAAACGGGAGATAAAGTGAGCGGCGCCGGAGCTATGGAGTCTTTTGGCGACGGGCCGTGGACGCCGCTATGTGAGCATATGGTTCCCCGAGAAGGGCCGGAACAACCGAGCGGCGAGCCCCAGCATTGCAGGCCGGATGCTGATTATCAGGTCCTCATAGCCACTGTTCCTGACCCGGAACAGACACACCTTGCTTTAGACTTCGATCGCTATGTCGAGAGCATTGCGTGGGCGGTGGCAGACTCAGACTTCTCGCTCGAGAATCATTGGTTTCCCTGGCAGCCGATAACGTCAAAGCAGGAATCTGACCGTAAGACCAGAGAGGAGGTGTGGCGAGATCGGGAAAGGCGGCTGAAATCACCGGGGATACTGCTGTTTCGAAAACGCACCGTCCCTACACCGAAAGAGGAGCTTCTTGCCGTTTTTCTGGTTGGGGAGCGACCTACCAACGGTATCGATCGGGCATCTTTCGAGACCGCACTTGAAATGGCCTTCAGGCTGTCTCCGACACTTGAGCGGTTTCATGTTGTTGGGCCGAGCTTTTCCGGCTCACTTCCGACGCTTCGTCTGTTTCTGAACGATCAGACGCTGTGGAAGGAGAGGTTGCAGCACAAGCGAACGCCATTCACCTTTATCTCGGGCCAAACGACGAGCACACGGGAACTGAAGAGTTTTGGGTTGCACACACCCGACACACTTTGCACAACCGTGCATGACGATTACTATGCGATTCGCCACTTTCTCTCGTATCTGCCCAGCTCAGCGAATGAGAATGGTCCCGATGTGGCTCTGTTGAGCGAAGATGAAACAGCTTATGGAAGCGATATTGGCGAGCCTGGCCAGAAATTCACACATCCCGTTCTTATGGTCCGTTACCCACGAGGTATCGCGACGCTGAGAAACACGACCTCTGAAATTCCTAACACCGGGACCGGGCCTGCGGCTACGCCAGGCGAGGCAGTTCCCGAATTGCCCCTGATTTTGAAGGATACAGGAGAAGACCTGATACGAACTTTTTCGCGCCAGCAGACGCCGGTCTCCAATGAGGCCGTGCTGGTCAACATCGCCGGGCTTCTGCGGCGCAATCGGATCCGGTACGTCGGTGTGCTAGCTACCGATCCTCTTGATGCGCTGTTTCTGGTGAGGTTTCTTCGGGCGTCTTGCCCCGATACTCAACTGGTTATCTTCAGTTCCGATCTACTGTTCGCACGCGTGGTGCATAACTGGTCCATAGAAGGACTGCTCTCGGTAACCACCTACCCTCTCTTTATGGAGAACCAGGATTATATGGAGCCGCACAAGCCACCTCGACGCATTACGTTCCCCAGCGCTTACGCGGAGGGCGTTTACAATGCGACCCGAGGAGTGCTTCTTAACATAGAGCAAGGATCATGGTGGGACGGCGTCCCTTGTCAGATTTCTGCAGGACCGGATTCCTGGAATAGCGGGATGCTCGAGTACTCCAGCCCATTCGCGAGCGGAACGCGGAGCCGACATACAAAGACAAACTCCTCAGGCTCAGAGCTTGCCGCGAGCAGACCCCCGTTGTGGCTGACCATTCTAGGACACGATAGCTTTTGGCCCCTGGCTCTTATAGATGGACCGCCAGATCAAAGGCCCAGTTCAACATTGCTTCTTGATTGGCACCGCAACGATCAACAAAAAGAGACACGGACCCGTGACTTGCCTGAAAGACCATCTTTCTTGTGGCGGGCCATCGTTTACGGCTTTACAACGTTTTCGTTCGTAGTGCTACTCGCTATTCCCATAATGAATTGCAAGCTTGTGAGGTGGCTGGAGAGGCGTCTTCGGCCCTGGGCCATAGCTCGCACTTTTTGTTTTGGGTCTGACGGGCAACACAGGGCGGCCAAAGCAGTCAATCTCTTCATCATTTTGATGACCCTCGGGATCGTAAATGCGCTCCTAGCGGCGACCTTCAGTTCACTCGAGGGCTATCCGAGGGTCATTGTTCTCTGGAATGCAGCGGTGGTGGCCGCACTGGCCGAGAGCATCTGGATGACAATTTTGGTCTTTCAGCACCAAGAGAAATGGAAAGCAGTCTGGGATGCGGTCGTCCTGCTGATCTTCTCCTGGGGTTTTGCAATTTGCTGTTTCGTAAAAATCAGCTCGACTATCAATGATTCGCCGGCGCTATACAAATCCTATTTCTTCGCTTATCGTGCGCTCCATCCCGAAAGCGGAGTCTCTCCGATACTTCCTCCATTAATCCTCGCCGTCGGTTACATCTATTGGGCGTGGATTCAGCTCCGGCGTCTTCGCTGGGCAGGAGAGCGCAGGCCCTGGACACCGGGCGATCATTGCAACGATGCGCAACAAACTTCGCAGAAAACGCTGACGGAAACTGAGGCGGCCGCGAGAGAGATCGCTTTGGTCGAATCGCCTTCCTCGTTGAAGGACGAGGTCGAGAGGACGTTCGGCGACAGAACCGCGAAAGTGGCCCTGCCCCTCATGGCTATCTGGTGGTGGTTCTTGTGGCAAGCGGGAACGGCCGCCAGTATCGAACCGACCAGCTATCAATGGTTTTTTGGGCTTCTTCTGGCCATTATGTACGGCATGCTCATCGGGAATTGGATTCGCTTCCTCATTCTGTGGAAGGATCTTTCCCGAATGCTGAATCTGCTCGAGAATCATCCGCTTCGGAGCGCCTTTTCGAGGCTTCCGGATGATTTCTCGTGGACTTCGATTTGGATTGGGAGCCTCATGCCTCAAATGTCGACGCTCTCGCGTTCTTATGAGTGTTTGCGTGCGCTGCTTTCGAGGGGCGTTCACTTACTCGCCCCAGGGCAGCCAGAGAGTTTGGACGCCAACTTGGAGATCGTGATTTACGGCCCGGATCGTTTCAGTACCAAATACTTCAAAGCGTTCGAAGAGATTGAGGCTTCTTATGGCGCTGGAGCCATGAACGCAACAGAAAGACTTGAGAAGGATTGGAGACACGGCCACTCCGAAACGCTTTCTGAATACGACAAGAAGGAATCTTCTCCTCCGCTCTCGCCGCAGGCGCAAGTGAGATGGCTACTTGAGGAATTCCTGGCGCTGCGCTACGTGGCATATATCCGCTACGTGCTGCAGCAGATGCGGAACTTTCTCGAGTTTGTAACCACCGGGTTCATGCTTCTAGCGGTCGCGACCGTGGCGTATCCATTTCAGGGCCACCGTTCAATTTCGGCGGCTCATTTGATTCTTTTTGCTTTGCTCGGGACCGGCGTTGTCTGGGTCTTCCTCAGAATGGATCGCGATCCGCTTTTGAGCAGACTCAACAACTCCCAACCCAACAAAATAGGCTTTGACTTTTTATGGCGGATATTATCCTACGGATTCGTTCCTATTGTGAGTCTGCTGGGTTCTCAGTTTCCGTCGATCCGAGAATTTCTGTTTTCCTGGGTTCAGCCGGCACTGCAAGCGATAAAGTAGCAGGTTATAGCCGAGGGGCACCTGCGCAGCTGCTTATGACCTGATGGCATGGCCCCGGCCCAAGATGGCGAGGATAGAAAACACGCAGGTGACGGCGATCGGACGAATTGGGACGATTACGGTTAACTGTTGGTGACGGCACTTCAAGGGCTGGTCGGGCTGGTGGGTTACTGCAGTGAATATCCAGACTGATGGCGACCTCATGCATGCCCCTGGCGTCCTCTGGACAGGCGCGCACGAACTTATCAGATCCTCCACCGCCACAAACAGCCACATGTGTAAGCGAGAACTCTGGTGCGGGGACAAGCGTGAGAATCTGGAAAAACAACTGAACACTTGTATTGTGCTGACCGAAGCTCGTACTGCTCAGAATTGGCACGCGGCTCACGCAGCCGGCGTGCAGGATTGAATGCGCTGAATGGACCGTTTGCAAGGCCCGGCACCACGGAAGCAAGATATCAACGCACGGAATGCCGTGCCGTCGACAGCTTTCGACCACCGAAAGGATCGCAGCCCTTTCGCACCAAATGAGCGTGCTGGTTCCTGACCGCAGACTGATCGGATACAGCCTGACGCGACTCGGCCGTGAGCGCAAGGTGCGGCCATCACGCTTTGGGCGATCCGGCGATTGCCGGATAGTAAGCTGGCCTGCTTGACTCGCCCCTTCGTTTCAAGTTTGTGAACCGAGATCGCTCGTTCCGCTTGTTCAACCGAGGGGCTCGGGGACCATGCCGTTTCACATCGCCACCGGGTAAACCCGGAGCCAGCGGTACGTGAACTCGCTCGGAACGGACGGGCAGCGACGTTGGCCTCGGACAAATCGCCTTCGGCTCGTTTTTGAACCACGAACTCGAATCCAAGGGCGTGGGCGCGAGCTTGCAGGAGTCCGCGGGTGATATCGAGGGCCAGTCCGAGAACGTTGTCTACGGCTCGGTAGAGGGCGAGTTCGCGTTTGGCAACCGGTGAATGCAACCAGATCGACGCATAACCAATTCAGTGGTAGGAGCGGGAGATCGGGATTGCGAGCGAAGTCACGATCGGGCGCGGGCGCGTTCGCGGGCGATGTGAGCGGCTTAGTCCCGGCAAGCGCGCGGGCGCTCGGAACGGAAATTGGGGACCTGCCAGGCACGGCTGCCGCGGGAAGTTCTCACCTACGTCACATCAGCGAATAGTTTTGGCCCGAACGTTGCCACGCCCGGGTTCCATCCCAAATCCATCCGTCGAGCATCCGCGTTCTGAACGCGGAGAGCCGCTCGGGTATAAGTAGCCAAGAAAATATAACAAACAAAAAATGTGACGAACAGGTTTACAACGAATGCGAGCGGATATACAATCAGTCACTCGCCGAGAAAGTGAGAACGAAAATGCTAGCGCAGTAATCCTTCACAAAGTCGCGTCCAGAGCCGGAAAAAATGTGAGTAGCCGAAAGAGTCCATATTCTTCCGGAACACAACATGTTTTAAGGAGAAAATGATGAGCATCATCGAACTGAATAAGCTCACCTTGGACCTTGTGGCCAGGGACTTTAGTGAGGGCCATCAACCATCGAATGGAGGGCCAACAAAGACTTCGCGAGCACTGGCGATTATCCACCTTGCCGCGCGTGATGCTTACGCAAAAGTAACATCCGCATACACCGCGAAGCTCCAGGATTTACCTAATAAGCCGGGCAGTTTGAATGACGATGACTCCTCCGGTCAGGCGGCTGCTCTAGGAGCCGCACTCCGCGCAGCAGGGATCCTTTATCCGGACTTCGCCGGCTTCATAGGCCAGCGATCCGGGATGCTTACGGGCGGAGTAGATCCGACAGCGATGTCGTACGGTGCGGAAATTGCCGAGAAGTGGATCGCAACCAGGCAAAATGATGGGTCCGGCTTCCCGCAATCGGATTCGATCTACAACAGTGAGCCTGGCCATCATCGGGCCGACCCCGTTAGTAGTAAGGCCTCTCTCGGCCGGACCTGGGGTCGAGTGATGCCATTCATCATCAGCAGCGTGGTTGATGACGCGCCGCTCGGGCCACCACCAGCATTGGACAGCCCGGAATACGCGACTGCATTCGACGATGTGTTCATAAACGGCAGAGACAACATTCCTCACCGTGGGGCTCAGTTCCGAGATAAAGCGGCCATCGGAATCTTTTGGGGTTACGATGGCTCCAACAAATTGGGCACTCCGCCCCGTCTATATAACCAAATCGTGGTTTCGACGGAAGAATTTCAGCAACTTGCGGCCAAAGATCAGTTGAATGTCCTCGCCGCGATAAACGCCGCGATGGCGGACGCCGGAATAGCCGCATGGCATTGGAAATACGTTTACGATTTCTGGCGCCCCGTGGTTGCAATCCGCGAGGCTAAAAAAGGCTGGGGCCCAACCGGGAAAGGTGACGGAAATACGGCCCGGAACGAGGAAGGTGACCCATTCTGGTTACCTTTAGGAGCCCCGGGCAGTAATCCGTTTCCGGGAGCTGTCGCCGGCGCTACGGGGGACAACTTTACTCCAAACTTTCCCGCATATCCATCCGGGCACGCAACGTTTGGAACGGCGTGTTTCGAGACCCTTTCGGGAATGTTGAACAAGAACCCGGAGGACATTACAGTCACGGTCGTGTCGGATGAACTGAACGGTGTGACTACCGACAATGAGGGGATCATTCGTCCCACTTTCAGACAGACGTTCTCTCTCCGAGATGCCATTGAACAGAATAAGACGAGCCGCGTCTACCTGGGCGTGCATTGGTCCTTCGATGCTAGCGGCGGTGAGGAGGTTGGTCATGCAATCGCAACTAAGGCTATTGAAGCTTTCGGGGTCCTGGAAAATGCGTTGTAACTTGCCTCAGGATTGGCGGTCGATATCAGCGCAGCCAGCACTGCCCAGAATGGCGAACAGATTCGCCCTCGCCTGCGAAACGGATCGCGCACCATTCGATAACTTTGCTATCCGCGTGCTGCCATTCATAAGCCGCTTACGCGAGTTCCCGGCTCAAATTAGACCGAGCGCCGGCTTATGGGAATTGTTCCGAATCGGGCATAAAAGGCACAAAAAAGCTTCACCCCCAATCATGAAGCAGTGGTTTTCCACCGAACGTTCAACGCAGTTCCAGTGCAGGCCAAGTGACGACGCGGAATTGTGCGGCGTCACCGTGCCGCCCATCGATCCCAAAGGAGTGAAGATATGGCCGATGTCTTGACGCAACATAATGATCTCGCCCGCACCGGGACGAATCTGACTGAAACGACGCTCACCCCAAGCACGCTTAGCCAAGGCAAATTCGGCAAGTTATGCTTCCGGCTTGTGGACGGCAATCCATATGCGCAGCCGCTGTACGCGTCACGCGTGCAGATCACAGGCAGGGGGGGCCGGAACGTCGTAATCGTCGCCACTGAGCACAACACCGTATTTGCCTTCGACGCCGACGACACGGACCAGAATTCTACTACCGCTCTGCTGTGGAAATCCGACAGCCTCGGACCTTCCGTTCCGAGTGACGTGCTCAGTAAGGATATCACCAGCGATGGCGATCGGAGCAAGTGTGTAGATCTCACGACCGAGATCGGGATCACGAGCACACCGGTGATTTCACCCGACAAAACTCGGCTATATGTTGTGGCAAAAACTTTGGAGGAGCCCGCCCATCGTTACTCGTTCCGACTGCATGTCCTCAGGATGAGAGATGGCAAGGACGACCAGCCGCCTGTGCCATCGAGGGCACGGTCAATGGAACGGGCAAAGGATCGCTCAACGGCAAGATAGAATTCAATCCAAAGATCCAGTTGAACCGCCCCGGCCTCGTTCTGCACGACAATGTCGTCTATATTGCCTTCGGCAGCCACTGCGACCGGGGAATATTTCACGGGTGGCTCTTTGCCTATGACGCGACCACGCTTGCGAAGATAGACGTTTTCATCACGACGCCGAATACATCCGGTAAGGACGAGGGCGAAGCGGGGATTTGGCAGTCCGGACAGGCTCCCGCTGTCGACGAGAACTCGAACGTGTACTTCGCGACCGGTGATGGCGGGAACAACAAGAGCACGGACTTCGGGAACAGCGTCGTCAAAGTAAAGCTGGAGAACGGGCAGATTAAGGTAAAGGACTGGTTCACGCCGCAGAATGAGGCGGTGCTGAAGGCAAAGGACGTGGACCTGGGATCGGTGGGCCCTGTGCTGCTGCCGAACAGCCATTTGCTGCTCGCCGCTGGCAAGGAGGGTCGACTATATCTCATTGATGGCAACGACATGGGAGAAGGGATCAAAGCATCGTTACACTCGTTTCAAGTGACAAACCCACCGTTTCCTAACGGGAACCCGCCATACGGGATCTTTTGGAATGTTCACGGATCACCGGTAGTCTGGAAACGAAAGCTCGCCGGAGGTGCTGTCGATCTCCTCGTCTATTTGTGCGGAGAAGAAGACCATCTTAAGGTGTTTCGGTTGATTCCTGACAGCGTGACGGGGTGGAGGTTCCAATCTGACAATCCGGTCAGCAGAAGCCCTGAGTCCGCTCCTTTCCCGAATTTTCCAGCGGGAATGTTCAAGGATCCGAATCGAAAAGAACCCGTGTGGATGCCGGCAGGGATCTTGGCGCTCTCTGCAGACGGCGACAAGCCCGGTAGCGGGATCATCTGGGTTTCCATGCCGCTCAAAGCGAATGCGAACAATGAGGTTGTGAGGGGTATTCTGCGGGCGTACGACGCCTCTGACGTCTCGCAAGAACTATGGGACAGTGAGAGAAACCCTGCCGATAGCGTTGGGATGTTCGCTAAGTTCTCTCCCCCCACGGTCGCTGATGGAAAAGTCTTCCTCACCACTTTCGCCGCCGAGAATGTAGTCAACCGGGTACACGTTGTGGACACAACTCGCGAGAAACCCGCATTGGCGATCTACGGTGTGCGGACTGCATGACTTTGAAGAGGCGGACTCGGGCCAAGTCGCCGCATACCAACGGCATCTGTGAAGGCTTCCATCGCACCATGCAGGATGAGTTCTGTAGCGTAGCTTTTCGCAAAAAGCCTTACTCTTCCCTGCAGCAGTCGCAGCACGATCTCGACTCTTGCCTCGAAGAGTACAATCAGAGACGCCCACACTCGGGCAAGTATTGTTTCGGGAAAACACACTGATGCAGACATTCCTGATTCCAGGCGCCTGGCGCACGATAAACAACTCGATCGTTTTCCCGTTGTGCCTTCATCTGGCAGTCACTCGCGCCTGTGGTGCGCGAGTGAAGATCAGCTTGTAGTTTTCCGTCCGAATTCCACAATGTGCGCACGTGTTGTGGTCTCCCAGATCGTGGTGAAAGCGGCGGCATACATCATTTGCGCCAATCTCGTGGCGTTTTTGCTTCCCAGACCGGGACGAAGTTTCTGGCCGTGCCTATCTTTCGGCGTAGGCTGCCCGGCTAGATTTAGCCGCCATTTCTCACGAAGACGTTGAATCCGAATAGCTGTCGGCTAAAACTGGGAGCACGTGATAAATCGAGCTTCAGAAGGCCGCCGAAAGAGACACCAGTCGTAAGTGGGTGAAATTTGTTTTGGAGTTGTCAAAGAACGAGTGGCCACAGGCCGCCATGAGTTCAGCAGCGCAATTGCTGAAGAGCCTGGCTGAAGAGAGTTTGTAGCGGAAAGCTGCTGCTCATCTGGACCCAAACCTTGCGCACTGT
>JBJMGK010000210.1:0-15617 GCA_045807925.1 Bryobacteraceae bacterium | reverse complement strand
GGCGAACAGGCGATATGGTGCAACGTTGGGTTGCGTCGGCCTGGCTACTGACAGAAAAACACTTCCGTAAAGTCGTCGGCCATCGAGACCTCTGGGCTCTTGCTGTCGTCCTCGGAAGAAAAGAAAAACCCAACGCCCCCTCCGAGAAGGTGGCGTAACATGAAACTCAGCCGCCCTCAACCTTCAACTAAGCTTGGGACACGCTCGCTAGCCCGGTCAAAAACTAGCAATCTATCTGGGAAGAAAGGAAGACCTCGTGGCAGCTCGATACGCGGATCGAGAAGTTCGTACAGAACGAATTTCGGATGCGTCGATACCGAAACCTCAACCCTCTATTTTGCAACGACTTAGGATTGGCTCCTCAGGTAGGATTCGAACCTACAACCCTTCGGTTGACAGCTAGCTGCTTTGGTAATAGCGTGATTACTAGCGATTACTCGCCATTGCTAATTGTGTAGCAGGTTCAGCGAGATAGGGGCTATACCGCTTCTTCATTTTGCCCGGCAATGCTACCGCTTGCGATGCGGTTTTAAGCCGTGTCCCACAAGAAGTCCCACAAGCCTAGTAATGACGAGCTCGTATGACGGGCGGCCCGTGGTCTCGCTTCATGGACCGCTGGTGACCTATGAAAATCCTGTTCCAGACGCGCAACACGTTCTGGTCCTCCGAACCGTGGCTGGCGCCCGCATTCTTTGACGACAGCAACTTCAGCCTGAAAGTTGAGTTCGAACAAAATCCCTGGTTTGCCATCCAAATCGTCCAGGAACTGCGTTTTGAAGCATTCGCGCTTGAGCTGTGGGCGACGATCTAAAATCTGATTAGTCGCTAAGAAGGGTCTCCTCTTCCCGCGCGGGAACTGAGACATCTCACAGAGGGCCGAGCTCCTCTGCGTCACCGACACAGAATCAATGCCTCTCGAAGCTATAGAACCGACGCAATGAGTTGTATGCCCTTCACTTGATGACGGCGGTATCCATGTCGAGAGTGCCTTGCAGGAAGCCGGCCGAATATGGTGGGAGTCGCGCAGTCATATACAGCGGCTGACTGATGACCAGCCGGAATTGTCGGCAACGTTCCAGGCTTTCTCAAGCGAAGCGGAAGCAGTTGCTTGGAGAAATATGCGCGAAAGCGCGAACAAGCTTAAGATTTCGCTATGCCGAAGTCGCTCTGCGCGGTACACACAGCCACTCGAAGGGATCGTGTTGCCGCGCTTCTCTTTGGCCCAGTTGCGCAACGTAGGTACTCCCAATTTTACCGGAATCACATTCACCGACTGGATTGCTGACGAGGCCATCTCGCCTTCCACGAATGATGATCGGAATGGTGATGATGACTTGGTTCGAGACATGGTGGAGGAAGGTAAGCTCGTGCTCGCCGGCTATCTGGACCCCACTTGCGTTTTTGTCCAGGAAGAGGCGTTCGACCGGATCGTCAGGACGGCAAGCTGGAGGCTTCCAGGACAGGACCCGTGGCCGCAGCAAGCGCATTCGCCGTTCACCGCAATCGCTTCTTACTTGATGCGTTTGTTTCGGCGATTTGGTCCTCAGCCCATCGAGGCACATATCGGATCGTGCCAAAGCCCCGGCGGAGCCGGAACCAAACAAGTGAAGCTGTGATGCCGTGGTGAAGGGGGACCCCAGGCTGTTCCGCCGATCCTTCTCGAAATGACCCATGCTGCCGCAGGTTGGCGATGTGTGCCTGTGGTTGAGGTTGAAACAACTTCTCGGGAGGTTCATCCGCAACAGTCGATTGGTCAATTCTTTTGTGGAGGAAGTCTTGAATCAGATGCCGAATTGAGCCTTGACGACGAATACCGGCTTGCGGAGCAGAATAACCTGGGCACGATCACTTGTGTCCTCGGCACCAGCTGGCAATTCGAAAAGATCTCTGAAGGTGCCACAAATCTCGTCGCGAACCGACCGTCAGCTCAGGTGCTCAAGCATCCGGATCTACCGACCTATTTGATCCGAGTCGTCATTGCTCTGGACTCGATTCTTGCTCGATACCACCCTAAAGCCACGATAAATTCGCTGAAGAACTTCTGGTCATCTCGACAGGTGCACGCATTTGTACAAGAAAGGTCGGAGTTGTACGCGGCCATGATTCATCGCTTGACGGGAAGGGAACTATGTCGTGTCTCAGCCGATCAGACGGTCGATTCCATGCGGCGATGGCTTTTCGTATATTCATGTGAAATTTCTCGCACAAACAGCGATCGGGACTCTTCAGATGATTATCCCGCTGCCCTTGCCGACCCTTCCGCATACCTCTTTGAATTCGCTATCTCACCAAACCGTGACTCCGCTGCGAACAAGGCAGTTGGCCCGACGGCTAAGCATAAGCACGCCGAACGTATCGCCGCCAATCTCGCAGCTCTTAAGGAGGAAGCACGCGTAATTGGCTGGCCGTTGCCCGCGCTGGCGAGCAAATTGCGTGAATCTGGTCTTCACATCACGGAAAGAGCTGTTGCAAGTCACACAGCCTCGGGCGAGAATAGACGAACTCCTGACGGTCGAAGTCTTAAGGTCTATGCTTCGGTATTTTCAGAAATCCTAGGCAGGCCGATTGCGACAGACTGGATAAGGACTCATTCCTTGGTGTCGTAAACTCTCCAGTTTAAACCTCAGGAATGATGGTGGTGCGTGAGCTTGCAGGAGCCGTTCGTAATCAGAGACAACAACGCTGCCACGCAGTACAGCCGGTGCTGATGCCCTCGTTACTGTATTAGTTCAGGTTTAAGGCCTCGAACTGGAGAAAGGCCATCGTCGGCGCCCGCTAGCGGATTTCCATATGGATGTAATGCTCGCACGCATCCTCGACAGCGATGCGTAAGACTTCCGTGATTTCATCGTTCGGAGTAGCGAGATGGCGTATCGCGGCCACACAATTCGCTCGGAACGGAAAGAGATCTTGGCCTTCCAGGTATCACATTATTTGCCCGCTCTTCCGGGCTACTCGACGACAGCGTCGTCGTACGGTCCTCCGGACCGGGCTTCGCTTGGATCGGTTCAGCGCTTCGTTTCCACAACTCGGCGGACGAGGTGCGCCCATCCGAACGCGACCAAAAATCTCCGGATTTGCTGACGCCGGCGCGATGTAGTTGCCGGTCCGTAACGTGGACAGACGCGACACCGGCGCCGCCCAGCCGATTCCCGTTCTGCCGCACACGCGCCAGGCCGGGCTCGTGTGCGTTTCCGCCGGACTTCGAATTCGGCACGCCTGGCCAGTAAACCACCCATTGACCGACCAGTGCGCTTTGTCAGGTGCGGGTCCCGCCTATTGTAGGACACGAGCTAAGGAATGAAGCAGCGACTGAAGCGCCATAACCGGTGACTTCTCAGATCACCTATTTGATGTTTTTCTCGCTTCTCGGCTCTCGAGTTGCCAACGCGCTGCACGGTTCGCTTCGTCGCAACCGAAAAAACACCACAGAGACACACATAGAACACTGTGTCCCCCAATCTTCTTTGCCTGATATCAATTCGTCTTTACCATTGGATTCAGATATCTCAAGGCGTAAGCAGATGTCGGAAGGAGGTCAACAATCTCAAAGGATTCCTTGATGAATCGAACGGCCCGTCGCACTATTGACACAGGTGACGAGGCGCCCGTTTTCTGGGATCCAGAAACTACGGGAAAAATACTCAAAAAATCAAAAGGAACACTAGCCCGTTATCGAATGTTAGGTATGGGCCCGAGATGGACGCGCATTAATCGTAGCATCGTGTACTTGCGAGAGGACGTACTGCGATATATCGACTCCTGCCCTAGCGGGGGCGGTCGCTGATTTCGGGCGGCATCTCAACGGTTGGCAAAGTATCCATCTCGCAGTGACAAGGCCGTAGGCATCCGGCCTTGAATTGGCTCACAAACGTGAGCCGGGACGAGCCAGTTCGGCAAGGGCAGCGACGTGACAAGTCGCGTGTCGCCGCCAGATTTGAACCGGAGTCAGACTCGAAGCCCTATCTGATCGACACCAGGCATATCTGTGCGGCCGGTCAAACCTGTGTGACAGGGTGACATTGACTGTGTCCTATGGACGGCGGGCAACTGCCTGCCCGATTTAGAAAATCCTGTCGTTATCAGGTTAACTCGCCATTGACGCGTCTCGTCTGGCGTTGCGGCTGAGAACTGAATGCCTTATTGAGCAAGGCGATCCCATGAGCGCTAAAAAAATCAAAAAGAAAACCCGGAAATGGAATGAGTCGTCTGCCACCCGGTCAACGGCCTCGTTTTTGGCCGAGACGCCCTATATGCAGGAGATGCTGGACATGGGGGAGCATCTGGCGAAGCGGTGCATCTTATGCGATGGGCCGCCTCACCAACTGGGAGTGTACACTCCATCGATCGAGGAGTTTTTTCGATGGCGCGTACGCGCCTTCGTATACGTCCTATGTTCTAAATGTTTCGAAAATCCGAAGAGTAAGGAGCGGGTCTTAGAACGGTTCGAACGGCTGGCGCAACTGCAGAATGCTAACACCGATCGAGGGTTGCAATGACCACGAAGTTGCCGGCTGAAAGCAGGTGAACTGGAGATTCGAACGGTGAGAATCCCTGACGACCTTCTCGAACTCCGACGCTGGTTATTGTGGCACCGTGAAAACGGAGACAAAGTCCCTTACCGGCCCGACGGATACAAAGCATCGACGACCGATCCACGGGACTGGTCAGATTGCGAAGAAGTGGTCCGTGTATTACAACAACATCCGCAGCGATACAGTGGCATCGGCTTCGTCTTGTCCGAGCCTGATGGCCTCGTTGGTATTGATGTGGACAATTGCCTGGAACCGGTCACCGGCAATCCGAAGGAGTGGTGCCGGGGCATTCTCGAGAGGTTTGCAGACACCTATATGGAAATCAGTCCGAGCAATGTGGGTGTGAAGATATGGTGTCGAGGCCGCATACCTACGTCGCTGTCGGTGAAAGTTGAAGACGGCAGGATTGAGATCTATGGCACGGCTCGGTACTTTACTTTTACTGGGAAAGTTTTCCGTGGTGCACCCCTTCAGGTTGAAGACCATACCGCCGACCTCTTAAGCCTGTGTCAGCATTTAACCCAGAATCGTGTAGGCCCTGGAGGAAACCCAACATACAGCATCCCCAATGACGGGAAGATTCCGAAAGGTGTCCAGCACCTTACCTTGGTGTCTCTCGTCGGTACTCTTCGCCGCCGGAAAGTCTGTGACGAAGCCATCGAAGCTTGCCTACAAATCGTCAACCAGCGGCAGTGTGAACAGCCAGGTCCTCCAAGGAACATTTCGCGTATCGTCAGAAGTTCTCGACGGTGGGGGCGTTCATGAGTTCCTCGACCATCGATGATTGGGGGTTTCCCATGCAGGCTTTGGGAAGATTACCTCGGATCTGTTCCAATGCCCGTCAGCTTCGTGAGATGTCAGACGAAGCCCTCGCCGCACTACAACTGGGAAATGAACCTCCCACGTTATTCGCACGCAGCGGTTCGATGGTCGCCGTAGTGCGGAACGAAAAGCAACAGCAGATTATCACCAATGTCTCCGAGGCCGCTCTCCGCGGGCGATTGGCACGTTCAGCGGACTACTTCAGATCGACCCACGCCGGTAACGAGTATGATTGCCCGCCACCCATCGACGTGGTCCGTGACATTCTCGCACTGGAACCCTCGCTGTGGCAATTCTGTCCATTGGAGGGCGTCGTTGAAGCACCGATCATCAGGCCAGACGGTACGATCCTTGACCGTCCAGGTTACGATCCGGCAACTCTTCTCTACTATGCGCCTGATCCAACCTTGACCGTACCGCCGATTCCTGAACAGCCGTCTGAGGAAGACATTGTGAATAGCCGGGAACTTCTCGATCAGGCTATTGGGGAGTTTCCCTTCGTCGACGAAGCCAGCAAGGCGAACGCCATCGCGCTCATGTTGACCACAATCTTGAAACCAGCGATGAACGCCCCGAGCCCGATGGCGCTGCTAGACGCACCCCAGGCTGGTACCGGCAAGAGCCTTCTGGCAGACCAGGTCGCGATTGTGGCAACAGGGCGGCCGGGCGAGATGTCGTCCGCACCTCGAGACGAAGACGAATGGCGAAAGCAGATCACCACTGCCCTTATGGGCGGCTCATCCGTCGTTATCATTGACAACATAAGTCGTCCGCTGGACAATCCAGATTTATGCAAGTTGTTGACGGAAACGACGCATTGTGATCGAGCAATGCGGACCCACGACAAGCTTGTCCTTCCGGTCAAGTCCACGTGGATAGCCACCGGGAACAATATCCAGCTCGGTGGCGATATGCCGAGACGATGTTATTGGATCCGGATGGATGCGAAAGTGTCGCGACCATTCACCCGAGACAATTTTAAGATCGAAGACCTGAAAGCTTGGACTTCCGCCCGCCGCGGCGACCTGCTCGCCGCGCTCTTAACGCTCGCTCGGGTCTGGTACGCGGCCGGGCGACCTAAACCGGGTCTGAAACGGCTCGGTAGTTACGAAAATTGGTCAACGACCATTGGTGGCATTCTTGAGCACGTTGGAATCCCCGGTTTCCTTGCAAACGCCGAAGCGTTCTACCGAGACTCCGATCCAGAAGCTGCACAGTGGGAAGTGTTCCTGCAAACTCTGTACGACGTCTTCGACGGAGAGCCGTTCACCGTGGCGAAGATCTTCGAGAAGTTGAAAATGACGGCCTGGAACGGCACCTCGAATAAGCCCACAACCGAAGCCCTGAGGCTGCGAGAGTCCTTGCCCGACTTCATTGCGGAGAGTGTCGATCGCGATGGATTCTTCCAGAAACGGACAGGACGGTGTTTTGGCGATCGGGTAGACAGGCGGTTCGGGGAATTTCAATTGCACCTCAAGCGAGATACGACCCTTCATGGCTGTCAGCAATGGAAGGTGATATTTCCCGGTAAGTGAGCGGGTGGAGCAGAAGGATTAGGTGGGTTAATTGGGCATCGTTCTCATATAAAAGTATGCAGTCGTTATGTAGGTACCGGGTAACCTGATAGAACCCACCTAAGCCACCTTGTCCACCTCACCGCCGAAACGATAGTTCAGTAAAGGCTTTTCTCTGGACTCGGCCCCGATTTCGGTGAACACTTGAAGTGTATGCAAAGCTCAGTGCTGCTCCATATGGGAGGTAAAAGTCGGAAACACAAGTCAAACCGAGATACTTGTGAATTGAAACCCTGTGGATTGGTGGCCCTTAAGTTCATTTTTCCAATCAGCGTCCCACCTACGTACACTCATGAGAGAGGGCAGGATTAGCAGATCCGTAGCTGGAAGATGCCCAGAACCTGCACAATCTGCAACCATGATGAGCGCCAAAGTATAGAGGCAAGCCTGCTGGAGGGTCACCCGTATCGAAGCATAGCGAGGCGCTTCTCGATTTCAGCGCCAGCGTTATACCGGCACAAATTGGATCATGTAGCGGAATCGCTCCAGCGAGCCCGTGAGGCCGATGATGTCGTACGTGCCAACGCTTTGATCAATCACGTCCGGGTTCTGCATGCCCGCACTGAAGAGCTCTATGCGGAAACAGCTGCAATTTTGACCGAAGCCAAGAGATCGAAAGATCTGAGGACGGCGATCGCAGCGATAAAAGAGGCTGGAAACCTAACCCGTGAATCCCGCGGGAATATTCAATTGCTCGCGCAACTCTGCGGCCTGCTGACTAACGCGCCTCCGCAGCAACAGATAAGAATCGTGCTTCCTCCGAGACAAGCTGATGTACCGCCGCCGGAAAGCTTTGCCATTCCGATCGCATTGCCGGCAAGAAGTTTGCCCTGACCGACTTTTGGAGGACCAGAAATGACGCGCAAGTGCTCTTCCGGTTGTGGCGTACAGAAGTTACGCTGACCCAGGCGGCTGGCCGTCCTGGTTACCTGGTCGATTATCGTCTCCAACTTGACCCTGATCCCGTTGCCCTCGGCTCGTGTTCCGCGACCGCGCGGCATCGGTGAGAACGCACTGGCGGCCCGCGGCGATGAGGTCGCGCAACTGATCCGGTTGCAAGCGGGCCAGCCGCACTAAAACAACGGGATGCTTTGCGTAGTGATCCGTGATGTAGTACGTTCCCGGATCCTCGTCGAGAAACGCAGATCGTTGTTCAAAGTCGGTGCGGACGACCAACGACCCAGGTTCCGCAGAGCGATGGATAGCGACGCACGCGACGAGACGCTTGCCACGCTTGAGCGCTGGGGAACCGTACATGGTGCCCTCGCACAGATCCGGGAACTCACGTCCCACGACGCGCACCGCCTCGAAGTTCGCCGCCGCTTTTCGCATCTGGGGTAATTCAGTATAGGACCTCCGAACCACTCCGAAGGCTACGACGGATTCGGCCAAGGACCGCATTGGCGTCGAACTTAAGAATTGGCGTATGTCTGTGTCCGCCCGCCCATCAGCAGGACACGACGTACGAAGGAAAGAGCAACGTGTCCAATACAGCTATCGCTAATCGCGATTTTGGTCACAACCGCCTTGACGACGATGCCTGCCCGGAGTCTCAAATACGAAAACTTGGGCACCGGCGGACGGGCAAAACGGTGATAGACTCTGCTGATCCGTATGCGACTTTCGCGAATGCTAACCCCCGCGCTCAGCATTGCCATGCTGACATTTGCCATCCGTGGTCAGGAGAGCATTGGGGACGTATTGAAAACGCCCCCGCCCGCACCAGTGAAGCCGGTAACCGACGACTATCACGGAATAACTGTTTCCGATCGCTATCGGTACATGGAGAAACTAGACGATCCCGCTGTGCAGACCTGGTTCAAGGGGCAGGACAACTATACGCGTTCGCTGCTGGCCAGAATTCCCGGACGCGATCGGCTGCTGGCGCGAATCAAGGAACTAGACCAAACAGTGCCACAAGTCGGGGCGCGAAGGCTCCCCGGGGACATATATCTCGTGTCCAAGCAAATGCCTGGCGAGAACGTGTTCAAGATCTACAGAAGAAACGGGCTAAACGGGCAGGATACCCTGCTCGTCGACCCTGAACAAGTGAAACTCGCCCCTGCCGCTCAGAAGAAAGGAAAAAACACCATCTGGGGATATGCTCCGTCGAGGGACAACAAATACCTGGCGGTCTGTATTATTCCCGGCGGGTCCGAATTAGATGGCGAGTTGCGCGTCTTCGACATTGCAACGAGCCGCGAGACCGGCGACATCATCACTCATGTTGGGGCCGAAGCGTGGGAAGTGTCATGGCTGCCCGACAATCGTTCATTCGTCTACGGTCACGTCCAGCAATTGACCCTGGGTGCGCCGGAGTCGGAAGTAAGGCAGAAGTTCCGGGCCTATATGCACGTCTTAGGGACTGATTCTGTGAAGGACAAGCAGGTTTTCGGTTATGGTGTGGTGTCGTCGATCAATGTGGAACCCAGCCAGATCTCATCCGTACAGATACCATACGGCTCGAATTGGGCTTTGGGCGTAGTGAACGGCAGTGTAACTCCGAACAGCGCCTACTATATCGCCCCGGCAACTAGTGTCGGCGGAGCCAACCCGCAGTGGCGCAAAGTAGCCGATATGGCCGACGGCGTGACCAGCATTGTGGTCCACGGCGATGAGCTCTATGCACTGACTTACAAGGACGATCCACGTTACAAACTACTGCGGATGAACGCTCGCAAACCGGATCTCAAGTCGGCGGAAGTTGTCGTGCCGGCTGGGGGCGCGGTGCTTCAAGAATTGCATGGTGCTCAGGACGCGCTGTACGTGCAACTGCTGGATGGCGGTATCGGACGCGTGCTACGGGTGCCATATGACGGCAATGCTCGGCCGGAGCGCATGGCGTTGCCGTTTGACGGGTCCGTTCGCGTTCGTACCAATGCAGGATTGCCGGGAGCGTTGCTGAACCTGACCTCGTGGACGAAGGCGTTCCGAATATACCAATACGATCCCTCGACAAAGCAGGTCACGGACACGAAGCTTCAGCCCGCTGGTCCTTACGATAATCCCGAGAACATCGAGTCCGTAGAGGTGAAGGCGAAAAGCTACGACGGAACACTCGTTCCGCTTTCGATCACTTCTCGAAAAGGTATCAAGCTGGACGGATTGAATCCCACCTGGCTGGAAGGCTACGGTGCTTATGGGGTCAGCTATCCGCCATTCTTGGAGCCCACAAATCTTGCCTGGTTCGAAAACGGCGGAGGAGTCCATGCCGTTTGCCACGTGCGAGGCGGAGGCGAGTACGGAGAAGAATGGCATCTCGCGGGCAAGATGGGGACAAAGGCGAACACCTGGAAGGACTTCATCGCCTGTGCGCAGTATTTGATCAATGGCAAATACACTTCGCCAGCGCACTTGGCGGGAGAAGGCGTTAGCGCAGGTGGCATTCTAATTGGACGCGCGATCACAGAACGCCCCGATCTGTTCGCGGCCGCCATTGACGTCGTCGGTATGTCGGACACACTCCGTTCCGAAACTACACAAAACGGCGAGACGAACATTCCTGAATTCGGAACGACGAAAACAGAGGAAGGTTTTAAGGCGCTACACGCCATGAGCGCCTATGATCATGTGGAAGACAAGACGGCATATCCAGCGGTCCTTTTAGAAACCGGCATGAACGACCCGCGCGTGTCTCCATGGGAAATGGGAAAAATGGGCGCTCGCCTACAGGCGGCGAGTTCCAGCGGTAAACCAGTCTTGTTACGCGTGGACTTCGCCGGGGGACACGGGAACATGGGCGGAACGAAACAGCAGCAGTATGAAAAATTGGCGGACGAGATGAGCTTCCTGCTCTGGCAGCTTGGCAGTCCGAAGTTTCAGCCGAGCCGATAAAAGAGGAATTTCCTTCGAAAGGTCTTTCGAGAGACGACGGTCTCCTCGCGCCCGGCTCGGAGCACCGCTTCCGGAGCCTCACAATAGTTGTGCCTCAAATCCCCAGCTTGTTATCACAGGCGCATAGAAGCCGTTCAAGATTCTTTTAGAGAGGAGACAACCTATCGACGCATCGACTAGAGACATTGAGCCGTCATGGGACGAGCGATTGCGGAACCAAGTGATGTTTTGCTCGTTCAGGTGGGAAGGTGAAAAGGGCGTTCCTTTGGTAAGAGGTCCAATCTGAGTCGAGTAGCTCTTCAGAAACTTTGCAGCTTCGATGCGCATTCTGGACCCGACGATACCCCTATCATTCGTAGACTCGCACTTCTTTAGAACGAGCAGTATGTCGCCCAGAGTCATCTTGCTCGCACGATCAGGAAAGGCAAGCTTATCGAGGAAAACAGCCTCCTCCTTCTGTCTGCTCAAAGTGAGGTTGTTCCTGTCCAGACTCGCCAGCTCTGGACACTCCGCGAACTTAGATACGAGCGGCTTTATGATTGATCGTTTCAGTACCGACTCCAAAATCCGCCACCATTGAGCTAAACCCATCGAATAATCCTCGGTCGGTAGGCCGAACATGGCCCAGTCTCCATTTCTCACAAGGTTTTGTTCGTCTCCAGAGATCATGTCGTACCAGAAGTACCGATAACGCAAAGACCGCTCTTCTGACCATAGATGGTCAGCGACCGCAGGTCCCGCAACTTCGGAAGGCGCAAATCGACTCCTTACGTCATGTGCGAGGTGAGACCCTGCCTCATAGAGCTGCGGGGCTACCTTTTGCAACAGAGTCCAAGCCTCGCGAGGAGCTTGGGCCAATACCGCCCTTAGTATCTGTTCGCTATTTCTTGCTTCCGACAAAGCCCAGCTCTCAGCATCTTTCGATGTCGCAAGCTTAGACCGGAATATCGCCGGCCGATGCCCGGCGAATCGTAAGTGCTGAATACAAATACTGCACCAGTCAGCCCACAGAGCAGCTGGCGCTCTGAGACAAATCAGTAAACTGGCCAATCGGCGGACGTCTGCTAACGAAACAAATACAGAACGGAACCCTAGAGCGATGTTCGTCAACGAAATGGCAGATTTCAGATCCTTACTCTGCCGTGCGTATTCCGCAAGGCAGAGAACAGCTGACGGATGCCAAGTCACAAGAACGCCGTGCTGATCATCTATAAGCTGTAGAACCTCTTGGAGATGCCGAGCAACAACATGTGTCTCAAACATTCTCGTCGATAGACAAGCACATTCTGCAAATCCCACGCCACCGCGAAGTTGCTTCAGCATGGCCATGGTCTGGGTCATCTGCGAGGCTTCTGCCCAATGACGCTCACCGAGATAGATGCGAGCAATCCATTTGATGAGATCGGCGGAATCTGCCCAATCGGAATTCTGACGTATTTGCGATGAGGCGTTCAGCGCACCCTGGAAATACCCGAGCTGCAGGCACAGCCTGCCATCCTCTAGTAGTCTGGCCTCCCTCTTGTCACGATGCTGCTGATTCGTCGCCTCAGGGAGTTTATTCAACTCGATGCCACCGTTAACAAATTAGCGGCCCGCTGCGATCACCACAGCTACCTTTGTGAGTATTCCTAGGGAGATATCCGTAAGGTGAGCACCTGTCTCCTCGTCTTGCCTGTCTTTCGCTGGAGGGGAAGGCCGTCCCGGAAAGATCGGCTGAACGGAAAAGAGGTTATCCCAGACTCTTGCCAGAAGCAGCTAGCTGTCTGACCCGCATGATAGTTTGGCGGGTAGTGCTGAACTCGCTGGCGATCGACCGTACTGAACGGCCGGCCGTTAGCCTGCGCTGAACTTCCGCGCGTTGCTCGATAGTGAGTGAATGCTTGCGCCCCATGTGCTTGCCTTCTGACTTGGCGCGGTTGATGCCCGATTGCGTCCGCTCAATCAACAGATCGCGCTCGAACTCGGCGACAGCGCATAGGACTTGCATGGTCATCTTTCCGGCGGCGCTGGTGAGATCTGCTCCACCAAGTTGCAAGCAATGGACTTTGATGCCTAAAGCGGTCAGCTTTTCCACCGTCGATCGCACGTCTATGGCATTGCGTCCAAGCCGGTCAAGCTTTGTCACTACCAGAACGTCGCCTTCCTCCATACGATCAATCAGCTTACTGAACCCTGGTCTCTGGCCCGCTGCTACACTGCCCGAGACGCTTTCAGCAACGGTGCGTTTGCGGTCGATGCTGAATCCTGCCGCTGTAATCTCGCGCAGTTGATTATCGGTGGTTTGCTCGCTGGTCGAGACGCGGGCATATGCGAAAAGTCGTGACATGCTGTACGTAAGTACTAGATTGCATTTTGGACACTGTCCGTAATTGCGTCAAGCCTAGTTGCGGTCAGGACGTACTGAGCAGTACGTAAGCCCTCCCTTACGTACACTGGGACCTACCGAAGATAGAGACCGGAATAGCTGCTTGAGTTGGCGAGTGAAAACACTGCCCAGTTTCCAGCTAGGCTACACCGCAATACTTTTTCAGACGGACCTTGAGTTAGTGCCGCTCCGTGTGCGTGTTTCCTTAGTAGAAAGCACTTCCAAAAGTGGGAGCGATACGAACAACGCTACGCCGATCAGTCACGTGAACACCACGGAATGATCATTCGCCGACTGGTCCGGGATTGAGATGCCGCCACTTTGATCTAATCCCCGCGTTTATTCCCTATTCGAGGGCTTGGTAAACCACGTCCATGAACTTCTGCTGCACGTCGGTCCTGTTCGGGACCAGCTGCATCATAAACACTACGACTAGCCTGCTCTCCGGGTCGACCTGGTATGTCGTACCGTAGGCGCCGCCCCAGCCGAACGCTCCCACACCGGCAAGGTCCTTCGCGCCATATCGATCCACGACTTCGAATCCATAGCCAAAGCCAAGCCCGGTGTTCGAATGCAGACCGCCCGATTGATTTGTATGCATCAGCCGTGCCGCTCGCGGCGAGAGTATTCGGACACCGTCGAGTGCGCCGTCGCGGCGGATCGCTTCCAGGAATCGCGCATAATCATGTGCGGTCGAGGTCAGCCCCGCTCCGCCCGCAAAACTCCGACGCGGGCCATCCACATACGAACCTTGTCCCTTCGCTCCTTCGGGGGCACGCTCATAACCGGAGTCGGTGCTCGAGTAGACCGCCGCGAGGCGGTCCCTGTCGGCCTGCGGAACATAGAAATGTGTGTCGTTCATGCCGAGCGGCCAGGTGATTCGGCTTTCGATGAATTTGTCGAGCGGCATGCCAGAAGCCTTCTCGACGACGCAGCCGAAGATATCGGTGTTGTAACCATACACAAACTTCTCGCCGGGCTGTGAGACGAATGGAAGCGTGCCAAGGCGCTCCATGGTGGCACAGATAGGTTCGTCTTTTTCGGCTGTGTACCAGCCGTAGCCGGCGGCCGGGCCAAGCGCCTTTTCTCGGTAGGCTGCGGCAACGCTGGGTTCCGTGCCGTAGGAAATGCCTGCGGTGTGGGTAAGCAAATCGTGGATGGTGATCGGACGTTTCGCTGAAACCACGACGCCGCCGGCTTCCTCAACCGTTGTCTTCTTAAATGTCGGGATGAAGTCGCCCACGGATTCGTCGATGGCAATCTTGCCCTCTTCAACGAGTATTAGTACGGCTGTGCTGGTGATTGCTTTTGTTTGCGAGGCAATGCGGAAGATCGTATCCGGCGACATACGTCTGCCGGCTTCTTTATCGGCCGATCCGAATGCGCGTTCGTACACCGGCTTTCCGTCCTGCAGAGTAAGCGCGACAGCGCCCGGAATCTTGTTCTGCTGGACGTAGCTCTCGAGAAGGGTATCAATACGGGAGAGCCGCTGCTTCGAGAGAGTAGTCTGCGCGGATACGAACGCCGCTGTAAGAGCGACAAAGAGGAAAGATCGCCGAATCACGTCAGGGGCGATGCTATCACGGGGCAGCGTTGCCTGCGACGGAATGTACGGCAAACAGCGCACAGGCTTAAGCGTCCGCGCGATCTCCCGTCATTGCCTGCCTTGGGCTGCAGCTGCACCTTGCAGCGGCTGAAAGGCTGTCGCACCCCAGATCTAGGCGGATTCGCTTTCGGTCCAGAGGTATGCACAGGGTAAGCTGCAACGATCCTGGCACACTGGCAGGACTGTGGATACAAGCCGAGCAAAAAGCGGCCAGTCCGACGGGCCGCGCACAAAGAAACCGCGTTTTTTTGGAGGACCGCGCCCACTCTCATGCCCTTTTTCGCAACCTCCTCGCCGTAGTCGCCTAAAGTCTAAATCTCAGACCCTCACGGTGGCTACTCGAGATATCCCACGATGCTCCTTTCTACGGGCACAAGAAGCAAAGCGAAATGTGCGAAGAGCGCGTTTTATACGGCCAAATGCCTCCGTCGTGATCTTGAGCGATTCCTAAACGCTAGCAGGATGCGGAAAAACGAGGGTTGACGAGAAGAATTTGCTCTCTCGATGGCCTGTGCAGGGCTGTTTGGCTTAAGATTTGAGCGATCCTGGGGGAATTTGGTTAACCAAACGCCTATTTCTTGGCGTCTGGACACACTTCTCCCCGACTTATGGAGAAGGAACTGGCGTATAGACCAGATTCCGCATTCTGACGAGGTTGTAAGCAGCGGCCGCAAACGTGAACACCCATGCGACCTTGTGCACGCCGCGATGTCTGGTCTTACGCAGCATTCCGACTGTCTTCAGCCACCCGAATACTTCCTCGATCCGTTTCCGCTTGACCTGACTTACTTTGTATCCGGCGTGTCGCGTGGTGCGCCCATCAATGGCGCTGCCGCCCCGACGTTTGTCGTTCTGCGCCACATGCGGCGTGACGTTCAGGC
>JBJMGK010000209.1:0-6336 GCA_045807925.1 Bryobacteraceae bacterium | reverse complement strand
TCCGTGACCAGAAAGGCCGTTTGGTCATCGAGTACCTGCCGCCCTACGCGCCGGAACTGAATCCGGTGGAGTACATCTGGGCTCACTGCAAGCACCACGAACTGCCGAACGTCTGTGCCAAGAACCTTTGGGACCTGAGCGAAGCAGCCCGCCGTTCCCTCAAGCGCATGCGCCGCCGACCGCGACTGATCACCGCCTTCTGGAAGCAGGCCTCTTTATTTGATTGATTCCGCTATATTATGCGAGATTCAGTAGACTGGCGACGTTCGGAAGCGCTTCGCACTCATGCTCAACATTTTTTCGTATCTTCGACGCATACGAACCAGCGGAGTCGCCGGGCCACGGCCACGTTTGCGACGCCCGCCATGAGGGCCGCCGGTTATGCTGCCCTTTCGGAGAAGTCCAGCAGGACTTTTTGCTGTCCGGCCTCGCCATCTGCCAACTGTAGCGCCTCTTGAAAATTAGTAAATGAATACCGCACGGTCGCTGGCGGCGTAAGTGCTCCGTTCGACAACATGGTGAGCAGATCGCTCGTCGCTGCCCGCATTTCGAGGAGCGGCTGAGAACGCACCCATTGCGGAAGCCACCATCCGCGAACCGTCGCTGTCGAATAAATCAAACGCGGAGCGAAGAGCGGCATGATGAATTTCGCGGGGTCCGTCTGTCGGTGGCTGGAGAGGGCTCCATATACAAGCATGGTTCCAGCAGGAGCGAGATTGCGGGCAATCTCAGCTCCAAGTTCCCCGGCAACGCAGTCAATCGCTCGTTGAATGCCCTTGCGCGCTGTCAATTGCTCCAGGCGTGCCCTGAGGTCCTCGTCGTCCGTGCAGATCACCTCATTGCCTCCCAGGCTGCGTATGATCGTTTCCTGCTCGCGCCGACGGATGACGTTGATTGTCTTGAATCGATACTGCCTTGCCAATTGAAGAACAAACTTCCCGACGCTGGATGCAGCCGCAGTCTGTAGGAGCCAGTCGCCCTCCTGGAGATTGTGACTTGATTTCGTCAATGCCCATGCCGTCAAAGGATTGATGCAGCAAGTGGCGGCGGCCGGATCGTCCAGGCCGTTTGGAACGGGCACAAGTCTGTCGACTGGACAAACGATCTGTTCGCGCCAGGTCTGCCAGATGTGAACGAAAACTACGCGAGTTCCAATAGCCGGAGCTTGCACTCCCGAACCTACAGCCTCCACAATCCCCACGCCTTCAATGCCCGGGCTGGCAGGCAATTCCGGCTGATAGCCATAGCGCCCGCGCACCATGTGCAGATCCGATGGGTGGATCGGGCTCAGCAGCATTCGAACGAGCGCTTCACCAGGAGCCAACCGCGGCGTAGCGATGTCGGTCACTTGCAAAACGCTGCTCGGTTCTCCGGTCTCGCGGAAGATCAAAGCTTTCACCAATACCTCCGGGTTCTTATGCAAAGGCTGATTCCGACCGAGTGTTCTAGATTTCGGGCGCTGCGCGAGGCTAAACTCGCCGATATGGTTACCCGGCTGATGCTGATTGTGCCGCTCTCGCTGCATCGTTCCTGGCTTCGATAGCCTTTACCGAGTTTGCAAACGCCTTTTCTAAAACGCGCTTGCCGATGGTCCCGAGTACGATCCCGAGCAGCCGACCCTTGAGGTTTTTGCCGTCGCGTACGACGACCATGTCAATGTCCGTCAAACCGTCAGAACGACGTGTGAAAGTGTAGGTGTGGCTGGACGCGCGTCCCCACGTGTTGGAGTCGGTCGTAGTGAGGACGACGTGGTTGGCATCGGACCAATCATAGTGCAGGCGTTCCCAGATGCCGCCCGAGCCTTCCGTGACGTCGGCCTGCGAGGGGCCACGGCTATGCACCTTCAGGTACTCGTCAGCGCTGTTGCCAAAAAGCTTTGAGCGGCCAGGCCCGAAGTCGGTGAGCCCAGCAACGTACTGCTCGGGCGTTGACGTGGTTGTCTGGTGCAGGTGAATGGTGGACATGCGTTCCCCTTTCGCGTCCCGAGATTGCCGGGATCTGAGTCTGGTTTTACTAATGGGCCAATACTGTTCATACTGGCCTCCTTAAGCGACGACGAACTGCTGGCGAATCCGATGCCGGTGCTAACCGCGATCACAACAATGGTTTGCTCAAGGAGTTCCGGCTCACATTGGATGCGAGAGGAGATAGTTCCTGTGCTCATCATTCCTCTGATTGGGCTAGTATTACACGGATTTCGTCTGATGGGGCTGCGATGTCGGCTCGACGAGAAATTTGGGGATCAACCTCCTTCGGCCCGCAATCCGCGACGGCCTTCTGGTTTGTTTCAGATTCACTTCCTGCGTTGTCGGGCACTCGGAAAGTACCCACGACCGATGAACGCTCAAAACCGGCAACACCTCGTCAGAGATCGCCGCTTATTCGGATGTGAGTTTGCCTCTTACATGTCTCGCATCGGGTGCGAAGCTTCCCAGCAAACAACCGGTCTCACTGGGTCTCTACGCTGGCACCCGGTCAGGTTCTCCGAGCAGATTAATACCGGGTGGGGGTCCCTGGAATCTCCTGATTCGCCGCTTCTATATGAACGTTCGCAACCGTTCGGAAGATTTGAGCGTTCACACTGCGGTCGGGTTTATCCTTCTGCGGGATGTTTTGGTTGTTTCCGAGTTCCCGGTTTACCCCACGATGCGCTAAAGTCCCAGAGCGTCTTGCGGAAATGTTAATCTCTGTTGACTGCGTTGATCTGCCGGGATGCTCTCTGAGACGACAGCAACGCTACACCGACAAGCAGGGCAGTCAGCACCCAGCATGCAAACGGAACCGCCAGGAATACGAAACCTATCTTCAGAGTCGTGTACCCAAGTGCCACTGCCGCATAAATGCCTGGACATATCGCGCGCGTCGGCACGCCGCAGCAATGGAGCACTCAGGATGCGGTTCCAGTTCAGCGATTCAGTGGACGATTTCGAATTCGATCTGCGGAACCTACGGGAATGGGAGAGAGGTTGGCGAAAGGTATTGAAAAGCCTCGACGCAGGCGAGTTCGGCCCGCTCGATGCCGACGAGATCCGCCATGCTTTCGTCCAGCAGGGAGTCACATACCGGGTGGAAGCCGGGCACTGGGTTGAGATCGATCCCCACGAGGATGAGGTCGTGCAATGGCTCCGCGACGCCGAACGGGAGGGACCGTCGCATCTACCGCCCGTTCCCCAGATCACCGATCCAATACTCAGCGAGCTAATCGAGAGGGTGTGGGGGTTCATGGAGGCCTCGATCAGCCCGCTCGAAGAAGAGTCACTGATGTCGAGTCGTCGGCACTTGATGGCGACGCGCTTCGCACGATCGTTCGAGGTGCATATTTGCTCTCGGCGGACGATGACACGCTGCGTAAGAGACTTGCGCCGATCCTCGGCCGCATTTCGCGCCGCTCGGTGGACGTCTCTGTGCTACTCGAGGATCTCGACGAAATCCTCTCCATGCCGGTGTGGAGGCGGCGGCATGAAGTCTACTCCGTCTGGGTGGGCAGCCGCATCGTTGATGCGTTGGGCAAGACGGCGACCATACACGCTTCCGATGGAATCATTCTGTTCTCGTTTCGCGCTACCCATCTGGCGACTTTGCCGCTCGGACCGGGCGAAGGACTCCAACTCTGGACCGAGCTCCGGACACCGCTGCGGGATCCGATCGGGAAAGGGCGCAAATCCGGGATACAGCCGGACTACGTTCTCACGATTGGGCCCAGCGATGACCCAAGCAGGAGCCTGATCGTCGTAGAGTGCAAGCAATACCTCCGGGGCTCCAGGCGCAATTTCGGAGCGGCCGTGATCGACTATGCGCGAGGCCACCCGAACGCGTTCATCTTGCTAGTAAATTATGGTTCGTGGAAAGGCTCGCTGATTGACCGACGTGAGCTTCTGGACGGGTCTGGGCGGCCTCGGACGCGGATTATCGGTCAGTTCCGTCCCAGCTCGCCGGCCGCGATTCGCGAATTTCAAGCGGTTTTTCAGGAACGGCTGCCGAAGCCACCGGCACGGATGGAAGAAGTCCATGTGCAGCTGACTTGGGTGGCGCAGACGGATCTTGACCTACATTGTTGGCTCTCGACAGCAAATGCGCCCGACGAGCATATCTGCTACAGCAATCGTGCATATAAATCCGGTGATATCGAGGCCGAACTAAATCAGGACGCACAAACCGGGCCGGCTTCGGAGACGGTTCGGTTTCGGGGACTTGGAGAAGGATCAATAGTTGTCGCAGTTCACAATTATTCCCATGCGTCCCGCATTGGGGAGTGTGGTGCGCGCGTGGAGGTGCAGATTCATGGCCTGACACTCACTATCTCTGCGCCTACGTTAGGCGATGGCGACTGGTGGTCGGTCTTGAAGTATGAGGGTGGCGAGGATAGGCTGGAGCTTGTCCACGCTTTGGCGAGCCAGCCACCGCGGTAGATTGACAACACGCTATATGAAACCACTGTCTCCCGATGAAGTGCGAATGCAGACCCACAAAGTTGCCGACCACCTCCGCCAAACGGAAGATCCGTCGGATTGGCGGGAACTCTCGATCAAATTGGTCCCGCTCTTGACAGCGTATTGGGATGTCCACCCACACAGCGCGATGGAAATGCTTGAGTACACGGTGAACAACTTGCCACTGAGTCTGGCGAATCCGCTTGTCAGAACCGTCGTTCGCGCTTGGAAGCAGCGCCCGAATTACAGCCCAGATGCGGGTGGAAACGCGGACCATTGTTATCTTGCGGCGCTCATCCTCTCCGAGAATTTCGACCTTGCAGAACCAGAATGGGCGTTTCGCGTCCTGCGCAAGAGGTCCGAATGGGTGCGGAACGGCGCACGCGACGAAGTTCGCAAGCGCGAGCTGGTGGTCGGCATCGGTCGGAATTGACTGCGGCCGAAGAAAGGGCGTTTGCGTTCCAGACAGCCGCAATTCTTCTCGGCAAACCTAGGCTTCAGGACCAAAACCCATCCATGTGCGCAGGTCAATTGGAGTGGATCGCGATGTGCTGGTTGTGGTCTCATCGGCGATAAAAGCCGCGCTGCTGTGCAGCTGGAACATGATTGCACTTTCCGGCAGCTACGCCTTGCAGTTCGCTACTGTGCATCCCGTAAACTCAGGCAGCCCTGTTTTGAGCGAGATAGCAGTGTCCCGTCTGTGCCGTAGCAGCGCTCATTAACCCGTTGAATACCGTTCAATTCGAGTTTCCGGGCCAAACGGGACGCCGCTGCCGCTGGCGGTCAGAGTACGTCTGTAAGTCCCAGGATGTTAGCGTTGACGGACAGATTGGCGTGTCGCCGATCTACACGTGAGCTAAGAGCCTTTCGAGCGGCGCGGGCCTCAATAGAGAGATCTCGCGAGGCGGCTCTGTAAAACTCCACGAGTAAGGCGTCAATTGGTTCATCCCGCGAGCTCAAGGCTGATATGACGCGATCAATGTAGACTCTATCATTCCGGCCAAAGGTCAAAGCTTGTTGAACAAGCTGCACCGCATCCGTCAGCGAAGTTCGACGATTGCGTAAAGCGATCAGTACGTATGTTTTTTGATCGTGCAACGAACCATGTTGTGGAACTCGCATTTGGCTCCATGGGACGTCAGTGTTGGGTTTAGCATCGAGGATCAGAGCCAGCCAGCCTAACAACCCGGGTCGGTTGAACGCGACAGCAATAATATCTTCAGCTTGGGTAAGCTCAAACTTATAATCCGAGCCCAAAACCAACTCCCAATCTCCGATTGCCGATACAGCGGAACATGGTCTGCGTACTTCGACACGAGCACATGCGCGAGCAGACTAGGGCCGGCCATGCCACGGGCAATCGGGCGGCCGGGCGCTTCGGCTTGCACAATGGCATCGCACTTGGTGCACGACATCTTCAGGTCTCTCCCTGACGAACTTCTCGCATGTTGGGACTGACTGCGCTCCACGGCCGGCACATTGAGCGACAATCGAAGCATGCAGGAACCGATCACGCGAGATCCTGAGCTGATGCACGGAACGCCGGTTTTTAGAGGCACCCGTGTGCCGGTCAAAACGATGTTCGAATACTTGGAGAACGGTGAATCTCTCGATGACTTCCTGGAAGGTTTCCCAACGGTGAGCCGTGAACTCGCCGTCCAGGTCCTTGAAGAATCAAAAGAACTCCGCCTTGCTCGGGTATCGTGAAGATCCTGCTGGATGAGTGCGTTGACCAAAGACTCCGATTCCTGTTCTCAGGACACGACTGCGAGACAGCGGCGTACGCCAAACTCGCGGGCCTAAAAAACGGTGCCTTACTGGCGGCAGCGGAAGCGGCCGATTTCGAGGTCATCATCACCACGGATCAGGAGATCCCATATCAGCAGAATCTGGCTTCGCGGAAGAT
>JBJMGK010000208.1:0-6205 GCA_045807925.1 Bryobacteraceae bacterium | reverse complement strand
TGCGGAAACGCTACTGGGGCCAGCATCTGTGGGCGCGTGGATATTTTTGCGCGACGGTGGGCGCGGTAGATGAAGAGACCATCAAAGCATACATTGAGAACCAAACGTGGGATGAAGATGATCACGGATTCAAGATAACCGCGCCCATCGAGCCTTAAGCCGGCTCTAAGCCGGGAACGCTTCAGACGGCTTCAGCCGTGTCCCTCGACTTTCAGTCGTATCTGAACCTACCGGCTTTAGCCGGTAGTCGTTGAGCTGGGGTGCAGTGCTGTATGAAGTGGCAACAGGCCAGCGTGTTTTTTCGGGAGAAACCGTTGCGATGAATGCGCTTGCCACCGGAGCCTACGTCCCACCTTCGCATGTAAATCCGCAGCTAACCTCCGAATTCAATGCCGTGATCGCGCGGTGCCTGGAAGGGGATCGTACTCGGCGCTATCCCGATGGCGCGGCCTTGCTCGCTGAACTGAAGCGCCCCCGAGTGACGCCGAACGGCTCAATAAGATCTCGACCTCGTGAATTCGAAGACTCCATTGCTGTATTCCCCTTTGAAAGCGCGACAGACGAGCAGAGGGAGTATCTGACCGACGGTATAACGGACGCGATTATTAACAGGCTCGCACGCTTGAGGCGCTTGCGTGTGGTTCCTCGCACAACGATGTTTCGTTATCGCGACAGACGTGCCGAGCCCATTCAAGCCGGTCGAGAGTTGCGCGCTCGGGCCGTCCTGACCGGCCGTGTCGCCGAGCGCGGAGATCAATTCATCATCGATGCGGAGCTGGTCGACACTGCTCGCGAATCCCAACTCTGGGGCGGCGAGTACAGGCGGACCCTTTGCGATGTTCTGACCGTGGAAGAGGAGATAGCCGGCGAGGTGGCAAAGCAGCTACAGTTCCAACTGAGCGACGACGAAAACGCACATCTTATCCGTCGGCCGAGTAGGAACCGCGAAGCGTATCACCTGTTCGTCAAAGGCTGGTATTACGCCAACAAGTGGAGTCCCGAGGGCCTTCAGAAAGGCCTCGCGTACACACGACAGGCCATCGAAGCGGATCCGGCGTTTGCGGAGCCTTATGCAGTGCTCGCGTACGTCTACAGCATGCTGGGTCATTTTGGGACGCTT
The DNA here is from genome assembly GCA_045807925.1 of Bryobacteraceae bacterium. GTDB lineage: Bacteria > Acidobacteriota > Terriglobia > Bryobacterales > Bryobacteraceae > Bog-105. The sequence goes on along the minus strand of JBJMGK010000208.1, from coordinate 5,085 downwards.
GCTCCAGCCGATGCCTTTCCCAAGGCTAAGGCGGCTGCACTTAGGGCCGTTGCGATTGACGAGACTGCCGCTGGTGTCCATTCCTCGCTCGGTCTCATCCATCTTCTGTACGATTGGGACTGGTCCACCGCCGAAGCTGAAATCCGGAGGGGGCTCGAGCTGGCTCCAAACGACGCTGCCGGTCATTTCGCGTACGGCGAATGGTTTACTGCGATGGGCCGGTTTGAGGAGGCGGTCCTGGAACTGGAGCGAGCCCTGGACCTTGACCCGCTTTCGAGTCCGATCAATGCTAATCTCGCAGCGGCGTACTCTTTCGTCGGGCAGCATGATCGCGCAATTGCACACATTCGCAGTACGATTGACCTCGATCCCTCGCTGATGGCCGCCCAGTCGCTTTTCGCAGTCCTGCTCTCGCGTGCAGGGCACTTTGATGAAGCGGTGGCGGAGGCGGAGAGATGCTTCCGGGTTCCTGGCTCAGGCTTGTGGGGCAAGAGCGCTCTCGCGATCATCTACGCGACTGCCGGCAGAACGGAAGAAGCCAGGCGGATCGCCGAAGAACTCGAAGTCGAGCGCCCGCTTTCCACGCTCAGCTCAGGGCTTGCCCGTATCTATGCTGCGTTGGGAGATCACGATCAGGCGCTGAAATGGCTGGAGGAGGCTTATCAGGCCCGTTCCAGCAATCTTGCCTTCGTCTGCCAGATGCCCGAACTGCAAGGACTACGCGGGGATCCTCGCTTCGTGGACCTGCTTCATCGGATAGGCCTCCCACAATAGCCGTTCATTCTACACATAATCGCGCGGATCTCGAGCCCGATCGGCCTATGGAACGGCGGTACGATTCCGCTGGATGTCAGATGTCACCAGCGTGACGCTTATCGTAGGCACCAAGTCCGCCCAACGCGCTAGACGTAGAAGTACTCGACGATGCGGGCCCTAGTCGGCATCGAGCTCAGCTGCACCGGCACCGAGGATCCCCAAGCCCGTTTCGGGCCCGGGACTCACGGCGCAAGCGGGACGAGGACATTTTTCGCTCAGAAAGCCGAGACCGGAACGGACGCCTGATGTTGCGACTGTTCGCAAGGGTAACAGGTTAGCGTGGCAGTACGGGCAAGGAGCCGGAGCGCGACAAAGCCAAACATTCTCGGCCATATTCTTCTTTGACAACTTCCTGTACTTCTAATGCCACCTCCTTTCATATTTGTTGTGGAGCTGGATTTATGCACAAACCCCAGAAAATTCTGATAGATTCTAAAGAACTCGTATGTCTGGGGAGCGGCGTTTTGACGTCTTCTTTCCCATAACGCGGCCGATAAGCCGGCAGTCCAGGAACTCGCAACCCGCCTGACAGAAGCAGGCGTGCAACCGTGGTTCGACAAGTGGAACCTGGTGCCTGGGTCGGCATGGCAAGAGGCCCTCGAGAGCGGACTGAACCGCTCCTCGACGTGCGCAGTATTCATCGGGCCGAGCGGCTTAGGTCGTTGGCAAAGCGAAGAGATGCTGGCGGCTATCGACCGGCGCGTCAGCCAGAGCAGCGGTGAGTTCCGGGTAATCCCGGTCCTGCTGCCTGGATCGAAACGCGAAGAGCGCAGTAAATTACCGGCCTTTCTCGTCTCGACCACCTGGGTGGAATTTACGAAGTCGCTGGACGACGACGTTGCCTTCCATAATCTGCTTAGTGGAATTCGCGGTGAGGAACCAGGGCGGAATCCGGACCTGCAAATCGGGATCAACGGCAATCCTTATCGAGGTCTGGAGTACTTCGACCTGGAACACGAAGCCTTCTTTTTTGGCCGGGAGGCTCTGGTGGGATGGCTGATCGACGAATTGCGCACATCCCCCGCCCGCTCCGAGAATCGGTTTCTCGCTTTGATAGGACCTTCTGGTAGCGGAAAATCGTCGCTAGCGCGCGCTGGCCTGCTAGCAGCAATCCGACGCGGTGAACTGGAAGGCAGCGAGAGCTGGCCCATCGTGATCTGCCGGCCAGGACAAGAGCCGCTAGAAAATCTCGCTATCGCTATCGCGGCCGAAAAAACACCGACCTCGATTCGCCATACCGTCCAGGAGTTTCTTGCCAGTGAACGCACTCTTCATCTCATCACGCGTCTAGCGCTCAATGGTTCGGCGGCAAACCGTAGGGTTGTAGTGTTTATCGACCAATTCGAGGAGATCTTCACTCAATGCCAGGACGAGAAAACCCGTGCCGCCATGATCAGCAACCTGACCACTGCAGCATTGCAGCCCGGCGGTCAAACCGTCGTTTTGCTGACCTTGCGCGCTGATCTATACGGTGAGTGCTCCGGTTATCCGCCCCTAGCTGCGGCGATGTCCGATCACCAAGTCTTGGTGGTACCGATGCAAGAAGCGGACCTTCGGCGTGCCATTGAAAGGCCAGCATTGCTAACCGGTGCGGAATTTGAGCAGGGCTTGATAGATGATCTCCTGGAAGAGCTGCGTAACCAGCCAGGCTCGCTGCCATTGCTGCAATATACATTGCTTGAGCTTTGGCAGCGACGAGAAGGCCGACGTCTTACGCATACTGCGTACCAGGCAATTGGAAGGGTGGCGGGTGCTCTCGAGCGTCGCGCCGAGGAAATCTATTCGCAGCTTTCCGAACCAGAACAGCTGATTCTGCGCCGTATCTTATTGCGTTTGGTACAGGCTACCGAAACCGGAAAAGCGGCGCGCCGGCGGGTTCGGATTAGCGAATTGGTAGCGCCGCACGGAGATCGCAGGCTAGTTGAGCAAGTCATCGCTAAGCTAGCTGGTCCGGAGGCTCGTTTGCTCACGATTGAGGCGGCAATCCGGCTAGCGGCCGCTGCACCTGCTAAGCGCATCTCAACGCAAGTGAGCACATGGGAGCAGAGCGTAGATATTGCACATGAGGCACTTATCCAGAGCTGGCCGAGACTCGCCCAGTGGATGGATGAGGATCAAGAGTTCCAGCTCTGGCAAAAACGGTTGAATGCGAGCAGGCAGGAGTGGGAGCACGAGGGACGTCACCCGGACGCGCTGCTTCGCAGTAAGCTTCTGGCAGAAGCCAGGCAGTGGCTAATCGTTCGGCCAGACGACCTCAATAGTGAGGAGCGCGCTTTCATAGATGCAAGCGCGGCGCTGGAGCAGATACGGCAGGATGAAGAACTAGCGCGCCAACGAGCTTTCGAACAAGAGCGACAGCGGCGCCGGAGACTGGCCGCGGTGCTTGTGTTGCTGTTCGTCGCTGCGCTGGGCGCTGCGGCGTTTGCGAAGTCTCAAAGGAGCGTGGCAGCCCGGGAGCGCGCGAAATCTTCTTCGCTGGAATTCGCGGCGCTTTCGGCGGGCATCACGAATCCGGATCTACGCGTTCTTCTTGCGCTTCACGCCGCTGCTCTGTCGAAGACGCCAAATGCGGAACAAGCAGTCTATGAGGCCGTCCAAGACTTAAAGGGACCGCGATTTTACACGCCTGGGCAGTCGTATTTGGTCTCGAGCCTGGCATTCAGCCCAGATTCTAGGCTTCTCGCCACAGCTAACAGCGATGGGACGATTTCTTTATGGGACACCCAAACTGGCACTCGTATGTCCGAACCCCTGAAGATCGATGCCGAATCTCTTGCGTTCCGGTCCGACGGAACTCTGGCAGTAGGCACTTCGAAAGGCGTCGTGAAAATACTCGATCGCTTAGGAAAGGTCCTGACCGAGATAACCGTGGGAATAGGTTCCGTAAAGGCAATCAGCTTCAGTTCCGATCATACAGAGAACGTATGGCAACTCTTTCTTCGTTAGCACGAGGTAAAAGCTTGGCGATCGTCTCCGGCGCACTGGTAGCACCGCACCACCCATACGTGAAGAATGGGACCAATGTTTTTCCTGAGAGATCACGCGTTCTCAGGAAGCCCGTACCGGAGCTGGAAGCGCTGAGCCCCAAATCGGAGAACCCAAGAAGACAATGTCGTATTTTTCTGCTCTGAGTTCTACGAGCCGATTTTGCACTTCACCGCCGATTTCACCGGTCCGTGCCCTTTCTCGTCGTGTGAACTCTATCTACGAAACACGAAGTAGCGCCAAATCGGGTACAAAACGTATAACAAGTAATTCCCCGACAGAAATAGGCAATGATCCGGCAGGATTGGGATATCTTCCCTCACTGCTTGCGCCGTACGATAATGTCAGCGGATGTCGGAAGCTCACGGGAGGATAACTCGGAGCATCTAGGTGTATAAGGAGGTTGCGATGGCCACAATCGTCGTCAACAGCGTGAAGCGGGAGGTGGAAGCACCGGGTGACACGCCTCTACTGTATGTTCTAAAAGATAACCTGGAGTTATCCGGTCCTCAGTTCGGCTGCGGACTCGCCCAATGCGGCGCCTGCTCCGTGCTTCTGAACGGAAAAGAGGTTCGGTCGTGCATCACGCCTTTGTCAGCGGTGGGCGACAAGGAAGTCACTACACTCGAAGGTCTTCCTGCCCGCTGGGCCAAACAGAAAGGTCTGACTCCTGAGCAGGCCACAAAGACCCTTCACCCGGTACAACAGGCTTGGATAGATCAGCAAGCGCCCCAATGCGGATTTTGCCAGAACGGAATGATGATTAAGGCCACTGAGTTGTTGGAGCGCAATCCATCACCCACGACAGCCGAGATTAAAGAGGCGTTCACGGCCGGGGTCTCACCTCACCTTTGCCGCTGCGGAACGTACGTGGCTATCATGCAAGCAGTGCAACTCGCAGGCACTCAGATGGCAAGTCCGAAGCAGGTGTTATGACAGCGAACGAAATCGAAACACGAAGCGGTTCGAAAGATGTGTTTGGGGCATCACTTTCGCGTCGTGGCTTTGTAAAGGCCGGCGGGGCGTTGCTGGTCGGCTTGCGCTTTCTGGGGGCCCAAACTGCGCAGACCAACACCGGTGCGGTCGGCGCGAATACTCTGAACTCAGCTTTGCCTCAATCCTGGATTGAGATCCACGCCGATAACACGATTCTGATTCGCGTCGGCAAGCCGGATTTCGGTACAAGTTCGGTTTTCACCGCTTACCGGCAGATTGCGGCGGAGGAACTCTGCGTTCCTTTCGAAGCCATCACCACAATTATCTCGGGCGATACCGATCGCACTC
>JBJMGK010000207.1:0-5303 GCA_045807925.1 Bryobacteraceae bacterium | reverse complement strand
GGCTGTTGGATACCGAAGATCGCCTTGCCACGCGCATCGCACAGGATGGCGTTCCTCTCCCGATCCATATTGAAGATACCGATACAAGCTTCTCTGTGGAATGGAAGGGCGGATATCGAGTTGAAGGCACCGCCTTCATCTATGCAGACAAGGGCACCGGAAGAGTAGTAAGCATTCTTGGCTACCCAACAGACCGTCTTTCCTCATCCACATGATCCAAAAATTTCAAATATGTTTGGCTAGATTTTCTGCAGCGCAAACTTGTGAAATAAGGAGGAGACCTGAACGCACGGTTCAGGCCCCTAGCGCTAGCAGGATGCTGAAAAAGGGGTTTTCGACCCAGGTTAGTCGGTTACACCAAAAACAACTTCTTGCAGAAACGTTGTATACGCGATCGTTTGAGCTTGGGTATACATTGGAGATACCCTGATCTGACTTTATGGAAGCCTCTCAGAACCCTTTTTCAGCATCCTGCTAGCCTAGGCGCGAGCGCTGAGTTTATATAGCTAGAGCTGTGATTACTTCGTTGCTGAACTGCGATACTTTCTGCGCCCGAAGAACACCAATCCACCAAGGCCCGCTACGATCAACGAAGTAGATCCCGGTTCCGGTGTAGCGGCGGAGGGCGGAGTTGGTTCGGTTGTCGGCGGTACCGGTGTGACGGTCCCACCATTCAAGCTGAACCAGATGTGATGGTTCTGAACCAATGCAGCTGTTCCGGGCTGGATGGAGCCTTCGAGCACCTGGCTGTTCCCTGCTCCATCACCGAAGCCGATGGCAGCAACGGTGCTGGTGTCAGTTGAATCCCACTGCATGCTTGTATAGAAGAAACCGATCTGGCCTTCGCCTGCAGGCACGTCATAACCAGGTCCACGCAAGATCAACTGGAACGTATTCAGCTTGTCATCGTGGCCGTTGTAGTAGCCAACATGATCCCAGGTAACAATGTCCTGGTTGACACTCTGCGAAAGGTGCACCACACCGCTGTTCGTCCCTCGTGAATCGACATCGGCGAAAAATGGTGAGATTACCGGCACGTTGGCACCGGTCGGACCAGTTGGAACGTATTCTGAGATCCCGGCTCCAAAGCTCACGTTCCCATTGTTATTGATGAAGAACTGGGTATAATTCTGGCCATAAAAGGACAATGTAAAACCCAGATTCGTTGGCCCGCTGAAACCGTCGTCGTTACGGCCGTTTGCCTGGCCAACGTTCGCTGCGTTCCCGCCATCCGTTGTAACCACGACAGAACCGAAGTTGTTCGTGTAGAGACTATTGGACGAAACCAGCGATGATGCCGGAATCGTCAGTTGTGCTGCGGACAGCATTGTTGAAAAGATTGCCGCTCCAAAAACGCCGAGCTTCAACGGCTGAAGCCCAACTTTCCCGAGCGCATTGTAGTTGTGCAAATTTATCCCCTCGTTTCTAAGCGCGAAAAGTCGCTCTTTAAGCGTTCATCAACCTGCACTAGCTAGCAAGAAATAGGGGTACTAGTTGATTTAATGTAATGTCGAACATACTCCCTTCGCAGCGTTCTCCAGAAAGGCAGCGATGAGCATAAGCTCGAGCTGTTCACTTGCGTTTCTGGCGAGATCACGGTTTGAGGCGCGATCGGCCGTCTTTCTACGCACGCCACAGGATCAGTAAAGGACGTGCCAAGAGACAGGGTGCCCTGCGTGCTTGTCCTTCTCGCAGAACGACAAAAGCCCGGCAGCCAGAACTCCGGTGAGGAGTTGGGCTGCCGCGCTGGGTTCTTAGACCTCGCTTGATCGAGGTGCGAGATATCTACGCTTTCGCTTGGCGCTTCCGGAAGAAGACTGCTGCGGCAATCACTGAACGGAAAGGTCCCGCTGCTAGCAGCGATGCCGAAGTTCCCCGAAGGATTGAAGCTGAAGCTGCCCGTCTGTCCAAAGCCATTCAGCCAATGAATGTTGTTCGGATTTGACAAAAGCCCGCGCTTGGATTGCCCGCTTTCGCCAGGTAATTTGCGCCGGGATCGAGGGCGACGCTATGGTTGCAAGCGCCTCCCCCATCGATGCAGTAGCCCACGTTGTACGTAGCACCGTCGAACGAAGCCTGATTCCAGAACGGATTGCCGTTCGTTCCGAGGACAGGCTGGTTGTACCACGCTCCGTCCGTCGTGTGAAGAGTGAGTCCATTCCCGCTAAGGAGAAGACGATGTCATTGTAGTCGCTGTCGGTGCGGTTGACAGTGTCTTCGAATCCACCGAAGTGAGTACTGGCGAAGCCTGGTGCAGAGAGAAGCAGCGCGGCGCCGATCAGGGCGACTGATTTGAACGTCATGGTTAAGCTTTTTCTCCGAAACAAAAAGCTCGATTGGTTATTCCCGCATCTATTTTTTTGGAAATAATTTGTCGTTTTTTGCACGATAAATTTTGCCAGCGGAATTCCAAATAGCCCGTACTCACAAAACTCCGCGCCGGTTTGGCGGATATGGGAAACATGGAGACTCACGGAACAGGAGAAGCGCACGACCATTAGTACGACAAAGCACGGGCGAACCGGCCGTTTCGCGAAGAGCCAATTGTCCACACGGATACGTATGCATAGCGAACATAAAAAGAATTAAATGCGAGTTTTACGCAAGAACTTAAATCTTTAATAGGAATTATCCGCATGGCCGCCAATTAAGGCGCAGGTGCTGTGATAGAGGAGTGACAGACGAAAACGACCTGATCCAAGCCGCCACTGAGGCGCGATCTTATGCCCACGCACCCTACTCCGGGTTTAAGGTCGGAGCTGCGATACAAGACGAGTTTGAGCGAGTGTTCACCGGCTGTAACATCGAAAACGCCTCTTTCGGCTTAACGATGTGTGCCGAACGCGTTGCACTGTTCAAGGCGATTTCTGAAGGTGCGGGCAAACTGAAAACGATCGTCGTGGCGACGGACTCAGATTCGCTGACCCCACCTTGTGGAGCATGCCGTCAGATTCTTTGGGAGTTTTGCGGAAACGCGGAACTGATCCTCACCAATCTCGCGGGGGCACGGCTCACGATGCGTCTCGGCGAGTTGTTGCCTCGGCCATTCGACCGTTCGTCTTTCCATCAGCCCGGGAACAAAGATTAAAGCCGCTTCCTCTGTATCAGCACCATCCCTGATCGGGCATACTGAACAGGAAAGGAAAAGCCGAAAGTACAATGAAGCGTTTATTGACCAGCCGCCGCGAGGCTCTGGCGGCCTTGTCCGCAGCTGCCGCGGTGGCAAGAGGCTTCGACAGTTCCGAGTCCATCGTGATACCCGGCAAACGCTCCATGGTCGTCCATAACGATCGGCCTGAAGACCTGGAAAGTCCGGTTGCCTATCTCAACCAGTGGCTGACTCCGGTCGACTCGTTTTTTGTACGTCAGCACCTTCCGCGCCCGACTGTGGATGAGTCGGGTTTCAAGCTGGTACTCACGGGCCGGGTTGCGAAAGAGATGAACATCACTCTCTCGCAGTTGCGGCAACTGCCTCAATACACCGTCCCTGCTGTTCTCGAGTGCACTGGAAACGGTCGCGCTTTTTTCTCGCCGCGCGTACCAGGCGTTCAGTGGGGTCGTGGCGCTATCGGGAATGCAGAATGGACGGGTCCGCGGCTCTCCGATGTCCTAAAGTTGGCCGGCGCGGATCTAAACGCCCCTTACATCACCGCGAATGGTGCGGATATTGGCCTTGCGAAGACACCAGATTTCATCCGTTCGATGCCAATGAAAAAAGCTCTGGATCCGGCTACTTTATTGGCGCTTAAGATGAATGGCGAACCGCTGCCTCCGCTGCACGGATTTCCTCTGCGATTGATCGTCCCCGGTTGGGATGGAACAAGCTGGGTGAAGTGGGTCAATCACCTTTCGGTCGACGAAAAGCAGAACACAGGCTTTTATATGAATCCCGGCTATCGCTTCCCGAAGCACCCGGGGCCGCCCGGTTCGCCGGTCGATGCCTCTGATCTCGAAGTGATCGAGGCGATGCCGGTCAAGTCATACATCACCGGACACACGGATGGAGAGAAGATTTCACAGAAGCGAGTCACGCTTCGCGGCGTTGCCTGGTCAGGCGAGGTACGGGTTGCCAAGGTTGAGGTGTCAACGGATTCCGGCCTCACCTGGAAGACAGCCCAGCTTTCCGGCAAAGACCTGCCTTTCACCTGGCGCCTGTGGGCACTCGAATGGCGTCCGACGCAGCCGGGCTATTACACCGTCCTCTCTCGAGCAACGGATACAGACGGGCGAACCCAGCCTCTCGTGCCTACGTGGAACCCGTCGGGTTACCTGTTCAATGCGGTTGATCGGATTGGATTAGCCGTGGAGGCCGGGTCGTGAAGAAGCATGTTTGTGTGGCAGTGATCTGGCTTTTAGCGACCGTTTCGGCGATGCCAGCGGAAGACAACGCGAAAGCAGGCAAGAAAGCCGAACAGCAGTCATGTCTGCCTTGCCACAGCCTTCGCCTGATCGATTCCCAACGGCTCTCCGCGGCCACGTGGCAGAAGGAAGTCGACAAGATGATCGGATGGGGTGCAGTTGTGCCCGATCGGCAACTCCTGATCGACTACCTGAGTCAGCACTACAGCAACACCACGCCCATGCCAGCTCCCGTGCTATCTGACAACGGGAAGTAAGCGGGCACAACGCAGCTACTACATACCTGATTGCGAATCTGTTCAGGCTCTAAAATCAATCAAAAATATGCGATACAAGGCTCGTTTCTCCGAAACTCGCCTTCGTTCGTGAACCTCTACCTTCTGTGTTGCGACGCAGAGCGGAAGCTGCTCCTGGCTCAATCTTGGAAGACATAGAACCTTACTGAATCTTGCATAATATAGCGGAATCAATCAAATAAAGAGGCCTGCTTCCAGAAGGCGGTGATCAGTCGCGGTCGGCGGCGCATGCGCTTGAGGGAATGGCGGGCTGCTTCGCTCAGGTCCCAAAGGTTCTTGGCACAGACGTTCGGCAGTTCGTGGTGCTTGCAGTGAGCCCAGATGTACTCCACCGGATTCAGTTCCGGCGCGTAGGGCGGCAGGTACTCGATGACCAAACGGCCTTTCTGGTCACGGATGAACTGCTGCGTGATTTTGCTGCGGTGGGCCGGAAGCCGGTCCCAAATCAACAGAATGTCGCCCTCGATGCAGCGCAGCAAGTGTTTAAGAAACTCGATGATCTGCTCGGACTTAATTGCTTGCTCGAAGATCTCAAAGTAGAAGTTCCAGACGGTGACACCGGCGATGACCGAGAGCGTTTTCCAGTTGAAGTGAAACTGGAGGACAGGTGTCTGCCCGCGAGGCGCCCAGGTGCGCCGCCGATGAGGC
>JBJMGK010000206.1:0-15272 GCA_045807925.1 Bryobacteraceae bacterium | reverse complement strand
GGCGGCCCGCTGAGACGACGGATTCCCCTGATTATTCCGACTGATGCCGGCTACGGAACTGCATATTCCGACTCGGCCGCCCGGCGCACCAAGCGTCGATGAACTGCCAAGCCGGCCTGACGGCTCCCGATTATTCCGCCTGTGAAAATCGTGTGGAGCCGCTTTCTCTGTCCTTCCATGCAAACAACTGAACTGAATCGGAATAATCAGGAAGTCGGAATAACGTGGATTATTCCGCGCGCGGAATAATGTTCGCGACTTTAGGGGCGCCTTGAACGAGAATTTCACGGGACCTTGGGGGCGATTGTACGGGACTTTAGGGGCGCCTCTATTCTTTATTCCTGTATGCCCAGTAGAAGATACCAGTAGTAGGGTCTGCGCGTTGTGTGGAAATGTGGAAAACAGCCGCAACGAGCTTAGGACACAGTGAAAACGTCGAAACTATCGCTGCCGCGATTCATCGACAAAAAGAACACATGATTCTGCCGAAGTACATCGCGTTAATGGCGATAGCTGCAGTGGTTTCAACCGCAGCAGCCAAAGACAATGCTGCAATTGAATCACAAAAGGCTGATCATTACGCCGACTTGTACAACTGGGCAGATGCCGGTCCTTTGTTCCTCATTTCCGAAAAACAACTACCGTCTGGCTCGCCTGCGCAGATCCACGCGCACTTAGGTTATCTGCGCGCGACGATGGAGACGCGGTCACTTCCTGAGCTTTCGAACCAGCTCGCCTCGATGCTGAGTTCACCGCCTATCGCTTCGAACCCCGCCCTTCACCTGTGGTGCCTGGGAATCAAGGGCGATGTTGACGGCGAGATGGACAGCGCGTCTGCGCGCGCTGACTGGGAGGAAGCACATCGAGTGGCGGTCCAGATGAACGACAAAAAATGGGAGTCGCGATCACTTGCCGAAGCAGGATTCAGCGCCTATCTTCAAGGCGATATCGCGGTGGGGCGCCGCAATATCGCGGCAGGTCTAGGGGCCGCACATAAGACCGGAGACGTTGGCGCAGAGATTAGGTATCTGTCGGCAATTGGCACCGGCCTTGAGTGGAACGGCTCAACTAAAGAGGCTCTCAGTTACTTCCAAAAAGCCACTTTGCTGGCGAAGCAAAACCCGGACATTGGTTATCCTTTCCTAACCGTTGCCGGAGAAATCGAAACCTTAATCCGCGAGCGCAAGTATGACGACGCCGAGCAACTTGTGGTGACGTCGTCCACCTATGCTGCTCAGCACAGCAAGCAAATCAAGCTGACGCAGCTCATGTTGTTCGACGCCGATATCGCACTTGGGCAGCAGCGCACAAATCGAGCCATCGAGATCCTGCAGAAGACTATTCCGCTCGCCCAGCGCAACCAGACGCGAATGTTGGCCGACGCCGAGATTAAGTTGGCCGAAATCTATCGTAAACAGCACAGACTTGCTTTAGCCGAGCGCTACGCCTCCGCGGCCTTTTCGCACACACGTCTCACCAACGACGTCTTCACGGCTCCGGCACGCCTGGAACTTACTGCCCAACTTCAATGGGATTTAGGAAAACGAACGCAAGCTCGCCGAAGCATCATGCGAGCGTTGGAGATCTCAGAGGGGCTGCTGGCCCAGACAAGCAGCGGTGCAGCCCGAGAAGGGCTTCTAACCGAAATGAGTTCGGCATATGAGACCGCTTTCAAGTTTGCTGCGGCGGCGGGCGATGTTGAAGAGGCATTCTCCGTCATCGAACGCGTCCGGGGCCGGATTACGGCGGAGACGCTTCTACAACCGGAACGCCCTTCAGCGGAGCCGCTGAACATCGCTATCGAAGATCAGATTCGAAATCTGAAGATCAGGCTCATCAAAGCCAACTCCGTAGTTGAACGAACTCGGCTGATCGATGGACTGTTCTACGCTGAACAACAGCGGTACGTCACTGACAGACCCTCACCCGTGTATGGCTCTACAATCGACTCGATTTCGTTGAAGAGCGTTGTTGCGGGCTTGGACCAGCATGAAGCACTGTTGGAGTACGTTCTTCCGGAAACGGGGAACGCCTATTGCCTGTTGCTTTCTCGTACCGCGACGCAAATCGTCTCCCTTGGTCCCGTGACGCCAATACAAGCATCAGCTCGGGACTTCCTGACCGTCGTGAAAGGCAACCAATCTTGGGAAGGCCAGGCCCGGAATGCATACGCTGCAATCCTTGGACCGGTCCCACACATCAGCAGCTTCAATCGCCTCACTATCATTCCCGACGGAATTCTCCACCTGATTCCTTTCGATGCACTAATCTCACCGCCGGGCAAATTGGTTGGGGAAACTGCTGTGACCGCATTCGCGCCCTCCGCCGTGAGTGACGTGCTGCTGAAACGACGCAACGACGCAGCGGCTTCCAATGCGTTCCTCGGAATAGGAGGAGCGATCTATGACCAATCCGGAGCTAAGCCTTTTACGGTGGCCAAGAACCTCCGCGGTCCATACCTCGACACCGATCTATCGAAACTTACCAACCTACCCGGCTCACGCGAAGAAGTGCAGTCTGCCGCCGCCATCCTGAAAGGAACAGACATCAAGAGCACCCTGCAGGTCGGTGCAGATGCGACTGCGTTCGCGTTCACTCACGCGGCGCTCCGGAGTTATCAAATTATTCACCTGGCTATTCACGCGGTTGCTAATCAGGATGACCCGAGTCGCGCTGCGCTTATTTTTCCGCCAGATACTCAGCGCGGGAATGACGGCCTGCTTGGACCGAGCGACATAGCTGGCCTTCATTTCGGGGCTCGTGTCGTCGTGCTCTCGGCATGCAATACTGCCGTCGGCAGACTGCAGGGGCAGGTTGGAGTCGCTAATCTTGCGCGGGCCTTTCTCCAATCGGGCGCGGAAAGTGTTATTTCCACGCTGTGGCCGGTCGACGACGTTCACTCGTTGTTCTTGATGAAGTCTTTTTACGGACATCTTTCAGCTGGTGATTCCGCCGCGACTGCGCTGGCTTCAGCGAAGCGCGACATGCTCCACGAAGCGGGCAACACGATATCGCCCATGTTCTGGGCCGGATTCATACTCATTGGAAACGGAGACGCAACTCTGCAGCATCGTCAAGCCGCTTCCCTTCACCGTCCCACGGAAACTCAATGACAACAACAGATTCTTATGAAGCGGTGCGCTCCAAAGCCGCCGGACTTATCCGTCACAAGCTGTTCCACCCGTCTAAAGAGAACAATGAAATCGTTAGACTCAGCGAGGAGTTCGCTGACCTTTGGCCGACTTGGATTAAAGACGGAGGTCTCGAAGCTGACGTGAACGTATGGCTTCGGAAACTGAACCTCAGTCATACCGGATTTTGGCGTGGCCCGGGATCTGGACTGTCACCGTATTTCGCCATCAACGCCGTCCTTAAGCGCCTCGACGATGGCCGAGTGGTCTTCTGGGATGTTCTTCCCGGCGGCATTGCTGAGCGCTCTGGGATTGTACCCGGTGATGTGCTCCTCGGAATCGATGGCCACGAATTTGACGGCTCCGAACCCCGGTTCGGCCTTGGGAGCACTTACACGCTTGCGCTTTCCCGCCAAGGTGCCGAGAGAACAGCCACCGTTTCACTTCCAGGTGTAGGTCCAAAGGACCGGCCTCCGATGGTTGAAGCGAAGCCTCTGACGACTTCGACAAAGGGTCGGATAGCAGTTTTGAAGGTGACGTCCTTTCCCGGTGCAGTCGGCTTCGATCTGCTTCGCGACCTGAAGCATGCACTGACTGCCTTCGAGGAGAAGAAGTGTGATCGCCTCGTCCTGGATCTGCGATCCAACTGCGGCGGTGGGCTTTCTTCCGTTCGTCTCATGAGCCTGCTGGTTCCTAACCGCCGACTCATTGGTTACAGCCTAACGCGGCTGGGCCGTGACCGCAACAAACCCGTCACAACGCTTCCGGCCATTCGGCGGCTGCCGGGCAGTAAACTTGGTTGGCTTCCACTCGCATTTCGGTTTAAAATCGTGAACCGCGATCGCTCGTTTCGCTTATTCACTGAAGGGCTCGGGAACATGCCGTTTCATGGCCGGGTAGCGGTTCTCGTGAATGAGCACACGAGAAGCGCAGCCGAAATGATCGCTGCATTCGTTCGGAATGAGGGAGTTGCACACGTGATCGGAACACGAACGCCTGGTGAAGTTCTCGGCGCGGCAAACTTTCATGTCGGCTCAGATTACCGGCTCCGAATGCCGGTGACCGCATGGTACACGGCCAAAGGCGAGCTAATCGAAGGTAAAGGAGTTACTCCTGAAGTTGAGCAGGTCGCTACTGTCGAGAGCCTCGTATCTGGGAAGGACCTCGCAATGGATGCAGCGCGTTCGGTGCTTGATTAAGGCTGGCGTGTTTACGCTGTTTTGTGCTGGGTGCACAATTCGCAGATAGAACGGCGTTTTTCGGGAGTAACCGATAGTTTCGTTCGGATGGGCCGTGCCCGTTTGGGATCGACTGCATCGAAGATCGTTTGCCTTTTCTCGTCTCCGTGCTGTTAGGCTCGATTTCGTGCTGCTGAAATAGCCGAGGACGCGGTCAAGCCAGAAACTCAACCCCAAGCACTCCGGAAACGCGGATCGGTGCCCGATTTCACTTACCCGGTGCTTGCCTCTCTTCTCAATTACGGGAGTAGCGTGCCCGGATTTCCGCCGAGGGTCGCTCGCCGAGCAACGCCGTAAGCTGATCCAGCGAAGGCTTTTCTCGCGCGAAGTTTATCGTCCGAGCAAACCCGTTTGGTCGAAGAGTGTAGATTCCCGTGTGAAGGAGGCGTCCACCGAAGCCGGTATGAGGTATTTGGCCGCCGTAGACTTCTTTCTCGCCCGTTATTACCCAAATCGCTGCAAGGTCCTCACGATCGAGCATTGCTAAAAAAGCATCTCGGTCGACTAGCGCTGCTTGATGTCCCGGTTCGATAACCGACGGGTCGAAAAACCGTACCTCTCCTCTCTCATCTACGTATATTGGCCGCTTACCATCAAGAAGTCGCAGACCCATCTTGTTTGCTAGCCAAGGTGCGGGAAGCTCAATTCGGATCGAGCTATCCACTGAGTAGTCGTAGCCGCCACTCTCGCAAACGTATTCAGAGATAGTGGGTCGAACCGGAGCAACTAGCTGGTTCCAGTCATCAGGAGCTACCCAATCGTCGGTCTCTTTGATGCCTTCATGCCAAGGGTATTCACCGAGATAGTAAGAAAGATCAAGATGGAACTCTGGAATTTCCGACCGGTCCGTTACAGTTCGGCTCTTCAGCCCCTTCAGGACCTTTGCTTTATCACCTTTCGCGACCACGATGCTGCTGACGCGGAACCATATTTTCCGCTGCAACTCTTTGCGCTCTCCGTCCATCCCGTACTGGTCAGCGGAGGCAGTGCTATTAAGCGCCAGCCATCGCCGCTTCGTTCTCGGATCGATGACTTCGATGAAAGATTCATGGTTTAACACGTCTCTATCGCTTTCAAGCCAAACAAGACGCTCGATGGGCGCAACTGGGCGAAGCCGGGGTTCGATGGGAACCCACCAAGTCCTTGTCCACAGCTTCCATCCATTAGCATAGGTGTTTGTAATCAACAGCGAAGGATCGATGTTCCGCAACCCGATGTCGAAAGCACCATCGTAGTCGCGAGTCTGCTCGTCATCGTACGTATCGCCCAAAAAATTCACGTTGTCTGCTAATCGTGCAGTCAGCTCGTACAGAGCCAGCCACTGGTACTTCTTGCCGATCCGTTCCACGTGATGGTCAAATCGATCGTAGCTGGACTTCTGGTCAATGTCGGCGAAGCGCTCAGGCGTCCAGCCTAAATCATGCGCGCGTTTGCACACCCATCGCCGCGCCCAGCCATTATTGAACCGGGCGACGTCATCAGAAGCCTTGTCCGAGAAATACGAATATCGCACGAAATGCCTTGCCGTTACCCGATACTCTTCCCAAAGGTCTCCAGGCAAAGTCGCCCGAAAGCTGTTTTCAGCGGCGTCCAACGCTTCTCGTTCGGGCGTCTTCTCATATCGACGATCTCCGCCCAGTGCTCTTGCCGCCTCAACTAAAGCGCGAAATGCCGCTTCCTGCACCGGAGTGCTGGCCTTTGAGAAATTGTCCAGCCATTCCCGAGCCAAATCGTGCGCCGTTACTCTTTTACTATCCCCTCGTCGGATGGGTGCCCATTTACCCGCTATTCGATCGATTACATATCGAGCGAAGTCGCCGTCGCGAGCCGTGGAACCCACGATGTCATCTCCAAGTCGGACGCCCGTGCTGTACTGCTGCGTGTAGCCTTCAATGATCTCGTCAGGGACGTACTCGATGGGCCAGGGACTCTGATATGGAGGTCGGACGAGATTCGCATTCACGTTCGATGGCAGCGCTCCTCGCCACTGCGCATAGAAGATAATCCCTCGCGCATGATCGCGCAGTAATTCGTTAAGCGGCGGGCTGCCGTTTGCAAACACCAATTCATAAGTAGTAGCCGCGACTTCCGATAGCCCGTCAAGTGCTCGGCCTTGGAGCGCCGCACCATAGGCCGCCGCAAAGAGCCGCTCCCTGACATACAAATCGTCTATGTCACCAAGAAGCCGCAAAATGACAGCAGCGAGTTCGAGGCGGTTGGCAAAGATGCAAGCTATTGCCTTAGTTGCTTTGTCACGCACGCTTCGGTTGGAACTCGTCAAGAACCAAGCAAGTACAACAGCACTGAGTCTCGCTCGTCTATGGTCAATTGAGCCCATTCCATTCTGGATCGCCCAGTTGATAAGGGTTCCGACCGGATCATCTTCATTTCCGCGCTTGTTCAAATATACTGACCACAACGTGTCACGTTCTGGCATAGGTGTTGACGAGAGCCACCGGTGCAAGTACTCTGCGTTAAATTTATTTGCCGGCTCGGTACTTATCGAAACGAGAACATCCTGCAATCCTTCGTAATCTCGAAACCGCTTGACTAAGTCAAGCGTACGGTCAGTGAAGTAAACCTGCTCGCGCCACAGCAGGCTTTCCAGGAAGGCGTCCTGCACGGCCCAGTGTTCCTCGGATCTAACGTCCGCAATCTCGGCACCCGCCTTCTCTGGTAGCTGTATGGCGATTGCCTCGATGATTCCAGCGAATCGATAACTGTGCTCCCCAAACAAGAGATCGCCGAGTGGGGTCCCGTCAGCGAATGATCTGTGAACTCCTCCGGAATCGAGGTGTTCGCGGAGCAATTGGGCTGCGATTGCGTGATCGCTGTAGCGCTCAAATGTGAAACGGACCATTGAATTGGCCGAATCATCATCTCCCGGAACAATCTCGATCGCGATAACACCTTCGCTTTCCAACTGGCTGAGCAAGCTCCGCTCGAGCAGGCCACCGGAAGGAATAATCGCCTCGAACGCTCGGATTACGTCTCCTGTTGGTGCATAGCTCTCACCACGGGCAATCAGAATACCGGCCAAACGCCTCAAAGCCGTGGCGACCAAGTCTAGATTGGGATCTAGTTTCATGCGCCTAGTTACGGCGTGCACAATGGCCCCGTTGTAGAATCCAAAGATCGAGCTTACGCCGCGCAGCCCACGCGGTAGGTCCTTCACACCCTCCTTGTCCAAGAAGTCGCAGCAAGTCTTCAGAAACAACGGATTCTGGAACTCAGGTACGAGATTGGGAGCCCCGGGCCTCACGATGCCTCGCTTGGTAAGGTAGTCGTTCGCCGCCTCTCCACCACGCCCCGCAAATCCCGTATGAACGACAATCGCCAACTGATCGCTGACTGAATCGGGAACGATGTACTTTTTGTATGTCGAGCGGCACGATAACACGATCCCGACCCGAGGAAACGCCTCAGCCGCTTTCAGGAATGCGGCAAGCCGCTCCGGCCAGATATCTGGACCGTGACGCTCGTTAATGGCGTCGACACAGATGATCGCCCGCACATCTGCTGCCTGAGCAGCGGCATCAAGGGCTGCTAGAAACTGTTTGGTTTCCAAATCATGAGGTAGATCAAGCTGGAACATGATCTGCCGCCATGGCTCACTTTCGATAAGAGCGCTGCCCAAAATTAGAAGAGCTGGCCGGCTGGCATGAACTTGATGCTCTACAACGTCGGCCAGCAAGTGTGACTTACCGATGCCGGCAGGCCCTTCGAGCAGCACGGCGCGCGCATTCACTAACCGCCATCCGCCCGATGCCAACGAGACTTTCACCTGGTAAAGTAGGTCGCCGAACTCAAATAGGTTTCGACGGGCCCACTCCTCGTCCGTAGTCCCGTGCTCCGGTTTACTTGCTGGAAGAGCGAAGGCCCAGACCAGAGCATTGCGCACAGCCTGGCGGCACACTTCTATCCCATCCTGCCAACGCATCACGGGAAAGGGTTTGTCCGCGCCAATCGGATCGCCATCGAAAACCTGGTTGAGGGCCTCAGTCGCTGCCGCAAGCGCATCTAGCTCGGCCGGCGGCGTGACGCCTTTGTTTGCTCGCTGAAGGGCTCGCATCGCCGTCACACCCTTTTCTCTCAAGCCTAAGGACCACTCTTGAACAGTCCGTTCAAGAGACGTGTCGCGGGCAAAGACAAGGAAGTCGTTTCGGATCGGAAGCTCGACGTTGCTCTCAGGTGTATAGCGCGAGCCGAGTGCCACACGGGCCTTGTCAAACTGTTCGGCAAACCATGTGTTCGTAAGCGCCTCTATGTTGAACCAATAGAACAGGCGACCTAAGTAAGCAGGTTTGTCCGTAGTGAGGCGGAGACTCAGCTGGCTCTTCGCCCACAACGAGATCGTGAGCCATCGAGACTCGGCTTTCGCTATCTTCTCCCATTTTTCCTTCCAACCTGTCCATTTCTGCAATGCACTTTTTCCTCTGGCGGGACGGGAATCCGAAGGTCGAAAGGGAGGCAAACAATGAGCTCCGTGAGGCGAGGATGTTTGGTAAGTGCGGCACGGGCGGATTTGTCGAGCTGCGTGCTCAGGCTTGCAGTCCATTCCGGAACGTACTTAGCCTGCCACCCTCGCTCATTTCCATCTGAAAGCCTCAGAAAGCACTCGACTCCCGCATCTCCTCCGCGTCCTTTGCGGATAAATACCGAACCCGCGGGTTGATCCTCAAGTGATGCCAGTTGCGAACAAAGTTCCTCAAATCCCGTGTGACGGCTTCCGTCGTACGCTCGGATTTTTGCGAAGTCGATGTCTGGTAGAGGCACTGGGACGCTATTTTAGCGTTCTTCGTTCCCTGTTCGGCTTGGAGTCATGCCGCTGTCCACGCCTGTGGTGCGATCGGCCCTAGAAGATTCCCGATCGGAATACATGCTGAGTGCCACCCTGCCTGCGATATCGATCGCCACTCTCACGCTCTGTTATTCAGTTATCGCCGGCCCAGCTTGAAATCAACGTCGACGTTCGTACCGCAAGCAGATTGTCTTCGGTGGATCAGCTATCCGTAACTGTGGAATTTGAATATGGACCGAGAAGTCCCGTCGTGTCCTAGATCAAAAGAAAAGGTGTTGGAGTGACGTCGATTAATGCGCAGGTGTGGCCACTGTTGATATAGGCGCTCAATTTTCCGTGACCAAAACAGGAAAGTAATATGCAGCAGCTTCTTGACCCTGCTCTTCTCGGCGGGTCGCCAGGAAGTAGCGACCGGGCTTGGCGCCCGAGAGGTCGAGCGTAACGATTAGCGTTGCTTTCACATCCGTCCCGGTTGTTGTCGAGGAGCCCATCGCTATGGCGGCGCTCTCGGACTTTGACTTCAGGATCGCCAATACGTAGCTGCCCTGAGGACTGAACCTCGGCAAAGTGATGTGCAACTCATCAAGTTTGGTTGGCAGAGTGGCCAGCACCTTGCTATCGTCTTCCGTTGGACTCCGAAAGGTACTGGCATTGCTCAGGTCAACTGCGACCGCAGTCGTTCCGCGTAACGACCGTATTCGACCCGTTGAGAAAACTACGATCACGATCAGGCAGGCGGCAGCTAGCGTCGCGGCGGTCAGGATCGAGGTTTGGCGTTTGCGTTTGGCGCGCTGCTCATCGCGCGCAATCACGGCCAGTCGTTTGTCGCGGATTGTTTTGAAATCCTTAAAGCACGGCGAGCAGTGCCAAACGTGGTCCCAGGCAGGATCATCCCTTCCAATCTTTCTTTCGCCCAGCGCTTGTATAGTTTCCGGGGGCGGACACCCAACTCTCTCCGGGTTCGGGAACGCGGTGAGGAGAATCTCTTCTATTGGGTTGTCGTCGCCTATGGGTTCAGCGGCCACGCGGTCTCGTCTGGTTGTCGAGCTTATTAGCTATGAGCTTGCGCAGCGCAGTTCGTGCGGCTCGGAATCGCGTCTCTGCCGTCCGCGGTTTTAGGTTCAAATCACGTTCAATCTCCGCACCGCTATCGCCCCATACTTTTCTCAGCAAGATTTCCCTATCTTGTGACGGGAGCGATTCCAATAGCTCGCGGACAAAAACCCGTTTCTCGATGTCATCCCGCTGGTTGAGATCCGGAAATCCTTCAGGATCGCGCTGGCATACCGAGGGCTCCTTTTGGCCCTGCTCTCTCGCGGCCCGGTGCAGCGCTGCCGACATGGCTCGGCTGGCATAAGCACGTAAATTCTCTACGACATGAAGCTTCCGGCTCACCCGTTCTGCAGCCCGGATGACGATGCTTGGATCTTGATCGCTTTGGAGAAGCGCCTTCTCGGCAGCACTGAAAATGATCTCCCGATCAGCCTCTGAGACCGGAAGGCCACGATCGGTGCGAAGATTGACGGCATCCCAAGCCATAGATGATCGAAGGCAGCTCTTTCGTACGATTCCGCCGGCCGAAATCGGCGAGCAAAACTAATTGTAATCCGGGTCAATTTCCGGGAGAGATGTAAATGCAATATTTTTGAGAGGCGTACGGAAAAGGCAGATTTTTCCCCATCTGTGTCTGTAGAGAGCCGTGTGCGGCTCACGAAGGATATGCTGCTAGATCACAATTCGACAGACGCCAAAGAATGTACAGCTTTCGAGGTTCAATACCATGTCCGCGGGCGGCGCAAGCGCCAGCCACTAACAGGCCGTTGTCAGACGGTACAGGACATCATTGATCTTGGCCAGCAGTCTTTTCCCGCATTCGCCGACCGCAATCCGTGGATTTGCATTGACTCCAAACACGGAACTGTGTTCGTCGGCCTTGATCCGGAACGGCAAACATTTCAACGCGAGGGCAACGCTCGTATGCAAGGAAATGTTTCCTCTAATCAGGAGTCAATTTAACGATGACAGGCAAGATCTTAGTTTGCACGCTTGCTTCAGCCGTAATTCTCGGCGCCGCGGAGCAGGCTTCTTTTTCACATTCTGGCGACATGGACAGCGTTTATCAAGCGGTCCTGAATCAGATTAAGAAGGATGGTGCTGAAATTGAATCCGCCTCGAAGGATGCCGGGATTAAGACGGCACTAACTGTCACCGGGCACTACAAGCAGACCGGATCATACCTGGAAGTGACGTTCGTTTCGAATGGCACTTCTCAGACATCCGTGCGCGTTAGCGCCTATGAAGAAAAGCGGTACAAAGGATTGAAGACAGAGCCTTGGTCGACCCCGAAAGTCAACGCCGAGCAGTCAGAAGCTGAGGCTGCAAGGCTAAAGCAGGAACTCGGGTGGTAGCGCTACCCTCAAGATCGACGGCTGTCTAGAATCCTGAACTAGGTCTGGGGAGAAAGCCTTCTCCCCAACGCGCAAGCCGCAAAGTCGGCGCCTTCCCGCGCCCCACTTCAGCGGGGACACCCCGCAACGCCCCGAAAACATCATGTGGTGCGCTGCCGATGAACCCGGCAGCGGATTGATCTAAGCCTCGGCTCACGGGGATTCCAGAGCCCGACAAACGCCTTTTCTTTCGTCGCATTCGCATCGGGCGACCCCTCGTCAACAATTTCTTTTGACGCCCCCTCGCAAAAGCCGCTCGGCAAAACAAATTGTGTGACTTCCGGGTACCCCGCCCGGTGCCTACCCCAATGCTCGAAAGGCGTTCGTCGCGTCTTTCACCCCTCCGCCGCGGGGGCATTTGTTGAAAGGCAAGAACACGATGAACACCCAAAACACAACATCAGAAATCGCTTCGAACGCACTCGCTACGCTCGCCGCAGCACTCGAAGCCGGAAACAGCACAGCGCTTACCGCCTATTTGAACGTCACCGCACGTTTTCACAAGTATTCCTGGACCAATTGCCTGCTAATTGCGATGCAGTGCCCAACCGCTACTCACGTTGCGGGCTTTCGGGCATGGCTCGGCTTGGGCCGACACGTTCGCAAGGGCGAGAAAGGAATTGCCATTCTTGCGCCGATCATCTGCAAGCGCAAACGCGAACAGCAGGGGCAGGACGACAGTAGCAGCACAGCTCAAGCCGCCGGCCAGCTTGTCGGATTCCACAGCGCCTACGTTTTCGACGTCGCGCAGACGGACGGACAGGAACTCCCAGAGTTCGCGACCGTGAAAGGCAACCCAGAGCAGAACCTGGACCGGCTAAAGGGTTTGGTAGCGTCTCACGCGATCACGCTCGATTACGACCAAGGCATTGCGCCGGCGAAGGGCGTTTCCCGGGGCGGCCGCATCACCCTGCTACCAAGCCAGCCAGCAGCTGAGGAGTTCTCGACGCTTGTTCACGAATTGGCGCACGAGAAATTGCATCGCACAGACCGCCGCGCCGACACCACGAAAACCATTCGCGAGACCGAAGCGGAAGCAGTTGCCTTCGTAGTCTGCCACGCGATCGGACTCGACACCAACACAGCAGCCGTCGACTACATCAAGCTCTACAACGGCGACCGCACCACCCTTTCCACTTCCCTTCAATTTATTCAGACCACTGCCGCAGAAATTCTCACGGCCCTAGACATCAGTATCGAACCCGTGCAGTAAACCCGATCCATCACCGAAAGCTATGACCACTCGAAAGGAACCAACCATGAACACTGAAAAACTGCAAACACTGGAAATCCCGCTTAGCAAACTGCTGGCGTGGAACGACAACGTCCGCAGGACCGGAGCTGAGGAAGGAATCGGCGAACTCGCCGATTCCATTGCTGCCGTGGGCTTGTTGCAAGGCCTGGTTGTGAAGAAGGAGCGACGAGGGAAGTATGCGGTAATTGCCGGACGTCGCCGCCTTCTAGCTTTGTCGCGACTGGCAGAAGAAGGCAAAGTAAAGGGGACCATGTCTGTTCCGTGCCGCATTGCTCCCAAGGATGCGGACCTGCCGGAGATTAGCTTGACCGAAAACGTGATGCGCGTGCCCATGCATCCCGCTGATGAGTTCGAGGCGTTTCAGCGACTGATTGCGGCTGGCAAGTCGGTCGCGGACGTTGCCGCCCGGTTCGGCATTACGGGAGCTGTGGTCCTACGAAGACTCGCGTTAGCGCGCGTCAGTCCGGTGTTGTTGGCCAAGTACCGCGAAGGAGAACTGAACCTTGAACTCCTGCAAGCCTTTACCCTGATAGATGACCACAACGCACAGGAAGACGTCTGGAGCCAGTTGCAGTCGTGGGACCGGAAGCCGCACACAGTTCGGCAGATGCTTGCCAGCGAAGACATTCCGGCCAGTGACAAGCGCGTGCGGTTTGTTGGCTTGGCCGAGTACGAAGCGGCAGGCGGAATCGTTCGTCGCGATTTATTTGCTGAAGGCGAAGCAGGAACGTACATTGCCGACCCCGCAAAGCTGAATCGACTGGTTGCCGACAAGTTACAGACGCTCGGAGAGGCAACGAGGGCAGAAGGCTGGAAATGGGTCGAGATTCAGCCGGAGATGGAGCATCAATCAATCAGCCGCTATAGACGGGTTTATGCGCCGGAGCTTCCGCTATCGGCAGAGGCGCAAACCGAAATTGCCAGTCTTGGGGAAGAACGCGACAACCTCGTCAACCAGCTTGACAACGACGGTGACGATGCCGAGTCCGCGGACGGCGAACCTCTTTACGACCGAATCGATGAGATCGACCGTCGCATCCAGGCGATTCGCCGGAATCGGAAAGCAGCCTACTCGGATGAGGCGAGGGCTAATTGCGGAGTTGTGGTCAGCATCGGCCACAACGGCGAACCGGCTTTCGTTTACGGTCTGCTGCGAAAAGAGGACGAAAAGGCAATCGTAGCCCAGGAAACTCGGACCCGAGACATGGAGCCGGCCGAAGCGGTCCCGGAGCCGGGACAAGATTCGCCAGCCTATTCCGCGGCTCTGATTGAAACGCTCACGCAACACAAGACGGCGGCGATTGCCGCCGAGTTGTCTCAACATCCAACGATTGCACTCGCAGCCCTGGTACACGCGCTTGTGCTGAGCGAATGCGGTTTGGACTTGCAGCTCTATCGTTCGAAGAGCTGCGTACAGGTCTCCACTCGGGACGCCTACCTAGAGGCTGCTAGCGAAGCACCGGCAATCGGGATCCTTGAACGGCAGAAACGCGAGTGGTTGGAAAAGCTTGCGACGGCAAAGGACCTTTGGACCTGGTGCCTGGAACAAAACCAGCAGACGGTGCTGGAGTTGCTAGCCTACTGTGTCGCACGAACTGTAAACGGCGTGAGAGCCAAATCCGATGCAGAGAACAGCGGCAGCCGTATTGAGCATGCCGATGCAGTCGCCAGAGCACTTGCGTTCGACATGGGTAAGTGGTTCACTCCAACGGCCGAGGACTTCTTTGGCAAGATTCCGAAATCCAGGATTGCTGAAGCACTTGCCGAAGCCGGCAAACCGGCCAGCCCGGAAATTTTGAAACTCAAGAAGCCGGATTTGGCCGCATTCGCCGAAGGCCAGATCAAAGGCACGAACTGGTTGCCGGAACCGATCCGGATTCCCGCCGTAGGCTGACGGATCGGCCCAATTCTGAGGGGCGACACCGTTCGCCCTTCCGATCCTCGGTTATCACTTCAAATCCGGCCATACATTATGAGTTCAAAACCGGCCAACGGAAGTGACCCAGAACAACACTTAGTTATAGCCTGCCAACGACCGAGTTGGCAACGGCCAAGCTTCTAACTCGCACGGCGGGCGCGTCCAATCCGCCTTTGGAATGATTCTGGCGGGAAAGCGTTAAATCCCGGGTGCGCGAGGGCAGCGCCCTCACTTCAAGCGAAGCTTTTTTCCTTAAGCTCGTGGTGGAAGCCACTAGGTTGTCAAAACAGTAGCGGGTGAATAAATCAACCTGCATAAACGCGCTACAACGCCCTCCTAACAGTTGGTTGATGGTTTAGTACCCTCCCAAACGGCACAAAATCGCCTGCCATGTCGGTGAGTTGCTGGAACCACGGGCTATCAAGACGGTGTGGGGACGGTCTTGGTGCGCCAGCTTCTGGGGCCACACTTCAAGATGTGTC
>JBJMGK010000205.1:0-214704 GCA_045807925.1 Bryobacteraceae bacterium | reverse complement strand
GGCGTGCACAAGGTCGGATGGGTGTTCACGTTTGCGGCCGCTGCTTACAACCTCGTCAGAATGCGGAATCTGGTCTACACGCCAGTTCCTTCCGCATAAATCGGGGGAGAAGTGTGTCCAAACGCCCAAAAATAGGCGTTTGGACAACAAAATTCCCCCAGAAACGCTCGCGAATTAAGCCAAACAGCCCTGCACAGGCCATCCGGAGAGGAAATTCCTCTCGTCAGCCCTCATTTTTCCGCATCCTGCTAATGCGGACCTCAGTCCGTCTAAGCCCGATCAATCCATCTGGTCGGTGGCGCTCGATGGATCTCCCGCGAAAAAACTGACGGAAGGAAACGGCCCGGCTATCTCGCCGAAAGGTGATTCCGTCGCTTTCTTGCGAGCGGGACAGATCTTCACGATGAAGCCATCCGGACAAGAGGCCGCTCTGGCTGTTGCTCAGAAAGGATCCGCCAGCGATCTGCGGTGGTCTCCCGACGGCCGATATCTCGCCTTCGTTAGTACCCGGCGCGAACACAGCTTCATCGGCATCTATTCGCCGGCGGACAAGTCAGTACGATATCTCGATGCCAGCGTTGATCGAGATTCGAATCCGGTCTGGTCTCACGATAGCATCAGATTGGCCTACACGCGTGTTCCCGCACAGAGCCGTATCTATGCGTTCGTTCCTCGCCGAACGGGGGAGCCCTGGTCCATTCGGAGTTTCAATCTCGCCCAGGGTTCGGCCGAAGAACTGTTCCGGGCTGAACCTGGTCCCGGAAGTCTATGGCATCCGGTCGTGGCTGAATCGCAACTGCTATGGACAGCGGCTAACGAGATTGTTTTCCCCTGGGAGAAAACCGGTTGGTGCCATCTCTATAGCATCTCGGCTTCAGGACGTGGCGTCCCTAAAGAGCTGACGCCAGGCGACGGAGAGGTGAAGCATGTCGCGTCAACGCCCGACGGAAAAGCCGTTTATTATTCCGCCAACATCAAGGATATTGATCGCCGTCACCTTTGGGTTGTGAGCCCATCCGGAGCCAATCCTCCGAAGCAGGTAACCGCGGGAGAAAACATTGAATGGAATCCAGCTCCCATCGCCGACGGATCTAGCCTTGCCTTTCTTGCATCGAGCTACAACGAACGCTCTCATGCGGTGGTCCGGACCGCCGATGGCAAACTCACCGCTCTCGCTCCGTCAACGGTTCCCGCGGAGTTCCCTTCCAAGTCTTTCGTCAAGCCGCAAGCAGTCATGATTACGGCGGCAGACGGCATGCAGATTCATGGCCAGCTGTTTGTGCCGGCGGGCGCGCGATCTGGTGAACGTCTTCCGGCGTTGATTTTTTTTCACGGTGGCTCTCGCCGCCAGATGCTACTCGGGTCGCACTACATGTATTACTACTCGAACGCGTATTCGATGTACGAATTCCTGGCCAGCCAGGGTTATCTGGTTCTCTCCGTCAATTACCGTAGCGGCATCGGATATGGACTGAACTTCCGAGAAGCGACGAACTATGGTGCATCGGGAGCGAGCGAGTTCAATGACGTGATCGGCGCCGGGCTTTATTTGAAGTCGCGGCCTGACGTAGATCCGAAGCGAATCGGTGTTTGGGGCGGTTCATACGGTGGATACCTGACCGCGCTCGCTCTTTCCCGGGCACCGGAACTCTTTGCCGCAGGAGTGGATTTTCATGGCGTGCACGACTGGAGTACGCTGCGCAACTTCGACGTGACCAGCGATGTCGGCGGTAATCCCGATGCCGTTGAAGCCGTCGCGCGAGCGGCGAGACTCGCCTTTGATTCATCGCCCATGGCTTCGGTGAAGACATGGAAAGCTCCCGTACTCCTGATTCACGGAGATGACGACCGGAACGTGGCCTTCTCTCAAACAGTCACGCTGGTAGAAGCGCTTCGTAAGCAGGGCACTCCGTTCGAGGAGCTCATCTTTCCGAACGAAATCCATGATTTCCTGCTTCACCGGCATTGGGCGGAGGCTTACCGCGCCACGGCAGAGTTCTTCGGCAGGAAATTCGGCGTGGGTTTATCGCAATAAAAAAGGCGCCGGCCGAAGCCGACGCCCTACACGACTGAGCTATGGGCCGTTCAGAAGTTCAGTCGCAAGGCCAATTGAAGCTGCCGAGCGGTGCCCAGTCCAATCTGGTTTGAGACCGTCGAGTTGATCACGCCAAATGTGCCGCCGGCAGTTGCTGCCGAAAACGGAACACCGGGTTGTATACCTGTCGTCGTGGGACCTGTCGGGATTCCGGTGTTCAGGCGAAGATTGCCGGGATTTGCAAAGTTCGCATGATTTGTGATGTTGTATGCTTCGCCGCGAAGTTCGAGGTTGAATCGCTCCGTCAGATTGAATTTCTTACTCAACGTAAGATCGAGCTGAGCAAGAGCCGGACCTGCCAAGGAGTTGCGGGCGGAGTTGCCGAAGGTGCCGGGGGCCGGAACGGAAAACGCCGCCGGATTTACATAGGCCAAGCCGTTGTTATAGACGATCGGATCTGCGCCTGGTACGACGTTGGGGCGCCGAACGTTGCGGCTGTTTCCGCCGCCGGGAACGTTGATCACCGCTCGGGTTACTGGTGTGCCGTTCACAACAAGTTGATTCTGGTACACGGCGCCATTGCGATTGTCGACGTAAACGACGTCAGGCCGTTGGATGAGTACGTCGATAGGTACCCCTGATCTGGCGTTCAGGATGCCGCCTAATTGCCAGCCGCCGAAGATCAAGTCGAGTGGCTTCGATGCGCTGCTTCCAAAATGACGGTCTTTCCCGTAGGGCAAGTCGTAAAGCACGTCGAGGTTGAGGCTCTGGCGGATATCGAAGTTATTGTTGCCGTAATCCGCTCCGAAATTGAAAGGATTGCCCGCCGTGTTTGCTTCGTTGGATCCGGCACTGTTGCCAATGGAATGTCCCCAAGTGTATTGTCCGCCGAGCGTGAGACCTTTCGAGTACCGCCGGTTCACGCCGACTTGAAAGGCGTTATAGTGATCGTTCCCGCCGCTGGTTTTGTAATCGATTTCGGAAAACCGGTTACCGAACTGGCGCGTCACAACAGCCGCCCCGGTATTCGGGTGGGTGCCTACGTCCGTAATGAGATTCGTGACGCTGCGGAGGAATAAGTTCCTGCCTTGACTTCCGACATAACCGAGCGTGAATACTGTGTTGCCGGGCAGTTCCTGTTGTAAGGAGAGCGTATAGGAAAGAACTCGCTCCGGGATGTGATAGCCCGGGCCATAGGCTCGAGGCTGATATCCCAAAGTTGGGCTGTTGATGTTGTAATTTGCATAAACAGCCGGGATATTTAGCGGGTAGACGTTGAGCGGTCCGGAAGTGATCGTACTTCCGATGCGATCGTTCGCCTCTGGTTGTAACTGGTCTTCCGTCTGACCCGGTCCGTAGAAGTAGCCGGCCCCGACACGCACGACCGTTTTATTGTTTGAAGCCATGGGCGACCAGGTGAAGCCGAGCCGCGGCCCGAAATTCTTTGTCGAGCTGCGGTACCAATCCGCCGAGCTTCGGGGAATGATGTTACCGCTAAGCATGTCGAACACTACGTTCTTGTTGCGAGCCTCAGAGAGAACGCCATAGTACTCGTAGCGCAGGCCATAATTCATGGTGAGATTCGGCCGGATCCTCCACTCATCTTGGGCATAGCCGATGTAGTAGGTCTGCTGTAGCTTGGCATTGCCGGACAATCCGGTGAACGGGCTCAACGCGCTAAGGTCACCGTTGAAAGCGATTGAACTTGGCTGGTTATTGAGGAACGCAGTCGGATTAGCGAAGCTGTATGTCGTTCCGCCGAGCTGATCGTTATAGAGAGTGATGGGCCGGAACTCGATACCGAATTTCATGCTGTGATTCCCTTTCAGGACAGAAAGGTTGTCGATGCCGGAAAGCGAGTAGTTCGTGTAAGGTGCGCCGCGACCGTTGAAAGCGCTGGATAGGCGAATCAGGCCCGTTGGAAGCGCGAAGCCCGTGGTGCCCGACTGGCCCGCAATGCCCTGGAGCGCAACGCCGCCCGTCAGGTTGAGTGTAACTCCGGTGAGATCCACGCCGGGGCTTGGGCCCGGACGTCCGTAAACCCGTTCCTTTACTGAGTTCACACCAAATTTAGTTTCGTTGAGGATGGTCGGACTCAGTGTTTGCGTCAGAGTGATCACGCCGTTCTGAGGAACCACCGTCTGGTTGTACTGGCTCAAGGTGGAGTTCTGAGTCTGAGAAGAAGTGCCCTGATCGCGGAAGTATCTGACATAGAGCTTGTAACGGTCGCTGACGTTGTAGTCTAGCCGAATGCCGCCGTAGTCTTCGTCGATGAGCCCCGGACCTTGAACGGTAACCTGATCCACCAGCGGATCACTGGTCCGAGCCTGGCCGACCGGGAATGCGGATAGTAGAGGACGAATACTAGGCACGGCAAGCGAACGCGCGAATGCGCTGAGCGTCGCCTCGTTGAACGGGCTCGATGTCCGCTGGCGGAGTCCCTCGTAGCTGCCGAAGAAGAACAGCTTGTTCTCGATGATCTTGCCACCCAACGAACCGCCGAACTGGTTTAAGCGAAGCTTGTCAACTGCGGATCCGGAGAAGAAGTTGCGTGCGTCGAAGAAGTTATTGCGGTTGTACTCGAACAGCGATCCGTGCCAGTCGTTCGAACCTGACTTTGTGATGACGCTAATCTGGCCGCCTGTTCCGGTGCCATACTCAGCCGGATAGTTGCTGCTGTCCACCCGGAACTCCTGGACGTTTTCGAGACTATTTTGCAGACGAAAGTTCGAAGTAGTCTCCCCGTTCAGACTGCCCGGCGAAGCATCGATAATCGAACTCGCTTCTACGCCGTCGTAACGAATGATGTTTTGCTGATTTGACCGGCCGCTGAACCGTATGTTGTCATATGTTCCGCTGCCGCTGTTTACAGCTCCTGGAGTAAGTAAATAAAGCTGACTTACTTGTCGGCCATTCAGGGGAAGGTTGGCGACTTCACGCTCGCTTACATTGACTCCGATTTTTGCGTCACTCTGATCGACAGCCGAAATAGCCCCACCTTCCACAGTCACGACGGAGTTGGTTGCGCTGACCGTGAGTGTCACGTCGCGCCGAATTTCCTGGCCTACCTGAAGAGGCAAGCCTTTCAGTTCGACATCAGAAAACCCGGTTTCACTAACTTTGAGCGTGTAGTCGGAAGGCGGAAGTCCGGTGAACGAAAAGTTTCCGTTGTCGTTTGACTCCAAACGACGTTCTTCGTTTGTTCTCTCATTGGTGACCGCGATGGATGCGCCTTTGACGGCTGCGCCACTCGGGTCGCTGACTGTTCCTGCTATACGCCCCGTACTGGTCTGGGCGAAGATGCCGTAACTGAAGAGAAGTGCACTAAATATTAACCTTTTAAGACCCATCGATACCCCCTTCGAAACTAGCGAAAGGCGGTTTCGATTGGATTACAGAGGTCTTAAAATCGGGTGACTAGGCAACCTTCAAACGACCGCGCTAACGATGTGCCCTTCGCAAGGCGAGAGTTCTTCGTCGATGTGATCTGTCATATGTCCAAAGCCCAAGCCGCGTACTAACGCGGCCACTGCCTGGGGTTGAATGAGATATTTAACAGCATCGCCGGCACATGAGACGCGGCTCGCCAGTGCATCCAGGGCCGTACCAGCGAAGCACGCACGCGGTCCACGTTCTGCGTAATCGAAGATAACGCCGCTTCCCTTTGGAAGCGAAGCAATGAAAGATAGCGTGGCGAGAGCAGCTTCTCTGGTCCGATACCTCGCATCACCCAGCCAGATGAACAGGCTTGCTTTCAACGTGTCGAAAGTTGACCGGCTCAAAGCGGCGGAAAGATCCTCAGATTCGAACTTGGTTGGGACAAACCTAAGGGGAGACCCAGTCGGCTCTCGCTCGTCAACAGCAAATAGCTGCAGAGAGCCGACCGGAGGGTGCGGAAGGTTTTGCGGGGCTGCCTGCGGTGCGCCGATATAAACGAGCTGGCGCACTCCACGCTTGAGAGCCGAATCCAGTTCAAGCCTCGTCAGGTGACCGCGATTCATGCCTGTGCTCCCGCCGGTCGGTCGGGCCGTGCTTCTTCGCTCCCGCAACGGAAGCCATACCTCATCCCTTGTTTGAACTTCTCACGCTCTTCAGGTGTCATCTGCTCCCAACGCTCTGCCATACGGCGTCGCCAATGCCTGTTTCCACCACCGGACGGACGAAAGCCTCCGAATAAGAGCTTGCTGAGAACCAACAAGCCCAAAGCCTGCCAGAAACTGATCGTTCGCAGAGCGAATATCCCCGGCATCAACGCGTTCCAGAGGCTCATCACGACGAAAGTCACTATACCTACGGCGAGAACCGCGAGAAAAGTTACCTTGATGGCTCGCATAATTCGATAATTTTTCAAATTCACCTCAACTGCTCCCGTATTCGCTGTAAATGGATTGCAACCTACGTCGCAGGTGCAAAACGGCGTACCGTTTTCGTGATAACAGCGTATTCAACCCAACACCCGTTTCCTCACTGAGATCCTTGAAACTCCGTCCCTCTATTTCATGCGCAATGAAGACCTGGCGCTGGTCTTCCGACAGCTCCTCGAGCGCGGCATCCAATTCCTCGAGCAGCAGCTTACGGACGTAGAGAGCGTCCGGACCGGCATCCGGCGAGGGCAGCAATTCTTCCCAGTGCGGAGCTTCCAACTCGGATGCCGTTTGACTATCAGCAACTTTCGGCGAACTGGAACGGCGCATTCGAAAGAGATCGGTAATCCTGTTCCGCGCTACACGAAACAGCCATGCGCCTACCTGCTCAAGGGGCTGGGCAAGTCGGTATGCGTCCACCAGCTCGTAAAAGACTTCCTGGAAAATGTCTTCAGCATCACTGTCGCTTCGAACACGCGAGCGGATAAATTGACGGAGGCGCGACTGTTCCCGGGCGATTACATCCGATACCCGCCGGTTTTGCTCAGCCGTGATTCCGCCGGAACTCAGGATGCCCTCCATCTGAAGCTGTAGACGGACGGAGCCCCGGAATATTGTGCTCGAGGCACAGAAAATCGTGCGAACCGTCCCGATGTTCGTCTGGAGGCATGCCGAGCTCGAAGGTGTCTCTGTGCTGTCATAACGGATATGCGGTCTCGCTTTCTCAGGATAGGTGCGTGGTTGGCTGTTTTCTCGACGGTGACAGCCGCGAAGGATATCAACATCGTTAAGCATTACCGGGACACTGCAAACAAGCTGATAGACGCCGCCCTGGCCGACCAATCCGGTTACGACAAGCTGACCTACCTTTGCGACCGAATTGGAAACCGATTAAGTGGATCGGAGAACCTTCCGAAAGCAATAACGTGGGCTGCGGAGCAGATGAAGAAAGATGGTCTGGTGAATGTGTCCACGCCGCCGGTCAAAGTGCCGCGGTGGGTGCGAGGAAGGGAATCTGGGACGATTGTTGCTCCCGTTGAGCGCCCTCTTCACCTGTTGGGCCTCGGTATGAGTGTCGCGACTCCTGCGGACGGCATCAAGGCCGATGCCGTCGTCGTCTCGAACTTCGACGAACTTGACAAACTTGGCAGCAAAGCATCGGGCAAAGTTGTCGTCTTCGATGAGCCTTATGAGGATTACGACAAGACTGTTGCGTATCGCACGATTGGGCCGTCTCGCGCCGCCAAGGTCGGCGCGGTCGCTGTTCTCGTCCGGTCTATTACTCCACTCGCCATGCAGTTACCGCATACCGGCACACTTCGGTACGCGGAAGATAGCCCGAAAATTCCGGCTGCGGCCATCAGTATCGAAGACGCCAAGCTGCTTCGCCGGTTGCAGGCGAGCGGAGCCACACCCCGGGTTCACCTTTCCATGGAGGCGCATACCGAGCCCGATGTCGATTCTGCAAACGTGATCGGTGAAATTCCTGGAAGCGAGCACCCGGAAGAGATCGTCGTGATGGGTGGACATATCGACTCGTGGGATGTCGGGCAAGGCGCCCAAGACGATGCTGCCGGCGTTATGGCCACTCTCGAAGCGGCAGCGCTGATGCATAAGCTCGGCCTGAAGCCACGACGTACCATTCGGGTCGTTTTCTGGGTAAATGAAGAGAACGGCGGGCGGGGAGGACTGGCCTACCTTCGGTGGGCCGGTGACACCGTCAAGAATCATGTGGCTGCCGTTGAGATGGACGAAGGGGCGGAAACCCCGGTCGGCATCGGTTACGGTCCCGAGCTGACTCCGCGCCGGCCTGTGCCCGGCGGTCCCGCGGTTCCCGAGCGGAAACAAACGGTTGAAGAACAAGAATCGATGAAGCTGTGCGGTGAAATTGCGGCCCTGCTGAAGCGGATAAAAGCTGACCGCGTGAAACAGGGTGGCGGTGGCAGTGATGTTGAGCCGCTCGGAGTGCAGGGCGTACCAACGTTGGGTCCTACAACGACGGTTGCGCACTACTTCGATTGGCATCATACACAGGCCGACACCGTGGACAAAGTTGATCGCGACGACTTTCGAAAGAACGTGGCCTTACTTGCAGTTCTCGCTTATGTTCTGGCTGATATGCCTGGTCGTCTCGCAGGTACGGCGACGCCGGTAACTGATTAGTTTCTTATGCAGAAAGCTACGGAGCCCGGAAGTGTATGGCCACTCCCCCGGCGGGGCGCATGTTGATGTCAATGGAGTCGTTCGCTCTTACGTTTACCTTATTGATCCTTAAGCTCTCGTAAGTCGCCTGGGGGTCGGAAGGATCAGAAAAGATATTCGCTGTAAATTCACCGGCGCCCAGGAAAGATAGAGGAAGTTTCATCGAGTAAGCATCGTCGCCGCTCATCCCACCAAGGAACCAGTCCTTTCCGCGTCGCCGAGCGATGACAAGGTGCCTACCCACGGCGCCGTCCAATACGCGTGTCTCATCCCACACGGTAGGGACGACGCGAAGAAACTCCAGCCCCGGTTGATTTTCGTAGTGAGCGGGATCATCGGCAACGCAGGCGAGAGAGCTCTCATAGACGACAAACATCGCAAGTTCCTGGGCGCGACTGCCCATAACCTCTGTTGGAGTAGTCTGCTTCCATTCCGAAGGACTGCGGTTGAGAAATCCGCCCGGAGTGTAATCCATAGGCCCCACAAGCATTCTGGTGAACGGTAGTGTCAGTTTGTGCTCGGGAGTTACTCGGCCGCTGAACTTGTTGTATTCGTTGCCGAGAACGCCTTCGCGCGTTAGCAGGTTGGGGAACGTGCGTAGAAGACCCGTTGGCTTATAAGCGCCGTGGAAATCGACCATGAGATGATGCTTTGCGGCGAGTGCGACTACGGTTGCATACCAATTCACCATGTCCTGGTCGTCGCGATCCATGAAGTCGATCTTCACGCCAGCGATTCCCCACTTCTGATAGACGGTGAACGCCTCATCCAGAGTCCCGGCGGTAAGCGCGCGATTAACGTCCCCGGAATGGAGCCACAACCAAAGACGGACTCGGTGCTCTGATGCGAACCTCAGCAATTCGGGGAAGTCTAACTGCGGCGCAGGGCGTGTGATGTCTGCGCCCGGCTTGTTGAACTCGCCGTACCATTGCCAATCGACAAGCTGGTAAGGGAAACCCATATCTCCGGCGAATTGAATGAACCGCTTTTCCGTCTCGTTATCCATCTTGACGTCGCCGCTCCACCAGTGATCCCAAGCCATCTTGCCGGGACGGATCCAGGACGTATCGGCGATCGCGGAAGGTGGATTCAGGTTCAGGATCAGATCCGATTCGATCAGGTCGCCTGGGTTTGACCCGAGCATGAAAACCCGCCAGGGCGATTGGGTCGGGGCCTCTGTTTTGACCAGTCCCGAGCCATCGAGCCTTGGCGCGAGTTGGACGGCGAGCACTGTCCCGGAGCTAGCCGTTGTTCGCTTGACGTAAAGGCCGGCCCAATTGGTCAGGTCCGCCTCCGCGATAGCCAGGTAGGTGGACGGCGTCGTTTGAACGAGGAGCGGCAACCCAATGAGCGCGGACGAGTAGATGCTCGACAGTTTTGCCTTCGGGTACTCATGCTCATATGGATGTTTGAAGCCTTCGTAGGTGGAAGCCCATACCGTCGGATCTGTGGCGAAGCGGAATTCTGTGTCTTCCTTCGTGAGCACCAACGATTGCTTTTGTCCGTTCGAAGGCAAGCGATAACGAAATGCTGCGCCGTCATCGTAGGCGCGAAAAGTCAGGTCCAACCTTCGGACCGGCCCGTCAGCCATAGCGAACGCGAGCTCAATCTGGTTGAAGTGATCTCTGACCGGAGTATTCTTTCCGAACGGGTTCGACCAGCTT
The DNA here is from genome assembly GCA_045807925.1 of Bryobacteraceae bacterium. Lineage (GTDB taxonomy): Bacteria > Acidobacteriota > Terriglobia > Bryobacterales > Bryobacteraceae > Bog-105. The sequence continues at coordinate 204,439 of JBJMGK010000205.1, read as the reverse complement.
GTGTCCGAAGTTCGTTCAGCCGCATTTAAGAACTTTACCTGCGGTGCTAAGTTCGGCTTTGAGCCTGCAAATTCAAGACCCAGCTTTGAGTCGGTAATAACCTGCTGGCCTCGGAAAGAAACTGAGTAGAACAGAGATTCTGCCAAACGAACATGCAGTGTCACGCTTCCATTGGGGCTCGTCACCTGCCAGTCGTTGTTGCTCGTGACAGACTGTGCCGCGATCGGAAACACAAGCGCCACAAACATCCCCGCTAAGCCTAGCTGCACTCTCATGATTGCTAGTTTAGAGGGAAGCCGAGTTCGCGAAGGGTAGTCGCTCGAAGCGCAACGGTCGGGCTCGTGTGTGCTGATTATGTTGGCGTGCTGTTTATCGCCGCTCATGCCGCAACCGGTGTTCACAGACGTTTTCCCGCCGGGCGAGTTTGCAGGCAGGCGAGCACAGGTGATGAAAGCGATTCGTGATGGTCTTGCCATCCTCCAAGGGCACCATCGAGCGACCGGGCGAGCAGCCGTTCAGGCAAAGCACTCAGTTCTTCTATCTCACGGGGGTCGTCGAACCTAGCGCCATCCTGCTGATCGATCGTCGAACGAAGGCGTCGACGCTCTTCCTGAAACCACGTGACCTACGCCGCGAAAAGATGATCTTCGGGCCCGGTCTGTACCCTGGACCCGAAGCCGTTCGCGCAACCGGCATCGAAGCTGTTTTGCCCCGAGATGAATTCAAGCATGCTGTGGCGCACCTCGCAAACGATGGAACTGCGATATATACTCCGTTCCGCCCGGAAGTCCTTGGGTCAGCTTCGTCGAGCGATACCGTCGCGCTGGCGCGTGCCACAAAGGAGGATGCCTGGGACGGCCGCGAATCTCGAGAGGAGGTTTTTCGGGCAAAGCTCAAAGCCGCATCGCCCGACAGTGAGCTCAGAGATCTCGATCCCATCCTGGATCGTCTCCGAAGCACCAAGAGTCCCGCCGAGATCGCGCTCTTTCGTGAAGCCACGCGGATTACTGAACTCGCCATCATCGAGGCGATGCGAGACGCTCGTCCCGGCATGTACGAATACGAATTGCAGGCCGATTTCTCATCACGGACACCGGATATGAGAACCTCTCGGCTTCCGTTCCCATCCAGATCGCCGGTATCGAACAGACAATGACAAAGCACGGTCTGAGCGACGCGATAGCGAAGACCCAGTAGGCGCCACGCCTGCTTTTAACGACTCGGCCGATCACCCTGCCTACGGTCAGCAACGATCGTGACTTCCATGTCGTTCGCGAGGCTCACCACCTGGTTAACCAGGCTTTTCCCTCGTAACCGCTCGACGCCGCTGCCCACCAGTCGTGGAAGGAAGATCTGCCGCGCGCTGTGTTGCCGGGCGAAATCGACCAGGGCCTTGGCATGATCCGACCCTTGGAGAACCGACGTCTCGATGTGGAGATTGCGTGCGAAGCTCAGATGCCGCTCCACGGCCTCGCGCTTAGGCGCCGGGAGTGCCTGAATATCAGCCCTATCCGTAATGAATACGGCGAAGCAGTTCGCCTGGAGGACGTCAGCCACCCGCTTGCCGCGCCGGATTAACATTGCCGTCGTGGGGTCATCGCTCACGTAGATGATTACCGCGTCATCCAACCGGTGAGAGCGATCGATTCCAGCGTGAGCCTGTCCGTCGACACCAACCTCCTCATCGTGTTCGATGCGATCTTCGACCTCTTGGGCCGTTTGCCGTAGAGCCATTTCGCGCAAAGCGACGAGCGTCGACTCTTTGAAGAAATTCTGCATGGCCCGCTGAGCTTTGTCCGGCGGATACACAACTCCTCGCTCAAGCCGGTTCAGCAGAGCCCGCGGCGTCAGATCCACCATGATGACCTCGTCGGCCTTCTTTACCACCCAATCCGGTATCGTTTCCCGGACCTTAACGCCGGTAATCTGCGCCATCTGGTCATTCAGACTTTCCAGATGCTGCACATTCATGGTCGTCAGGACATCAATTCCGTTGTCAAGGATAACGAGGACATCTTCCCAGCGTTTCGCACGCGGGGACCCTGGAACCGTTGTGTGCGGGAATTCATCCACAACGGCCACCTGAGGTTTACGAGCGATGATCGCGTCCGTGTCCATCTCTTCGAAGACGGACCCGCGATACTCGACTTTCTTGCGTGGAACAGTCTCAAGTCCTTCCGTTTTTGCGATCGTGTCTTTTCGGCCGTGGGGCTCAAAATAGCCGATCACGACGTCGACTCCGCGGTGCCGAAGTTCTTGCGCCTCCTCCAGCATCTGGTACGTTTTGCCTACACCCGCTGCGTAGCCGAGAAAAATCTTAAGCTTGCCGACATTCATCATCGAGAGACCGTTAAGCAACGATTACTTTGATGATAGCGACCGCTCAAGTTTGCGAACCAAACAGTAGACTGGTCGCATGGTCCGTTTTGCCGTCATAGCAGTTGCGCTTCTCTCGAGCATTCTGAGTGCGCAGGACTTGCACGTTTCAGGCAAACGAATCCGGGCTGATGTGCAGTACCTTTCGACGGACGAGATGGCTGGCCGCGGAGTGGGCACGGCGGGCGAAAAGCTGGCTACCGGCTATATCGCTTCCCAATTGCAGACCGCAGGCGTGAGTCCCGGGGGTGATAACCAAACCTACTTCCAAAAAGTACCGTTCATCGGGTCCCAGCTTCTTCCTTCCGCTTCTCTCAGCATTCAGGGACAATCGGGGACGACGTCGCTCGTGCTGCAAAAAGAGTACGCGGGGATTCCACTATCGCAGAAACCAGACAACGACTTTCAGGCCGAAGCGGTGTTCGTCGGGCACGGTATTTCAGCTCCGGAGCTGGGTTGGGATGACTATAAAGACGTCGACGTTCGGGGCAAGGTCCTGGTGTACTTCACCAACGAACCACCCTCGGCGGACCCTAAGTTCTTTGGCGGCCCGGCACTGACGTATTACGGCCGTTGGACTTACAAATTCGAGGAGGCCGCACGACGTGGTGCGGTGGCCGCGCTCATCATCCATACGACTGCTACCGCCGGTTACGGCTGGGGCGTCGTCTCCAGTTCGCCAGAGACTGAACACCCCGCGCTGAAGCTGAAGGCGGGAGAGTCGGGCCTGAAATTCGCTGGCTGGATCTCACAAGACGCCGGTAAGAAACTGACGGCGCAGACCGGGAAAACCTTGGATGAACTGCTCGCGCTCGCGAACCAGAAATCGTTTCGTCCGATTCCGCTACGCGTTCGAGTCGCGGGACACTTTTCCGTGAAACTGAGATCGTTCGAGAGCGTGAATGTGGTCGGGCGTGTACCCGGTTCCGATCCGAATCTCAGATCGCAGACCGTCCTGTTTACCGCACACTGGGATCATCTAGGGATTGGTGCTCCGGTCAATGGCGATTCCGTCTACAACGGAGCGCAGGACAACGCGACTGGCTGCGCGGTGGTGCTCGAGATGGCGCGCGTGTGGGCTGGGCTGCCTGAGAAACCAAAGCGGAGTGCAGAGTTCGTGTTCGTCACGGCGGAAGAGTCAGGCCTTCTCGGTTCCGAATACTACGGAGAACATCCGCAAACACCAGCCGGCCGGATCGCGGCAGACCTGAATTTTGACGAGTTCTTTCCGTTCGGCAAAACTAGGGACGTGTTCGTTACCGGTGCGGAAAGGACCACGCTGTGGCCACTGGTCCAGCGGGACGCGAAGCGGCTCAGCTTAACCATTGCGCCGGACGCGGAACCGGGACAGGGACATTACTATCGTTCCGACCACTTCTCTCTGGCCCGCGTCGGTATCCCTGCGTTCTCCATTTCGCAAGGAGCGGATTATATCGGAAAGCCCGCCGGTTTTGGTCAGCAGGTTCTGAAGGAGTTCAACGAGAAGCACTATCACCAGCCCTCGGACGAATATCACGAGGATTGGGACTTTTCGGGGATGGAACAAATAGCCGAATTTGGTTTGACGCTAGGGCTCGACATCGCGAACCAGCCGTCCCTTCCAACCTGGAGAAGCGGTGACGAGTTTCTGAAGGCACGCGAGGCAAGCGGGGCCCCAGGCGCTCAATAACTCGATAGTCTTTAATCGATCTTTGCTGCTTGTGCGGAACTGACCGCCGCCCCGATGGTTGCGATGTCCTCGCCGCCGGGAACGATTTCGAATGAGTAGCTTTGAAGCGGGCTGAGCTTAACCATCTCCTGCATGTATTCGCCGAGCAGGGACAGATTCACGTACTGCGCACCGCCACCCGTGATGAAGAACTTTCCGGGCCCACTCACGTGAACGCTGCTCGCCGTACCAGCGGCCAGAGCGCGGTGCCAGAGTTTCACGAATTCAACGCAGCGCGCCTCACCCGCTTGCGCCTGTTCGAAAACCTCGTCGGGCTCCAGATCCATGAACCGAAGGCGCATCGATCGGAAGCCCATAATCCCTTCCAGGTGTCCCGAGCCGCCGCAGCCGCAGAAGCGCTCCTTCGGATCGAGGGTCACAACAGAATGCCCGTTTTCCCAGATCCCATCCTGAATCGGATATCGGCCGTAACCGACTCCCGTACCCAGATACCAGAGCCGGATCAGCCGGTCGAGATGTCCACGCGATGCCGCCATTCCCGCGGCCATGGCATCGGCATCGTTCATGACCAGGACCGGCAGCTTTCCGAACAGCGGAGCCAGCGCGTCTGTAATGAGTTGCCGGACGTTTATGCCTTTGAGCTGGGGGAGATTCGGCGAATCTTCCACATACCCGGCTTTCACAATGCCCGCAACCGCTAGTCCGACGTGTGTGGGACTACCTGTCAAGTTCAGGCGCTTGACGTACTTGGCTATATTCTCGGCGATGACTTCGGCCGGAGACCCTTTCAGTGGATCGACTCCATTCTCGTCTTCTTGCTCGACAACAAGATCCCCCTCAACCTCGTCGTTTACGATCGACGCGGCTGCGATCCGGTCCGTAATTGAAATGCCGATTCCGTGCGCCATATTGTTTGCCCCCTAGGTCCGAGAGAGCTTATTCAGTCCGTTGAATGCCGCGGCCTTGTAGCATTCAGCCAATGTCGGATAGTTAAACACAGTATCAACAAAGTACCCCACTGTGCCTTTAAGAACCATGACCGCCTGGCCGATGTGTAGTAATTCCGAAGCTCCTTCGCCGATGATATGAACTCCAAGAATCTCTAACGTGTCGCGATGGAAAATCAGTTTCAGCCTGCCCGTTGTATCGCCTCGAATCTGGCCGCGTGCAATCTCGCGATAATACGCTACCCCGACTTCATACGGGACATCCTCGTCGGTCAGCTGCTCCTCTGTTTTGCCGATAAACGAAATCTCCGGGATGGTGTAAATGCCGAACGGAAAGTAGCTGGGATTTGAGGAAACAGACTTGTTGTAGGCCCGGGCCACTGCCGTGCGTCCCTGCTCCATGGAAACGGAAGCCAGGCTAGGGAACCCGATCACATCGCCGACGGCATAAATATGGGGTTGAGCGGTCCGATAGTTCTCGTCCACAGCGATGCGTCCCCTGCTGTCGGCCTCCAGGCCAGCGGCCTGCAGATTCAGTTCGTCAACGTTGCCTTGCCGTCCCACGGCGTAGAGCAGCGAATCCCCCGAAACCTTCTTTTTGCTTTCCAGGTTCGCAACCACGCCTGTTCCTCCGGGAGTCTCTTCTACGCTCTCCACTTCCTCATTGGTTCGCATGGTTACGCGATGGTCGCGCAGATGATACGAGAGTGCTTCCACGATCTCGGCATCTGCAAATTCCAGGAGACGCGGCCGTTTTTCGATGAGCGTGACGCGAACCCCGAGGGTCGCAAACATGCAGGTATACTCGACACCGATGACACCCCCTCCCACAACAATCAGCGTGCGAGGAACGGACGGCATCTCGAGAATCTGATCGCTGTTGAATATGGTTCGGCCGTTAATGGGAACTTTGGGCGAGAACGCCGGTTTGGTACCGGTTGCGATGATGATCGTTTCGCCGTTCACCTCGGTCGATCCACGTGATCCCCCGATTTGAACGGTCGTCGGCGATTTGAAACTCGCGATGCCGGTGATGACCTCGATCCCGTTCCGGGAGAGCTGAGCCTGCGTTACGTCGATCTCCGTTTTGATCACATGCTGCACGCGGAACGCGAGATCAGCCATTGTGATCTTTTCTTTAACGCGATAGCTGACCCCATAAATATTTTGGTAGTTGTAGCCGGAGAGGTGGAGTACGGCTTCGCGCATCGTCTTACTCGGGATCGTGCCGGTGTTGATGCAAACGCCACCGATGACTTCCCTCCGCTCTATTAGCGCTACTCGCTTGCCCGACTTAGCGCCCTGTATCGCGGCCCGCTGACCTGCAGGTCCAGAGCCAATCACAACCAGATCGTAATCAGGCATTGCAGGCAACCGTCAGAGATACGAGCTCCAGGAGCTTTGAACATTTCATAGGAAGTCCTCTCGGAAAGAGCCGGAATCCATTCGGGCCCGGATTGTGCCGGAACGGCGACAAACTACCGGCTGGTGCTATCGGAAGTCTTGTCTTTCACTTTGTCGGCGCCCTTCTCCGTTTCGGCAGCCGCTTTGTGCGAACCCTTCTTCACGGCGTCGGTCGATTTCGTGGCGCCCTTCTTCACGGCTCGCGTCGATTTCGTCGTGCCCTTCTTCACAGCACTGGTTGTTTTCTGACCGGCATCTTTCATGTCCTGACCGGCACTCTGGGGCACGCCCGCAAGAATTCCGGCCGAAAGTAGACTGATGAGGGTAAAAGGCAGAAGGGCGTAACGGAGTTTCATACTAACCATTCCAACATAGGACGTAGTAGAACCGTAGTGGCAGGCGAAAACCTTACGGAATCGAGAAGCTCTAAGCAGACCGTGGGGCCGGCTGGTTGGCGGCAGCACGAGCCAACAGATCATCCTCGAAAGAAAAGTCAGCCCGACATGATGGCCGCTTCTTGTGGTAATCCTCAAACGTTATCTTGAGGCCGAACGCAAAGTCTGTCGGTCGGAAGCTGAGCATTCTTTGCGCCTTCGTGACTACTTGAGTGATGGCCGGCACATCGTAGTAGTACCCGAAGTACAGCCGCTCCCCGATAGCCTGTCCGCCCGCCCTTTGAATGAAATCCCGGGGGAGGGAGACGATTTTGGGCTTGTTGATCCCTGCGGCACGGGCGAGATCGAGAACGAGCTGGTGCTGGGTGATGACGCGCGGGTTCGCCGTGTTGAAGGAGTGTCCAACCACATTTCTCAGGTCCAGTACCCTGATTGCCAGTTCCACCAGATCCTTCACATAGACGAACTGCATCAGGCGATGGCCTTCGCTTGGCAGGATGACGGGCCTTTCGGCTCGGAGCCGGTCCCAAAAGAAGGCCTCTCGATAGAACGGATTACCCGGACCGTAGACGAAAGGCGGCCGCAACGTGACAACCGGGAAATGGGACCGCTGGTACATGCGAAACAAGGCTCGTTCGGACATGGCCTTGTTTCTGGCGTAGACGTTCGGATGGTCGTCAGGCGCGAGCGCGTCACCTTCATGGTGGTTCAAGCCGTCGCCATATGCGGCAACGCTCGACATGAAGATGTAGCGGCCTACCCGCCCCTCGAATAGAGACGCTGTCGCTTCCACTTGCGAGGCGTTCGTTCCATGTTCCCAGTCATAGGCATTGTCGTAAACCGCATCGAAGCGCGTCTTGCCGATGGCTGCCTGAACTGATTTCGCATCGTTCCGATCCGCTACCAGGTTGTGCACTCGGCGTCCGAAGGAGTTTTTCGGCTTCCGATGTAAGACAAAAACCTCGTGGCCGGCCGATATGAGTTCTTCGACCAGAAGGCGGCCAATAAATTGTGTGCCTCCAATGACGAGTACTCGCCTGGAGGCCGGTCGCACGTTCTGGTCAACCGGATTATGAGTCAGCACACTAATTATGACGCGCCAAATGCATTTGCGGATTTATCGAACTAGTAGTGGTACTGGAAAAGGATTGTAAAAAATCCGTACCGTTCCCCAGCCGGCCAGGAACGGACCGCAGCTTTGAGACCGAAAAGGCTGGGGTATACTAGCAATCGATGTCGCACGGTATGGTTGGCACCGTATCGACCCTCATCGTAGACGATGAGCAACTCGCAAGGGAAGAATTAGCTTTTCTTCTCAAGGATTTCCCGGAGATCGAAATCCTTGATTTCGCTTCCAATGGCCCCGCAGCGGTAAAGCTGATTGAACAAACTGAGCCGGAGCTCGTCTTCCTGGATGTACAGATGCCAGGGCTCGATGGTCTTGGAGTCATATCTGCAGTCACCAACAAGCTGGAACAACCCCCGCATTTCGTTCTCACGACGGCGTACGATCAGTACGCTCTTGAAGCGTTTCGGCTCGACGCTCTGGATTACCTGTTAAAGCCCGTCGAGAAAGAGCGGCTTTCGGAGACGATTGCCCGTGCCAAACGCATCGCCGAAGAACGTAGGCTGGCTTACGAAAAACTTCCCGAGTTGTCGAACAGCAAGCCTGTTCCGCAGAGAAGCAAGATTCTGGTTCGGTCCAACAACCGGAACCTGATTGTGGATGCCCAGGATCTCATCTACGCAACGATCGACGACGGCTTGATCACTGTCGTCACATCTCAATTCGAAGGGCAGTCGAACTACCGCACGATTGAGGAGTTGCAGTCAAACCTCGATCCCGACCTCTTTTGGCGCGTACACAGATCTTTCCTGATTAATATCAACAAGATCAAGGAAGTGATTCCCTGGTTCAAGTCGAGCTTTCAGCTAAGAATGGACGACAAGAAACAGACCGAGATCCCGGTCAGCAGGATACAGACCAAGCGGCTCCGGGCGTTACTGAAGATCTGAATTGAGCTTCGCGCGCTAATTCTGGCGCGGCTTGGTTCCTTTGGCCTCTCGGACGCGGGCGCTGTCCAGCTTTTTCTGGACCTTCGCTACGTCCTCAGGCTCGGCCTCCGAGGCTGGCCCGGCGCTCCATTCCTTGAGAGACGATTGCCACTGCGCGATCGCCTCCCTGACTTTCCCCTCTTTGAAATAAACATCCCCGAGGTGGTCATGGATGGTAGCGTCCTTGGATGAGATCTGCAGGGACCGTATCAGCTGCTGTTCGGCTTCAGGCAGTTTGTTTTGCCGATACAGGACCCAACCTAAACTGTCGAGGTACGCATAGTTGTTCGGGTCGAGCTTCATCGCGCGCTCAATGAGATCCTGTGCTTCCTGGAGGCGCACCCCGCGATCCGCCAACATGTACCCCAAGTAGTTGAGCGCGGAAGCGTTGTTCGGATCAGCATCCACCACTTGCCGGAACGTCTTCTCTGCCTTGTCGTAGTCCTTCTGCCGCTCGTACATCGCCCCCCTGAGGAACAGCACTGCGTTCTTATCCTCTTTGGTTTGGGACAGCTTCTCCGCCTCGGCCAAGTTCTTCTCGCCGTCAGCGAAGTTCTTTGCTTTCTGGTCGATGTCGGCCATGGCAAGATAGATCTCGCGATCATTCTTGCCGTCGAGCAGCTTCCGCAATTCGGCGATTGCCTGGTCGTTCTTTCCTTGATCCGCTAATAGCTGGGACCGTACTTCCAGAAGCATCCGGTCGTTCGGATATTTCTTCAGAGCGGTTTCCATCTCAGCCTGAGCCTTCGGGAAATCCTTCGCAATGCGATATGTATTAACGATCTGAGCTTCTACCCGCGATCCGAGATCCGGATCGAGCGTCGCCATCTGGCGGAAGGCATCGACGGATTGGTCCAATTGCTCGGCGCTTTGGTAGAGCCGGGCCAATTGCTCCAGCATTCGTGAACGATAGGAGCGCTCCGTTGGGTTGTAAGTCTTGCGCGCGGTCGCGTCCAGAATACTCTTGAGGTTCGAAATAGCCTCGTTGAGCTTGCCTTCGTCCTCAAGCAGGCCTACTTCGCTATAGCGGATCTCAAGGTTATCCGGCTCGATGCTTTTCGCCTTGTTCAGCATCTCTCGAGACTTGGCGAAGTTCTTTTGTTCCCTATAGATCTGAGCCATGCCGAGATACGGTTGAGCCTGCTTTGGGTCGGCGTCTGCCATCGCCTGGTAGGTTGCGATGGCGTCACTGAACTTTCCAGCAAGCGCCTGATCCTGAGCCAATGCCTGATTCAGTTCAGAGTGTGTCGGATCCAGCTCAATCGCCTTCTTATAGGCGTCCGCCGCGAGAGCGAACTCACGCATGGATTCGTAATTATTGGCGAGGGTGACGTAAGCTTTGGCGGACGGCTTCTTTGCCGTTAGTTTTTCAAGTAGCTGGGACGCTCCGCGCGCATCTCCCCGATCCGTATAGACACTGGCCAGTCCAGTGACAGCGTCTTCATTGTCCGGATCCGTCGTCAAGACCTTCTTAAAGGCCGCTTCGGCGTCTACGGAATTCTCCACGACCCTGTTCAGCCGGCCCACCATGATCAGGCTGTCCAGATCCTTGGGATCTTTGTCGGAGATGAGCTTGTACTGTTCAAGCGCTTTCCGAACCATGCCCTCATCGATACGATTCGCCTGCGAATCGCCAATCTGCTGGGTATAGATCCGTGCCAACACGCGCCGGGCATTCAAATCATCGGGATTCGCTTTGATTGCGTCCTGAGCTTCCTGAACGGCCTCGCGGATCCGGCCCGACATGCGGTACAGTTCTGCAATGTCCTCCACCAGAAACGAGGTGCTGGGATCCTCTTTGATAGTCAGGCGATAGTTCTCGATCGCTTTGTTGACGTACTCGCTTTTGTTGCCGCTTGCGCTTGCAAGCTCCTCATATAAATGGCCTAAGGAATAGTGGTAATAGGCCGAGGCTTTCGAAGAGGAAACCTGTTTGCTAGGAGCGGGCAGATTTGGATTGCCGGCTGTTTTGTCCTGTGGAGCCTGCCCGAAGGCGAGTGGCGCAAGGAACAAAACGGCGGAAGCAGAGGTCAGCAGCACTGGGCCAAAGCGACTACACGAACTAATCAACTTAAACATTTCACCGCTTTACGTTAGGGCTTACAACCCGGCTGGAGTTGTTACCGTTAGTATAGCTCCCATTTTGGGCCCCCGACCGGCTGACTGGCCGGTTCAACGGCCCTCTGCGGCCGTATTCCTCCGAGTCCTGGATTGACTACTTACCCCACTGCACTGATTGCCGTTGTTGGTCCAACCGGGTCCGGAAAAAGCGAAATTGGCATCCATCTGGCTCGGCAGTTCAACGGCGAGATCGTAGGATGCGATTCGGTTCAGGTTTACCTCGGAGTTGACGTCGGATCGGCCAAAGTTCCCGTCGCGCAACGGGAGGGGATTCCGCACCACCTGCTTGATGTCGCCGCGCCGAACGAAAAAATCGCGGCAGGCGAATACGCGAAGCTTGCGCGAGCCGCCATTTCCGACATTGCCGGGAGAGGCCGATTGCCGATCATCGTGGGCGGGACGGGTCTCTACTTGAAAGCTCTGGTCGAAGGGTTGTCACCCGCTCCGACGCGCGACGAGCAGTTCCGGACGCGCCTTCGTGCCGCTATCGCGCGCAGGCCGCACGTCCTCACCCGCTATCTTCGGAGGTTCGATCCCGAGTCGGCCTCCCGCATCCATCCCAATGACCGCCAAAAGGCGATGCGCGCTGTTGAGATTCGCCACGTGTCGGGCCGTTCGGCCTCGGCTGTTCACAAAACCTCCCGCGACGCTCTCACGGGTTTCCGCATTCTGAAACTGGGTCTCAATCCGGACAGGGCGCTTCTTTATGACAAGTTAAACGCTCGAGCGCAGTGGATGTTTGCGAACGGACTTCTTGAAGAAACGAAATCAGTGATGGAACTGTATGGGAATGCGGATACCGAAGTTTTGCGTTCGTTGGGTTATCTACAAGCAGTCAGGTATCTGAACGGCGAATGCTCTCTTGAAGACGCAATTGCGGATTGTCAGATGAAGACGCGCAATTACGCGAAGAGACAAATGACCTGGTTTCGCGCCGACGCGACTATTTGCTGGATTGATGATTTCGGGTCCCGCGATAAAGCAAAGAATAGGGCGTCCTATATTTCCAGTACGTTTTGCGGCAACCAGGAAAAGTCGAGCTAAAAAAGGTGCTCTCATTACTAACACGCGGGAAACTTTGACGTCTGAAACAACGTAGTACAGGTGAAAAACAACCACCAGGAGTGCGTTGTGCGATCAGTCCGCCGTGAACGCGGACATAAATAGGAGAAGTTCCATGTTGAATCGAGTTGCACTTGCCTTTCTGACGGCTGGCCTCATGACTATGAGCGCCGCCACGTATAAAGTTTCACTCCATCAGGATGCGGTGATCGACGGCAAGCAGGTGAAAGCCGGCAATTACAAAATCGAGGTGAAGGACAACAACACCGCGGTACTGACTCAAGGGAAGAAAACAGTTGAGGTCCCGGTAAAGACCGAAACGGCTCAATCCAAGTTCTCGTCGACTCAGGTCCAGTACACCGACGGTAATAACTTGCAAGAGATTCGAGTGGGGGGCACGAACACCAAGCTGGTTTTCGGTGGGGATAAGCCAACCACAAGCAATTTCTAAAAGTCGTCCGATTGTTAGCATGGAGACGTGCTTTTGAGGCGTCTCCTCGTTTTTCTCACTGCGCTTAGTGTCCCTCTAACCGCGCACGCCTCTACGGTTCTCGTTCTGCAGTTTCATAACAGCTCGCCCCAAAACGATCTGAACTGGGTGGGGGAGAGCGTAGCTGAACGACTTCGGCTCGAATTCAGCGCCGGTAATCAGATTGTCCTCAGCCGTGAATCCCAAACCGAAGCGCTTCGTCGCCTCTCATTGAGGCCCGATGCCGATTTCACGAAGGCAAGCTTGATTAAGCTTGGCCAAAGCCTTGGCGTGAACTACGTCTGCTACGGCAGTTATGATTTCAAATTGCCGGAAGGCAGCAACTCCATTCGGGACAGCTCGATTCAGATCTCGGCGCGATTCCTGGACCTCAGCAAGATGCGGGATGGTACGGAAGTGACGGAGACCGGGAAGGTCGCAGATCTCTCGCGATTAGAGGAGCACCTCGCGTGGCAGTCATTGAAATACATTGACCCGGCGCTGAACTTGCCGCTCCAGCAGTTCCTGAATCCGCAAAAGTTCATCCGCTTAGATGCGGAAGAGAGCTATATTCGTGGGCTGTTATCCCCTCGTGGTGAGCAACAACAAAAATGGCTCACTCAAGCGGCCGCCATCGATCCGCACTTCGCGGGGCCCGCGTTCGAATTAGGAAAGGTCGCGCTAGAAGGAAAGGAGTACCGGAAATCACTGACCTGGTTCGGTCGTATTCCGGCGACCGATCCACGTTACGTCGAAGCGAGATTTCGAATGGGACTCGGCGCCTACGGTGCGGGTGATTTCATCGCCGCTGCCAATTACTTTCGGGAGGTCGCTGCGACGTACCCGCTCAACGAGGTATTTAACAATCTTGGAGCGGCCGAAGGTCAGACCAGTGCGCCCGCCGCGCTCCAAGATCTGCGCCGTGCACTGGAGGCTGACGGAGCCGACCCAACGTATCAATTCAACCTCGGACTCGCTCTCATGAACAACGGATCCTTCGAGGAAGCCGAGAAACTGCTCCGGCGTGCTGCGGACCGAAATTCCGACGATCGTGAAATGGCTAACCTGCTCGACCGCGCCCGCCGGCGTGAGGCTCCGGTGGCCGGTTCGCGGACCCTCGTGCCGTTTCGGCTAAAGCCGAACTTCGATCAGAATGCTTTCCGACAACTCAAGAGGATGTTGCAATCGAAGGTTTCCAATTGAAGGGTTCGATGACAGGTTATCTGAAAACCTGCCGCTATAATCAGACGACCGGATGATTGAGGCTTTCGGACTTTCTGACCCGGGTTGCGTCCGAAGGAATAACGAAGATTACTTCATCAGCGATGCGGAATCAGGTGTCTTCATTCTCGCCGACGGAATGGGAGGCGCGAATGCTGGGGAGCACGCTTCACGAATCAGTGCAGAAGTATTGTATGAGTTCCTTCGACATCTGCCGGGCGCTCGTACTCTCGAGACTTTACAGCAGGGCTTTGTCGAGGCAAACTCCGCGGTACGGCGCGCTGCCCGGGACAACCCGGACCTCGAAGGCATGGGTACAACTCTCGTTGCTGCGCGTGAAATCGGGGACGGCCATTTTCAGATTGGCAGCGTCGGAGACAGCCGTGCCTACCATTGTTCGGCTGATGGCCTTTGCGTCCTGACCCGGGACCAGACTTGGATTGCAGAAGTCGGGTGCGGCTTGGGCCTCAGCGAGGAATCGCTGCGAAAACACCCGTATCGCCACGTGCTCACGATGGCGGTTGGCTCTGTGGATGAGATTCGTATCCCGTCACAGGAACTACATATACAGCCAGGAGACCAGATTCTGCTCTGTTCCGACGGTCTCCACGGTGTGATCGATAAAAATTTCCTGGAAGAAGCGCTCAATTCGCCTAAGAGTCTTCCCGAGAAATGCCACTACCTAGTGGAAGCTGCAAAAAGCGCGGGCGGCCCGGACAACATAACCGTTGTTCTAATTAAGGCAGTCTGATTCGTTCCTGGGCTTCCAGGTTCCGGTTTGAGAGTTCCGAACCGGATTTGAGGAGGCGCATGAAACACATTTTCCGCACGTCCGGTATACCGCTGGTCTTAATTCCCTGCCTGGTTATTTCTCCCATTTGGGCCGAATCTGTCCCGGCCGTTTCGCAAGTAAATCCACAAGCCTCGAGCCTCGAGCTTCGAGTAGTCGAAGAGGCCAAAGAAATTTCCCCGGCTGGCTTTACCCCCGCCAAGAGCCTGGCTGTCCAGGTCCGGGACGAAAGCGGCAGACCCGTTTCGGATGCTGCCGTCGCGTTCAGGTTTCCGGATAGCTCATTGTCGGGAACGTTCGCTGACGGAAGCCAGTCTGCCGTAGCGTATACGGATGCCTCGGGCGTTGCCCATGTCGATGGAATTCGATGGATTGCAAGTTCCGGCTCTGTACCCGTTCGCATCACCGCGACGAAGGGAGACAGTCATGCGGGCCTGCTGTTTGAAGAAAAAATGGCGGACGCTGCGGCGGGACCTGCCCCGGCCAACCTGACTGAACAGGCTTCAGCAAGATCCACAACGCCTCTAATAAGCGCGCCCGCGGTTCCCGCAGCCGGTGTTGCAGTCCCAGAGCAAGTCAAGGCCGCGGTCATTGCTGCTCCGGCAGAAGTGGCGGCGCTAGTGTCCGCCCCTCGACCTTCTGTCTCCATCTCAAACTTTTCCCGATCCAACTCCGCGTCCGCGAACTCACTGCGTTCGAACCCGGAATCCTCCGTTTCTGTTTCCAACTCTCCGCAAGGCTACTCGAACCATTCGGGGCTGAAGAAGTGGCTCATTTGGACGGCTGTGATCGCAGCCGGTGCCGGCGCCGGGTTTGCTTTGTCGGGAAGAAGCAGCACGACATCGTCGGCTAGCTCCAACTCTAGTAGCACGATCGGTACACCAACGATCAACATCGGCCATTAATTGCCCTCTTGCCCATCGCCGGCCCTATGAAGCTCTCTCCGTTCTTCCCTATCTGTTTAGGTCTCATCGCATCTGCAGTCGCGAATAGCCAGATCGCGACTCCCTCCGTCGGATATGTTCGTTATGCGAACGACGGCGTACGTGGAATTTATGGCCTGGAGGGCAACTACGTCGTCGGAGACAAGGTTCTGGCGTTGGCTCTATCCGCGAGCTTCTCGGATGACGGCGGATTGCTTTTCCAGTCAGGTTCACTGGCACTCGTTGATTCGAGCCTCACCACGATCGCAACCCTGGGGGTCAGCGACTCTGATGCGGTCATCCGCATTGATCGAGGCCTGGAAACTGCAATCGCGTGGCTGCCGGCATCGCACGCCTTGGTGCATTGGAATGGGAAATCGTTCGCGAAGACGACGGTTTCCGCGCTCCCCGCGGAAGCTACCGTCACCTCCGTTCGAAAGCTTGACCGGAATACGGCGTCTCTACTCGTTTCAAAGCCCGACAGCACTATTGTTCGCTGTGTCATGTCTCTTCAAACAGGGGATCTCAAGACCTCGATGTCGATTCCGGCCGCTTTTGGAATGGCGTTTGAAGACGGCGCTCGGATCATTTGTTTCAGCAAGCGGAAGCTTTCCGTGCTGTCCCAAACGGGAGAGATACTTCAGGAACTCACGGTCCCAACTGATGACGGTCTCCTGGTCGAGCAAGCCTCAACCCGGTGCTTGCATCTGAACACGAGAACTCCAGGACAGGACTGGTTGTTGCACACGGACGGCAAAGATTTCCACCTCTATCAGCTTCCCGGCCCTCGCAAAGGCGCCGTTGAGGTAAGCGAAGCAAAATTGGAGTCCGCCAAATGAAAGCTCTTGCGCTTGCAGTTCTACTCTGCTCCTGCGTGGGAGCACAAAACCTCGCCTTCTATATCGATCCGTCCAATGGCGGGTCACCGGATAAGTTGCTTTCACCTCTGACCGCGGCTTATGGATTTCCGGACACGCCCGTCGGCTCAGTGACGAGTACTGTTATCCGAATCGTGAATAACGGCCAAGCTCAGACGACCGTAGATGCGGTGTACGTCGGAGCAGCAGACAAGTCTACTGTGCGAACGCCTAATTTCACCGTGACGGGGAGTGGGTTGGGATCGACCATCGCACCCGGCGCGTTCAAGCTGATAACCTTCAACTTCACTCCATCAACAACGGGAATCAATTTCGGTTATCTGCAGGCGAGCGTTGCTGGAAGTTCCATTCCGATTACCACGGCTGCGGGAAGTGGGACCCCACCACAAATTACTCTCTCGTGTAGCAGTTCTGACGTGGCGCAGTGCAACGGAGCGACGCTTCAGCCCAGCAGCACCAGTCCGATCTATTTTGGGAACACGCTGACTACCAACGCGACTCAGATTCAGTTCACGCTGACAAACGGCAGCACTTCGGCCATCAATCCGCAAAGCATGGTTTCGCTAACGGTTGCCACAAATAATCCGAATAGCACGTTCGCGCTAAGCTCACTCCCGAGCACGCTGGCCCCGGGTATCACGTCGACGTTTACGGTTACGTTCGCACCGGGAAGCACAGGAACGTATCAATCGAATTTGCTTGTCGGAAACGCTAGCTATCCGTTGCAGGGGTCCGGCATCTCAAGCGTACTTGGGGACTTGAGCTCGCTGGGTATCACCTACGTTGATTCCACCGGAGTACGGCTGACAGCCCAGCCCGCAACGCCCATCAGCCTGGGGCAGAGCATCGCTGGCGCCACTACGGCCAACTCGTTTACCTTCAGCATCACTAATCCGCAAACGACTATCTCGGCAGTAACGGTTTCAGCCTTGTCTGTTTCGGGAACGGGGTTCTCCATCACACAAGCGCCCTCGCTCCCGCTGAGCATCGCTCCGGGCACAAGTGCCACCTTTACGGTGACCTTTACCGCTCCATCCATTGGAACGTTCAGTGGTGTGCTGACGGTTGGAACTCGCTTGTTCGCGCTCACAGGCCTGGGGATTAATTCGCCGCTCCCGGACCCCTCGTTTTCGATCGACTTGCAGCCGCTCGTCAACCAGAAACAGGCGAACTTGTCGATCAATTTTCCGACGGCGGCCACCATAAGTGCCATTGGCACTCTGACCATGAAGTTCACGCCCTCAGTGGCGAATGCGAGCGACGACCCGGCGGTTGCATTCACCGCGACCAATGGACGTCAACTACAAATAGACGTTGCGAATGGCTCTACGGTGGGCAAGTACTCCGGTCAAACCGCGATTACGTTCCAGAGCGGTACGACCGCAGGTACACTCACCTTTACGCTGACATTTCCGAACAAAGCACCTTACTCGCAGTCCTATACAATCACACCGGCTCAAGTTCAGGTGACCTCGATAAAGGCCGTACGGCAAGATCCGAATCTCGTGATTACGATGACCGGGTACGACAACACGTACAGCTTGGGGCAACTCGGATTCCTCTTCTACGACACTTCGGGAAAGCCAATGGCAGAGAAACCTGTCAACGTTGATGCGAGTTCGGCATTCAAGCAACTGTTCTTCACGAGCAATCAGGCGGGCGGGGCATTTACGCTGAAAGCCAGCTTCCCGGTGAAGGGGAATGTGACCGATATTGGGAGCGTCGCATTGACCATGACGAATTCCGCTGGGACCGCGAGCCAGACCCCGGCGTTTCAGTAGCCCCGAATACGCTACCGTGGAATTTGCGACCGGTAGCGCTCACCATTGCTGGTTCCGACCCGAGCGGAGGAGCCGGCGTTCAAGCAGATCTGAAGACCTTTCATCAGTTCGGCGTGTACGGGGAAGCGGTCATTACGTTGGCGACCGTCCAGAATACCCGCTGCGTGTCGAGAGTTCACGTGCTTCCGTCGGATCTTGTTACTGATCAGATTGAAGCAGTGATTTCGGACATTAGGCCTCAAGCCGCGAAGACCGGAGCTCTGGGTAACGTCGACGTGATTGAAGCTGTGGCTCGCCGGGCCGCGCGCTTCGAGTTCCCGCTGGTGGTTGATCCTGTATTGATCAGCAAACATGGTGCTCGGCTTCTGTCCAGCGATGGAGAGAAAGCGCTGAGAACGTTGTTACAGTATGCCGCGCTCGTCACGCCGAACATCCCCGAAGCGGAAGCGCTGACTGGCCTCGCGATCCATTCTGAATACGAAATGATCGCAGCAGGACGCCGCATTCTGGAATTCGGCTGCGGGGCTGTTTTAGTGAAAGGCGGCCATAGCGAGGGTGGCGATGCCGTCGATATTCTCGCTACGGGCGGTTCCATCGAACGGTTTTCCCGCCCCCGAATTCAGACGCGAAACACGCATGGCACCGGATGTACTTTTTCGGCAGCGATCACCGCTTGTCTGGCCAAGGGCGCCAGCTTGACGGTTGCTGTGGCTACCGCAAAGGAATACATCCAGGCCGCGATCGAGAGTGCCGTGCCACTGGGGAGCGGGATCGGACCTCTCAATCACTTCGCAAACGTAGTTGATTAGCGGGCCAGCGAAACAGCAAGAAGCAAGGCTCGTTGCGTACCCTTCCATGAATCCGTGGTGTCGTAAATCTCACCCTTGGGCGAATGTGCGCCCTGAGCCTTTCCCGCCCCCGCCAATCGTGATCGCCGGTATTCCCAAGTTCATTGGGACGTTGGAATCCGTTGATCCTTCTCGCACCCGTCCGTTTACGCCTAGAGTTTTCGAAACGGCCAACGCAGTTTGTACGATGGGTGCACTGCTCGGCGTATTACCCGCTGGGCGCAATCCGACCATTTCGGGAGATACGGAAACCGGACCTCGATTATTCCAGCGCTTGTTTTCTTCTTCGACAGCTTCATTCAGAGCAGCCTTTAATTTCGCATTTAGCGCGTCCAGCGACTTCACGTCGGCAGAGCGCAGATCAACTTCCATCCAGCCTTCATCAGGAATCGCATTGACCGAAGTCCCGCCGCCCACACGGCCGACATTGAATGTTGTTTTGGGTTCGGTCGGCACCTCGAAGGCATCAATTTTGGCGATTGCCCGGCCCATTGCCTGGATCGGATTCGCCATCCCGAACGCCCCGTAACTATGGCCGCCCGGCCCTTTGAAAGTCACCTTATAGCGATAGCTTCCGACGCCAACGTTGGTGATGCTCATGCCAAGGCCATCGACAGAGATAAAGGTGTCGATCTTGCCCTTAAGGCTGTCTCCGAAGAGTTCTTTCATGCCTCGCAGATCGCCTAACCCCTCTTCGCCGACATCCGCAACAAAGGTAATGGTTCCGGGCGTCTTTACGTTCGCGTCGTTCAGGCCCTTGATGACGCCGAGTAAGACGGCCAAGCCACGGCAATCATCCCCGATGCCAGCTCCTTTCATGATGTTTCCTTCCCGGGTGACTTTGACGTTGGTTCCTTCCGGGAACACTGTGTCAAGATGCCCTGCCAGAACAACGTTGGGTCTAGGGTTCTGGCCGGGACGGGTGCCGATCACATTTCCGGCTTTGTCGATGTGAACATCTTTTAACCCAAGGCTCTCGAAGAGCTTCTTGAACTCAAGCCCGCGCTGTTCTTCGTGGAAGGGCGGAGCGGGAATTTCGCAAACGCGAGCTTGCTCGTCCAGCATATGGGGTTCATTGCGTTCAATAGCCTGGAACGCGGATTTGACTGCTGGTTCGTTCATGAGCGCTGCCAAATCCTGGGCATGCGCAAACAGGCTAAACACGAATAAGAGCGCTGCGCTTCGAAAAGTACAGGGTACAAAGAACATAGACATAGTATGCAAGCGGGCGATGACAAGGTCCGGACATCCAGCCTGGATGATGAGCCATCCTGGCCCTACGAGAGGATCAAGGCCGCGAGCGTTAGGATTTCCGGGAAAGGTCCGGCCGTTTTACGATCTGTCGATCGTTTTTAGCGCGCCTTCCGCGTATCGGTCGCCCGCGATGTCGCTCTTGGGCACTGCGGCCTCGAGTTCTCGAATCTCCTCCGGAATGAGTTGAATGTCCACAGAGGCTGCGTTCTCTTCCAGATACTTCCTGCGCTTTGTGCCGGGGATGGGCACGACATCGTTCCCTTTGCTCAGCACCCAAGCCAATGCGAGCTGCCCAGCTTTGACGCCTTTTCGCTCGGCGATAGTTTGCAGCCGTTGCACCAGAACCTGGTTCTTATCGAAGTTCCCATCTGAGAATCGCGGGTAGCGGGAGCTCCGGAAATCTTTATCGCCCAGGTCCTTGGGGTTCTTGATTGCGCCGGTTAAGAAGCCGCGTCCCAGAGGACTGTACGGGACGAAGCCAATTCCCAGCTCGCGTACAGTGGGCAAAATCTCATCTTCGACGTGCCGCTCCCAAAGCGAATACTCGGTCTGGAGCGCGGCGATGGGATGCACTTTGTGCGCCCGCCGGATCGTGGCCGGAGAAGCCTCCGACAATCCGAGATATCTCACCTTTCCGGCTTTGACCAGTTCCGCCATCGCGCCGACAGTGTCTTCGATCGGAGTTTCGGGGTCGACGCGGTGCTGATAATACAAATCGATGTGATCAATGCCCAGGCGCTTCAGAGAGGCGTCGCAGGCGCTTCGGACGTACTCCGGTTTTCCGCTGATTGACCAGCTGTTCGGATTTTCTTTTGTCCGGACGTTCGCGAATTTCGTCGCCAGAAATACCTCATTGCGGCGGCCGCGTATCGTCTTTCCTACAAGCCCTTCGTTGTCGCCGATGCCATAAACGTCGGCAGTGTCGAGAAAATTGATTCCGAGGTCGAGCGCACGAAGAATCGTCGCAGACGACTCTTCATCGTTCCGCTCACCATAGAACTCGCTCATTCCCATACATCCGAGTCCCATGCGCGAGACGAGGGCGCCCTGCGAGCCGAGCTTCACTTTTTCCATGCTCATACCTGCGTTAGATGGGATCCCGGGGTGCTTGATTCCCAGGAATTCTACCTCCGCGAATACGTTTAAAGAGCCTGAAGCGCTTCGTCGGCTACGCCGGGCGGCGGAGCGGGAATGAACACATCCCGCCGGCTGATGAATTGCAAGACCGGAGTGGTCGCCAGGGTTGTTGCAAGCGCCATGAGGACCAGCATTGCAAACAAGGTAGGCGAGATAACTCCGAGTTCCAGCCCTATATTCAGAACGATCAGTTCCATCAGGCCGCGTGTATTCATCAGAATGCCCAAAGCCGACGACTCCCGCCAGGACAGGCCGTTCCAGCGGGCGGCCAATGCGCTGCCGCCAAACTTTCCGGCAGAGGCAACCAGGATGATCAGGACACAGAAGATCCAATCGCGCGTTCCGTTCACGAGCCCGACCTGCGTGCGCAGACCTGTGAAGGCGAAAAAGGCGGGCAGGAGGAACACGATGACGAAATCTTCAAGCTTGGCGGTTAACTCTCGAGCCAGTTTGCTCCGGTTCGGAATGACAGCGCCAAGTACGAAGGCTCCGAAAATCGAATGGATTCCAATCGATTCCGTTGCGAGAGAGGAAAACAGAATGCCCAGCAAAACGGTGGCAAGAATGCCCTGGGTCATGCGGCCTTTACTGTCCATCCAGCGCGTGACACGGATAACCAGCGGCCGCACAATGACCAGCATCAGAACGATGTAGATCACGGCCATGAACAACGTGCGGGTCGCGCTGCCCGCATGGGCCGTCACACTCACGACAAACGCAAGCAAACACCACGCGGTGACGTCGTCGATGGCGGCACACGCCAGAGTCAGAACGCCCATCTTCGTTTTGTGAATGCCCTGGTCGGTGAGGATACGGGCCAAAACCGGAAACGCCGTCACTGACATGGATACGCCAAGGAATAACGAAAACGCTGTAAACGAAACGCCGCTGTTCGATAGGTAAGGATACAGAACAAGAGCAAGGCTTGCGCCCAACAGGAAGGGCGCCACAATGCTTGCGTGAGAGATCGTGATCGTGGAACGCGCACGATCGCGCAGCAATGTTACATCCAGCTCAAGCCCAACCAGGAACATATATAGGATGACCCCGAATTGCGAAATCACGTTGAGCAGGGGGGCGATCGACTGGGGCAAAATATAAGCCGCGAAGCCGGGAGCCAATCTGCCCAGCAGCGAGGGCCCGAGCATGATTCCGGCGATCATTTCTCCGACCACGGGAGGCTGGTGCACGAGACGGAATACGGCCCCGAGCGCTCGTGCAGATGCAATGACGAGTGCCAGCGCAAGCAAGACGTGCAGGAAGTCGTTCACGTGTATCTGTGAGTAACGATTTGCCATCCCGGGGCCGTCGGGCAACGTGGGCGCGATCAGCGTGTCGCCTACCGCTCGAATTCCCAGATAAATGAACGCGGTAACAGCAAGCAAACCGGCATAGCTCAGAAGAGGTCGTGATTTTTTGCGGAATTCCGCCACAGAGTTGCTGGGCATTAGCACCATTTTCTCAGGCTGGGAGGGGAATCGGGCAAACGCAAAGTAAATTTCGGATTGCGATTGTATTCAGAGGCACAGAGCCAAGCTTGAGATTCCTGAGCCCAACTCCTGACAAAGCGGAGTAGGTTACAGATCAGTGATTTGGTCCATGATGGCCTGCGTCTCTTCGGCAGTCAGTCCGTCAGAGGGCTGGTAAGCATCGTAGTGCTGATTGTGATAGTTCTGTAGAGCCAGGAGCTCCCGTCCATAGCCCTTTTTGATCACCGCCAGGTCGATCTCACGTTCGTGAGCCGTCCGAAACGCCGGGTCTGAGTTATATTGCTGATCATTCGCCGCGAAGACGGAAGGGGCAAGGGGGAAATCGTACTCTGCGTGGCATAGCTCGTGAACGATGCAGCCAGTAAGAGCAAGATCGGACATCTGCTTCACGTCTTCGGCGCTAAAGGAAATAACCACTTTGGGCGGATCTGTGTGGTTCCACTGGATGCCTGCGAGAAAATCCTCTGCCGTTTCCGTCAAACGGCAGGAGATGTCCAGATTGCGTAGCTCAGGAAACGATCGCTCAACAATCTCGTGAACCGTGGCGTTTAGATCGAGCACCGGCTTTTCACCTAATCTGCCGATCTGTTACGCAGGAACGGCAGGAACAGCGCGCGGCAACGATACGCCAGGATGAGCCATAGCACCGTGACGACAAGGCCCGGCGCGAGACCGCTCGGCTGCATGGAGAGGTGGAAAGCGATGATGTTGACGATCACCGGTCCAAGCAGCACGAGCGCCAGCGGCACAAATTGGTTGGCAAGCAGGAGAAAACCCGCTATTACCTGTACACCGGATACCAGATACGCATATCCGGAGGCGAAGAGTGCATGATTAAACTCCCCTGCTAAACCGGAAAGCGGCGGCGTCGGAATGAAGTGGAAGAATCCGTTCAGCCCGAAGACGAGGAAGATGGCGCCCATCAGGATTCTTGCTATCAGTGCAACCGTTTTCATACACGTGCTCCTCTCTTATCAGTCGAATACCCTCAACAAGGGACAATAGCGAAGGTTCGGTTCTTATAATGAAACCAAAGCGATGGAAGGAAACAGTTTATATTGCCGTTTGTTCTAGTCCCGGCAGATCTTAGCCTTTGGGATCTGATCGGGAATCTTCGTCCGGTTCCGCTGGCGATCATCATTCTCCTTCTTTTGTTCTCACTCTTCTCCTGGACCATCGTGTTCTCGAAGGGAAGTGTATTCAGCCGCGCACGGAAAGACAACCGAAATTTCCTTCGGGCATTCAGAAAGGCCAATAACCTGCAATCAGTGGCCGTTGCGAGCGAGCAATTTACCGCGGCTCCGCTGGTCGCGGTGTTCGATTTCGGCTACAGCGAGATTGAGCGTCAGGTGAAACAGCGAGGTTCGCTGGTCAATAAGGCCGCCGTTGAGCGTAGCCTTCAGCTTGGAATCAGTGAGGAAGTGACAAAACTCGAACAGAACATGAGCTGGTTGGCGACGATTGCGTCCGTTTCACCGTTCATTGGTCTATTTGGAACGGTTTGGGGCATTATCGACGCGTTCCAGGGGCTCGGCAACGCGGGTAGTGCGAGTCTTCGCGCAGTGGCGCCCGGCATTTCGGAGGCGCTCATAACGACGGCGGTAGGTTTGGGTGCCGCTATTCCGGCCGCTATCTTCTACAACTTGTTCGGAACGAGGATCAAAGAAATTGGCACCCGGATGGAGGATTTCGCCATCGAGTTCCAGAACATGGCAGAACGCGATTTCGGCGCCTGAACGGGGGAACAGAGGTGGCATTCAGCTTTGGCAGTAGCGGAGGGCGTCGCGGACGTCGCTTTAGTGGGACCACGACCATGTCCGAGATCAACGTTGTTCCGCTTGTAGACGTCGTTCTGGTCCTGCTGATCATCTTCATGATCACGGCCAATGTGATGGAATTTGGCTTGGACATTCAGGTTCCGCGTGTGCGTCGAGTTCAGAGCACCGCACAGGATTTGCCCGTTGTGAGCATCTCGAAGGACGGGGCGTTGCAGCTCAATGACAGGCCGATGAACATCAACTTACTCGCACAAGGCATTCGGCAGCGCTTTCGAAATGCCACGGCCGTGTATGTGCGAGCTGACAAAGAAACGCCCTGGGATCCTATCGCGCAGATTGTTGCGGAACTAGGCGAGGCGAAGTTCGAGGTGAGAATGGTGACTGCACCGATCGACTCCGCCGCTCGTCAACGTAAATAGGTCACTTCTTGCCTATGGCTGCACAGTCGATGGACATCCTTGATGAGCGAGATCCGGTTGCACTTCCATTTGTCGGGTCGCTTTTGATCCATGGAAGCGTGCTGGCACTCGTGTTTTTCGGCTGGTATTGGATGAATCGGCACCGCGACACTTTCGGCGAGGTGAATCCGGCGGGCGGCCCGGCAACGACCGTTTCTCCTGTTCATAACATCCCGATTCCGCAACGTGAGGCTACGCCGAATCCCGTAGCGAACGACACGCAATCGACAACGCCCAGCGCTACCGCCAAACAGGATGCAATCAAAAAGGAAGCGGCCCCCGACAAGGAGGCCGTTCCCATTCCCGACCGCTCCAGGCGCCAGGCCGACCGGCCGCAGCACCAGCAGCAATATCAGCAGCCGATGCCTCCGAACCAGGTCTACAGCCGTTCGCAAGCTTTGTCGAATCCGATGTATAACGCCCCGTCGGGCGGAGGCCAGGTCGGCGTGGGACCGAATACGCCGCTAGGCGATAACCGGCTCGGTTGGTATGCCGAGTTGATCCGTCAAAAGATCGCTCAAAACTGGGCTACAAACGGCCTGGATGCAAGGTCGCAAATAAGTCCGGCCATGATCAGCTTCGTTATCATGCGGGACGGCCATGTCCGTAATGCCCGGGTCGTGCAAACAAGCGGAAATCCGAACATAGACAATACTGCGCTTCGCGCCGTGTTGCAGGCAGATGGCGCTCTGCCTTCACTGCCGCCGCAAGTGGCGGAATCCTCTATCTCGGCTCAGTTCACATTCAATCTGCGTTAATGCGAAATCTTACCTTTTCTCTACTCCTGATCGGTGCTGTTGCCGGTAGCGTTACCTGGCTGTTAGGCCAACAGATTAGCGGTCAAATCGAGAAGAATCCCGGCAAGCCGCGAGTTGCTGTTGCCGATTTCCTTGCGTCCGGAGGCGCTGCTCCGCTGATCGGCACGTTCAATACAACGGTTGCGAACGATCTCGCAAACTCGCCGGTCCTGAATCTGGTTCCTAAGACCTCGTACCCCCTTCAGGCTCCTCAACAGCCTTCGGACTTGATTGCAGGCGTTGCGCCCCCGAGCGCGGGATCCACTTCAATTCTTGCCAAGAGGCTTACAGACTGGAGCTTGCCGCCGGTGACGGCCAATTATTTAGGTATCGGTTATGGGGCTGAAGATCGCGGCATGTTCGTCGCTTTCGGCTGGTTCTACAGCACAGCCCCTAACCTTCCCACCATTCAACAGGCCCAGATCTTCGGAAAGGTCTACACCGCATCCCTGGACGAAGCCGGCGCGATCGACGCGGGTCACCGTTACGCCGCCGATATACTGGCTCAGTTTGGAGGGAAGAGCCTCGTTGGCACTCGTATCGTCTTTGTGTCCGATCGGACTGGCTCAAAAGAAATTTGGGTGATGAACTGGGACGGAACCGCTCAACGCCAGCTGACTAAGTATGCGTCCCTGTCCAGCTTTCCGTCTGCGTCGCCGGACGGCAGGATGGTGGCATTCACCACATATGCGTCAGGTTCGCCCGCGGTCCAGATCTTGTCCATCGACACGGGCCGGAAATTACCGTTCTATAACCAGCGCGCATCCATGAACTCATTCGTCACTTTTACCCCGGATTCGAAGCGAGTCATTTTCTCGTCAACGGCCGGAGGTGGGCCCGCCCAGCTTTACATGGCGAATACCGACGGCAGTGACTTTCATCGGATTACGGCATCGGGAGCAATTGAGGTAGAAGCGAAGATC
Organism: Bryobacteraceae bacterium; assembly: GCA_045807925.1. Lineage (GTDB taxonomy): Bacteria > Acidobacteriota > Terriglobia > Bryobacterales > Bryobacteraceae > Bog-105. Next base: position 177,663 of record JBJMGK010000205.1, on the reverse strand, counting down.
AATCCAAAGACGGGGGCAGATCTCGTGGATGTTTCGGGCCGCGGAGGAATGCCTCAGATTTACCAGATGACTCTCGAAGGGACGGACGTCCAGCGGATCAGCGCGGGTACGGGCGAAGCCACCAACCCTTCGTGGAATCCTGATGGCGCGCACATTGCGTTTGCATGGACGAAAGGATTCGAGCCCGGCAATTACAACATCTTTGTTATGGACGTAGCTTCCCGTCAGACGACGCAACTTACCGCAAACGAGGGCCGGAACGAAAATCCAACCTGGGCGCCCGACGGAACTCACATCGTGTTTGCGTCAAAACGCGGTCGGCAATCACAAATCTGGGTTATGAATGCCGATGGGACTGGTAAGCACCCGCTTACACAAGCCGGTAACAATGAAAAGCCGTATTGGGTAAATGCGGAACAGTAATAGCGTAAAGTAGCTATAAGTTTCTAGGAGGATCGTTTAATTCAATGACGAAATGTAGAGCATTGCTGATCTCATGCTCAGCGCTGATGCTCATTTTGGACGCGGGCTGTAAGAAAAAGACGCCCCCGCCGCCACCGCCGCCTGCACCGGCGCCCGCTCCGCCTGCTGCCAACAAACCTGTCATCAACTATTTCACCGCTGAGCCGACAACGGTCAGTTCGGGTCAGCCTTCCTCCCTTCGCTGGTCCGTGAACGATGCGAACAATGTGCAGATCGATAACGGAATCGGACAGGTAAGTCCGAACGGCCGCCGTGCCGTGTATCCGACAGCGACAACCACGTATCACATGACCGCCACGGGCCAAGGTGGAACCACCGAATCCGATACGACAGTGACGGTCAGCGCGCCACCGCCGCCTCCGCCAGCTCCTGCGCCAGCCGCGAAATCGACTCCTGCGGAGATCCTGGCGCGCCAAGTGCAGGACGTACACTTCGACTACGACAAGAGCGATATCCGCCCCGAAGAGCAGGCTACCCTGAGCGGGGACGCGACAGCTCTGAAGACCATCTTCTCCATGGATCCTTCCTTTGTCGTGACGATCGAGGGGCACTGCGACGAACGCGGATCCGCGGAATACAACATCGGTCTGGGAGACAGGCGCTCTGCCGCTGTGCGTGATGCGCTGGTGAACCTCGGTATCCCGGCTGACAAGTTAAAGACCGTCAGCTACGGCAAGGAACGCCCGCTCTGTACCGACCCGAACGAAGAATGTTACGCTCGCAACCGCAGGGCGCACTTTTCTGCCGGTCAGTAAACCGGCTTTTCTTCTAAACTGGTACCAGGCCTCAATGGGACGGCTCACAACGCCGTCCCTTAGTTTTTTGGAGACTACTCCCTATGAAATTCCTGCGGCTTGCCGCCCTTACCTTGCTTTGCTCCAGCTACTCTTTCGCGGTGAACAAAGACCTCGTCGCTCTGCAACGCTCGCTCGAGATGAAGATGGATGCTATGCAGGCAAGCTTCGATAAGCAGATCGGCGCTCTGACTGAATCAATGCGGACGATTCAGACTGACACTCGACATAACGCAGAATTGATTGCCTCCATGCAGGAATCGCTGAGCGGCGCTGTCACGCGCTCGCTTGCTCCCGTGACGGGTCTGACCACGCGCGTAGAAGGAATGAGCGAGGACACCAAGGCGTTGCGCGATGCACTTGCCGATCTCGCTTCTCGTTTGGAGCGCATGGATGCCAAGATGACCGATCTGAAAAATCAGCTCCAGATCATGCAGAGCCCACCGCCCGCGCCGAGTGCGACCGGCACCGGCGTTCCCGGACAGCCCGGGGCTTCGAATATTCCGCCGATGGGGATGAGTGCTGAGAAGACCTACACGGACGCTCGCCGCGATCAGCAAACGGGAAATCTGGACCTCGCCGCTCAGGAGTATCAGCAGTATCTGACTTACTTTCCGAATACGGAGCTTGCGGCCAGTGCTCAGTACTATCTAGGCGAAATCAGCTACAACCGCAATGACTTCAAGGCCGCCGCCGATGCATTTGATGCCGTTCTGGAGCGATATCCTAATAATCCGAAGACAGCGGATGCGAAGTACATGAAAGGGATGGCGCTGGCGCGGGACGGCCAGCGTACGAAAGCAATTCAGGAACTTCGTTCCCTGATTCAGACCAATCCCAACTCGGAACAGGCGCGCAAGGCGACACAAGCGTTAAACGATAAGCGGCTATTTCCGTCCGCCGGCAGCACTGCCGGCAGGCACGCTCGGGATTGATTCGATGAGGAAAACCGTCCGTATCTTCGGATGCGTTTTTGCGGCCAGCAGAAGCGTCCGGAAGTCGAAGCTCTGAATATCGGAGCGCGCCTCCATTCCTTTTGCTTCGATTGTTCTTGCCAGCGTTTCCGTGAACACCTCAGGCCCGAATGTGCGTGCGGCGTACTCTGGCCGCGGATCGATCTTCGTTTCGAGATTAAACCGGACCTTCTCGGCGTTTCTCCATCGCTCTACCGCGTTCGGATGGTTCTTGCCAGGTCCGGACTTGTAATAAGACACGTAGAACTGGACGAAGTCAAAGAGTTGGCTGGCGTGAGTGGGTGCGTAGGGACTGGGTAAGCCGGTATGCTTGGCGAACGCTACGGCGACTGGAGAAAGCGCCAGGTTATTACGCTGTTGCTGTCCGCGAAATACCTTGTCGCAGATGAATCGGCTCTGCGCCTCGGCCATGCGGACGTCTTTGATCAGGATTTGATTCGCGGCGGTGTACTCCTTACCATCGGCGCTCCGGCACGTCTGAGCGTTGATGAAGGGCTCATGGCTGATGAGCGACACTCGATCCGCCGTCACGCCGGTGTCCGTCTCGAGCGTATTGACGAGCTGATCCAACCCCGATTCGAACGCCGGGAGCGTGTTCTCCGGGCGAAGATCTCGTCCCCCGCGATGGCCTTGGGCGTCAAATCGAGCGAAATAAGCTTCGTCGTTGCGGTTTTCCGGCAGACCGCGAGCCTTTGAAAATGCCTGGTGAAGCAGGTCCGGCCGATCGGAGATGATGCCGTCCACGCGTTTTGCCAGGAGTTCAGCCATAACCGCTGGATCATTGACGGTCCAGACCACGACCGGGAATCCCGCCTTCTGCACCGCCCGGCTGTCTAGAGCGGGATTCGGCCCTGCAACCAGTCGCTCGAGTGGCGACAGAACCGGAGCGTAATGTGCGCCGTGGGCCCTTGCCTCCTGTTGGGCGGCCTCGAGGATCTGTATGACGGTTTGCGTGTTCGAGTCGATCGTAGCTTGCGACCAAAGAAGGTAAGGAGCTAAAAACAGAAAGACAGATGGAAGGATCCAAAGGCTGTTGCGGGGCACTCAGCCATCGTAGCTTTCAAACGTGAATCAGCCGTTATGGTCAGTCCGGGCTTGCAGCCGCCGGCGGAGCTTTTGGAGGAAGTCGCGTGCGAAATCAGTGTCCTCGGTCGATAGTGGGGATGCCTTAATCGGGCGTATGGACGGATGTAGGTCCGCTGGCTGATACGCCTTCGCAACCAGGGCACGTGCTTGTTCCCAAGTTAATTTGCCCAATGAGATCTCCAGTCTCATTGTAGGCCGATCAGGCCGTTTTCGACGACGAAGTTACTAAGTCGCGTACCACAAGTTCGAGCGCCTGACTTATCTGGCGCCAGTACTTCGCCTTGTCTTCGCCTTTATTCGTCCAGAAAGGCACGCCTAAATTAGAGCTGATTGCGGCCACTAACACCGGCAGCTGGTCGGGCGTTTCAAGGATCGGAGTCGCTATGAGTGAACGCCAGTTGCGAAGCTTCCGGTCGTAGAACTGCTTCATGGCGGAAGTAAAGTTTTGATCCGCGAACTCCGGATCATCGAGAACCTCGTATGGTCGTCCCTGGGAAAACGCTACCCCGGCTACGCCCTGTGACTTCCGATGACCAACACGCAGCCGGAACTGGCGGGCATATTCTTCCGCTTCTTTTCCGGCGAATGTATGTCGTGTATCTGCGAAAATCGCGATCTGCTGGGCTGTCACTTGACCCATGAGGGCAACGTGGATCACCTCCTGGGGACTGACAGCGAAGCTTTCTCTGATCTGTGAAATAAACTCCTGCAACGTGGTCCGGGCGGTCGCTTGCCAATGGTCCGAGAAAACTAAGTCTTTCGGCAGATGCTCGTTCACCCAGCGGAGCGTCTCGTTCATCCAGGGCGACGCGCCAATCGGGTCGTAGGGCAGACCAAACTTGATCTCTCGCAACTTGGCAGAGATTCCGTCGTAATCCTCCACATAAACCAGACGGACACCGCGATTTGCCCAGTGCAGTGTCTGGTAAGCATCCAGGAGTTGCCTTCCCTGGCCCCGCACAACAGCGTAAATTTCAGTGGAATCGGAGATGCGGCTGTTGGCACGCATATAGAGTTGCCGCCGCAAGTTCACATCCGCGAGACTCATCCCGAGAATCAGAACGGCGCCGCCCGACGTCAAGGCGTAATCGAGCATCTGATTCGGACGCTGTGCCTGGCGGCTGAAAAGCTCGAAATATTGAGACTCGGTGAGCACGAACGAACCTCCGCAGATGCCATCCGGGTCAATCCAGCCGTGAACGTGGTAGACCTTACTGGTGTCCGGAGCTGTTCCTTTCAACGGAGGATTCGCCGAGCGATACGGTGTCAGGTCCGGCTCTTTCGACTGCCCGCCGGCTGCGTGGTAGCGCGCCAATTCAAGCAGCGGATCGAAGTTCATCGTGAACATGGACGCGCGGTCCATTGCCGTCAGCTGCCGGTGAACTTGCGTTAGTGGGAGGTCCGCGAGTTCTCTGCCGCCGTAGAGAACCCGGCGCAGATCTTCGAAGAAATTCTCCCGTGTGCTGGAATTCCAAACGAAATCGGCAGCGGCCTCTCGCCCGATCGAGTCGTAGAGCTCCTGAACGAGTTCGTCCAGATGTTGACGAACGATCGGCTGTGCCTTTGGATCGCGGCCCAGGTCCTCTTCGATGTATTTGCGAAGCAGTGCGCGATTCAATTCTCCCCAGGTAGGAAAACCCGAGTCGATAGACAATCCGGCCCCGGCTAAGATCCGGAGATTTCCCTGCCGGTAATGCTTGTTCAAGCGCCGGCAGTATTCGAGCCAGGGATCAGTCTGCGCTGACACCAGAAGAGCGTAACATGCTGTTGCTATCCTGTTCGCATCGCGCTGCCAATGCCTTCGCTCCCCCGGTCCTTGCCACGTCTCTGTGTAGCGTTAGGCTTTCCAACACCTGCTCAGCTGATGCGCGCTGCGGAGCGTGAATACAAGAACGGCAACACGTTCCTGGAAGTGCGCCTCGATTATTTGACTAATCCTGCGTCGGGATTGGCTTTCATCGAGGAGTTCCACCGCCGCTATCCTGATTCGTACCTTTTGGCGACCTGCCGTCACAAGCTCAATTATGGAGGGTTCAATGGCTCCATTGACGGGCAGCTCCAAATGCTTCGTGATGCGGGGAAAGCCGGAGCGACTGCGGTTGATCTTGAGATCGAATCTGCCGAGAAAGCTGTTCCGATGGTCTCCGTGTTGCGGCAAAGCTCGCCGGTTGTCGTTTCGTACCACAATTTCAAGAACACGCCGGCCCTGGATGCCGTCCGAAAACGGATTGGTCGAGTCCCGGCGGATGTTTACAAGGTGATCTCTACGGCCTTGAAGCCGAGCGACAATTTGCGCATGATCGAGTTCGCGCGACAGGGCTTTGGATCGACTCCGCTGGTCGCCTTCGCGATGTCGGAAATAGGCGTGCCCACGCGCGTGCTGGCCACTTCAGCCGGTTGTCTCTACACTTATGCTGCCCCGGACGAAGCTGCCGGAACGGCTCCGGGCCAGACCTCGTCGAAGGTCATGCGTGGCCTCTACCGCTGTGAAAAACTGAAGCGGCAGACCAAGATTTACGGTGTCATTGCTGATCCTGTCGCTCACTCGAAGTCGCCGCTGATCCACAATCGAGCGTTTCAGTCCCGCCGGATCGACGCTGTGTATCTACCATTTCTCCTCCCGTCTTCTCATCTTTCGGACTGGATGAAAACGGCCGCCGCTCTTCCCGTCTCGGGCTTCAGCGTGACCATCCCGCACAAGCAGCGCATTCTTCGTTATCTGGACGTTGTCGAACCGATTGCTAAACGTATCGGCGCCGTAAACACGGTCTGGAGAAAAGGTCAAAAGTGGCGAGGGACGAATACCGACGTTGATGGTGTGCTCAAACCCTTAGGCCGGCACTTGAACCTCAATCGAGCGTCGGTGCTGATTGCCGGTTACGGAGGCGCGGCGCGAGCAGCCGCGATGGCCTTGTGCGACGCCGGCTCGACCGTCACGGTCACAGGCCGGAACATGGCAGGCGCGCGGGGCCTGGCCCGGGTGGTTCGCGGAAAGGCAATCACGTTAGAGGAATCGGCGAAACAAGAGTTCGACGTTCTGGTTCACGCTACTCCGGTCGGGATGTCTCCCAAGAGCAGCGACTGCTTGTTCCCGGATCGAGTGCCCGCCCAAATTGTTATGGACATGGTGTACAACCCGCACGAGACTGTCCTTCTGAAGTGTGCAGCTGCGCAAGGCGCGACTGTGATCCATGGATCGGAGATGTTACTCGAGCAGGCCGCCCGGCAGTTTGAAATCTGGACCGGAGAGTCGGCCCCGCGGTCAGTCATGGCAGCCGCTCTCAACGGTCAACCCGTGACGAAGTAACGTTACGTCGGCTCAGACGTGTGGAAATCGAAAAAGACGGGCAAGCTTTCGCGCAGGGAGGCTTCGTGTTCCCACTCGTCGTACTCGGCGAGTCGCTCCTGCTGGCTCTCCCGAATATGGTTCGACATAAGCGCTGCGGCTTGCGTAGAGTCCTTCGCACGCACCGCGTCAAGAATTCCGCGATGTTGACCGTGAATTTTCGTTAGCGCATTAACATCATGGCCTTCCCGGTGGATGGAAAAGATCCTGATCAGAAGCCGCGTTTCATTCACTACCTTCAGAATGCGGGCGTTAGACGCAATTCTAAGCAGCAGCGTGTGGAAACCCAAATCGCAGGAGATAAAGCGGTTCATCTGCCGTCCTTCCAGTTTGTCGCGGCCCGATTGACCTAGCTCGTCCCTGATCCCAAGAATCTGGTCCGCGAACCCCTGCAACCGTTGCAGATCCTGCGGCGTATTAGCCCGGGCTGCCACCTTGCCCACCGCGTACACCTCCAGAGCTTCGCGAAGTTCGTACAGATCGATAATGTCCTGACGTCCCAATTGGACGACCACCGCACCGCGATTCGGTGTCTGTTCGAGCAATCCCTCGGCGACGAGTTGTCCGAGAGCTTCGCGGATTGGCGTACGGCTGCTGCCTAACTCCTGCGCCAAAGGAATCTCAGAGACCGCGCTGCCCGGAGTCAGGTCGCCGCGGGCAATCTTCTGCTGGATGAGCAGATAGGCCCTTTCGCGAACAGAGCGATCGGAACGGTTGTGATTGGCCGGAGCGCTGCGCTTCACCACGAGTTTAGTATAGGCGAGAACACAGCCGTAGTAGACATCCTGTCGACAATTGTATATATTGATCGAGGCCTTCCGTGCTCACTTACGAATGACGTCAACAGAGAAACCTGGAGTCCCCTTGCGCGGGATCGTCCCTCCGCTTGTAACGCCGCTTACCTTGACAGGAGATTTCGACGCGGAGTCTTATAGGCGACTGATTGAACGTGTCATTGAAGGAGGCGTTCACGGCATTTTCGTGATGGGTAGTACCGGCGAGTTCTCGAGTTTCAGCTCAGAGATTCGGCAAACTATCGTTCAGGAGAGTTGCCGTGCCGCAAGGAAACGCATTCCTGTCGTCGTGAACGTTTCTGATACGTGCCTCGAACATTCGCTGCGCCTCGCCGAATTCTCCGCAAGAGCGGGTGCGGATGGTGTTGCCATTTGTCCTCCGTTCTATTTCTCAGTTACTCAATGTGATCTGGTCCGGTATCTGACAAAGTTTGCGAATCAGGCTGCACTCCCCGTTTTCCTTTACAACATCCCCCAGAATGCTCATCACGAATTGACCGTTGAAACAGTGGAACGGCTGGCTGACGTGCCGAACATCGTCGGTCTGAAGAACAGCAACGGCAGCCTCGAGTACATGTCGGACGTGAGCCGCGTCAAGCGCCACAGACCTGATTTCTCTATCCTGGTCGGTAGCGAAGAGATCATCGTGCCCGCGATGGAGGCCGGCGCGGACGGCAGCGTCTGCGGCGGAGCGAATATGTTCCCGCGCTTATTCGTGGAGTTATACGATGCCATCGCCGGGAATCGAAATTCGCAAGCAAGGCAAATCCAGGAACAAGTGGTACGGATTGCGGAGGCTCTTTATACCGTGGGTGCCCCGCCAACCAGCTACTTCCGAGGCCTCAAGGCTGCGCTCGCCGAACTAGGTGTTTGTGGTGAAACCTTGGCGGAGCCCTTAGCGCCTTTCAGCAGCGAGGAAACGCAAGAACTGCGATCCCGGCTGAACTGCTTGCTGCCAGATCTTACTTGAAAGGAAGTATCATGCAGATCTTTCGGGCGGCCCTGTTAGCCGCGCTCACTCTTTGCTATCCGACGGCGCTCTTGTTCAGCCAGGTGAATGCGACAGGCACTTTCTCCGGCCAGGTCAACGATGCGACTGGTGCTGCAGTGCCGAATGCCGCCGTGAAGGTGACGGAACAGGGAACCGGCATTGTGACGTCGAAGCAGACCGCTTCAGACGGCTATTTCACTGTTGCGCTTCTCAAGCCGGGCATCTATTCCATCGAAGTCAGCGCTTCCGGTTTCTCGACCGCAGTTAGAAAAGACGTCACGCTGCAAATTCAGCAAGTGATCCAGGAAGATTTCACGCTACAGGTCGGCAACATCCAGCAGCAGGTCACGGTTGAGGGTGGTGCGCCGCTCCTCAATACGGAATCGACTGAGTTGGGCAGTGTTCTCACGGAGCACTCAACGCAACAGCTGCCTCTGAATGGTCGAAACTTCTCCCAACTTGCACTTCTTGTTCCCGGCACGAATCCGGGTCCGGTCGGTGGTATTCGAACTCAGGGGAATGGAAACGAAACCCAGCGTGCCGGAGCCGAGATCGTTGCCTCCGGCTCGCGTGGAAGCTTCAACACTTTCATGGTCGACGGCCTTGACGATCGCGATCAATCGGTTGGGACCGTAAAGGTCTTCCCCAACCTGGAAAGCATTGGCGAGTTCAAGGTCCAGGTCGGCAACTACAGCGCGGAGTTTGCCAGCGGTGGCGCAGTTGTAAACGTGATTACACGTTCTGGCGCGAATGAGTTTCACGGTTCCGCTTTCGAGTTCTTGAGGAATAACGCATTCGACGCTCGCCAGTTCTTCGACGCTGCCAAGCCTCAGTTCCAGCAAAACCAGTTTGGAGGAGCCCTCGGTGGTCCGATCAAGAGAAACAAGACGTTCTTTTTCGGTGATTACCAAGGCCTTCGCATCCACAGCGCCAGCACATCTCTCATTACTGAACCGACGGCGGCAATGCGTGCGGGTAATTTCGCCGGTGTCGCTACGCTATATGACCCCACTACGTACAACTCCACGACGAACACCCGCCAGTTGTTTGCGGGCAACCTCATTCCGGGAAATCGTATTGATCCGATTGCACGGAATCTGCTCGCACTTTTTCCCCTGCCCAATCTGCCGGGTAACCGCAGCAATGTGCGGCTGAATAATCTGGGCGTTCAGGTCCAGGATCAATACGATGTACGTGTGGACCAGACCTTTTCCGATACGGACAGCATGTTCGTGCGTTATACGCATGGAGATGCCGACCTCACCTTTCCGAATACGCCTGTGCTTATCAACGGTGCGATCAATCCACTCGCGTTTGCGCAAGGGTCGTCAACTGCCGGTTCACTGAGACTGAATCACGCACCAAGCGATCAGGCAACGATTCAGGAAATCCACCAGTTCTCACCATCGGTGGTCAACCAGCTTGCTCTCGGATACACACGCTTTGCTCTTCGCGTTACGCCTCTCGATTTCGGTTTCAACATTGCGCAGCGCCTGGGACTGCAGGGCGCGAACACCGATGCTAATTCGAGCTCGATGGCGTCCCTTACTATCTCCGGGTATCAGGGGAGCGGCGCTAGCAATTTGCCCGAAGTGATCCCTCAGAATACGTATCAGATCAGCGATACGATTTCATACACCAAGGGGGCTCATTCGTTTCGTTTCGGCGGCAGCGTCATCAACAATCGATTTGGGTTTTACCAGCTCGGTGCTCCTGCCGGATCCCTCAGTTTCAGCGGTGTATACACGAATAATCCCGCGAATTCGGCCGGGGGCAACGGATTTGCCGATTTCCTTCTTGGTTTGCCACTAAGCTCTTCGAAATCGGCGGCGCCCAGCGGTGTTCCTTACGAGCACTACACTGAATACGGAGCGTTCGCACAGGACACATGGAGAGCGACTTCCAAACTGACTGTGAATCTTGGGCTCCGGTACGACCTGTTCACTCCACTGACGGAGAGTTATAACCGCCAGTCCGATTTTCTTCTCGGTAGCGGGACCCTCGTTCTAGCCGGACAGAACGGCTATTCGCGGAGCATTGTCGGCACGCAGAAGCACAACGTCAGCCCGCGCGTCGGCCTTGCATATCGGGTTGACGATCGAACTGTCGTTCGCGCCGCCTACGGCCTGTTTTATTTCAATGAAGTCGGGACGGGCGGTTCGGCCAGGCTATTCATCAACTACCCATTTGCAGCTCAATACGCAGTCAACTGTAGTGCCACGGCACCTTGTTTGAACACTTCCACCGGAATTCCCAATACGTTGTCCTCAAGTAATCTGCCTACGGTTGTCTATATGCCGATCGATAATCTTACGCCGAATATTCAGCAGTGGAATTTTACGGTTGAACGGCAGGTCGGGTCGTCTTGGGTCTTCAGCACAGCCTACGTGGGTACGCGCGGTACGCACTTGAATATCGCCCTTGATGAAAACGTTGCTTTTCCCGGCCCCGGCTCTGTACCCGCTCGCCGGCCTTATCCCAATTACGCCACGATCTCAGCCTGGGAGCCGCGTGGTCCCTCGAGCTATAACGGGCTTCAAACTTCAGCTCAGAAGCGGCTCAGCCAAGGCATTTCTCTCTTAGCGGCTTACACGTATAGCAAGAGCCTGGACGAAGGTGCGGGCGGAAATTCATCGACGGGCGAAAATCGTAACAGTATCCAGAATCCACGCAACCTTTCGGCCGACTATGGGCTATCGAATTTCAACTATAAGCAGCGCTTTACGTTGAGTACTGTCATCGAGATGCCTTTCGGCCACGGCCGCAAATTCCTCGGCAACGCGCGAGGGATCCAAAATGCGCTAATCGGCGGATGGCAGGTAAGCAGCATCGTCACGATCCAATCAGGCGCACCCTTCTCGCCTATCCTTGCTACGGCAACGGCAAACACGGGCACCTTCAACAGACCGGATCGCGTTTGCGACGGCAACCTTCCTGGCGACCAACAGACGCTGAATGCGTTTTATAACGTGTCTTGCTTTAAAACACCTGCCCAGTACACCTTCGGCAATGCAGGACGGAATATTCTAATTGGGCCTGGATTAGGAACGTGGGATCTGGGAGCCGGCAAGGATTTTCTGTTCACGGAGAAGGCTGGTATCCAGTTCCGCTCGGAGTTCTTCAACGTGCTGAACCGGGCAAATTTCGGCTTACCTGACCGCAACATCGGATCCGCGACACAGGGCACGATTACTTCGGTCATCACAAACGCGAGACAGATTCAGTTTGCGCTACGCTTCCATTTCTGAAGAGCTCGTGTTCAATCCTCAGCGCCTAGTCGCCGCGTGCCTGATCATCGGAGCCATATGTCTATGTTCGATGGCTTCCGAGGGACTCAAGAACCTGGTTGTGTATCGTGAGCCCGGACGTTATGCCGGTTGGCCTGCAAACCATGGGATGTGGTCATGGGGGAACGAAATCGTGGTCGGCTTCGAATCGGGTTACTTTCACTTCAGCGAAACCCGGCACTCGATCGATTGGGATCGTCCGGCGCAGCACCTTCTTGCCCGCAGCCTCGACGGAGGGGAAAGCTGGAGCATTGAGCATCCGGAAAGTCTGAAACCTCCGCCCAACGCTCTCGTGGCGAAAGTTCACACGGAACCCGGCGGGAAAGAGGTCACCGATTGCCCCGGCAATATTGATTTCACGAACCCAAACTTCGCTTTCACGCTGCGGCTTGAGGATGTGAACGTAGGGCCCTCACGGTTCTACTACTCAAACGATCGAGCCAAAACGTGGCATGGGCCGTTCCGCTTGCCGAATTTCGGGCAGAAGGGAATCGCGGCCCGCACCGATTATCTCGTCAACGGAAAGCACGACATAACTGCCATGCTGACCGCTGCCAAATCAAATGGACGCGAAGGTCGAGTGATCTGCGTCCGTACACAGGACGGCGGTAAGACATGGAAGATGTTAGGGTTCGTTGGACCCGAACCGGACGAGAAGGATTTTGCGATCATGCCATCTTCTATTCGGCTGTCGAGCAACTCGATCCTGACGGCAGTGCGCCATACCGGCTGGATTGAGCTCTTTCGGTCCGATGACGACGGCGTGAACTGGCGCTCGCTGGGCCGTCCGGTCGCGAACACGGGCGTACATAGCGGAAATCCTCCATTCTTACTACGTCTGAAGGACGGGCGACTGGCCATTACTTACGGATTTCGTTCCGATCCATACGGCATTCGAAGAGTGATCAGCGGCGACGAAGGGAAGACCTGGAGCGAGCCGATCACCTTGCGCCAGGACGGCGGGACTTGGGATCTCGGCTACACGCGAAGCGCCGTGAGGCCCGACGGCAAAGTTGTCACCGTCTACTACTACAACGACCGAAAAGATGCGGAGCGATTCATCGGCGCCAGTATTTGGGATCCGTCCGTTGTCGCTCCCAGAAAACAATAAATCATCCACGTATTCCGATGAACCGACGAACATTCTTGCAAGGGGCCGGCGCAGCTTGGGCGGCATCCCCTTTTCTGACCTCCGGCGCGATCCCAGGTGAGTTCAACCTCGCCACTAGTGTCATTGTGGGCGCCGACAATGCAACTTTGCGGGAGAAAAAAGCGCTTGCCGCCTTGAGCGAGGAAATCGAAAAGCGCTCTCAACTGCGAGTGCCCGTGCAAACGGCTAAGACGTCCAAGCCAGCCGAGTTTACTATCTACGCCGGGACACGCCAATCGGCGCGTACTCTGGGCAGCCGTGCGGCCGCTGCAATCTCGCCGGCCGCATCATTGGCGTCCGACGGGTATTCCATCAGTTCCGGCCAGGACGCAAACGGCCGCTGGATCAGCATTATCGGCGCGGATGAACGAGGCTTACTTTTCGGCGTCGGGAAAGTTTTGCGCAATGGAGTGTTCGGGCGCGAAAAGGCCACGCTCAACGTCGAGCATGTCACCGGATCGACGTCACCGAAATATCCGTTGCGCGGTCACCAGCTGGGGTATCGGCCCAAGACGAACGCCTACGACGCATGGGACGTTCCCATCTGGGATCAATACATTCGCGACCTCGCAATGTTCGGTACGAATGCCATCGAGCTGATTCCTCCCCGTTCGGATGATGAGCCGGACAGTCCGCATTTCCCGCTCTCGCCCGAGCGAATGATGATCGAAATGTCGCGCATTTGCGACGAGTACGGGCTTGATGTTTGGATCTGGTACCCGGCGATGGACCCCGATTATGCGGATCCGGCCACAGTGGAGTCAGCACTGAAAGAGTGGGAGCACTTTTATCAGGTCCTGCCTCGAATTGATGCGCTTTTTGTTCCGGGCGGCGATCCTGGGCATACCGAGCCGAGGGCCATGCTTGCCTTCCTGGAAAAGCAGAAGGCGAGCTTGCGCCGTTATCATCCGAAGGCGCAGATGTGGATGTCGCCCCAGGGTTTTCGCGAAGCCTGGATGAACGATTTCTTCCACATCATCGAAGACAGCCACACGGCTACCTGGCTGGACGGACTTGTCTTCGGGCCGCAATCGCGGATGAGCCTTCCGCAACTGCGGCAGCGGGTTCCGAAGACTTACCCGATCCGGTTCTATCCAGATATCACGCACAGCGTGCAGTGCCAATATCCGGTACCGGACTGGGACATTGCGTTCGCGCACACAGAAGGCCGTGAGGTCATCAACCCGCGGCCGGTCGACCAGGCCAACATCCTGCGGCGCTACTCGCCGGACACGAACGGGTTCATCACCTATTCGGAAGGGTGCAACGACGACGTCAACAAATTCGTCTGGAGCGCTCTCGGATGGAATCCCGATGCACACGTCGCGGAAGTCCTGCGTGATTTCAGCCGCTACTTCTTCGGACAGCCTTTTGCCGAAGGCTTTGGACAGGGCCTTCTTGATCTCGAAATCAACTGGCGCGGTCCGCTGGCAACGAATGATTCCGTACCGGTCACGCTCTCGCGCTTCCGTGACGTGGAAGCGAAAGCGCCCCCTGCGGTCCTCCAGAATTGGCGCTTCCAGCAGGGGCTCTATCGCGCGTACTACGATGCTTCCTTGCGGAGCAGGCTCTTAGACGAGAACAGTGCGGTTCAAAAGGCACATGACATTCTGGGCCGGGCCGCCGAGATCGGCTGGGCTCCTGAGCCGCTCGACATCAGCCAGCGGCTGAGCCCCGCACCGGCAAACGGTCTTGATCCGGTGATTCTGCTCGACGAAGCCGAACGGGTATTAAGCCGCGCGCTTTTCGAGCCTGCCGGGGCCGCACTTCGAACGCGTGTACGCGAGCTGGGTGAGGCGCTGTTCCAAACCATCCGGATGCAGCTTGCAGTTGATCGCTATCAGGGAGAAGCTGTCAATCGTGCAGCTAACCTGGAGACCTTGGAATCCCCGATTTCCGATGTTTCCTGGTTACGCGTGCAGATCGCTGCGATTCGCAAGCTCGGGTCGGCGAACGAGCAGGTGGCCGCGATTCGTCAATTGCTCGCGCGCAAAGATCCCGGCCCGGGCGGTTTCTACGATGAGCCCGGCAATCCAAGCAATCGCCCGCGCGTGCTTCTAGGAGCTGGATACAAGGAAGATCCCGAGTTCCGGGCTTCTGTTCTGACGGGCTTCAGCTACCCCGATCGGCTTGGCAGCAGCGCTCCGATTGCCTGGAAACGGTGGGGTGAATCGCTGTTCGATGCGCCCTTACGCATGCAGTACAAAGATCTTGATCCCGAATCACAGTACCGGATCCGGGTGGTGTATTCACCGGAAGCAAAGCAGGTGAAAATCCGACTCGTTGCCAATGAGAAACACGAAGTTCATCCTCTTCTGCAAAGGCCCTCACCGCAAAAGCCGCTCGAGTTTGATATCGCTCAAGAGGCGACGAAAGGCGGCGAACTCACGTTGAGCTGGGCGCGCGAGCAGGGCCTCGGCGGCAATGGTCGCGGCTGCCAGGTATGCGAAGTTTGGCTTCTGAGAAAAGCGAACGCATGATACAAGAGCAACCTTCTGTGGTGCCCTGGGAAAATCCGGTACTCGCTTCGTTACGCGAGAGAAAACCAGTCGTTGGCATGACGCTTTCGACTCCGAGCATCGAGATCGCAGCGCAAGCTGCTGATATGGGCTTCGATTACCTCTGGATCGAGATGGAGCATTCGCCCATCACGCTCGAAACTGCGCGAAACATCATTTTGGCTACTCGCGGCTCGCGCGCCATGCCATTCATCCGTGTGCCCGTCGTTGAACTTTGGACGGCCAAACGCGTGATGGACATGGGCGCACTCGGAGTCATCTTTCCCTTCGTGAGTACCGCGGAGCAGGCGAAACTCGCTGCCTCGGCCTGCCGGTATCCTCCTCAGGGGGGCCGCGGCTCGGGTGCCGGGCTCGCTACGTTTCGCTGGCCCGCGCCGGGCGGATACTATGACTTTGCCGACCAGAACATTGCCGTCGTGACAAACATCGAAGACACAACCGCGATGGCAAATCTCGAGGTCATTGCCGAAACGCCCGGAATCGATGTCTTGTTCATTGGAACAAGTGACTTATCGTTTTCCCTGGGATTCCGTGGACAGCAAGACCATCCGGAGTTGCAAACGGCCATTCGACAAGTTGTCAAAGCCGCCCACAAGAATGGCAAAGCCGTGGGCCGGCCGCTGGTCGATGCGCAGTACTATCAGCAATTCGTCGACGAAGGGTTTACCTTCTTTCAAGCGCAAACCGAAATCAATCTGATGGCTGCTGGCGCGGAGCGCTATCTGAGTGCCCTCAACAAATGGAAGCCCTCTGTCGGCCCGCGTCCGATGTACTAGCAATGTCATTCTCTGTTCGACCGCTGGCGGAATACAAGTGGCGGGTGGTCGCCATGCTATGGACCGTTTCGTTCTTCAACTACGCTGACCGGGCTGCGCTATTTACGCTGTTTCCTCTGCTCGAACGCGAGATGCATCTTTCTCCGGTCCAGTTGGGCCTGCTCGCGTCGTCCTTTGCTTGGACCTATGGCTTGTTAGCTCCTTTCGCGGGGAACCTGGTCGATCGAATCTCGCGCAAGCGCGCCGTGTTGGGCGGCCTTTATGCCTGGAGTTCTATCGCGGCCTGTACATCGCTGTCCAGGGGATTCGATCAACTCTTCGGCTTTATGGCCGCCGAAGGCGTCGGTGAAAGCCTGTACTATCCGGCGTCGATGTCGCTGCTTAGCGATTATCACGGCCCTGAGACACGTTCGCGCGCGATGGGCGTTCATCAGACGAGCGTCTACGTGGGAACAATTGCGGGCGGCTTTTTTGCCGGTCTCATCGGAGAGCAATATGGTTGGCGCTGGTCGTTCCTCGCGTTCGGCGGGATGGGCCTTCTTCTTGGGTTAGTGCTGCTGCGCTCTCTTCGTGAACCCGCCCGCTCCCATACCGTTGGGGTTGAGGTACAAGAACGACCCGGTCTCATCCAGGTGCTTTCCTATATCAGTAGGTCCCCGGCTGCTCTCTTGCTCCTATTGGGGTTTTGCTGCGCGAACTTTGTGGCGATGGTTCTCCTTTCGTGGATGCCGAAGTTTTTGTATGACCGGTTTGGGTTGAGCGTTGCCGTCGCGGGGCTCTCCGCGACGTTGTTCATTCAAGTCGCGAGTATGTGCGGGTCCCCGGTGGGCGGATGGCTGGCGGACATCATGCAAAAGAGGCGATTAGGAGGCCGGGCTGCTGTCCAGTCTGCCGCCCTCTTCTGCGGCGCACCGTTTGTGCTGTTGTGCTCTCAGACTCGTCAACCCGCCGTGCTTGCGTCCGCCCTGATTGCCTGGGGTTTATGCAAGGGCCTGTACGACGCGAATATCTTTGCGTCCATGTTCGACGTGGTACCGGCCGAGGCTCGCGGGACCGCCGCGGGTGTCATGAACATGATCGGCTGGCTCTGCGGCGGTGGCCTTGCTCCCGTCGCGATCGGTTACTTGTCCCAGCGAGTTGGCCTCAGCTCTGCGCTTGGCTTTACCGCCGGCGTCTACATCATCGGTGGGATCGTACTGCTATTGGCGTCCCGATTCGCACGGCGCGAGACCGTCAGGGTTCTGTCTCCAAGAAACGCTGACCCGCTCGTTGGAAATGCGACACGGTAGGTTCCCGA
The DNA here is from genome assembly GCA_045807925.1 of Bryobacteraceae bacterium. GTDB lineage: Bacteria > Acidobacteriota > Terriglobia > Bryobacterales > Bryobacteraceae > Bog-105. Next base: position 160,166 of record JBJMGK010000205.1, on the reverse strand, counting down.
GACTAAGCCGCGACGGTTATTAAGGTCGCATCCAGGTATCTTCCAGCACCTGAACGGGCGCACCCGGCCGGAATCCCGGAGGCTCATGAGTTCTCCTCGACGCCCCGTCGTAAACGGACCGGAGTCAAATGAAGGTGTTAATACGGTCGGAACTAGCTTTGCGGTCACCCTCGGCTTCTATAATGTCGGGATGCGCTCCCTATCCGCTCCGACGTTGCGGATGACTCGACGTCGGCTCGCTGTGCTTCTAGGCGCCACTCCGCTCGCTGCGCAGATTGCTACTCCTCCCGTTACGCAGAAGACTCCACCCCTGGGGACCCCCACTCCTTCCGCGACAACAGCGAGTCCGGAAGAAAAGCTGAAGAAAGAGAGCGATGCTGTTCGGGAAACGAGTGCGCGATTGGCGAAGCTCGAAGTGCCGATGGATACAGAACCAGCTTTCGTTTTTAAACCCTAGCCATGGGAAAGCCCCAGTCAAAGCTCGACGAGAACACACTCGTTTTTGCGACTATCCCGGAACTGGCGCAAGCTCTTCGTCAGCATCAGATCACCTCGAGCGAGCTGGCGAAGTTCTTCGGCAAACGACTTGAAACGATCGGCCCCACTTTGAATGCCCTCGCCTGTTCGCTGATGAAGCGGGCCAAAGATGATTGGGGAGATGTTGATTACGAGTTCAAGCGGGAGCGTTTCAGAGGACCTCTGCAAGGCATTCCTTATGGAGTGAAAGATCTCATCGCAGTCGCCGGTTATCCCACAACCTGGGGTGCCAAGCCCTACGCGGATCAGAAGTTCGAAAGGGACGCCACCGTAGTCGATCGCCTGGATGGAGCCGACGCGATCGTGATCGGAAAACTCTCCATGATCGAGCTAGCCGGCGTTGGTGGATACAGTTCTGCTTCGGCGTCGCTCCAAGGACCGGGCCTGAACCCATGGAACCTGCGGTATTGGGCCGGAGGTTCCTCCAGCGGGTCCGGTGCCGCTGTTGCAGCGGGATTGGTCCCCTTTGCGCTTGGGTCCGAGACATCGGGGTCTATCATGACGCCGGCTTGTTTCTGCGGCGTGACCGGACTGCGGCCGACGTATGGGTTAGTCAGTCGGCATGGAGCCATGGCCCTGTCCTGGACCTTGGACAAGATTGGAGTAATTGCTCATACGGCGGAAGATTGTGCGCTCGTCCTTCATGTCATCGCCGGTAAAGATAGCGACGATCCAGGTTCGGCAGGCAAAAGCTTTTTCTACACGCCAGATTGGTATCAGAAAGTCTCCGATCTGAAGATCGGATTTGCCGAGGTTGACTTTACCGACTGGCCGGATGAGCCCTTACGACCCGCGTTCTCGAACGCACTCGCGACGCTGAAGTCGATGGGCGGACAAATGATGGCTTCGACCCTTCCCGACTTTCCTTATGAACCCGTAATCGGCACCATCATCGACTCGGAGGCGGCGTCCATCTTCGAAGTTTTCATTCGCAGCGGTCAGGTGGAAGCACTATCTGATCAGGACCAGATTGCGGGACTTAAAGCCTCGATGAACTATTCGGCGCTCGATTACCTGAAGGCGATGCGGGTTCGTGCCCAAATTCAGACTGCATTCCGAAAGCTCTTCTCAGATTTAGATTTGCTGGTTGCGCCAACACGCTTCAGCTTGCCTGACCGTGCGGATCAGCCGTTCGACCAGACAACACCGAAGCATCCCGATCAGCGTGGAGTCGGCTTCGGGCTGGTGCAAGCCAGCAATTTGTGCGGACTTCCCGCTATCACTGTTCCTTGCGGTTTCGTAAACGGGCTGCCGATCGGTATGCAGATCGTGGGACCGCCCTTCTCAGAGAACCGCATCATCTCGTTTGCCCGAGAGTTTCAGAAGCGCACAGATTTCCACAAACAGCACCCACCCGCGATCACCCCTTAAGCGCGGCGGCCCCGCCGACGAGACTCAATGTGGTGAAGAAGATTGCCATTACGCCAATCCTTCGACGTTCCGGGGCGACCGTGTGGATTGCCAGGAATAAGAAGCTTCCGCCAATAACTGCGAGCACCGCCGCGATCCAAAACACTCCGAATTTTGCGATCCCGGTTTGGTCTGCGCGCGGCTCGAGCAAGGCGCCGACCAGCGTAAGCGATTCTACGATAAGCCCGGCGAGGAGAGCCTTGCTTGTGGATCCAAGCCCCCGGCGAACGACCCATCCCAAAGCCAGGCCCTCGGGGATTTTGTGCAAACCCAAGCCAAGCGGAACTGCGACAGCGGTGAGCGAGTTGGTTGCAGTGGCGCGCAGGCTCCACCCATCGAGAAAGCTATGGATCGCTGTTGCGATCAGCAGAGGCCGCACAATGTTTTCCTGTTTGGCCCAACCTTCGTGAATCAGAAAATGATCCAGAAGCGCTAACGCCGCACCGAATCCGGCTGTTAGCGCCAGTGCGGTCCCCCAACCGGAGATCTGCGCAGTTTCCGGCAATAGCCAAAACAGCGCGATGCCGCACAAAAGCCCGCTGCCCGCGGCTTCGAGGTGAGCTGAAAGTATCCGTGATTTACCGAGCAGCACTCCGAGCGCCGCGCCCACGCAAGCGAGCAGCGTCAAAAGTGCCGCGATCAGCATCTACTGCCCGGTCACCTTGATCACGAAATACGTGAATGGCTTTCCTTTTTCGATCAGAAGCTGGTGCGGCACGCCTGCCGGTATGTGGATGATGTCTCCCGTGGAGAGCGAATGGCGCTCCCCGCCCGTGATGGATGAGCCGCGCAATTCGCCGGGCTTTTCCGTTTTGCTATTCACGAGGGTGCCTCCCGTCAGAATGGCGGCGTCGCCTTCTTCGACCACGAAGATGTCCGCTTCATGCTGATGCACCTCCGATGAACCGGTTTTGTCGCGGTGCGCGAGCATCGTATAGTGATCGCCCCATCGGTTCAGTTCCTCGCTGACGAATTGCCCTCCTTTCTTCGAGAGCTTTTCGCTGATGCCCTTCATTTCCTTCGTCGTGTAGATATCCACTTTTGAGCCGGCAGCGTTCAAGCAGATCGCCGCGGAAAGCAGCATCGCCCAGGTTGACAGAAATCTCATCTTGCCTCTTATTCGTTGTCGAGACAGACCGATCGGGTCCGTCTCGCGAAGATCATCATCCGAAACATAGTTTGGCATGGTGGCCGAGCTGGTACGCGCCGAGAGCGCGCGGAAAACAGCGAAACCATTGAGGCAAATTGATAAACTTTAAATGATTGCGGTCCCGTAGCTCAGGTGGATAGAGCATTTGCCTTCTAAGCAAAGGGTCACTGGTTCGAGTCCAGTCGGGACTACTTTCTACCTGCTCTTTAGCAGACTCAATCCGTGGCACTCTAAACCTTGGAACAGCGGAGAAGCCAATCAGCGCTCGATTGGGTTGTCTTTTTCCTATCGGACGTTGAGACGGGCGTTGGACCTTTCATAGCCGGATATCTGACCGGCGTCAAAGGCTGGAACCCCGAACAGATTGGCATCATCATCGCGGCGCAAAAGATTGCGTCTGTCGTGACACAAGCATCGGCCGGCTGGCTGATCGATCGCACAAGGCTCAAGCGCTGGATTATGGCGGCCGCCGCCCTGGCCATTAGTTGCGGATCAGTGTTCGTTGTCTGGTCTCCCGGCGTTTTTTCCCAATCGCTTAATCAGGTCGGTATCGGCGCTGCAACGTCGGTCGCGACACTCACCGTTTCTGCCTTATCGTTAGGCCTTGTTGGACGTGAGGCGCTCAGCCGGCGATTAGGGCGCAACGGAGCTTTCAGTCACGCCGGCAACATGGTGACGGCTTCGCTCGCCGGCTATGCCGGGTTCCGGATCGGCCAGCAGTGGATCTTCTACTTTTCGGCTGCGCTCGGAGTCGCTTGTTCCGTTGCTGCACTCGCCATTCGCGAATCAGATATCGATCACGCAGTCGCGCGGGAAGCACCGGATCCAAAAGAGACCAGCGGTGCAGCCGCGGCGAAAGCCTCGACGCTGTTAAGAAGTCCGGCAGTTTTAATTTTTGGGCTGGTCGTCTTACTGTTCCACTTCAGCAACTCTGCACTTTTGCCGCTCGCTGGTGAGGAGATTTCCCGCTATCAGGGCAAGTCCGGTGCGCTTTACTTGACGGCGTGCATTGTTTTGCCCCAGGTGGTCATGATCCCAGTCTCCTGGCTGACGGGGCGGAGAGCCCATCAGCTAGGCCGCAAGTTGATATGGAGTCTCGCGTTTGGTGCTCTCGTGCTGCGCGGCGTGCTGTTTGCGCTGACCACAAATCCCAACCTCATCGTTGCTGTTGAGGTGCTCGATGGGATCGGAACCGGGATCGCCGGGGTGATCACGGTCTTAGTAGTTGCAGACCTGGCGAAAGGGACGGGACGTTTCAATGCTCTCGGCGGAATGATGCAATCCGGGTTAGGCATCGGAGCATTTCTGGGCAATCTGCTTGCGGGATCCGCGGCCAAACGCCTTGGTTTCCCACCCGTGTTCTATGGGCTCTCCGCGGTTGCACTACTCGGCTTGCTTTTGCTGGCAACCGCCATGCCCGAAACTAAGCCCGTATCGACAAAAAGCACTTAGCCCGATCCAACCTGGCCTGACGATCTGCTAACCCGTTGTATCCGCCATTGATGACTTTTGTTATGGCACGGACGTCATCTGCGTCAGCGAGCGCATTCAATCCGTGCCTCGTCCAAAACCAGCAGGCAACGTCCACGGCAAACTCCGGGTCGGTCGCAATCAGTTCGTAGTTGGGCGGGTTAATGAAGTCACGGCCCTTATCTCGACCGTACGACATATAGTTGGCCCGTCCGGTAATCTGAATCAGGCCGCGACCCTTAAACTTCGGCCCGTCTCCAGGGTTCGTGTTCCCCAGATCCGTACGTCCTTCGTACGCTGTTCCGCTCGCAATCTCCTCGCAGTAGCGAAAGTCAGAACTTTCGTGGCCAACTTGCGCGATGAAGTGTGCCTGTCTTAAGGGCGTGTTGATGCCATTCCCGGTCATGCCCTCAATGAGCGCATGGAAATAGCGCGTGATCGCAGCGCTGGTTGCGTCCGGCATCAAAGCCTTCAGCAGCGCGGCCGTGATGACCGTTGGTATTGCTTTGCGCAGCTGTCCTAAGGTTGGATCACCGGGCTCAATTCTTCCGGTTGGATTCGCCTGGCCAATTACAGTCCTCTGAAATTGCGTAATGGCCTGAATGGTTGCCGGCCCAATGCATCCGTCCGTCTTCAGTGGCGCGAGTGGAGTAAGCCGGTCGATGTTGAAGTTTAGTAGAAGCTGAATTGTTCTGATGTCCGATTGCTTATTCGCTGCGTTCGTTCCCACGGATTGCGAAATACACATGGCTCGCTCGAGGCACCACCTTATCAAAACTTACAAACACGGACTGGTGATTTAGGCCCGTACAGTGCTGTCCTGCAGTGTACTCTGAGCTAGGACGCCTGATGTGCGCACGCCCTCACAAGCATCGTCTACATCGTGTCACGATTCTCCTGGCGCTGAGTTTCGCTCAAATCGCAATGGGGCAAACAGGCGCGACGAAGCGTGTCCGGTTCGCAAAGGGACACACCTCGGCAACATACAAGGGTGCTGTGGTGCGTGGAACGCGTGATCGCTACCTTGTGGGCGCGAAAGCCGGGCAACTGATGACCGTCAGGATCAGGTCGGCCGAGCAAAATGCTGTTTTTTCCGTAGCTGATCCCGCAGGAGCGTTCATGAACGGGGCCGGCGAGGAGGATGATGCCACCCGCTGGAGTGGAAAGCTGCCGTCCTCCGGCGATTTTGCGATCGAAGTGGGTGGCACTCGCGGGAATGCTGACTATTCCTTAACAGTGATCGTCAAGTAGAAGCGCAAAGGGATAGAATGCTGACTACTCGAGGTGCCTATGGGAACTAGCCCTAGCGGAATTGAAGATTTGAAAGCAAAGATGCGCGGTACTTGGATGGCTGGCGACTTTGGCCAGATCGCAAGATACTCTGCGCAGCGTGCAGAACAGTTCGTCGACCGGCTTCCCATTCAGGCCGGAATGCGGGTACTTGACGTAGCCTGCGGGACCGGCAATCTCGCTATTCCAGCAGCGCGCCGGGGTGCGGACGTAACCGGGGTTGACATCGCTCCGAACCTCATAGAACAGGCGAAGCAAAGAGCGAATGCGGAAGGGCTTCGAGCAAAGTTTGATGAAGGCGATGCCGAACAGTTGCCGTACCCCGATGCTGAATTTGACGTTGTGATCAGCATGTTCGGCGCGATGTTTGCTCCACGTCCGGATCGCGTCGCCTCGGAGCTGGTTCGCGTTTGTCGAAAGGGAGGGACCATTGCGATGGCCAACTGGACTCCCGACGTTTTGGCGGGTAAGCTGTTTGCGCTAAGCGCTCGCTATTTGCCGCCCCCGGATGGTGTCCCTCCACCGGTGTTATGGGGCAACGAAGAAACGGTTCGCCAGAGATTCGGGAACGCCGTGTCCAGTCTCAAGATGGCGCGCCAGCCGTTTGCGATGAAGTTTCCGTTTCCGCCACGAGACACGGTGCAGCTTTTTCGCCAATATTTCGGACCAATTCGTGTAACGTTCTCAACGCTCGACGAAGCCGCTCAAGCCGCTTACGCGAAGGACCTCGAGGGCCTCTGGGAGGAAGGAAACGAAGCGAAGGACGGAACGACTTCGCTTTCGACCGAGTATCTCGAGGTGATTGCGACAAAAGCCTGACCGGACCTGATCAGACTATGGACGGGTGGGGCGGCGAATGGCTCCGTCCGGCGCACGGGTCGCAAAATCCTAAACTTCAGCGCAAACTGCATATCGCGTGTCTGTTAATTCTGGACGAGACGATACCGAAGGTCTGCGGCCCTACAGTGGTGAGATCCTGGCGAGTTCCTTCTGGTAGGGAATTCTACGGGTCCCGATCAGGTATTCTTGGGAAGTCGCCGACTTAGTTCGTGTGCAATGTTGTCGACAGCTGTTACGTTACTCAGTTCTTTCACTTCGAAGTCCATCTCCGCCTCTTTAATGTCCAACTTGCTGCAGATCAGTTTCTGAAGCTGGAGGATCTTGGTCAACTCCTTCTCCGACAGCAGATTGATCTGGAGATCAAGGTGGCTGCGTTCATCGGCGCGCAAACTCATTCGATTTTGCTTAATGAGCACAAATGTTGATAGCAAAACTCCTTCTAGCGACACCAGCATGCAGAGCAAAGCAAAGGGATACGGATCGAATCTGAAGGAGCTGAACAACCTTGTGGCGTTGACAAGCACCCAAATGCCAAACCAGCACAGATGAAGAAGGACAAAAGGGATACTTCCCACGAAGTTGGCGATCGCATCCGATAGCCGATCAGCAAGGGTACGTTGCTGTTGAGCCTCTTCTTCGAGCTTGACCACAGCGCTGATGTTCGCCTGGGCGGAAGGCGGAGCCGAAGATCGATCCAGTGCTTCTTGCATATTTCTTTTATGACATGCGTTTACTGATGTGATCGGCTTACATGGACAGGGGCCGATTTTGTATGGTATGACTACAAAAGGCGAGTACGGGCGCTCTGCCGCGTATCGGAGCGTTGGTAATTGCCGAGCAACGCCGCGCGACGGTTGCGCACCTCCCTCGCGCGATACATGTCATTACTGACTCTCTCCAGGGGCAAACGCGAACGCCTCGATTCGTTGTCAACGCCCGCGGGTGTGATCGAGGCTCTTGCGATGGACCAGCGCAAGAGCTTGCGGCGCATGATTTCCGAAGCGGCCGGTGCTGATCTCATCCACATAACGGATGAACGACTGGCTGAGTTCAAGTCGGCTGTCACTGAGGTGTTATCGGAAGAAAGCAGCGCTATCCTTCTCGATCCCGAGTACGGCATTGACGCCTCAAAAAGGCGTTCCGCTCATTGTGGACTTCTTCTTGCGTATGAGATGGATGGCTATGAGAACCCGAGGCCCAATCGCATGCTTGCGCTCATGCCAGACCAGTCAGTGCGCCGCCTGCGCGATCTCGGCGCGGAGGGAATCAAGATTCTTCTCCATTACTCTCCCGATGATCCGCCGGCCGCAAATGACGAAAAATGTGCGCTGATCGAGCGAATTGGCAACGAGTGCGATGCGCTCGATCTGCCGTTCTTTCTCGAGCCAGTCTCTTATGACCCGGACGGTTTAGAGCCGAGAAGCCTCGACTTTGCAAAGCAGAAGCCCCGCTGGGTAGTCGACATGATCACGGAATTCTCGAAAGACATCTACAAAGTAGATGTGCTTAAGGTAGAGTTCCCGGTAGTTGCATCCTATGTGGAAGGCAGCGCCGTTTATTGCGGCGAGAAAGCATACTCGTTGGACGAGGCGCTTGAGTGGTTTCGCGTGGCCGATGCGGCAGCGCGGCGACCGTATATCTTCCTCAGCGCAGGTGTGAGCAGTCCCGAGTTTCTCGAGTCGCTTCGCCTGGCTCTTCAGGCCGATACGCGCTTCTCCGGTGTACTTTGCGGGCGTGCCAACTGGCAGGAGGGCGTTCGGGCGTATGCCAGATCTGCCACGCAATTTGATATGAAGGCGTTGCTCGAGTGGCTGAGAACGACGGGCCTCGAGAACGTGCGGGATATCAATAAATTGCTCGCACATGCGACATCCTGGCGCACCTGGTTCCGGAACGTTGACGCATAATGCCCGGTTTCGGCGCGGCGGAGCAAAGGATGTCCCGGAACGAGTGGATACTCCTTCTGCTTCTGATCGCTTCGATCTTCATTAACTACATCGACCGCAGTAATCTTTCGATCGCGGCGCCGTTGCTCGAGAAAGAGCTTGCTCTATCGCCGGTCAAAGTAGGTTCACTTCTTTCTTCTTTCTTTTGGACCTATGCCCTCCTGCAGCTATTTGGTCTGGCGGGTTGGCTCGCCGACCGCTTCCCGGTTATTCACGTTTTTACGGCCGGGTTTGTAATCTGGTCCGTCGCAACCATCGCCACTGGACTGCTATCCGGGTTCGCCAGCATATTCGCCTGTCGGCTCGTTCTCGGGGCGGGTGAATCGCTCGCTTATCCCTGCTATTCACGCCTGTTTGCAACGTTCATCCCGCAAGATCACCGTGGAAGGGCCAACGCCCTGCTGGATGCAGCTTCGAAACTGGGTCCGGCCTTGGGTACGGCGCTCGGCGGCGTACTTCTTTTGCGCATCGGCTGGCGGATGTTCTTCATCGTGCTTGGTGTCGCAAGCATGGTTTGGATCCTCCCTTGGCTGGCATATGCGCCTCGCCTGAGCAACACTGGGGTTCAAAACAGCTACAAGCTTCAGTCCGCCACCGGATTACTTCGGATGCGCTCAGCTTGGGGAACGTTCCTGGGACATTTCTGTGGGAATTACTTCTGGTTCTTCCTTCTGACCTGGATTCCGTCCTATCTGGTAAGGGAGCGGGGAATGACGATCGGCTGGATGGCCAGCGTGGTTTCGGTTGCCTTAACGGCGGTTGCGGCAGCTACAGTTTTCGCCGGGTGGGTGTCTGACCGCCTGATCGCCCGCGGAGCTTCGATCACGGCCGTTCGCAAGTCCGTCGTGGTCACGGGACTTGCCGGCTCGTCCATCATATTGCCGGTCGCTTTTACGGCGAACGCATCCGCCTCCGTGGCTCTTCTGTTTTGTGCCTGCGCCGCCTTTGGCGCTTACACCTCGAATCACTGGGCCATCACACAGACTCTCGCCGGTCCGTCCATGGCCGGGCGTTGGACAAGCCTGCAAAATGGGATCGGGAATATCTCCGGCATCATTGCGCCATGGCTGGCAGGCTCGATCGTTGAAATGAGCGGCTCGTCTAAAATCGCGTTCGTTATCTCTGGCCTCATTGTTTTAGCGGGCGCTTTCTTCTGGGGCTTTGTTGTGGGCCCGGTAGAAGAGGTCTGTTGGAGGGAGCGAACCGAGTGTCAAGTTTGAGCAACTCGTCTGAGGAACTAGCGATCAATCAGTTGATCGAAATCTCGCGGTCCATGTTCACTCGAGGCTATAGCTTCGGGACGGCCGGCAACGTGAGCGTGCGGCTAGGTCAAACTGTGTTTGCCACCCCAACCGGATCTTCGCTCGGTAGCCTTGAAGCGGGTTCTATTGCCCGCTGCGACCTCGATGGCAACGTGACTGGCTCGGCGAAGCCGACGAAAGAACTCCCGTTCCACCTGGCTGTTTACCGTGCTCGTCCACAAAGCAATGCCGTGGTCCACCTGCATTCCACCTATGCGACGGCTGTATCGTGCCTCGCGGATCTGGATATCGAAGACGCCTTACCTGTACTAACGCCTTATTACGGGATGCGCATTCCTAACCTGCCGGTGGTCCCGTACTTGCCTCCCGGCGATCCGGAGCTTGGAAGGGAAGTGGAGAAACGGATCGTCAATACGCCCGCTGTACTGCTTCGCAACCATGGTTCGATCGCGGTGGGCGGATCGTTGGCAGAGGCGGCTGCGCTCGCAGAAGAGATTGAAGAAGCCGCTCGCCTGTTTTTCATCTTAGGTGATCGCGGGCAATCGCTTTCCAGAGACCAGGTCGCAGAACTTCGAAGGCGGTTCACGTAGCTCGATGGGCCTCCCTTTTGCGGCCGTTGCCGATGACGATACCGGGGCCACTGACCTGGCTGGCATGCTTGCCGAAAGGGGCATGCGCGCCATCCTTCTGCTCGATCAGCCATCGCCCGAAGACTTTGACCGCTGGACGCAAGATGCTGATGCCGTTGTCATTGGAACCGCGTCACGATCTGTCCATCCAGCCGAAGCGTATCGGCGCACGCGGCAGGCTGTCAGCGTACTTGAGTCGTCCCAGCCGGAAGTCCTCGCGATCAAGTATTGCAGTACGTTTGACTCCACGGAATCCGGCAACATCGGGCCGTCCATCGACGCAGCCCTGGACGAAACTGGCGCGGAATTTACGATTGCCCTTCCGGCACTGCCGGTGAATGCGCGGACGACTTATATGGGCTACCACTTTGTCGGGCGCCAATTGCTTTCGGATTCGTCTATGCGGAATCATCCACTGAATCCGATGACCAATCCGAATCTCGTCACGCATCTCCAATCCCAGACGAAGCGGCGCATCGGGCTTCTGGCGTTCCCTGAGGTCCAGGAGGGACCTTCGCGCGTACAAAGCCGGCTGAGGGAATTGGCAGCCGAGGGCATCGGGATTGCCGTTCTGGACTGCACGTCGGACCGCGATCTGGAGATTCTGTCGCGGGGGATTGCGGACCTGCCGCTAGTTACCGGAAGTTCCGCTCTCGGCATTTGTTTGCCCCTATCTTGGGAACGGAAAGCGCCGCGTCCTCTTTCGGCCACTTCCGGTATATCGGGTAGAGGTTTCCTGATCGTCGCAGGCAGCTATTCTGAAGCGACGCGGCGCCAGAACGAATGGCTTGCCAGAAATGGCGCGACGGTGGTCACGTTCGACGCCCTGAAACTCGCCACGGATGGCGATGTTGAAACACCTGCCCGCGCTTGCGAGGCGTTGCGCACAGATGGAGTCTGTCTGCTGCAGCTTTCCCGTAATCGCGAGGAGGTCCATGCGTTCTTTCAGGAGAGCGGGGCGACCGAGGTGGAGGCCGGTGAGCGGATCGCGGCCGGGCTTGCACGTATTGTTCAGAACATCGTAAGCGCGGCTACTCCCAAAGGACTCGTACTTGCCGGGGGCGAAACGGCCAGCACCATCGCACGTGTCCTTCAGTTTCGTGCGCTCCGCGTAGGAAAGAATATCGAGCCCGGAGTCCCATTGTGTGTGACACTTTCTGAGTCTCCGGTTCCGGTTGTTTTCAAGTCAGGCAACTTTGGAAGCGACGATTTCTACGGACGCGCCGTAGACGCGATTGCCTCATTGAGTCTTCAGTGAATTACGTATCATGAAAACCGTTTTTGCAATTCATACTGGTCCGGTTCTAGTCGATGTGTTTAAGAAGTTGTTTCCCGAACTCTTGCCGGACGTACGGCTCGTGAACATTGTCGATGACGGCTTGCTCAATGACGTCCGTGCCGCCGGTGGACTGACTCCGTCCGTGACGCGAAGGATCATCGGCTATGGAATGCTGGCCGAGTCATCAGGCGCGGACGCGATTCTCAACTGCTGTTCTTCAGTCGGCGAAGCCGCGGACCTGCTCCCCGAAGTGGTAGGTATTCCTGTTGTCAAGATTGATAACCGCATGGCGGTTCAGGCTGTTGAACAGGGCTCGCGCATCGGAATCGTTGCGACCGTTGGGACCACCCTCGATCCGACAGAGCGCTTGGTCCAACGCAAGGCGAACGAGGCCGGGAAGAGCATTACGACTCGGCGATATCTGGTCGATAGCGCCTTTGACGCTCTTCTTTCGGGAAACACCGAAGAACATGACCGCTTGTTGAAGGCCGAGATTGAGAAAGCCATGAATGAGAACGAGGTGGTCGTGCTGGCGCAAGGCAGTATGGCGCGATTAGTCCCGTCGCTCGAGCAACGGGTTCCCGTGCTCTCGAGCCCACGGTCGAGTGTAGAGGCTTTGAAAGAACGACTCGGGGTATGACGGTGCCCGGCATCATCTGTTCGGGCAGCATCGTTTACGACACGCTCGTTTACCCTTTCGACGGCTCGGCTTGGGGAACCACACGCTGGGTGAAGTCGATCGAGTATCACGTGGGCGGCAATGGCGCGAATACCGCGCGGGCGATGGCGATTCTAGGCGCTTCGGTTCGTTTGGTGGGTGCGGTCGGGAATGACGCGCCAGCGGACTTTGTTGTCAAGGAGCTGCAGGGATCCGGCGTCAGCACGGATTTCGTCACGCGAGTGGAAGCACCGACTGCGACCACGGTCGTTTTGGTCAACGAAGCGGGCGACCGCCAGTTTCTGCACCGGTTGGGGGCGAGTCAAGACGCGTTCTCGGAGCCTCTCACTTTTACGCCATCGCTTGTCGAGAATACATCGCATTACCACTTCGCCAGTCTGTATATTCTTCCGCATCTGCGCAATCACGGATCGGAGATGTTGCGCCGGGCAAGGGCTGCCGGGCTGACCACGTCCCTCGATACCAACTGGGACGCTGCAGGGGAGTGGATGAGCGCGCTTGCGCCTTGTCTTCCAGAGCTCGACATTCTCTTCATGAACGAGGATGAGGCGTTCATGGTAACGGGGACGAGGTGTCCTGCGACCGCTGCCCGAGTTGTGCAGGAAAAGGGAGTTCGTACAGCAGTGATGAAGCTAGGCGGAAGCGGCTGTGGCATTTACAGCGACGACCGAGAAATCCTCTGCCCCGCGTTCCCCGTTCCCGTAAAGGACACAACCGGTGCGGGTGATTGCTTCGTCGCGGGCTTCCTCGATGCCCGGCAGAGGGGAGCATCCTGGGCCGAAGCAGGAGAGTTCGCGAATGCAGTCGGCGCGTTGAGCGTGCAAAAGTTGGGAGCCGTAACCGGCGTGATCTCGCGCGCGGAAACCGAAGCGTGGATGTCTACTCCGCTGAAATAAGCGCTGACACCGGACTACTTGAATTGCACAACGATGGCGACAGCGACAATGATCGCGACCAGATCCTCGAGCAGCGCGATCGGAAGATTCCTGCCGCCCAGTGCTCTTGTGAGACGCATCCGTGCTTCGTAACCCGCGAAGGTCCCCACAACAGCACCAAGTGCGCCCATCACCAAACCTCCGAGTAGGCTCTGGCTGGCCGCGCCCAGCGCCGTTCCACTGAAAGCGCCCATCACAATGCGAACCCCGAAAGAAGCTGGTGCTTTGCGGCTCGGAGTCTTTGGTAACTTATCGTTTACGATCTCGCCCAGCGCCATGATGGTGAAAACGACAGGAGAGACGATGTAACGGAGAAACCCCAGCGGAGTGCCTTGCAGATTTAACCAGTCAGCCCATGCTGCCCAGCTAACGGCAGCAACAGGCGTCAGGGCACGAAGACCTGCAACAACACCAATCAGGAACGCTAAAACGAGAACGGGCACCTGGGACTCCGACGGTCGAGAGTTTGGCTGCTAAGTACTTGATCCTCTCACAGGAGGACGGCAGATCAACTCCGAGGTCGATTTCCCGGTGCCCGTTTATTGCAGGGCGACTTAAGCGGTGACGCCGACTTCTTGCGGAACACCGGCTTCTTTGCGCTTCTTGAGGAACGGCATCATTGCCCGGAGCTCTGCGCCAACCCGCTCGATCGGCTGATCCTTCGCTTCTTCGCGCATGCTGAGGAATCTCTTCCGGCCGGTTCTGTTTTCCTCGAGCCAGGTGCGAGCAAATTCGCCCGATTGAATCTCGCTCAGGATTTTCTTCATCTCCTCGCGAGTCTGATTGGTCACGATTCGTGGACCGCGAGTGTAGTCGCCGTACTCAGCGGTATCCGAGATGGAATACCGCATGTAGCCCAATCCACCTTCGTAGATCAGATCGACGATGAGCTTCAGTTCGTGCAGACACTCAAAGTAAGCGATCTCAGGCGCGTAACCCGCCGCTGTCAGAGTCTCGAATCCGGCGCGAATCAATTCGCTCACACCGCCGCAAAGGACGGCCTGCTCGCCGAAGAGGTCACTCTCTGTTTCTTCCTTGAATGTCGTTTCGATGACGCCGGCTTTCAGGCAACCGAGTCCAAACGCGTAGGCGAGTGCGTTCTCCAGGGCATGGCCAGAGGCATCTTGTGCGATGGCGACGAGCGCTGGAACGCCCACACCTTCAACGAAAAGCTCGCGGACGCGGTGGCCAGGAGCTTTCGGCGCAATCATGGAAACGTCGATGTCCGCGGGCGGCTTGATCTCGTTGAAGTGGATGTTGAAGCCGTGGGCAAACATCAGTGTTTTGCCGGCTGCCAAATTGGGGGCGATATCGTTCCGGTAAACCTCACCTTGCAGGTGGTCCGGCAAAAGGACCATGATGAAGTCCGCCGCTTTGGTCGCCTCACCCACGCTCAAAACGCGCAGCCCAGCCGCTTCGGCCTTCCCTTTGCTCTTGCTTCCCGCATGTAGACCAACAACGACCTGGAGCCCGGAGTCACGCAAATTTAGCGCATGAGCATGTCCCTGGCTCCCGTATCCGATGATCGCAATGGTCTTGCCCTTGAGGGGCGTAAGGCTTCCGTCTTGTTCGTAATATCTCTTTGGCATCTAGTTCCTAAGCTCTCGATCGCGGGGTATGTAACCCTAGTCCGCTTCCTGCAACTCCAATACTTCTTCGGGAGCGGCCCCTCGAGGTATCGGAGGAGATAAGCGCAGTTTTTTGTTGTCGAGCGACACCGAAACGACACCGGATCGCGTCACTTCGATCTCGCCGTAACTCCGCATAACATCGATAAATTCATCGAGTTTTTCACCGTCTCCAGTAACTTCGAGGACAAAGCCTTCGGTAGTGGAATCCACGACCCGTGCGCCGAAAATCTCGGCTTCTTTCAGGACGGCAGTGCGCGTGCTTTGACTGGTGCGAATCCGCGCCAGAACCAACTCGCGATTCACCGCCGGGCCATCCGTCACGTCCGTGGCCTGGAGAACGTTGATGAGCTTGTTCATCTGCTTGATGACCTGCGCCCGCGTGTTCGCGTCAACGTCCACACTGATGGTCATGCGTGAAAGCGTCGGGTCCAGGGTTCGAGCCACCGTCAACGTCTCGATGTTGTAGCCACGCTGGCTGAGCAGACCGGTCACACGCATCAAGGCGCCCGGCTTGTTCTCCATCAGGAGAGAGATGATCTGTTGCACTTCGATTCCCCGCTTACACTTCCACCGGTTGTGGCGGTCTCAGGACCATTTCGTTCAATGCACCGCCGGCCGGAACCATCGGGTAGACATTCTCGAATGGAGTGACTTTCACGTTCAGCAAGTAAGGCCCCGGCTCGGCAACCGCTTCTTCAAGGGCTTTCGGCATGTCGCTAACTGAATCTACCGTCCGACCCTTAAATCCGTAAGCCCCGGCCAGTTTCTCCGGGTCAGGGAAAGAGCTGAGAGTGACTTCGCTCAACCGATTGTTATAGAACAGCTCCTGCCACTGCCGCACCATTCCGAGATAGCCATTATTCATGACAATGATCTTGATGGGCAGAGCGTGATTCGCGATGGTCGCAAGCTCAGGAATGGACATCTGAAACCCGCCGTCTCCGACGACTGCGAAGACCAGTTTGTCTGGACGGGCGAACTGCGCGCCAATTGCTGCGGGCAAACCAAAGCCCATGGAGCCGAGCCCGCCCGAGTTAATCCAGAGCCGTGGTTCCTCGTACCGAATCAGCTGCGCACACCACATCTGGTGCTGTCCCACGTCGCTCGCGACAATGGCCCGGCCGCCCGAGAGGCGGTCGATTTCTGTCATCAGATGCTGCGGCTTGATCTCTGTTGCCGACTTCTCCGCTGAAAACGGGTGCTCCTGTTTCCAGGCACGTAACTGCTTCCACCATTCGATCCGGGCCCGGGAGTTCTTCTCCTTCATGGTGGGTGCCGCCTCGCGGATCGCCTCGGTGAGTTTCGGTATGACCTTCTTGACGTTACCCACAATGGGCAGATCAGCCTGCCGGTTCTTGCTGATTTCGGCGGGATCGATGTCCACGTGGATCACCTTCGCGTGCGGAGCGAAGGCCGCTAAACGTCCGGTCACACGATCGTCGAAACGAACACCGAGCGCGATCAGAAGATCGGCATTCGTGATGCCCATGTTCGCGGCATAGCTGCCGTGCATTCCGGGCATGCTAATGAAATTCGGATGACTGCTTGGAAGAGCACCTAAGCCCATCAGGGTGCAAACGGCCGGGGCATCCAATACCTCTACGAGTTCCCGGAGTTCATCGCTCGCGTTGGCTGCAATGATGCCGCCTCCCGCGTAGATGAAGGGCCGCTCCGCTTCCCAGGCCATCTGAGCAGCGCGCCGGATCTGTCCGCCATGACCTTCGCTAAACACGCGGTACCCAGGCAGGTGGATCTCAGTGACCGGTGCATAGTGCGCCTGCCCTGTGAGCACGTCTTTTGTGATGTCGACGAGTACAGGACCGGGACGTCCGGAAGCCGCGATGTAGAAGGCTTCATGAACTACCTGGGGAAGGTCCGCGATGTTTTTGACGAGGAAATTGTGCTTGGTCGCGGAGCGGGTAATTCCAAAGGTATCCGCTTCCTGAAACGCATCGCTACCCATCAGCTTGGTCGACACCTGGCCTGTGATCGCCACAATCGGGATCGAATCCATCATCGCGTCCACCAGTCCGGTCACCAGGTTCGTCGCTCCCGGGCCTGATGTGGCACAACAAACGCCAACTTTTCCGGTTGCTCGCGTATACCCCTGGGCTGCGAACGCAGCGTTCTGCTCGTGCCGAACGAGCACGTGCCGAATCTGATGGTCGTAGAGGGCGTCGTAGAGAGGAAGCGTCACACCGCCGGGATAACCGAAGATGCAATCCACGCCTTCTTGAACGAGGCAATTCAAAAGGATATTCGCGCCGGAGAGGAGGTTGTTGGCCATGCTTGTGATTTACCTGCTTGCCCTTGAACAAAAGGGCCGACAGACTCGAGTAGGCGGCCACGGCCCTGATGTAGAAGGTAAATGGGAGGCAGCTTATATACCAGCTGCCACGAGACCCGGCTGGTCAGCCAGGCGACTCGCTACAGAGTACGAGTCCTGGTGAAGACTTTCACTCTGATATGACTCAAGGTATCCCACAAGAGATTTTTATGCAAGGGAATCAAAGTATAAAAAGTGTTTATGTTGAGCAGGCCACAATCGTAGCAGTCCGCGTATTTGTTCGAGATCCGGGAACTTACCGCTGCGTCTCTAGCGCGTCTTCCGCTACCAACGGCATTCCAGGCTCCATGTTCGCCTTAGAACTCACGTTGTAGCGCCTGCGGGCTGCAAAGAGGCGCTCCACTTCTTCACGCGGCAATGGTTTTGCGCCTCCCAGCATTTCCGCCACAAACGTGATGCGCGCAAAGTGCTCTACCATTTCCATTCGGAAGAATGCCTGCCACACATCCGTTCCCCAGGTGGTGCAGCCGTGATTTTCGAGCAAAATGGCGTCGTAGTTAGGGATGAAGGGAAGCATACCGTCGCTTAGGGCCGACGTTCCGGGAAGGCCATACGCGGCCAGCGGCACCGCACCCAGGTGAATGACTACTTCCGGCAGAAGCGCCTTGTCGAGGGCACGCCCGGCCGTCGCAAATCCTGTCGCTACCGGAGGATGGGCGTGGACAACCGAGAATATATCCGGCCGCATCTCGTAGACGGTGATATGCATGGCGATCTCGCTTGTGCGCTCACGGCGTCCTTCGACCTTCTTTCCGCTCAAGTCGCAAATAATGAGGTCGTCGGCCTCGATCTGTCCCTTGCTGATCGCGGTGGGCGTACAGAGGATGCGTTCGTTATCAAGCCGGATACTCACGTTTCCGTCATTCATCGCCACCCATCCCTTCTCGTAGATCAGGCGGCAAACCCGAACGAGGTCAGCGCGATATTCCCCCTCAGTCTTGCTCATGAGTTTTCCCAAATTTTACCAGCTACCTGTTGTGCCGTCGCTACAATGGAGCGGTGGAAAAGCGCCGTATGTGCCCGAATTGTCGGGCCTTTATCAGCACCAGCGACCGCGTATGTCCCTACTGCGAAGCCCAGGTGGGCCCACGCGCCATCGACCTGCGAAGCGCTCAGATCGGCTTCACATCCATGCCGCGGGCCAATATGACCAGCATCATCATACTGGTCGTCAACATTACGTTTTTCGTGCTCGAGTTGATCGTCAATTATCAGCGCTATCAGGGTCCGCCGGACACGCTTTTCCCACAGACTCTGGTCGACATGGGAGCGAAGTTCGCTCCTTACATCCACGGCGGCCAGTACTGGCGCCTGATTACCGCCGGTTTTCTCCACGGCGGTTTCTTGCATATTGCCATGAACTCTTGGGTGTTGTTTGACCTGGTGAGTGAGGTTGAGCAGTTTTACGGCACGAGCCGCCTTGTTTTCGCCTACATCTTCTCCACCATCACCGGGTTCTGGCTAAGCTCCCTGTGGCACCCGCTAGCACCGTCCGTGGGCGCGTCGGCAGCTTGCTTCGGCCTCATCGGGATCATGCTTGCCATGGGGCTCCGGCAGCGTTCTGATCCTATGACGCAAGCCGTGCGCGCCTACTACGGCCGTTGGGCGATTTATGCCATGGTTTTTAGCTTTCTGCCGGGATTCAACACCGATATCGCCGCCCACGTCGGCGGTTTGGCTGGCGGCTTCGTTGTCGGCATTGTGGCTGGTCTTCCGGGGCTGCCCGATACACCTCGCGAGCAACTCTGGAAGACGCTGGCGGGCGTCGCCGTTGCACTAACCGTCTACGCGTTCCTCCAGGATTTCCTGGCATTCTCCGGATTCACCAGACACGCCAATCCGTACAGCTGACGCTCTTAACGACCGAACGCCTTTGGCACAACCTATTCTGCTTCGTGGGGCTAAACAACTGTTGACGTTGAGCGGCCCGAGTGGCGCCCGCCGGAGTGCAGACCTTCGCAACCTCGGTCTTATCCAGGACGGTTCAGTCCTGATTCGCGACGGTGTGATTGCGTCTGTAGGCAGTACTCGCCGGCTCGAGAACCTGAAGGAAGTGCGGGGTGCGCTCGAAATTCCCGTCCACGGCCGCGTCGTGATGCCAAGCTTCGTGGATGCCGGGATTCACATCAGCTTGAGCCGTTCGCGTACGAGCCACAAGCCGAAACGTGCGTCGGATTTTCATGAGGACAGTTTGGCCCTGATGAGGGGTTGTCTTCTGCATGGCACTGTGACAGCAGATGTGAAAGCAAGCGCCGATGCGCTCGACTATCACTCAGACATTTCCGTGTTTCGCAAGCTCATGAAGATCGGGGACACTCCAGTTCGTCTTTTCCGGACGTGGCGGATCGGCGAACTCGCCGTGTCCAACGAGGCGCTCCGCTCCGACCTGGACCAGACCTTGAAGGTCTTGCTGCATCGCGGTCTCATCCATGCCATAGGGCTCGAGCCCCAGTCCGAAGACCCGGAGGAAATGGAGCTTCTTCTGAAAGCCAAATCGGCCGGCGCCAGATTTCACATTATCTGGTCAGGCGGAAGCCCGCGACTCTTTGAGCGGTTACTAACCGGTTTGGAACCGGTCTCTGTTTTCTACAAGTGTGAACCCAGTGCCAGCGAGGCTGCGATCCTTGCCGACCGTCCGAGCGTGGCAATTCTTCCGGCGGGTAAACACGTCTTCGAGGGCCCGCCCACGACTGCCGGCCGTGATTTAGTGGATTCAGGCGTGCCCGTTGCGCTTTCAAGCGGCTACCATTCCATTTCCGCCGCCAGTTTTAGCATGCAGATGTCGATTGCTCTTGCGGTGACACGCCTTGGCCTTACCGTAGAGGAGGCAATCACGGCAGCAACTGTGAACGCGGCGCACGCGATCGGCTGCAATCACACGACCGGCACATTGGAGGTCGGCAAGCAGGCGGACCTGATTATTCTCAATGTGTCGGATTATCGGGACATACCGGAGCAGTTTGGAATCAATCACGTTGCCATGGTCTTCCGATCCGGCACGATCGTCTTGAACAGAACGAGATGGAGAGCACCCAGTGACGCGCAATCTGCTAGTCGAATGCGTTCCAAACTTCTCTGAAGGGCGTTCCGTCGAAATCGTCGACGCGATCGAGGCCGGCATCCGATCCGTTCACGGCTCCGTCGTTCTCCATCGAACAAGCGACCGCGACCATAACCGCAGTGTTATCACCTACGCCGGTCTCGGCAGCGCCGTTCTCGAAAGCGCTCTGGAGGCTGCTCGCATCGCTTCCTCGTCCATTGACTTGAGGAGACACCGTGGAGTTCATCCAAGGCTGGGCGCACTGGATGTGCTTCCCTTCGTTCCTCTTGCCGACACTCCCATGGAATACTGCGTCGGGCTGGCACATGAGGTGGGCCGCCGACTCTGGGAAGAACTCGGGATCCCCGTCTACTTCTATGAAGCCGCCGCTCAGAAACCGGAGCGAATCAGACTGGAACACGTCAGGCGCGGGGAATTCGAAGGGATCGGAGAAGCAGCTGAATCCGATCCATCGCGACGTCCCGATATCGGAGGCCCTCGCCTCCACCCCACCGCAGGCGCCGTGATCGTAGGCGCACGCAAATTTCTGATCGCCTACAACATCAACTTGCGAACCGCAGATGTCTCGGTCGCAAAGACAATTGCAAAGAGCATCCGCACGAGTAGCGGCGGCTTCCCGGCGGTGAAGGCGCTCGGACTTGCGCTCCCCAGTCGTGGCTTGGTTCAAGTCTCGATGAATCTCACCGACTTCGAGCAGACGCCGGTTCATGTCGTCTTCCTCGAAGTCGCGCGGCTGGCAGCTCACTATCAGGTAGAAGTTGAGGAGAGTGAGTTGATTGGCCTCATGCCTAGGAAGGCTATCGAGATGGCGGCTGCCGGTCTGTTGAAGCTCCACGACTTTCACTCCGATCGCGTCGTAGAGAACCGCCTCGAGTCCGCGCTGATTCGCTAGCGTTGCCTCGGATCCCGCAATCTTACTTCTCGACTCGCTGTAACGCTCGCTGCAGAATCACTTAGATAATCAGGACGCGGCGTACTTACCATTCAGTTAGTGAATGAGCCCTGGAAGGTCGTTCCAGTAACGTTCCCCTCGATTTAGGCAATATTCACTACGAATGCCGTTTGCACCGTGTTAGTTCATGCCGGCATTCACTGCTCACTCTTAGGAGAAACACGAATGCTGATTACGTACTTCAGTAGAGCGTGCCGTGCGCTGCGCCACCGCTCAGCTTTTCGGAGAACGACTGTTATGCCGCTCTCGCTTTCGCTCTTGTTTGCGGTCTTTTCGATTCAATCTTCCGCCACGACTCTGCTGTATAAGAGCTTCAGTGAGCTGGTGAGCGAAGCGGATGGATCGTTTCCGGACAGGTTGCATCTGTAATCTCCCAGTACAGCGCGACGAAAGAAATTTACACCTTTGTGACTCTCGACCAGCTCGAAGTCCTGAGTGGGTCTTACCAGGATTCGACGCTGACGATCCGTTAGCAGGGAACGCCGGTTCCGCCAAAGCACAACATACGTGCGACGGAAATACTATTCGATGGAACGGCAGCCGGGCTGATATGTACATAAGGACCACATCGTTCCCTCCCCGGAAGCGCTTGGGATGGAGACTTGCAAAACGCCATATGGCACTGGAACAACGTGAAGGGTCGGGGTTTAACTTTTTTGTCGGCCGCGACACCGATGGTCATAATTCCAGCAACGGCCGGAATGAGATTTACTTCGACGTTTCCGAGACTCGCACCGGAAACCGTTCTCGCGGTCACCCATGTTCCCACTGCTACTGGTTTTTCGCTTGGGACTACGGTATCGACGAGGCGGATATTGCGTTCAACACGAGCAAGTTCTGGAACAAACACCGGCGACTTCAGCTATAGCAATCTTGGCTCGCCTTACACTTCGAAGGTGTAGCGCTTCATGAGCTGGGTCGCGCCCTCGGTTTGAATCACGAGGATCGCTGGATGGCGACGATGAACTCGATCTACCCGAACGGGGGTCCTCTTGGCTACTACAAAGAGGTCGATCCAAATGCCGACGAGCGGTTCGGTGCGCGAACTCTGTATCCCGACGGTACGACTCAGACGGACGTTGCCGGTTCGGCCCTCAAGAGTACTGGCTCGGGAACTTCCGGATTGATCGCAAGTCCTTTGTCGGCTACTCGAGGCGGTTACGAACCATCGAGTTTACCTTCTCTAATCTGAGCACCGCCAGCCAGACGTTCGACGTCGGGTTTTATCTGTCTTCGAATGACTACATCAGCACGGGCGACACTCTGTTAGACATGAATTACGGCGCATGAGGCAGATCGGGATTCACCGGAACCTTCTCGTGAACACTGTATATCCCCACCTGGGTGACTCCTGGAACTTATTACCTGGGCTTCCTGCTTGATCCCAATCATGCGATCGGTGGCTCGAACGAATCGAATAATATTCAGCCGATGCCACGTACCATCACCATCTACTAACGCCAGAAAAAAGGTCGGTGTCCCGAGGGGGTGCTCTAATAGCGCCTCCTCGCATCCCCGTTTGCTGGAAAAAGATTTCTGGCTTTTCTGTCGATGCCACCGACATGGGGTCCGTCGCTTTTACTCTTTTGCTTTTGCTGCTGCCTTGTTTAGAGGCGGGCCGAGCCGCGACACCAGGAATTGCGCGTTTCGGGCATTCCGGGCCTTCCCATTCTTTCGATGTTCCGTCTGGATCTGGATTATCGGCACAACCTGGTCAACCTTGACTACGCCTTTAAGTAGGCGACCTCCGGCGAATGCTGCGCTTTAGAGAAGGGCGGTCTCTATGATAAGTAGATGGCAGCCAGTACAACTCCGGAGCCGGAGGTCTCGTCCCAGTTCGATCAGATCAGAGCACTTGAAGCGCAGTATCTTCTTCAGAACTACGCGCGCTACCCGTTAGCTCTTCACCGCGGCAAGGGTTGCTACGTATACGACCTGGAAGGAAACCGGTATCTCGACCTGATCAGCGGCATCGGTGTCAATTCGCTCGGCTACGCCCACCCGAGGATTACAAAGGTACTGCGCGAGCAGGCGGGGCTGCTCCTTCACACATCGAATCTTTACTATCACGAGTATCAGGGACGGCTTGCCGAACGGTTAGCACGAGTTAGCGGTCTCCAACGCAGCTTTTTCTGCAACTCAGGCACCGAGGCCATGGAGGGTGCATTGAAGATGATCCGCTCACACGGCAACAGTATCGGGGGCGGGAAGAACGAAATCATTTCCCTCGAAAACTCTTTTCACGGCCGGACCCTGGGCGCAATCTCGATCACCGGGCAGCCGAAATATCGGAAAGACTTTGAGCCGCTGCTCCCGGGCGCCAGATTTGTAGCCCGCAATGACGTTGCCGCGCTTGAGGCCGCGTTCAGCGAGAAGACAGCCGGCGTCGTTCTCGAGTTCATCCAGGGCGAGGGTGGCATCAATCCGGTCTCGGAAGAGTTCGCTCGCAAGGCTAAAGAACTCGCCGATAGGTACAACGCCCTTATCGTGTTCGACGAAATCCAATGCGGAGTTGGCCGGCCCGGATCTTATTTTGCTTACCAGTTGCTTGACCCGGTGCTGTTGCCCGATGTCGTGATCGCGGCCAAGCCAATGGCCTGCGGCATCCCGATGGGCGTGGTGATTGCGAACGAGAAAGCAGCGGCAACGATCAAACCCGGTATGCACGGATCCACATATGGCGGTGGACCGCTTGCTTGCCGGGTGGCGCTCGAGTTCTTCGATATTCTGGACGAACTTCTGCCCTCCATCAACTCTGTAGGCAGCTATTTGCGCATGCGCCTGACAGAGCTGATGAGCAAGTTCTCGTTCATCAAGGAGGTCCGTGGTTCCGGCCTCATGATCGGAGTGGAACTGGACTATCCGTGCAAACAGCTGGTGCTCGATGGGATCAAGCACGGTCTTCTTTTCAACTGCACCCACGACACGGTTCTGCGGTTTCTTCCGCCGTACATACTGACGGAGGGAGACGCGGATCGTGCGATTTCCGGATTGACGAAGGTATTCCGCGGGGCGAAGCGCCCCCAGTAACAACGCTAAAGAAGCTCTTCCCGCTTTTGCGCGTCGAGAGTCTTCACAATCTTGCTGACATCTTGTGATCGGCTTCGGTTCGCGATAAGCAACGCATCGGGAGTGTCGACGATCACGAGATTCTCGACACCGACGAGAGCAACCGGCTTGGCCGCGCTGACGTAATTACCCTTGCTCGCCTCGATGAAGATTTCGCCGCCAGAAGCGTTGCCGTCCTTATCTTTGGCCGCCAGGTCGTAGACCGCCTCCCAGCTGCCGACATCGTTCCAACCGACATCGTCGAGCGCTATGCCTGACACATCCTTCGTTTTTTCGATCAGCGCGTAATCGACAGAGATGTTCTCACAAAGCGGATACACTTCGGCGAGCTTACTTGTGAACTTGCGGCTCTCGAAGGCGGGCAAACTTGCAAGGAGAGTAGCCGTCTTCGGCTGGTGGCGACGCATCAGCTCGAGCACTGTTGAGGTCTTCCAGAAAAACATGCCGGCGTTCCAGAAGAAATTGCCGGCGTTCACGAACTTCTTTGCCGTCTTCTCGTCCGGCTTCTCACGGAAGCTGCTGACGAGGGAAGGTTCAGTTGCACCGGGCATTACGCCTCTTGGGAACTCAATGTACCCGTAGCCCGTTTCCGCCCAGCGGGGCTGAATTCCCAAAACCACGACTTCACTCTTCTCAGCTGCTTTGTAAGCCGCCTTCACGAACTTGCGGAAACGCGCTTCTTTGGCAATCAGGTGATCTGCCGGGAAGACTCCAATCACGGCATTAGGATCCGCGTCAGTCAGGATCTTTGCGGCGAGCCCAATACAAGGCGCAGTATTCTGCTGGGACGGCTCCGCTATGATCTGCGCTTTCGGGACCTGCGGCAATTGCTTGCGGATCTCCGCCTGCAGGAAGTCGTTCGTAAGAACCCAGATGTTCTCGGGGGCGATGACGCCTTCTAATCGGTCGGCCGCCTGCTGAATCAGGCTTCGCTCGCCAAAAAAACGTAGAACCTGTTTAGCGCTTCGCTTGCGGCTGCGGGGCCAAAACCGGGTTCCCCGACCTCCGGCCATGATGAGGGCATAACGACGGTTTGCCATGAATCTACTCAGTGTAGAATCGGCCGAATCTTTCTACCGGAAAAGAAAGGGAGAACGCCTCAGGGATTTGCCAATCCCGTCTTAAGGGGCAGCGGGTGGTCTGCCAACTGCGCATCTGGGAACCCTCGTATGACGTGGAGCGTGCGATCCCATCGCGTACGGGTGAAGAAATGCTGCGCGAGGTCGGCGAAATGACTCACAAGCGACCCCACGGAGGCGCCGGCAAGCTCTTCGGTGGAAGCACGGTAAGACCAGTAAATAATAAGGGGCTTGCCGATGATGTTGTCTCGGGGAACGAACCCCCAATACCGGCTATCGAGCGAGTTGTCCCGGTTATCGCCCATAGCGAAGTAATTGTCGGGAGGAACCACAATTTCGCCGTTCTTCACGTGGTTGTCGAGCATGTCGTGCTGGAGTTGAGCCTGCAGGCCCTCTGCAAACCCGCTGGGCTCCCCCGGGAAGTTATCTCGGCCCGGGTCGTAAGGGAACTTGTGGTACACGTAGGGCTCGTTCAACTGGACGCCATTTCGGTAAATCACGCGGTTGATCATCTTCAGGTGATCTCCGGGAACCCCGATCACGCGTTTCACGAATGTCTGCGAGATATCAACGGGATACCGGAAAACGATGATGTCGCCGTGCTTCGGTTGTTCGTACGGCAGGAGATGCTTACTGATCGGCCCGGATGGCGCGTACGCGAGCTTGTCTACCAGGAGGTGGTCGCCGATGAGGAGCGTGTCCTCCATGGAACCCGTCGGGATCACGAAGGCTTGCACTAATGTGGTCGTACCGAACAACAGCAGAAGAATGGTCACTGCCCATTCGGCGACGCTGTTACGGATAGGCCCCCTTCTGGCCGAAGGGTCCGACTTCTCCTTCTCCCCGGTATTTACAGTTGCAGCCGTCTGATTTGCCATGACCTTGGTTCGATTGTATCGTTCCTCGGGCTGTCGCGAGGACCCCGGCTACTATCGCAGACCCTTGCAATCGCGTCATGAGTGAATCAGTCGCGCATTTCTGGAAAGCTTATCGATCCGTGCGTCCGATTCGCCGACGCCTTTCCATTTCGTTCCAAATGGCAGCTAAATCCACGATCTCGCCATTGCCAAGATTCAACCGGTCGATGCGCTCCAGATTCTCCTTTTCGGTATTCCATTCCCAAGCATTGTGAGTTCTTGGATTGAAAACGAAAATCTGGCGAATGCCAATACGCGCATACTGCGCGCACTTGTCAAAAAGCGCGTCCATGCGATCGTCAGGGGACAGAACTTCTGCCACTATCGCGACCGGCTTCGTCGGGTACGGTTCCTCAATGCTCAATGACGCGACTACGTCAGGCGAGGCTCCCAATCCGGGTCGATGCGCAATTCGACTTCAGAGCCGGCTGCGTAACCGGCGCGCACGAACCATTCGACTAACAACCCCTGCAGCAGAGCGTGCAACCTGCCGGGAGCGTTGCACGCGCACCGCCTGAATGCGAGACACTAGTAAGAGCACGCATGAGTACAGCGAAACTACTTGGGGCAGCGACCGTTCTCTTGAGCATTATCGGGGTCGGCTGTGGTCAGAAATCTGGAAACGATCAGTCGTTGGTCACTGATATCCAGTCGAAGCTTTACGCGGACAACACGACGCGACAGGCGAACGTGACAGTCGCAGCCAAGGACGGAGTGGTTACTTTGTCCGGTGATGTGCCCAGCTCCGATGTCGAGCTGCAAGCAATGAAGCTCGCAAACGCGACCGCTGGTGTTCGCCGCGTCGACGATCAGATGAAGGTGAATGGCGCGCCAGGAGCGATGTCCGCAAATGAGCCGCCTGCGGGTTTGGCATCAACACCCGGCAGCGCCCTGACCGGTTCCGCTTCGTCTCCCTCGAATTCTGCACAGAACCCGGCAGCAGCGGCTTCCGCTCCTGCCCCCGCGGTAAACCCGGCGCATACTACGCCTGCACCAGCCGTTGCCGAGTCCTCACGGAGCGAAAACGCCTCTGCCCCGGAGCCGAAACGAAAACCCGCGGAACCGCAGCACGTTACCATTCCCGCCGGTGACCGATTGTCGGTCCGCACCGCTGATGCGATTGACTCGGGCAAGGCGAGCGTCGGTCAGACCTTCCAAGCTTCTCTTGATGCACCGTTAACGGCCGAAGGCCGTGTGATCGTTCCGGCGGGCGCACCGGCCACTTTGCAGATTCAAAGCGTTAAGGGCGCCGGGCGGATCAAAGGCAGCAGCGAACTCTCGGTGCGCGTAACCAGCATTGAATACCGCGGCAAGAGTTACGAGGTGGACAGCAGCACCTATGCGGATGCAGGCAAGGCTCGTGGCAAACAAACCGCCGTCAAAACCGGAGTAGGCGCAGCCGCTGGTGCGGTAATTGGGGCCATCGCTGGGGGTGGTAAGGGCGCTGCGATCGGTTCGGCTGCCGGGGGCGGAGCCGGATTCGGCTGGAATGCCCTAACGCACGGAGAACAGGTGAAAATTCCGTCCGAGACGGTGTTGACGTTCAAGCTAGCAGCTCCTCTGACCTTACCGGCTCCCCGGCAGTAGGGTCAACTATCATAGAGATTCACTCGTAGGGGCCTCATCGTCGCCGAACTACCGTGACTTTCCATGAAAGTATCCGTTATTATCCCGGCTGCTGGATTAGGTACGCGCATGGGCCGGAGTGCGCCGGAAAAGACAGGTGTCAGCCGTAAGCAGTTCATGCTGCTCAACAACTCGCCGATCCTGATCCACACCATTCGGAAATTCGTAAGCACACCCATCGTTTCGGAGATCGTGGTTGCGCTACGGGAGGAAGACATCCCCTGGGCAGAAGAACTGTTCGCGGCGCAAGGATTCGATAAAGCGGTGCGCGTGGTCGTAGGCGGTGAAACGCGCCAGCAATCAGTAGAGAAGGCGCTCGCGACGGTTTCCGAGCAAGAGGATGCCGACCTGGTCGCGGTTCACGATGCTGTCCGTCCATTTATCGAACGCGAGATTATCGAAAAGGTGATCGCCGAGGCTGGCGAGACCGGAGCCGCGATTGTCGGGATCGTTCCCGTGGATACCGTCAAGCAAGTTCACCGCAACAAAGTTCGTTCCACATTGCCACGGGAGCGGTTGATTCTGACACAAACGCCCCAGGTCTTTCGCCTGAACCTGCTGCGTAAGGCCTTCGAGAAGGCTCGGGAAGACCTCTTCATCGGTACAGATGAATCCTCTCTGGTGGAAAGACTTGAACAGGTAGAGGTTTCGGTTGTTCTTGGGACGGATCGCAACATTAAGATCACGAAACCGGGCGACATGGACCTCGCGCGTCTGTACCTGACACTTGAGAGTGCAACCGCCCTCAATCTGTCCTGAGTGGCTTGGACTCGCAAAATGACACCGTTTCGTATCGGGCAAGGGTGGGATGTCCACCGGACCGAAACCGGACGTCCGCTGGTTCTCGGCGGCATTAGAGTACCCAGTGAGTTCGGACTAGCGGGTCACTCCGACGCTGATGTTCTATTTCATGCCGTCACGGACGCAGTGCTTGGATCGGTGGCCTTAGGGGACATCGGAATGCACTTTCCGGATACTGCGCCGGAGTGGAAGGGCGCAGACAGCGTGCAGTTCCTGCAACATGCGGTCAAATTGCTGAAAGAGAAAGGCTATGGTCTGGTGAACGTCGACACGACGATCATTCTAGAAAGGCCCAAACTGAAGGATTTCCGGCTTGCGATTCGGCAAAGCTTAGCCGACGCGGTCGGTCTTCCGGTCGACGGGGTTTCGGTGAAATTCAAAACGGCAGAGAGGGTAGGGCCGGTCGGCTTGGGCCAGTCCTGCGAGGCGCAAGCGACCGTCCTCGTCTGTTCGTTGGACAGCGAAGCGTAGTAGCGTCTAGCGCGCCGTTGCGGCGCTCATGTACTCTTCGTAGGGTCCGGTGAAATCTTCGATTCCCTCCGGCGTAAAGTGCCAGATTCTGGTCGCTACCTCATCGACCAGGTCTTCGTCATGCGTGACGAGCAGCACGGTTCCTTCGAACTTCTGCAATGCCTGATTGAGAGCATTGATGGCTTCGAGGTCCAAGTGGTTTGTTGGCTCGTCGAATACAAGGACGTTCGGCTTCTGCAGCATGAGTTTGCAGAAGATCAGACGGGCGGCTTCTCCTCCCGAAAGAGCGTCGGTCGGCTTCGAGCCTTCCTCTCCTCGGAACAGCATCTGCCCTAGGAGGCCGTGGATCTCTTCTTTCGACGCCTGCGGGTCGAAATCGTGCAGCCACTCTGAAACGGTGGTGCCGTTTCGGATCGTGTCCCTATGGTCTTGCGCAAAGTAACCGATTTGCGCCTCATGTCCCCAGGTGACCACCCCGGAATCGAGCCCCACGTCTTTGTCGTCCACGCCGGGGGCGTTTGCCAGAAGCGCTTTGAGCAGGGTCGTCTTGCCCATTCCGTTCCGGCCCATCAATGCTATTTTCTGGCCGCGTTGGATAGCAGCAGAGAATCCCTTGATGACCGGTTGGCCGTCGTAGCCCTTCTGGACGTCCTTGAACTCAAGGGCGTGCCGGCCTGAGGGCCGCTTCATTTCAAAGCGAATAAACGGGCGTTGAATGTTGGAGCGTGCAAGATCCGTCGTCTGCAGCCGTTCCACTTCTCTCTTACGGGAAGTCACCTGGCTGGCTCGTGTTCCGGCGGAGAACCGCGCGATGAATTCATTCAGCTGCGCGATCTTCTTCTCGCGTTGGGCGTTCTCGGATTCGATTCGCGAACGGACTTGCGTCTTCTGCAAGACCATGTCGTCGTAGCCGCCCGTGTACGTGATGATCGTCTGATAGTCGATATCCGCAGTATGAGTGCAGACGCTATTCAGAAAATGGCGATCGTGAGAGATCACGATCAGCGATCCGTCGTAGTGGGTGAGGAAATTCTGGAGCCAGTGGATAGACTCCAAATCGAGATAGTTCGTGGGCTCATCGAGCAGTAACGCCTGCGGATGGCCGAAGAGGGCCTGGGCCAGCAGCACGCGAACTTTTTGACCGCCCTGCAACTCGCCCATTTTGCGGTCGTGGAACGGTTCCGGAATGTCCAGGCCGTCTAACAATACCGCCGCATCGCTCTCGGCCGTGTAGCCATCCTCTTCCGCCACAATGCCTTCCAGTTCGCCGAGTCGCATGCCGTCCTCGTCCGTGAGTTCGGCTTTCGAATAGAGAGTCTCCCGTTCTTCCAGCGCCTTCCAGAGCGGAAGATTGCCCATAATGACGGTGTCGATGACGCGGTACTCGTCGAACGCGAATTGATCCTGGCGCAGTATGCCGAGCTTTTTGGGCCTGACAACGGTCCCTTTTTGGGGTTCCGATTCACCCGAAAGAAGCTTCATGAAGGTGGATTTGCCGGCGCCGTTCGGCCCGGTCAATCCATAGCGCCGGCCATCCAGGAACGAGGTTGTGACATCCTCGAACAGGATTTTCCCGCCAAAGCGCATACTGACATTGCTGACTGAAATCATGTAAAGGAGGGGGGAACTTCCATTTTAGCGTAATTTCAGGCCAGATCAGCCCTGAATCAAGCCCTACGCTGTTTGGCTGCGTACTTTGAGCTGTACGCTCTCAGGCACGTTCCCGTTGCGATTCTTCGCCCGTGAACCAAACTGCGTGGCGTATTCATGGGTAAATATTGCCCCGAAGAAGAAGATCTGGGCCGAGTAGTAGACCCAAATAATCAGCGCGACCAAGGAACCGGCAGCCCCATAAGTCGACCCCACCCCTACCGTTGCGAAATAGACACCCAGGACCCCCTTCCCGACCGTGAAGAGAATGGATGTAAAACCTGCGCCAATGCCTACATCTCGCCAGGTAATTGGGACGTCCGGAACATATTTAAAGATCAGTGCAAAGAGAATGGCGATCGCCACCAGCGAGCTTAGTACATTCGCTAGCTGACCCAAGGCGGTGACATGGATTGGGAAAGCGGCGAGGAAGAGGCGCTCGAACGCCGCGATTCCGGTACTCAAAACGAGTGACAGAGTCAGCACCAATCCGAGGGCAAGCACCATCCCGAACGATGAAAGACGGTGGTGAACAAAGGACCGCCAATTGGAAGAGCCGCGCCTCTTAGCACTCCAGATTGTATTCAGGGCGTCTCGCAACTCGAGGAAGACGCCCGAAGCACCAGAAAACAGAGTGACGAGCGCAACGACCGTTGCAACAATGCCGCTTTTCGGTCGCGCCGCACTGGAGATCAACATGCGGACTGTCCTTTCGCCTGCGGGTCCAGCCACGCTATGTACTTCTGCAAGGAGCCGATCCTGTGCCGTGGCGGCGCTAAAGACAAAGCCGCAAAGAGCGACGACAAGAATCAAAAGCGGCGCTAAGGATAGCAACATGTAAAACGCCAAAGATGCGCCCAATCGAGGGGCATTGCAATCGCTCCACTTCGCGGCAGTTTTCTTCAGCAGTCCAACAAACGCCTTAAACGTCATAGCTCTGACTTATCATTAGACAGCTCACGGCCGCGGTCTGCGACATTAGAAACAGATAAAACCTCTTGGGCGTCCTAGGTTTGGCTCCCCATAAAGATGTGGGGCGAAATCTACGTCCAAAGGGTGAAACAACGCTGCAAAGCGGCAGGTGATGAGTAGGATCCACAGTCAGTTCCACGTAGCCTTTCTTTTTGTTGCCTGCTTTCCGCTGGTAGATTCTCCAGTATATTGCCAGGACCTTACCGGAAAAATCGTCGATTCGGTCGAGTACCGGCCGGCGGTTCAGCCGATTGACCCCCGAGATCTCGGGCGCATGCAACTGGTCGAGGTCGGGCAACCCCTGAACCCTCGCCAAGTCGCGGCTACGTTAGACAGGCTCTATTCGACGGGCCTTTACGACGACCTTCAGGTCGATGCGCGGCAATCCGGAACCGGAGTGGTTGTCACATTCATTACGCGTGCCCGCCGGTTCATCGGTCACGTGGGCGCACAAGGGCACATGAGCGAGCCTCCGAGTCGGGGCGTAGTGATTAGCGATGCACAACTGAATCTCGGAACGCCTTTCGACGAATCGGCTCTTCTCACGGCCCGCCGGAGCATCGAACAGGAGATGCGCAGGAACGGGCTCTTCCTATCTAAGGTGGACGTGGTGACCATCACGGATCCGGAGACCAATCAGGTCACGATTCGTTTTCTGGTGGATTCAGGGAAGCGGGCAAGATTCGACACGCCTGTGATCTCGGGTGATACAAAACTTTCGGACAGCACGATCATTCGGGCTACAGGCTGGCGTATCCCGCTCATTAATCGCTGGCGCAGGGTGACTCAATCCTTAACGGACAAAGGCATCAACGGCATTCAGCAGCGATACGCGAAGAAAAATCGTCTCACGGCATCCGTCGACCTGCAGAGTTTGGATTATGACGCGGACCGGGGTCGCGCGACCCCGCACATCAACATCGACGCGGGCCCTAAGGTCACGATTAAGGCGCTTGAAGCGAAAATCTCGAAGGGCAAGCTTCGCAAGTATGTACCGGTCTATCAGGAAGGATCCATCGACAACGATCTGCTCGCGGAAGGCGCCAATAACCTGAGGGACTACTTCCAGGCGAAGGGTTACCCCGATGTTGACGTGACCTTCCATGCCGAGGATCCGCAGAATGATCAGCAGGTGATCAACTATTACATCGCGACAGGGCCAAGGCGAAAACTTGTCAATATCGATATCGTCGGCAACGATTACTTTCTGCCCGAAACGCTGGACGAACGTATGTTCCTGCATACCAAGTCTCTTGGTCTTCGATACGGGCGTTACAGCGAGAGTTTTCGCAAGCGAGACGAAGAAGCTATCGAAAGTCTGTACCAGGCAAATGGCTTTCGAAATGTGAAGGTCACCTCCACAGTCGAGACCGATTACAAAGGCAAAGAGAACGATCTCTCGGTCCAGTTTCGAATCAACTCAGGCAAACAATGGCGAGTTTCAGGCTTGCGAATACAAGGCGCCGCGCGGCTCGACTTATCTCCGATCATGCCTGAGCTGACGTCGGCCGAGGGGCAGCCCTATTCCGAGATCAACATCGCGGCTGACCGGAATCGAATTCTTGACTACTACTATTCGAATGGGTTCCCGACAGCCACCTTCCGCTATGTGACGACCCCCGATCCGGACACTCAGACTGTCCAGGTGCTCTACGACGTCAGAGAAGGTCCGCGGCAGTTCGTGCGGCAGGTGATCATTTCCGGTCTTTTCAGGACTCGGCCGTCGCTTGTTCAAAAGCGAATCAACCTGAAGGCCGGAGAGCCGATCTCGATAGCAAAGATCAACGGAATTGCCCGGAACTTGAATGATCTGGGGATTTTTGCCAGTGTCAATTCTGCTATTAAAGACCCGGACGGAACGAACCTCTATAAGACAGTTCTGTACGACTTCGATGAGGCTGCCCGATATTCATTCAACGTCGGCTTTGGCTTACAGATCGGGCGATTCGGCGGTACGACGAGCAATCTGAGCGATGCCGGCGGTACAAGCGGTCTGGCGCCCATCGTTGCTTTCGATGTGAGCCGGATTAACTTCATGGGCCGAGGGCAAACGTTATCGCTCCAGACCAGGTATTCCAGTTTGGAACAGCGAGAGAGTTTGAACTACATCGTCCCTCGGCTGTTAGGCTCGTTTAGCCGTACTCTGACGTTTTCCCTCTTGTACAACACGACACAAGATGTTCAGACATTTTCCTCCCGCCGCGCCGAAGCTTCTGTTCAACTCTCGCAACGTTTGAATCGCGCGTCCACGGTATTGATGAGATTCGCT
This sequence comes from Bryobacteraceae bacterium, assembly GCA_045807925.1. Taxonomy (GTDB): domain Bacteria; phylum Acidobacteriota; class Terriglobia; order Bryobacterales; family Bryobacteraceae; genus Bog-105. Next base: position 125,894 of record JBJMGK010000205.1, on the reverse strand, counting down.
TATCGGCGCGTCAGCACGGGAAATGTTCAGATTCCTTCTTTGCTGATCCCCTCTCTCCAGCAGCCGGTGCGAATCGGTCTTTTGTCAGCCAGTTATATACAGGACCGCCGGGATAATTCTGCAGACGCTCACCGTGGGTTTTGGAATACGGTGGACGCGGGGCTGGCCGGCAACTTCTTCGGATCTGAGAGGAACTTCTACCGGGTCCTCGCGAGGAATGCCACCTACACCCCAATTGGCCGGAACCTCGTATTCGCCCGGCAGACCCAGTTGGGCGCGATCATCCCATTTAATATTCCGGCGGGCCTTACCAGGTTTGACGCCATTCCCTTGCCCGAGAGATTCTTCGGGGGCGGCAGCGTTTCGATGCGTGGCTTTGGCGATAACCAAGCCGGTCCGCGCGACATCGGTACCGTGCCAACGGCGGGCTCTACGGCCACTACTCCCACCGGCTTCCCAATCGGAGGAAATGGACTCTTTTTCAATACTTTTGAACTGCGTTTTCCCTTGTTGGGCCCGAACGTCAGCGGTGTCTTGTTTCACGACATGGGGAACATCTATACCAACTTCGGAGACATTGCGCTTCGGTACCGGCAGAACGGAAATCAGGATTTCAATTACGCGGTCCAGGCGGCGGGCTTTGGCATCCGGTACAAGACGCCGCTCGGTCCCGTTCGTGTTGACCTTGCCTATACTCTCAACCCGCCTTCGTACCTTGGCTTCAACCGGAACGAGACCATCCAGGATCTAATCAATTGCACGCCTGCGAATATAGGCGTCACACCAGCTTGCACGGCGAGTCCTCAGCGGTTGAGCCGCTTTCAGTTCTTCTTCTCTATCGGACAAGCATTCTGACATGCTGCGCCGAGCCTGCATTATGGCGATTGTTATTGCATCATTGCTGGACGCCGTTATCATTGATCGGATTGCCGTCAGAGTCGGGAACGCAATCATCAAGGACAGTGACATTGATCGCATCGTGCGGGTCACTGAGTTCCTCAATGACGAAGCACTCGACTTAGGCAATAAAGCTCGCCGCGACGCTGCCAAACGGTTGATCGACCAAGCCTTTATCAGGCAGGAAATCAGAGTGGGAGATTATCCTCAAGCGAGCTGGGATGAGGCGGATGAGCAAATCGCGAAATTGAAGAAGAACCGCTACAAAACTCCGGCCGCCTTCAACCAGGCGCTGGCACGCTATGGGCTCGTCGAGCCTGATCTTCGATATGAGTTTCAGTGGCAATTGACGGTGCTGCGGTTTGTCGATCTGCGATTCCGACCCGCCGTCCTCGTGAAAGATGAGGACATCGAGCAATACTATCGCGAGCATTTGCCTACCTTGAGGAAGGAGAACCCGGGAGATAGCTCTCTTAACGGACTGCGGGAGCAAATTCGCGACACTCTGGTAGGTGAAAAGGTGAATCAATTATTCTTTTCCTGGCTGGATGATCATCGGAAGGAAGGAAAGGTGGAGATTGTGGAGGCAAGTCTGCGGTGAGCAAGCGAAAGAAGGTCATACTAACGGTCGCTGCATCTCTCGCTGGGCTTGTCGTCGTTCTGGTGGTCGGTTCCATCCTGGTCATCCAGAGTTCCTGGTTCGCTAATTTCGTTCGTGAAAAGATTGTTGCAGTCACGGAAGAATCCACCGGCGGTGTTGTCGAGATCGGGGCCTTCGAGTTCGACTGGACTCACCTGACAGCTCGGATCAGAAACTTCGTTCTTCATGGAAATGAGCCGAAGGGGAGCGATCCGCTGGCGCGGGTCCCTCTGCTCGAAGTCCGCTTGAAGCTCTTTTCCGGCTTCAAGAAGGTTGTGGATATTCGTTATCTCGGGATCGATCGCCCTCACGTCAACTTGATGGTGTTCGCCGACGGGACGACCAACATTCCTCAACCGAAGATAAAAAAGAAATCCACGAGCGACACGTCCGGGTTAGAAACCGTGGTGAATCTGGCCGTCGGACAGTTCAGTATCCAGAATGGATTGATCCAGTTCGCTCAGCAGAAGACTGCCTTCAACGCCAGAGGCGAAAACCTCAGATTGCTGCTCGACTATAACCAACTGAACCCCAGCTACCAAGGGAAGCTCACCATCGATCCTCTGCTCGTGGTGGCGGGAGCAAACGCGCCGACGCTGCCGGTCCACGTGAGCGTTCCGATCACGCTTGAGAAAGACGCCATCCGACTCTCGGACGTGAAGATAAACACCGATGCATCGCAGGTAACGCTGAGCGCTTCCTTGCAAAACATGAACGCGCCCAAGATCTCTGCGCGGGTGAACGTAGCAGCCTCCATGCCGGAAATGCAACGGAGCTTCGACCTGCCAATCCATGTCGGCTCCAGGCTCGCGCCCAAGGTCCTGAACGCGGAAGCGTCGGTCCAGATTGATACAAAGACGAACGTCGTGCAAGTGCGAACCGCACATCTGGGACTGGGGGCGACCACATTTCAGGCTTCCGGAACGCTTGAGCCTGGCAAGAGTAGTGCTGTTTCGTTCAACTCTAATTTTGCGCTGAATGAGCTGGCGGCTTTATTCGCCGTCTCGGGTCTTCAGACAACCGGGACGCTCGACATGAATGGCACTGCTCGGTTGGACGCCCACAACAACTATGCAGTTGACGGCACTTTGAACTCGCGTGGTGTCTCGCTCCAGAGTGGAACAACCCGGCTTAGAGACGTCGGTTTATACTCGCCCTTCCATGCTGATCCGTTCCTGATCAGTTTGGATGGATTGAAACTGACCGTTGCGGGCGGCTCTCTCGCGGCCAAAATCTTCCTGGAGAAAATGCAGAACTTGAGTGTAGAAGGGAATCTTCGCGACTTCTCTCTTCCGGTACTCGTGAGTTCAGTAACGGGTAAGTCGTTGGGATATAGCGGTTCGCTCCAAGGGTCCATTCGCGCTCGTGGCGACCTAAAGGTGAAAGGGACAAGCGGTTATGCTGCTGAGACAAACTTGATGATTGTGCCGGGAGTTCGCGGCGTGCCTGTCAGCGGACGGCTCAATGTAAGGTACAACGGCCCCAGGGATAATGTCGACCTCGGAGATTCTTTTATCGCCCTGCCGAATTCGCGAGTCAGCCTGTCGGGCACGCTCAATCGGGAGCTTGCCATTGACTTGAACTCGCGAAATTTGAACGACTTCTTGCCGGCAGCGAACTTTGGGGCAGCGAAACCGGCAGACTCGCTGCCGGTCGTATTGCATGGTGGCGCACTGTCGCTGCGAGCTCAAGTAAAGGGCAAGCTTTCCGCACCTCAAGTCGTTAGTCGTCTGGCATTGGATCACTTCGCCGTCGAGGGCCGATCATTCGATCAGCTTGGCCTCAATCTCGCCGCTTCGCCATCGCAAGCGACGGTAACGGAGGGAACGCTCACACGCGGCCGGTTACGCACTGGATTCGAAGCGAATATGGGGCTGCAGAAATGGAGTCCAGTACCTTTGTCTCCCCTAAACGCAAACTTGACTCTGCGGAACGGCGATGTCGCCGACTTGCTCGCTCTTGCCGGGGAGACCAGCGTTCCTGCTTCCGGCGAGCTGAACGGAGATATACACGTAAATGGCACGTACGGCAATCCGCTCGGCAACGCAAATCTGCAAGTGGTGAATGCGAGCGCTTACCAGCAGTCGATCGAGCACGTGTTTCTGAACGCGACGCTTGCTGATCAACTGATTACGCTCAATACACTTGAGGTCGCAGCCGGAGGCGGAACGTTGGCCGCGAACGGCACGTTTCAGCATCCCCGTGACAGTTTTCTCACCGGCCACGCACAAATCCACGTTGGCAGCAATAACGTCCAACTCGCGAATTTTGTGGCTTTACAGAAGCGCTCACCGGGGACTGCGGGCGTGATCCAGTTGTCGGCCGATGCTGCCGGTGATCTGCGGAATTCCGGAGGCCAGACCCAATTTCTTCTAGCTAACGTCAGTGCGGATCTGAATGCACGATCCTTGCGCGTCGAGCAGCAAAGCGCCGGGGATCTGACCGCTACGGCTCGGACGTCTGGTAAAGACGTGAACTATAAGATCTGGTCGAACTTCGCCGGATCGAACGTGGATGTGAATGGAAGAACAACGCTGGCCGTGAATTATCCGACGGTCGCGGATGCGCGCATACAAAATCTAGCCGTAAAGAAAGCTCTCGAAATTGTCGGGCAGAGCGCCGTTCCCGTGAGCGGAACTCTGTCGGCGGAGGCGCACGTTTCGGGGGCGATGCAGGCCCCCGACGCGAATCTTCAGTTTCAATTTGCGCGTGCAGACGTGTATGGAGAACCGATCAACCGCTTGGGCGGAAGCGTCCATTACGCAAACACCGCGATTCAAATACCATCGATTGAACTTGACATGCCCGCGGGCAGAGTAACTCTGAACGGTTCGTACTCACATCCGGCTGGAAACCTTAATTCCGGAGCGCTGTCCCTGAAATTGGACAGTTCGGACCTACAACTGGGCAAAGTCCGTCACGTCGTCAAGGCCAAGCCGGGAGTTGCGGGCACACTACGATTGGCTGCGGACGTTGCTGCCGATGTTCGGCAACGCAGTGGCCGCCCCGAATTACTCTTTTCACGATTGAACGCCAATGTTTCGGCGAATCGACTCAAACTAGACGACGCGATCCTCGGTGACGCCCAGTTCACCGCGAAAAGCACCGGACAAAACCTGGTGTTTCAATTGAACTCTGATCTCGCGAAGAGCCAGATCCGGCTGGCCGGAACTTCCCAGCTCGCAGGAGACTATCAGACACAAGCCAGTCTTACATTCGGCAATATCCGCTATTCCAACCTGGCTCCGTTCATTGAATCCGACCCGGCAATCAGGCCGGCATTCGACGCTATGGTGGATGGGAAGGCCTCCCTGAACGGTCCGCTGCTGAAAACGGACGCTTTGAGTGCGCGGCTCCAGGTTGACCAGCTCGAGTTCGTGACGCGTCCGAAGGGCTCGCCGACCGGCGGACCTGCCACGAGAACCGTCACCTTCCATAACGAAGGTCCCATTGTGGTAGCACTCAATCACTCGAGCTTACAAGTCGAACACTTCGAAATCACGGGACCGCGCACAACGATCAAGGCGAGCGGTGGACTCAACATGGCAGAGAGTCGTTCACCTCTGACTCTCAACTTAGACGCCAACGCCGATCTGGGCGTTCTGCAAGATGTCGATCGTGATTTCTACTCGTCGGGGACGGTGGCCATGAATGCTGTCATTCGTGGCACGGCGGCGAAGCCGATCGTAAACGGCAAAGTGGAATTGAAAAATGCCAATGTGAATTACACTGATTCGCCGAACGGGTTGTCAAACGCGAACGGGGTGATCCTGCTGAACGGAACGAATGCGACAATCCAGACCTTAACGGGGGAGAGCGGAGGAGGAAAGATTGCACTCTCGGGATTCGTTGGGTATACAGGCAATGGGGTGAGCTTTAACCTGGCAGCGAACGCAAATAAGGTCAGGGTCCGATATTCAGGAATCAGTGTTACGTCGGATGCTGACATCTCCTTGATCGGAAACAGCCGTCGCTCGCTCGTGAGCGGAAAGGTGACGATTCAACGCTTTGCTTATGGCGCGTCGAGCGATGCCGGATCCTTTCTCTCCGTGGCCTCAACCCCTCCGTCTGTTCCCAGTGCTCCCTCCCCATTGCTGGCCGGCATGCGACTCGATTTGAGGATCACGACTGCTCCAGATCTGCGGGTCGTTACAACTTATGCGGATCGTCTCTCGATCGAAGCCAACCTTGCAGTTCGTGGAACAGCTATTGCGCCCGGAATGCTGGGACGGGTCACAGTAACAGATGGGCAGCTGGTCTTTTTTGGAAATCAATACACAGTAAATACCGGGACTGTCAATTTCTACAATCCCAACGCAATCCAGCCGATTCTAAACGTCTCATTGGAAACCATAGCTCAGAACGTCAATGTCGTCCTTGGTGTCTCTGGTCCGATCAATAATCTTCAGCTGAGCTACCGGTCTGACCCCCCGCTCACCTTCTCTCAGATTGTGCAGCTACTCGCGACGAACACGACCCCTAATGACCCAACGATTGCTGCCCATCAGCCTGCAGCGCCACAGCAATCTCTTAGTCAAATGGGGCAATCGGCAATTTTAGGGCAAGCCATAGCAAACCCGCTCGCTAGTCGTATGCAACGAGTTTTCGGACTCAGCGCGCTAAAGATCGACCCTTCTGTAGCGGGTAGTAATGGCCAACCAACGGCCAAAGTTACGCTTCAAGAAAAGATCGCCAGCAACATCACCTTTACTTACATTACGGATGTGACTCAGACTAACTCGCAGATCATCAGGGTGGAATGGGCGATTACTCCCAAGTTCTCCGCTGTCGGGTTACGTGATTTCAATGGAAACGTTAGTGTGCAAATGTTCTACAAGTTCAAAGTCCGGTAGGCTGACCTAGTTCGATGAAAATCGTTATCTTCGGCCTGTCGGTTACTTCTTCCTGGGGAAATGGGCATGCCACTCTGCTCCGCGGCCTCTTTCGTGCGCTGCACAAGATGGGCCACGAAGTTCATTTCTTTGAGAGAGACACGCCCTATTATGCGTCTCACCGGGATTTGACTTCTCTCCCGTCCGCGACCATTCATCTTTACTCAGATTGGGCAAGGACACTTCAAGACGCGAAACGTGAACTGTCCGATGCCGAGGTGGGAATTGTCACTTCCTATTGTCAGGACGGAAAAGAAGCCTCCGAACTGGTCCTCCAGTCTCGTTTGTGGCGCAAAGCGTTCTATGACATGGACACTCCCGTCACCTTGAGCCAGTTGGAAAGAGGCGAAGCGGTGCCGTATCTCCCTCTTGGAGGGTTTGCCGGCTTCGATATCGTACTCAGTTACACCGGTGGACTTGCGTTAGAAAAGCTTCGCAACGTGCTGCATGCCAAGTGCGCAGCCGCCCTGTACGGGTGGGTCAATCCCGAACTGTACTACCGTGTTCCCGCTTCGCCAACGTTTACATCAAACCTCTCCTATCTGGGTACCTATGCTGCCGATCGCCAGCAAGCCCTGGAGGATTTATTTGTGAAGCCGGCGGAGACGCTGGAAGACTCCTATTTTCTGATTGGCGGAGCCATGTACCCGGACACGCAGCTGTGGCCAAAGAACATTCGATTTATCGATCACGTCTCTTCCGCTGACCACCGCGCCTTTTATTCTTCGTCTCCTCTCACCCTAAACATCACCCGGGGCTCGATGGCTGCCATGGGCTACTGCCCATCGGGACGGCTATTTGAGGCAGCGGCTTGTGGCACAGCGGTTGTCAGCGACACTTGGAATGGTTTAGATACTTTCTTTGCGCCCGGCGAAGAGATCATGATTGTTGAATCCACGGCGGAAGCAATTGAAGCGATATCCAGCGATTCCGAGCGACTTGCGCGGATCGGCTCCCGGGCGAAAGAACGTACGCTTTCCTGCCATACGGCCGAACTCCGGGCACAGCGTCTTGTGGGCTTGCTCGACCAGCTTCCGGACGAGAGCGCCGCGATATCCGAGCCGAGAGAGCTGGCGGCGGAAAGAGCTTAGGATGTGGGGGATCATACCTGCGGCCGGTACCGGGAGCCGCATACAGCCGCTAGCTTTCTCGAAAGAGCTCCTTCCGATTGGAAGTTTCACTGAAGGATCGACGGAAAGACCTCGAGCAGTCAGCGAATATCTTGTGGAACGCATGGTGAAGGCCGGAGTAGACAAAATCTGCTTCGTCATCTCGCCCGGGAAAGCAGATATCCTCAACTACTTCGGGGCGCATGCTCTTTCGGCCAACATCTTTTACGCAGTCCAGCCACAACCCGCGGGGCTGTGCGACGCATTATTCCGCGCACTTCCGTTGATTCATCCGGATGAGGAGGTCTGTATCGGCCTCCCAGACACGATCTGGTTTCCGGACACAGCACTGGCGCATCTTCCCGACGGGAAGCTTTCGTTTCTCCTCTTCCCGGTTAAACACCCGGAACGATTTGATGCGGTCGTCACCGACGAGAGCGGCGACGTACTTGAGGTTCAGGTAAAGAGCAGCACCGCTTCCACGCACTGGATCTGGGGCGCTTTGAAGATGCCGGGCTCCACGTTCAGCCGTCTTCACTCGCTTTGGATGGACCGCAAAGACGAATACCTCGGCACTCTGATAAACGCTTACATGAGCGAGGGGGGCCGGGCTTGTGGCGTGAAGATCGGCGAAGCCTATGTAGACGTCGGTACGTTAAACGGGTATCGTGAGGCCTTGCGTCTTTTGGATTCGACTCGCCCGGCGCCCGTCCTTTCGGCGTGAGCCTTCAGCTAGAAGTCGCGGATAACGTCGCACGGTTGCGTGAGTTGCAGCCGCTTTGGGGCGAGCGGATCTTGCAATGGCGCAAAGCAACACCTTTCCACTTGCCTGAATGGCTCCTAACTTGGTGGGAACACTTCGGGAGCGGCGAGTTACAAACGCTTATTGTCTGGCGGGACGGGTCGATGGTCGGGTTAGTACCCTGTTTCCGGCACATGTGGCAGAACAGTCGTCAACTCACGCTCATCGGTTCAGGCGTAACCGACTATCTGGATCCATTCATCGCCGATGACTTCATGGCGCCGACCGTCGCTGCGATCGGAGAATACCTGGCCGTCGCCGATTGTGACCTCTGCGACTGGCAAGACCTTTCGGCAACAAGCCCCCTACTTCAGCTTGCCCAATCGCAGCAGCTTGACGTGCAAGTAACTCCAGACACCGTCTGCAGCGAAGTGGAACTGGCGGACGATTTCAACCAGTACTGGTTACAGCGTTCGAGCGAGATGAGGAGAAATGTGCGCCGATATGCGGACAAAGCGGAAAGAATCGGGCCCGTCCGCTTCGACGTGAACTCCAACTTCAACCGCGATACGTTTAATGCGTTGCTCGCCCTGCATACGGCGAGGTGGCGAAGCCGTGGCGAACCGGGAATGGTGGAAGCAAACCGTTCGGGTGATTTCATGCTCTCAACAGGCGCAGCGCTCGCACGTGTTGGAGTCTTGCGTCTGTTTACGCTTGCGTGGTGCGAGCGTCTTGTGGCGGTGATCCTTGCGTTCTCCTGGAATGGGAGAATGTATGGCTATTTCAGCGCTTTCGACCCCGAGCACGAACACCTAGGGTTTGGTCGAATCCTGCTGTCCCGATGTATTCAGTACGCTTACGACACAGGCCATACGCATTGGAATTTCCTTCGCGGAGACGAGCCGTACAAGAAGTCCTGGGGGGCGCAATGCATTCCCAAGTGTCGCCTTGCGATCAGGCGGCGAGTAGATCTCGGTAGAGCTTGACGTAGTCATCGACCATGCGTTCGTACGAGAAGTTTTCGAGCGCGTATTCGCGGCAGCGGGATCGACATATTGCCTCGAGCCGAGCCGTCGCACGTATCATTCCTTGGACGTCCTCGACTATGAAGCCGGTCAAGCCGTGTTGTATGACTTCGGGCAGCGCTCCCGAACGGAAAGCGATGACCGGCGTTCCTGAACTCGCTGCTTCCATGGCAACCAACGAACTGGTTTCCGCGGCCAAACTTGGGACCAGCAATGCGCGTGCTCTGCTTAGCAGAGTTATTTTCTGGTCGAGATTCACAGGCCCCGTGTAGATCCGTTTGCTGTCGAGCAGCGGTTGGACTTCAGTCTCGAAATACGACCGATGAAACGCAAACGGGTGAACAGGCCCGGCGACGGTCAGAGGAAGGTCAAGCTCGCGTGCCACCTGGAGAGCGATGTGCGTGCCCTTCTCGGGGCAGATGCGCCCAAGCCAAAGTAAAGAATTGCGCTCTCGGTGGGAAGGCGCGTGCGCCGAAGTATCAATCCCATTCGGCACAAACCGAAAAATTGTTTTCCCTTCCGCTGAGTTAGCTTGTGTTTGCGACACACTGACGAGGTGAACGTCGCTGTTATCCAGCGAGCCGTGTTCGTACCACGAGATTGGTAGATGCAGTGTCGCGAGCTTCGGAACGCGAGTTTCGGGTATGTAGGTCGCGAAATCGAGCCCGTGAAAGTGGATCAGATCGACCGCTTCGCTTGCCAGCACTTCCGCGATTGTGCGCCGGTGAATCCTTTGTGCCTCTGCGCGCTCCGCTTCCGTGATGTCGCCGCTCGCTGATGGTGTGCTCCGGAGCTTCCCACTCACTCCCGAGCCCTCAGCCGCAATCACAATGGACTCAATGTTCCGTTTTGCCAGGCCGCCGTCGAGTAAATACAGGATTTGTTCGGCCCCTCCCGCCGAGCCGGACGTGACCGGCAGAAGAGGATACGCAACGTTCAGAACTCTCATCGGCGCCCTCCTCTTCCCGGTCCAGATGAGTGCGCGGATGTGTTACGCTCACGAATGCTGTCGGTACGTTGGGAAATTCCAGCGTAGAAATAGGGAATCTGGTGAGAATCCAGAACTGTCCCGCAGCGGTGAACAGGAACGAATACCTCATTCGACGCACTGGCCGAATCCGGCTGGGAAGCGGAGGTTAGTAGAAGCCCCGTTACACGGGAAGCGCCTGTAAGTCCGAAGACCTGCCTGCAGCCCGCAAAAGCGGTCGTCGGACTTGCGCCTTCGTGGGAGAGGCAGCGTGACCCTCCAGGTTGTTCCGCGTCAGCGACTCTCGGGCAGGAAATGTTCTCTGCCTGGCCGTCGCTTTTCCCCGATTGAGCAAGTCTCGGTGAAGCTATGCCGGAAGGAGCATGGTGTGTCATTCAAGTCTTGTTTTCGTCTTTTTTGTTATCTAGGAGCTGCGTTAGCAGCGTATTCCGAGAGTTCAAACGTTAAGCTTAGCGGCCTGGTGACGGATCCATCTGGGGCTCAAGTTCCGAAAGCCGTCATTCGACTGGACAGCCGCGATGCTGGCATCACGTTTTCGGGCGTGACAAATCAGCGCGGGGAGTACAGCTTCGTCGTTCCTCGCGGCGATTACCTCCTGCGAGTGGAGGCACCCGGCCTTACCCTTCCCGACTCTCCGAAGCTGGTTACATTGGCGGACTCGAGTTCGCAGCTTCCCGCTTTGCAGTTAAGTTTCGCTCCAACGGCGAACACAGTTGTTGTGACGGCAACCGGAACAGCTCAATCGCTAGACGAAACCGCGAAGTCGGTCGATGTCGTCAGCCGGGATGAACTCGCGCGACGTGGCACTGAGTCGATCGTAGACGGATTGCGACAGCTGCCGGGCCTCCGTGTTTCACAACGAGGTGGCCCCGGCAGTCTGGCCACCATTCAGATACGCGGCATGCGCACGTTTGATACCGCGGTGCTTCTCGACGGAATGCGCTTCCGCGATGTGGGAGCAACGCAGGGAGATGCTCAATCGTATCTAGGCGATTTACTCTCGGTGGACACCGGGCGGGTCGAAGTGTTGCGTGGCAGCGGGTCGTCTCTCTACGGCACTAACGCGACCGGAGGCGTGGTCAACATCGTGACCGATTCCGGAACTGGTCCATTCCATGGAGATCTGACCGCCGACGGGGGTGGACTTGGCGAGTTCCGCGGCGTTGCGCATTTCGGCGGGAGCACATTGAGCAATCGACTGAATTATTCCGCCGGCGTGGGCCATCTCAATGTCACGCGCGGCGTCGACAATGACGATGACTACCGGAACACCACGGGAAACGGCAGGATCGACTATTCTCTACGCCCTGGGCTCGTGGTGCGCGGACGCGTCCTGGCGACCGATGGCTTCGTCCGGCTGAATCAAACGCCGAGTGCCGCCCCGTCGAGTACGCTGCCGCCGACGGGATATGTTCCGGCCATCGGGCTCAGCCCCCAGCAGTCGATCTTAGCTTCACAGAAACTCCCGTATTCGCTCAACGGGGCCACGTTCCTGCCGGCGCTCGACGACCCTGATTACTTCCGTACATCCCGGTTTGCCTCTACTATGATGGCCGTTGATCATCGGGTTAGTGCTCCACTTTCGTACCGGATCAGCTATCAGGATCTTGTCTCAAATCGAGATGTGGTGAATGGGCCATTAGGGCCTGGATTCCAATCTCCGTATCGGACATCGAGCGAGTACAACGGCAGAATTGATACTCTGCAGGGGCGCGTCAACCTTCTTGGCGGCAGTCATCAGCTGATTACGGCCGGTTACGAGTTCGAGCGCGAGTCTTTGAACACGCCTGCCACGGATGGGAACCCCAATCAGGCGCTCGCGATCAACTCGAACACCCGCGTCTCCGAAACAAGCAACTCTTTTGACCTTGAAGATCAGATCAGGTTCTTTCAAGACCGGCTTCAGATCTCGCTCTCTGGACGGGTCCAGCTGTTTACTTTGGATCAGCCGACCTTCACCGGGCCACTGCCCGCGTACGCAAATGCATCGGCGATCAACCCTCCGAATGCCTACACGGGCGATATCTCTGCCGCTTACTTCTTCAAAACGTCTCGCACGAAGATCCGTTCGCATGGAGGAAACGCATACCGTGTGCCGTCGCTTTACGAGCGCTTCGGAACCTATTTCGATGGCGCCAGCTTCACGGCTTATGGCGACCCGAGGCTACGGCCCGAGCGCTCGATCGGAATCGATGGCGGCATCGACCAGTACTTTGCGTCCGAGAAACTAAAGGTGAGTGCGTCCTATTTCTATACGCGTTTACAGGAAGTGATCGGCTTTGACTTCAGCGGTCTGATCAGCCCGACTACCGATCCATTCAGACGTTCACAGGGTTACCGCAACACTCTAGGCGGGATGGCGCGAGGTGTCGAGGTGTCCGCGGAAGCGAAGCCCTGGAGGGCCACGCAGCTCCGGTCATCCTACACATACACCAACTCTCGAGACCGTTACTCTCAGTTTGCCGACGGAACCCTACAGACGCCGCGCATCTTCCCCCACACTTTCAGCCTGGTCGTCCTCCAGCAGTTCGGACCTCGATGGGATGCGGCTTTCGACTTTCTCGCAGGGAGTGACTACCTTTTCCCATTGAACCGGCGCACCTTCGTGTTCCCGGGACCTCGACAGGCGGGATTATCGATTGGTTATACGCATCCTCTCGGCGAATCATCACGGATGCGCTTTTATACAACAATCAACAATTTAGCTGATCAAACATACTACGAAGACGGATTCAGGACACCCGGACGGTGGGCCGTTGCCGGTGTGACTTACTCGTTCTAGATGAGGCGGGCACGCGCATTAATGGTCGGCGGGACGGCGTCGCACGTGGGAAAGAGCTGGATGGCAACGGCGATCTGCCGGTGGCTCGTGCGCAGGGGCTACAACGTTGCGCCATTTAAAGCGCAAAACATGTCGAACAACTCGTACCCTTGCGCGGCAGGCGGCGAGATAGGGCGCGCGCAAGTGGCGCAGGCGCAAGCGTGCTTTCTCGAGCCTGAGCCCGACATGAACCCTATCCTGCTCAAGCCCAACTCCGACTGCGGTAGCCAAGTGGTTGTCGATGGCAAAGTTTGGAAGAATCTGAGTGCTCGCGAGTATTACGAACACTTCCCGACCCTGGTGGAGCACGTGCTCGCAGCCTACGGGAGGCTGTCGGAGAGATATGAATTCGTTGTGGTCGAAGGCGCGGGAAGCATAGCGGAGTTGAATCTCAAACGCACCGACCTCGTGAATATGGGTCTTGCCACCCGGCTGCGAATTCCGGTACTGCTCGTCGCGGATATCGACCGAGGAGGTGTCTTTGCGGCTGTAGCCGGCACATTTTCACTGCTTGATGAAGAGGAACGATCGCTTGTACGTGGGTTCGCCGTTAATCGGTTTCGCGGAGACCCGACCCTCTTCACCGAAGGCGTGAACATTCTCGAGGGAAAGACAAACAAACCTTGCCTGGGCGTCTTTCCGCATCTGTATAGTTCTACGCTCGACGCCGAAGATGCACTCTCGATTGAGAGCGACGTCAACTCCCGGAAAGACAGCCCGGTGGCTATCGTTCGTCTACCGCATGTCTCGAACGTGTCCGACTTCCGATTGCTTCCCGCGGCCTGCTGGATCTCGAAGCCGATTCCCGGAGTCTTCGACCACATCATTCTGCCGGGTACGAAGAATACGATTGCTGATCTGTTGTGGATGCACCGGACCGGATTGTCGAAGTGGATACTCGATCAACACGCGAAGGGCGCACATGTCGTCGGAATCTGCGGCGGTTATCAGATGCTGGGCGAAGTCGTCGAGGATCCGTTTGGGGTCGAGACGACAGAAGTTAGAGCGGAAGGGCTCAAGCTGGTCGGCAGCCGGACTGTTCTTTCGCGAGAGAAAACCACGCGAGTCGTCCGTGCAACGACGCCTTCCGGCTACCACTTCGAAGCTTACGAAATCCATATGGGGCAAACCACTCGCCCATCGGAAGCGAGCGCGTTCGCGACACTCGACGACGGAACGGAAGACGGAGTAAGGACTCTCCGCTGCTCCGGCACGTACCTGCATGGCGCGCTCGAGGATCCGGCCGTCTTAGCGGAGCTTCTGGGTAGATCTGTTCCCGCACTTCCCGACCGGAATACCGTCTACGACGAACTTGCAGATTGGTTCGATGCGAATGTGGACAGGAAACGCTTTGAGGAACTCTACCTTTGCTAGAAGCGCGTGGAGAACTTCTGGCCGGAGTAGCGATGGACCTTGCCTGGGGGGATCCGCAGTGGCTGCCCCATCCGGTGCGCGCGATCGGGTTCTGCGCCGAGGCAGCCGAAAAATTCTGGAGAAAGACGCGCCTCCCGTTACGAGTTGCCGGCGGAATGTTCTGGATCAGCGTTGTGGGTGCGACGGTTTCCATCGTGAAACTTGCACCACGGTTTCTCAACACATATTGGATCTATTCCTTCCTCGCCTGTCGAGATCTGGACGTGCATGCTCTCCAGGTTTTATCGGCTCTCGAACGCGGTGACATGGTCGAAGCGAGGCGCAAACTTTCGTTGATCGTTGGACGCGATACGGCTGATCTTAACGAACCGGAGATCATTCGCGCCGTTATCGAGACGGTTGCTGAGAATCTGAGCGATGGTGTTGTCGCCCCGCTGTTCTATCTCGCGCTGGGCGGCCCCGCCGCAATGGCTGCTTACAAAGCCGTCAACACGCTCGACAGCACGGCAGGGCACCGCAACGAAATCTACCAGGACTTTGGGTTGGTGTCGGCGAAGATGGACGATTTGGCTAACTTCCTGCCCGCACGATTATCGGCTGTTCTGATCTGGTGTGCAGCCGCCATACTTCCCGGGCTATCGGCCATTCGGGCATTCAAGACGACAGTTCGAGACGGAAGAAATCAGCCGAGCCCGAACGCCGGATTTCCCG
The DNA here is from genome assembly GCA_045807925.1 of Bryobacteraceae bacterium. Taxonomy (GTDB): domain Bacteria; phylum Acidobacteriota; class Terriglobia; order Bryobacterales; family Bryobacteraceae; genus Bog-105. The sequence continues at coordinate 110,695 of JBJMGK010000205.1, read as the reverse complement.
AAGGCGCTGTTGCGGGAGCGCTCGGGGTTCAGCTAGGCGGACTGAATTTCTATGGAGGTGTCCCAAGCCGGAAGGCTACTCTTGGTGAGCCAACTGCGGCACTCGACAGGCGAACTTATCAGAAGGTGCGTGTCCTTCTCTACGCGGTCGAGGTAATCCTGGTCGCGGCTTTATGTGGCTGGAGCCGTCGCAAATGACTCACGGCGGTGATATCTTCGCGATTGCGGCTGCGCGTGGCTGGGACTGGCGCGATGTCGCCGATTTCAGCGCGAGCATTAATCCACTCGGGCCGGCGCCCGGAGTTCGAGCTGCAATCTGTCAAGCAGTCGATCGGATTCAGCATTACCCTGAGCGCGAACCCAAGCGCCTGCGAGAAGCTTTAAGCGAGACATGGAAGGTCCCGATGGACAGCATTCTTCTTGGGAACGGTGCGACCGAGCTGATCTTCTTTATCGCACGTCTTTTCAAACAACGTGCTAGCTCGCTCGCGGCTCCTGTGTTCTCTGAGTTTCATCGTGCTTTCCCCGACGCCCACCTAAGCAGCCTGAGCGATCCCGAAACTTGGCCCGGCAAGGAAATGCTCGTGCTCACGACGCCGGCGAATCCGACAGGAACGAGCATAGAGCTCGCAGTTCTTCGACGGCGGCTCGAGCAATCGCCGGAGCCTGTTATCGTCGATGAGTCCTTCGGCGAATTTTCGAACTTGCCGTCCGCATCGGCCCTGGTCGCGGACTTTCCGCACCTGATCGTTCTGCGATCTTTAACGAAGTTCTATGCGCTGCCGGGACTCCGGCTGGGAGCCCTGGTGGCCGACGCATCGGTACTCAGCGAGTGGCGCAAAAGGCGGGAACCGTGGCAGGTCAATGTCCTGGCGGAGCAAGCCGCGCTCGCTGCTCTCGCGGATCAGCACCATTCGCAAAGAACCGTTGAGTTTGTCCGGAAAGAACGCGATTTCCTTATGGAGGAAATCGAAGGGATTCCGGGCACAGTGCCTCACAGGAGCGATGCCAACTTCATCTACGTTTCGCTAAGTTACCGTGCTCAGGAAGTGACGGATCACCTGCTGCGGAGCAAAGTCCTGGTGCGTAACTGCGCGGATTGGCCAGGATTGGAAGGCGAGGCCGTGCGGATTGCGGTGCGCACCAGAAGCGAGAACGAGCGTCTGCTGAGGGCGTGGAACGAATTCCGATGCGCTTAATCCTGCTGTTCGTCACCGCGTTGACGGCTTGGGCAGCCGGAGCGGAGCGCATTGTTTCTACGGCTCCGAGCGTGACAGAGACTCTGTTCGCCATGGGGTTAGGGCCGCATGTGGTGGGTGTCACGATTTTTTGCAATTTCCCGCCCGAAGCCGCGAAGCTTCCAAAAATCGGCTCTCTGCTTCACCCGGACGTCGAAGCGATCGTCGCGCTCCACCCTGATCTGGTTGTGGTGCAAGATAAGTACCGCTCATTGCCTGAGCAACTCAGTCGATTGCACATCAACTATGTCGAGGTTCCCAGCGATGATCTGCAGGGCATATTCGCGGGAGCGCGTAAAATTGGCCGTGCCACCGGCTCGACCGAGGCTGCCGAGCAGTTAATCTCGTCGACCGAAACGCGACTGGATCGAGTACGGAAGCAAGCTGCGGGTTCGCCGAAGCCCCGGGTCGCGTTCATCGTTGGACATACGGGTAACCGTCTGGAGGGCCTGATAGCAGGCGCGGCTCATTCTTACTTTTCGGACTTGATCGAGATTGCTGGCGGAACTGACATCTTCGCCGATGCGGTTTCCCCCTACCCTCGCATCTCGCTGGAAGAGATTCTGTCTCGCAATCCTGATGTCATTTTGGAGCTGGCCGGCCCGGAGAAAGAGAAGCAGGAAGAGATTGTTCGATTGTGGTCCGAGCATCGAAGTATCCGGGCTGTGGCGAACGGGCGTGTGTATGCAATTCCTCCCGGCCCCTTCTTGATCCCGGGACCAAGGGCCGCCGAAGCTGCAGAGTCGCTAGTGAAACTTCTTCATCCAAAGAGCGGCTTGTGACACTGTTTGAGCTGGAAAGCGTCGGCATGCGTTACGGCGCCGTAGATGTCCTGCGGTCTGTTCGACTCGACCTGCACTCGGGAGAGTTTGTCGCCATCGGAGGACCGAACGGAGCCGGGAAATCTACGCTTCTTTCGATCCTTGGAGGATTGAACACGCCTTCGAGCGGCAGCTGTCGCTTCCTGGGCCGGGACACGAAAAGGTGGAATCGCCGGGATTTCGCACGCCGCGTCGCCGTCGTCCTGCAGGAGAGCGGAGCGAACTTCCCGTTTACTGCGGAAGACGTTGTCTACATGGGCCGAATGCCGCACCGGTCCGGTCTCTATGAAACAAGCGAGGATCGCACTGCCGTGGAGCAAGCGATGGAGCAGACCGAGACGGCGGAGTTTCGCGATCGTGAGTTTCGTACGCTTAGTGGCGGAGAGAAACAGCGCGTTCTCCTGGCCTCAGCGCTAGCCCAATCGCCTGAAGTGCTGCTCCTCGATGAGCCCTCTGCGCATCTGGACATTTACCACCAGGTCCAACTCTACCGTCTCTTGCAGGACTTAAGCCGACAGGGGCTGCTCGTACTTGCGGTCACGCATGATCTGAATGTCGCACTGGGAAAGGCGGATCGGTTGCTGCTCATTCACCACGGACAGATTCGTGCGGACGGAGAGCCAACGGAGATCATACGACCAGACTTGATGAAGGAGATCTACTCGGTCCCGGTCGAAGTGCACCACAGCGCATCCGGTAAACCATGGATTACCTATGGTGCGTAAGCAGAACTGGTTGGCGATCTTTCTGATTTGCTGCGCCATACTACTGACCTCCTTGGTTGCATCCGTATTGATTGGATCGAGTTCCTTAAGCCTGGAGCGCGCTTTTCGAGGCTTACAGCCGGACCACGAAATCCTGGTTTCTTTACGATTGCCGAGAGCCCTCCTCGCACTTTGGACCGGAGGAGCGCTCAGTCTTTCCGGGGTGCTCTTTCAAGCTCTGTTGCGTGAGTCTCTTGCTGAACCGTACACGCTGGGCGTTGCCGGTGGCGCTTCGCTCGGGGCGGTTCTCGCCATCTGTTTCGGGTGGAACGCATTCGGCGGTGTTTCCGCGGTTTGCCTCGCGGCGTTTGTTGGCGCGGGTATTGTCCTTGGCGCGGTGGTTCTCATCGCCTCGGAAGGCGGCCGCATGTCGTCTTTGAGTTTGCTCCTGGCGGGCATAACGGTGAACAGCATCTGCGCGGCCATAATTCTGTTCCTGTCGAATTTGGCTGGATTTATGCAGTCGTTTGCAATCACCCGCTGGATGATCGGCGGTTTGGATGCGCCGTCGTACACGAGTCTTCTCGGCCTCACCGTCGCGCTTGTTCCTGTCTGCCTGTTTGTGTTCTGGCGCAGCCGAGAGTGGAATGTTCTTGCGCTTGGAGAAGACTGGGCCGCTACGCGCGGTGTTTCGACGGGCAAATTGCTCTTCATAGGCTGTGTAGGCGGTTCTGTGTTGACGGGAACGGTCACTGCTTTGACGGGACCAATCGGTTTCGTTGGCCTGATCGTTCCGCATGCTATGCGGCTGTGGGTGGGGGCCGATCACCGCATCCTGATACCGACTTCCTTCTTGATTGGCGCAGCGTTCCTGGCTCTTTCGGACGTCCTCTCGCGGACCATTCTGGCGCCTGTTGAAGTTCCTGTTGGAGTGATCACGGCCTTTGTCGGCGGACCTTGTTTTATCTGGATGCTCCGAAGAAGAACCAGGAGGTTGCGTTCGTGATCCTGATTGGCGGCGGAAGCCGGAGCGGAAAAAGTAACCAAGCGCTGAAACGACTACGCGGGTCCGGTCCCCGGCTCGGATTCATCGCAACGGCGCAGGCTTGGGACCACGAAATGGAGGCGAGAATCAAGCTCCATCGTGAAGAACGTGGCGCCGGGATCGTCACCTGGGAAGAGCCGTTACGTGTTGCCGACCGCCTCCGTCGCGAAGACGGATCGTATGACGCCATTGTCGTCGATTGCCTGACCCTATGGTTGACTAACCTCATGCTGCAGAACCAGCCGCGAGACATTCGCGGCGAAATTGAGGATCTGTTGGACGCCGCAACGCACACTCGAAGCGAAGTAATTCTGGTGACGAACGAAGTCGGGTGCGGCATCGTTCCCGAAAACGCGTTGGCCCGAGAGTTTCGAGATCAGGCAGGAAGGCTCAATCAACAAGCGGCCGAGCGGGCCTCCGAGGTGCACTGGATGGTATTCGGCATTGGTTTGCGGATCAAATGATTGCAAGGCTTCTTGGCGCCATCCAGTTCCTGACCGTTCTCCCCATCCCCGGGAAAACGGCAACGCCGGGACGATCGGCGCTTTTCTTCCCACTCGTCGGAGCCTTGCTCGGCGCTTTTTGCGGCGTTGTGCTCGAGCTTTGCCGAAGACCTTTCGGCGCCTCGCTCTCAGCCCTTCTCGCTCTGTCGGGTGCCATAGCTCTCAGCGGCGGACTACATGAAGACGGGCTCGCTGATTGTGCCGATGCGCTTCGCGCGGGCAGAACGCGGGAAAAGATGATCTCCATATTGAAAGACAGCCGCATTGGTGTTTACGGGGCTATCGCCTTGATCCTGTCCATCGCCCTCCGATGGCAGGCTCTCGCGCATATACAAGTCAATGCAGTGCTTGGCCTGGCATCGTCCATAGCCCTCTCTCGTTCTTCGTCCGTCGTACTTGGGGCGATAACAAAGCCGTTGGGCAGCGGTCTCGGGGCTGGCTTCTCTGCAGGGCTTACGCCCGTAACGTCGGTCTTTGTGGCCGTCCAGGTAGTGATCGCGGCAAGCTTATGTGGGTGGCGCGGTGTTCCTATGCTGTTGTCGAGCGCCGCAATCATGTCGTTCTCGCGAGCGTATTTCACCCGAAGGCTCGGAGGTGTGAACGGGGATTGCCTCGGCGCAACCTGCCTGACAGTGGAAAGTGCCAACCTACTTGTCCTCGCATGGCAGTCTTCTACTTAATCCGGCATGCGAAGCCGGAACGCGCCGGAACGTTCCTGGGCCAGGCCGATCCACCTCTTTCCCCTGATGCTCTCGGCGCCCTCGCCCATTCGATCTCAGGATTGTACGTGAACATTGCCTACTCGAGTCCTTTGCGCCGGGCCAGAGAAACGGCCGCATGTCTTCGATGCTCGAACGTAGTCGTCGTCTCCGAGCTTCGCGAGATCGGGTTTGGTCGATGGACCGGCAAGACATGGGCGGAAATCGAAGAACAATCGCCCGACCTCGCCCGTAGAAAACTGCAGGACTGGCAGGGCATCACTCCTCCCGATGGCGAGCGTTGGGGTGAGTTTACGGCTCGTGTCCAGCAGGCGTGGGACCGAATTCGCGGGGGCCCGTCACCCGCTGCCGTCGTTGCTCATCACGCAGTGAATGCCGTGCTCGCAAACCTCGCCGCTGGTTTACCCGTGTCGCAATTCACCCAGGCCTACGGCGAGATCACGGAGCTTAGCTATGTCGCTGATTGAAGAAACCGTTGCGAATATCTCAAGCTTGGATCGCTCAACGGCCATCACGCAGGCGGTTCAAGCACGTTGGGACTCTCTGACGAAACCGCGCGGGAGCTTGGGACGGCTGGAGGCCGAAATCCTACGCTTAGCGCAGATTCAGGGAACGCCATTTCCCAACTTAGATCGAGCTGCGATTTATGTGTTTTGTGGCGATCACGGAATCACGAAAGAGAACGTCAGTCCATATCCTCAGGCCGTAACGCGCGAGATGATGAAGAACTTCGTCGCGGGTGGAGCGGCGATCAACGTGCTCTGCCGGAACAGCGGAATCGATACCGTGATTGTCGATGCCGGCGTTTGCGGTCCTAAGATCGATGGCGTGATGGATCGAAAGATCGCTGACGGGACGCGGAGTTTTCTCGAAGGGCCTGCGATGGAAGAAGCCCAAGCGCGTTCGGCAATCGAAACGGGGGTAATTCTGGCTGCCGAAACAGCCGAAAGCTTCAACATTGTCGGCACGGGTGAGATGGGGATCGGCAACTCAGCGTCGGCGAGCGCTCTCGTCAGTGCGTTTCTCGGGATCTCGCCCGACGATTGTGTGGGGAGGGGTGCCGGCTTGGATGATGCCGGTCTGTCTCATAAGAAGCACGTAATCTCCACCGCTCTGTCCCGTTACGGAGACGAGCTCAAAAGCATGTCGCCCATTCACTTGATCGCGTTGTTCGGCGGATTCGAGATTGCAATGATGGCCGGTTTCATCTTAGGCGCTGCCGCTAAAAGACTCCCGGCGATAATTGACGGCTTTATCTCTACGGCGGCTTTTGTCGCCGCACAAAAAATTTGCCCTAGTGTTGCTGATTATGTTTTCTTTGGCCATCAATCGTCTGAGCCCGGCCACACGCCAGTCCTGAAATCGATTGGCCGGGCGCCTCTCCTGAATCTGGAGCTTCGCCTCGGAGAAGGCACCGGCGCAGCATTGGGAGTGGCCCTCCTGCGATCAGGCCTTCGTCTGTATCGTGAAATGGCAACGTTTGCCCAGGCATCCGTCTCGGATAAGCGGATAGGTCCTGAAGAAGGGAAGTGAAATGAGTATTGCAACGAAGCGAGGCGATAACGGAACGACCGGTATACCCGGAGGTGTACGTGTCTCGAAGGCCGACCGGCGGGTCGATTGCTACGGAACCATGGATGAATTGATTTCGCAAATGGCAGTGTTGCAGCCTGGAACTGAAGGCAGCGGGTGCACTGAACTGCGATCCTTAGGCTGCCATTGCCACTTCGAATAGACCTACTATGAATGCGGCCTGGCCCAGGATGTCATCCTTCGGCAGCCAACGAATCTGTCCTTTACAAATCATGTTCACCGTTTCGACACCTTGGATCGTTCGCCACGCGGAGTGAAACGATCGGAACCCTTGCATCGCTCTGACCCGTCGTTTGATCGCTCGATGGTCCTGCTCCACTACATTATTGAGATACCGAACGGGTCGACAGCGGCAACGTCGGCCGAGTTCCCGAGTAGACTTTGAGCTCCTCGATAGCTCTCGGATAAGCGGGATTCCGGTCTACGTTGACGACGCGCGGCCGTGGATGGTTTGCTGACTGTAAATGCTCTTTGAAAGAAGCGCTTGGCAGCACCTGCATCACGGGTTGGAGAGAGCAGGAAATCAATCGTGTCGCCAGTGGAATCCACCGCTCTATATAAATAGGTCCATTTGCCAGCCACCCGAAGATACGTTTCATCGACACGCCAGGATCCGTTCGTCTTGCGCAGCTCAGGCCGGCAACGCCGACTGAGTTCGGGTGCATAATATTGGATCCAGCGCCAAATCGTCACGTGATCCACCCTCGACATTCCGCTCTGCCATGATCTCTTCGAGATTACGTAAGCTGAGCGCATATCGAAGGTAGCGACGCACGCACAAAATGATGATCTCGGGTGCAAAGTGTCGCCCCTTGAACAGCGCCGGCCTCTCCCGTCCATGAACGCCCAAGCTATCAGATCTGCCCTCGAAACGTTTGCAACACTGCCGGAAATCCCATGATCCTGGCGTATTTGAACCGCCTTTCCGATCTCCTTTGGCTCCTAGGGAGGCAGCTCGAGTTGCAAGCCGGAGTGGACGCTTCGCTGCGTTCCCAAGAGCATCCGGGTCCGCGCTGGTCTCGCGCCTGGTAATTGTAAGCGGTAAAACACTACGGCCAGCAAACGGATGTCGCCCGATGCGACAGATTGCGCCCGGTTTGAGACTCGATATACTGGAAGCACGATTTCGGTCAAGATGGCACTCGGGTCTTCCATTCGGATTCTTATTAGCGTGGCTCTCGGTAGCCCCGCCTGAGACCTCTTAAATCTAGTTTTCTGAGGCCACCGGCAGGTAGACAAACCAGCTGGTGGCCTTTTTGACATTCTGGGGTGCGGAGTCGGGAACGAGTGGGGCAGCGGTCGCGAAAGTAGAGTACAAAAGATGAAGATTTTCACATTCGATACAACATTGAGGGACGGGACCCAGGGCGAGTCCGTGTCTTTCTCGGTCGAGGACAAGTTGCTCATCGCCGAAAAGCTTGACGAATTGGGAATCGACTACGTCGAGGGCGGCTGGCCGGGCTCAAATCCTAAGGACAAGGAGTTCTTCGCACGAGCGAAGAATTTGCGCCTGAAGCATTCGAGATTGACTGCGTTCGGGGCAACCCGTTTCGCCAAGAACTCGGTTGAGACCGATTCGAATGTAGCGGAGTTGCTTGCGGCTGATACTCCGGTCATCTCTATTTTCGGTAAAACCTGGGATTTTCACGTGCAGCGCGCGCTTGGAATCACCGAAGAGGAAAATCTCGCTCTCATCTCGGACACAGTCGGGTATTTAAAGGCGCACGGCCGCGAGGTCGTGTATGATGCGGAGCACTTTTTTGACGGTTATCTCGCCAACACCGCATTTGCGCTGCGCACTCTCGAAGCTGCGAAGCGAGCCGGCGCAGACGTCTTGTGTCTTTGCGACACGAACGGTGCAACTTTGCCGCACCGGATCGCCGAAATCGTAAGCGATGTCCGCGCCCGGTTCGACGGGGTCCTTGGAATTCATTGCCACAATGACTCCGAGGTAGCGGTCGCGAACACAATCGTGGCCGTGCAGGCCGGAGCTACGCACGTCCAGGGGTGCCTCAACGGTTATGGTGAGCGCTGCGGTAACGCAAACCTGTGTTCCGTTCTTGCGAACCTGGAGTTGAAGCTGGGGCATACAACAGTCGGTCCGGACAAACTTGCTCATCTCACCTCAGCCGCGAAGTTCGTTGCCGAGTTGGCGAACCTGCCGCTTAAAAACGAACAAGCGTACGTGGGGAGCAGCGCCTTCGCCCATAAAGGCGGAATCCACGTCAGTGCTGTCCTGAAGGACTCGGCTACTTATGAGCACGTCAAGCCGGAGAGTGTCGGTAATCGGCAGCGCGTCCTCCTGAGCGACCTCTCGGGACGGAGCAACGTCAACTATAAGCTGGAGAAGCTTGGACTCGGAGAGCACCTTCCCAAGGATTCAAGACACGAGCTGCTCCAGCGAATCAAGATGATGGAGCACGAAGGCTATGACTTCGAGACGGCGGAAGGCACGTTCGAGTTGTTGGTTCGCCAAGCCGCGCGTCCCGAGTTCCATCCCTTCGACGTGGTCAGCTATGAGGTGTCAACAAAACTTGACCGCGGGAAGGCGAACCGAGTTCCTGGTAACGACGAAAGTATTACGGCCGCGACCGTTACGTTGCGTGTGAATGGAGATGTCCACTCGCACACAGCCACAGGCTCCGGCCCGGTTCACGCGCTCGATATCTGTCTGCGCCAGTGTTTGGCGTCGGTTTATCCCGCCATCGCCAATGTTCGCTTGACCGATTACAAAGTCAGAGTGTTGGGTGGCAAGGGCGGTACGGAGTCGAAGGTTCGCGTGCTGGTGGAGTGGAGTGATCACCGTATGAGCTGGTCAACCGTCGGAGTGTCGAACAACATCATCGAGGCCAGCTGGCGTGCGCTCGTTGACGCTCTTCGGCTCGAATTGATCAGACTCCTCGAAAAAAATCAGCCTGTTGAGTCTCAATCGCGCGACTATAGCTGGGCTGTCTGACCCACGAAGGGGCGCTCGTCGTCCCCAAGGCGTGATCTCTCTTCGTCGTTCCCCACGCTATGATCGGCAAGTATGAAAGCCGTCGTCGCCGACCCGGTCGGCGATCCTGAAAATCTACGCTACGTTGATCTACCGGATCCTCAACCCGCCGAGGGCGAAGCGGTCATCAAAACGGAAGCCATCGGTGTGAACTTCATCGACGTGTACTTTCGGACTGGACTCTACAAGGCGCCGGAAAGCCCGGTCAGATTGGGCAACGAAGCTTCCGGAACGATTAGTGCAGTTGGTCCGGGAGTTCCGTTCAAGGTCGGACAACGCGTCGCCTATGCGATGGCCCGTGGAGCATACGCCGAGTATGCAGCCGTGCCCGCGAAGCTGATTGTCGCGCTGCCTGATGCGGTGAGCTTTGAAGACGGCGCTGCGGTCATGCTTCAGGGAATGACCGCTCACTATCTCACACATTCCACGTTTCCACTGCAATCCGGTCAGACATGCGTCATCCATGCTGCCGCGGGCGGAACCGGTCTTCTCCTCGTACAGATCGCGAAGCTTCTTGGAGCTACGGTCATTGGAACAGCTTCAACGGAGGAAAAAGCCAGGCTCGCCAAGGATCATGGCGCTGATCACGTGATTCAGTACTCGGAAACGGACTTCCTAGCCGAGGTGAAGAAGTTGACCGGCGATCGAGGCGTCGACGTAGTATATGATTCCGTCGGTGCCGCCACATTTGCAAAGAGTCTGGACTGCCTACGTCCACGAGGCATGATGGTGAGCTTCGGGCAATCTAGTGGTCCCGTGGGCCCGGTTGAGCCGTTGGTGCTGAGCCAGAAGGGTTCGCTATTTTTGACTCGTCCGAATCTGGTTCACTACATCAGCGAACCAACCGAGTTGGACAGGCGAACTTCAGACCTTTTTCACTGGATCGGTGCAGGAAAACTCAAAACTCGGATTCACAAGATTTATCGTCTTTCCGACGCCACAGCGGCGCATCTCGATCTGGAAGCGCGTAGAACATCCGGCAAGCTGCTTTTGAAACCCTAACGTGGATACTCCTCGAACTCCAGAATTGGCCGAGCGCCGCTCGAAATTGTCTCTCATCGTTGAGGGAACGCGCGCGGACGCCTTCTTGACTAGTTTTCTTCCGAATTGCCGTTATCTGAGTGGATTTACCGGGAGCAACGCGGCGCTCCTTGTCTCTCCCGATCGCTCCATCCTTTTCACGGATCCCCGATACGAACTCCAGGCACCCCAGGAAGCGGACTGCGAAGTTCGCATCGTGAAAGGATCGCTGATCAACGAAGTTGCCAAATGGGCAAAGCGCTTACGAGTTCGCACGCTTGCGTTTGAGTCGCAGCGCATCACGTTTGGAACTCACAAGGAGCTGAAAGAAGCTACGCCTGGGATCCGCCTGAAGCCGGTCGCAAATGCCGTCGAGGGACTGCGGATGGTGAAGTCGGAAGGTGAAATCGAAGCCATCCGGGTCTCAGTGGAGCTCAATTCCAAAGCATTGGAAAAGGCTCTACGCCGTTTTAAGTCGTCGATGACAGAGATGGATCTGGCGGCCGAGATCGAATATCGGATGCGGAGGCTCGGTGCTGAGCGCCCTTCCTTTGAAACCATCGTTGCTGCTGGCGAACGAAGCGCGCTTCCTCATGCCCGTCCGACAAGTAAAGCCATTGGGACGGATCACTTATTATTAATTGATATGGGTTCGAGTGTTGCTGGGTATGCCAGCGACATGACTCGAACTTTTGCCGTAGGCAATCTGGACGGAAAAAGCAGGCGGATGTATCGTGCCGTTCTGGAGAGTCAGCTTGCGGCTATCGACGCAATAAAACCGGGAGTGTTGTGTGGCAGTGTTGACGGAGCTGCGCGCAAAGTTCTGCGCGGCTACGCCCTCGAACGATATTTTGTGCACTCCACCGGCCACGGACTAGGTCTTGAGATACATGAGCCCCCGCGTGTGGGCCGGAAGGAACAGACAAAGCTCGAAGCGGGCATGGTTATTACCATAGAGCCGGGAGTCTACGAAGCTGGTGTGGGCGGGATTCGAATTGAGGACACCGTGGTTGTTACAAACGACGGCTGCAAGCCTCTAACACCGACGCCCAAGGAACTGACTGTTCTTTAGGCCCGTAGCAAGACCGCTCGCCACGGCGAGAACCAAATGATGACGATCGACGAGATTAAAGAGCTCATCCAAATCCTGCAGGAGACAGGAATCGCAGAACTCGAAGTTCAGCGAGGTGACAGCCGCGTACGAATTCGAAGGGCGACGTCGCAGGCTCAGGACGTCATCGTTCCTGCTGTACTTCCGATGACAATGGGCGGAGCTGCGCAACCGGTATTTAGTCCTGCATCGTCTGCTTCACCGATACTGCCAGCGCCATCGAGCGAACCGCCAAGTCAACCAGACGAAAGCGAAAACGACATCGTGATCAAGAGTCCTATCGTTGGCACCTATTATGATTCTCCCGCTCCAGGAGCCCCCACCTTTGTCAAAGTCGGAGATCGGGTCGAGCCGAAGCGAGTGCTCTGCATCATCGAATCCATGAAGCTGATGAACGAGATCGAAGCGGAAGTCGCTGGCATTGTGATGGGCAAACTGGTGGAAAACGGTAGACCTGTCGAGTACGGTGAGTCTTTGTTCACCCTGCGTCCGCTCAGCGCCTGACAAAGATCATGTTCCGTAAGATCTTGATCGCAAACCGGGGCGAAATCGCGCTCCGGATCATTTGTGCCTGCCGCGACCTTGGGATTAAGACTGTAGCTGTTTATTCGGAGGCGGATCAGCATAGCTTGCATGTGCGGTTCGCGGACGAAGCCGTTCGCATCGGTCCTGCCAAAAGCTCCCTAAGCTACCTGAACATACCGGCCGTTATCAGCGCGGCTGAAATCACCAACGCCGATGCAATCCACCCTGGATACGGTTTTCTCAGTGAGAATCCCGATTTCGCCGAAGTCTGCGATCTCTCCGGGATCAAATTCATCGGCCCTCGACCCCAGGTGATTCGCGACATGGGCCTCAAACAGCGTGCAAGAGCGCTCATGAAAGAAGCCGGAGTCCCGACGCTGCCCGGATCAGAAGGCGTGCTGAAGAGCGCTGAAGAGGCCTCCTCGTTAGCGCAGACGATCGGCTTCCCCGTGATGCTCAAAGCGGCGGCCGGCGGGGGCGGACGCGGTATGCGGATCGTACGCTCGGATGCCGAACTTCCCGGCTTGCTTTCCCAGGCACAGGCCGAGGCCGCAGCAGCGTTTTCCTCCGGTGACGTTTACATGGAGAAGCTAGTCGACGCGCCCCGCCACATTGAGTTCCAGGTGCTTGCCGACGAACACGGAGACGTGAGGATATTAGGCGAACGCGAGTGTTCCATCCAGCGTCGCCATCAGAAGCTCGTCGAGGAATCTCCATCCCCGTGCGTGAGCTCAAAGCTTCGCGATCGGATCTCCAAAACGCTCACGGCGGCCATGAAGAAGATTGGCTACACAAACGCCGGAACGGTCGAATTTCTTATGGACGACCGGCAGAACCTCTATTTCATTGAGGTGAATGCTCGAATCCAGGTAGAGCATCCGGTCACTGAACTGGTGACTGGAATCGACCTCGTGAAATCACAGATTCGGATCGCGGCCGGGGAACCTCTCTCTTCTATCCTGCGCGGACCGATAACCATCAGCGGTCACGCGATCGAGTGTCGAATCAACGCCGAAAATCCCGAAACGTTCGCTCCCTCGCCCGGGCGTATAACGGGGCTGAACCTTCCGGGCGGAATCGGAGTTCGCGTAGACACGGCCGCCTACACGGATAGCGTCGTGCCCCCTTACTACGATTCACTGGTTGCGAAACTCATTGCGTATGGCAGCGACCGAACCGAAGCGATCCAGCGGATGCGGAGAGCGCTCGCGATGTTCGTCGTCGAAGGCATCCACACAACTATCCCTCTGCAGGAGAAGATAATGCTGGACGAGCGCTTTATCCGGGGACAGTTCGACACGAAATTTCTGGAATCTATGTAGCGGCTGATTTAATCCGCTCTGAAAACGCCCGGTCTATTTGGTGCATGCTAAATTGGGGTGACCCAAACTACAGTTTGTAGCGATTTCTTGTGCGTGTCCAGGTTTGTTTCTCTGAAATGAGAAACGGCTGTCCTCTGTTTGTTTGAAAAACAGAAGTCTCAAATGTCCGAGTTGCTCGGTTTGGAGTGAAAAGTGCAACTCAAGTGAATCGACGGCAGTCCAAGGATTCAGATGGTCGGAGCGAACAAGACGAAAACTGAAGCGGCCAATCAGGCAAGCGGTTCCAGCCAGGCCTCGCGACCTACTCCCTCAGCACTCAAGTACTACATCCACGACGGCACGGAAGCGTTCCGGTTCCAACTCATTGGAGAGCTTCGGGAAGCAGACGTAAAAGAACTGAGCGGCTGCTGGAATACGGCAAAGAGTACTTTTGGAAATCGCAAACTGGTTTTGGATCTCCAGGCTCTGCGCAACACCGACGAGAACGGAAAAGAATGGCTCCTGGCGATGGTGCGCGAAGGCGCCGTTTGCGTTCCGGAATCGTTCTTCAGGGCAAATATGATGGACCAGGCGTCCTCTCCGGCTGCCCAGTCCCGCAAACCGTCAGGTCTCCTGAACAAGCTGACTTCAGGATTGCGCGACGACGGGGAGGTCCCCGCAGGATCTCCTACACAAGCACCGTAAACGCGGATTCGGTTCTGGTGACCGGACGATAGCTCGTGTCGCGCTCAACCGCTTCACGGCCCGCTTCGTGGATCAGACGCAGCAGATCCTGCCGCCGAAGGTGCTGAGCCGTCTTGGCTCCGGCCTCATGGTAAATTTTCTCCTCGACAACAGTGCCATCGATATCGTTGGCCCCAAACCGTTGAGCTATCTGGGCAACGCTGGGCGTCATCATGATCCAGTACGCCTTGATATGCGGGATGTTGTCCAGCATCAGGCGCGAGATCGCAATTTGTTTCAGGTCCTCAAACCCTGTCGTGGTGGAGAGGTGAGCCAATGCCGTATTGGTTGGGTGAAAAGCGAGCGGGATGAAGGTGACGAAGCCGTTCGTCTCATCCTGTAGCGATCGCAAGCGTACCAGGTGGTCGGAGAGATCCTCGGGGTTTTCCAGGTGCCCGTACAACATAGTGCAATTGGTCTTCAAGCCGATGTCGTGAGCGGCGCGCGCAGTCTCAATCCACTCATTGCCGTCAATCTTGTGATCGCAGATGATTCGTCGGACGCGCTCGGAAAAGATTTCGGCGCCGCCGCCCGGCATAGAATCCACCCCGGCGTCTTTTAAGCGCTGCAAGGTTTCGCGAATCGAGATCTTTGCCCGCCGCGCAAAATAGGCGATCTCCACCATGGTGAACGCTTTCAGGTGAACGCCAGGGTACCGGAGTTTCAGGCCGGCAATCATCTCGCAGAACCAGTCAAGCGTCAGTTCAGGATGAAGCCCGCCCACGATATGGAACTCGGTGACTGCTTCGGCGTAGCCCTTTCCGGCGACCTCCCAGACCTGGTCCATGGACATCGTGTAAGCACTGGGATCTTTTGCGCGTTTGCCGAACGCGCACAATCTGCAGCTCGCGACACAGACATCGGTTGGGTTGATGTGCCGGTTGACATTGAAGTAAGTCACATCGCCGTGCCAGCGCTCGCGGACGAGATTGGCCATGTATCCCAGAGCCAGGATGTCGTGGCTTCGGAACATGGCCACGCCGTCTTCGAAGCTCAACCGCTCGCGGGATTCCACTTTTTCGAGAATGGGCCGAAGCCGGCGATCTTCGATGACGGGCGTAGCGTTCTGGGTTGAAAGAGAAGTCATAAAAACAGTGATTTAGCGGTGCTTCAGAATGTCTGCAGTCCAAAAAGCGAAGAAAAGCAGGCTGACGTAGCCGTTCACGGTAAAAAAGGCAGCATTTACACGGGACAGATCATTTGGCTTTACCAAACCATGTTCGTACCCAAGCAGGGCGATGACGGCCGCGACGCCTACCAGGCTTAGAGTGCCCAAACTGAAGGCGAAGACCAGGGATAGAAGACAGGCGATCATTCCTACGTGCAGCGCTCTTGCAATAAAGAGCGCGTTCTTTACCCCGAACCGCCGGGGGATACTACACAACCCCTCGGTGCGATCGAACTCGAAATCCTGGCAGGCGTAGATGACGTCGAAACCTGCGGTCCAGCACATAACGGCTACGGTCAACCAGAGAATTCGCGGGTCTAGCGTGCCGCGAATGGCAATCCAGGCGGCCGCGGGAGCGATGCCGAGTGCAAGTCCAAGCCACAGGTGCGCCAACATTGTGAAGCGCTTGGCGTAGGAATAGGTAAAGATAATCGCGAGTGCAACGGGGGCCAGAATCAAACACAGCCGGCCCAGCTGTTGCGATGCCCAGAAAAACACGAGCGTCGAAACGAGGGTGAACACCCATGCAAATCGGACGGTCAGTAAACCGGCCGGCAACGCCCGCGGCGCCGTTCTTCTGTTTCGCCCGTCGATATCGGCGTCCAGGATGCGGTTAAACGTCATGGCGGCAGACCGCGCGGAGACCATCGCGATCACGATCCAGAAAAGCCGCCAACCAAGGCCCTCGGTTCTGAACCCGCTCTCGCGCCAAGCCAGCATCGCAGCCGTCAACGCGAACGGCAGCGCGAACACGGAGTGCTCGAACTTAATCATCTCGAGTGTGAGGCGCAGGCGCCGCCAAAATCCGTTCATATCGGAGGGAACGTTACCATTTTAGGAGATGCTTACGGCGAGGCGCTTGCGCTAAACGATGAACACCAGGCAATTGCAACACCTCCTCGAGGGTGTGCGAGACAAACAGATTCCGATTGATGATGCGCTTCAGAGCCTGCGTGACCTCCCTTTTGAGGATTTAGGGTTCGCTAAGGTGGATCACCATCGGGCCGTACGGCACGGAATGCCTGAGGTGGTTCTAGGGCAGGGAAAGGAGCCCGGGCAGGTGGCGGAGATTGCGTCCGCGCTTCTCGCCAAGTCGTCCAATCTGCTCGTTACCCGTGCGACCGCGGAAATGGCCGCTCGAGTCGAAGGTATTGCACCTGACGCGGAGCATTTTCCTGCGTCGGGCGTCGTTCGCGTCTGGAGGGACAAGTCCATTGTTGGCAAGGGCAGGATCGCCGCCCTCTGCGCGGGCACGAGCGACATCCCTGTTCTCGAAGAAGCGCGCCTCACCGCCGAGACAATGGGCAACGAAGTCGAAACGATTTCGGACGTTGGCGTAGCGGGCATTCACAGGTTGCTGGACCAGCGCCACCGCTTGCGCGATATCCGAGTGGCGATTGTCTGCGCGGGCATGGAGGGTGCGCTTCCGAGCGTTGTCGGCGGTCTGGTGTCCTGCCCCGTGATTGCCGTGCCTACGAGCGTGGGCTACGGCGCAAGCTTTAACGGTCTTGCTGCTCTGCTGGGCATGTTGAATAGCTGCGCGAGCAATGTGACCGTGGTCAATATTGACAACGGCTTCGGCGCCGGATACGTTGCGAGCTTGATCAACAGGCTCTAACGTGAGACGTCCAGCGCCGATCTCCGCCGCCGCTTACTCAGTACCGGATGACCAGCCGGTTCGGAATTCCGGATACAGGGTCAGCCCGCCACAGGCGTACAGCGTTTGCCCTGTTATATAGGAGGCCTCATCCGAGGCGAGGAATAAAAACACGCTCGAGATTTCTTCCACGCGTCCGGCTCGTCCCATCGGGATGTGGCTCTCGACGGCCGCTCTGGCTTTTGGATCGTTGATCCAGGCACTGTTGATCGGGGTGACGATGGCTCCCGGACCTACCGAGTTCACGCGGATGCCGCGGTCCGCATATTCAAGGGCCAACGTCCGGGTCATATTCTCCAGGCCGCCCTTGCTGACCGAATACGGCAGGTAGGTCGGTTTCGGGATGATCTCGTGAACGCTTGAATTGTTGACGATCACCCCGCCTCCCGGTCGCGAGAGGAAGTGGCGAATGGCGTTACGGGCACAATTAAATGCACCTCGAAGATTGGTGCTGATAATGCGATCGAACTCTTCCATCGCGAGTTCCTCGCTGGGAACGGCCTTCTGAATTCCCGAGTTGTTGATCAGGATGTCCAAGCCGCCAAACTGCCCGACAACCTTCTCGAACATCGCATTCACTTGGTCCTCTTTTGAGATATCGGCTTTGACGGTCATGACGTCGGCCTTGACGCCCGCCTTTTGCGCCGCTTCCTCTGCCCTCTTCTTTACCGACTCGGCACGGTCCTGCCCGCTGTGATAGTTGATTGCGACGGACGCGCCCTCGGCCGCGAAATGGATCGCGATGCCCTCACCGATGCCGGAAGACGCGCCTGTTACTAAAGCTTTCTTGCCCGTAAGTCTAGCCACGGTTTTCCTCTCCTTTAAACTTGTGCCTGCCAGCAGGTGACAGTATTGCGCGTCCAGGTACAGTTTACTGAGCGTCTTGGATCAGCTTGTACTGCCAGAGGCACCGCTGCTCATTGTATCGGGAAGATAGATCCGTCTGTTTAGTTGTTTGTCTTCTTGCCGCGGCGCAACTCGATCACAACCACTTCCGCAGGGCAGTTATAACGAACGGGAAGCCCGGAAGAACCGGTGCCCGCGCTAGTGTAACCCTGCATCGATCCGTGCCGCCAGTAGCCGTACGCATATTCTTTGGGGCAGCTGGAGTTGTTTCGAATTGACCCGACAATCGGAAACCGTATCTGGCCCGCATGGGTGTGCCCGCAGAGGTAAAGATCAATTCCAGCATCCGAAGCGGATTCGTACAGTTCGGGCGCGTGGGCGAGTAGCACCTTGAAATCTTGCGGAGGCACGTCAGCGACGGCGCCTGGCAAATCATCGCATTGATAGTCGAATGGATCATCCACTCCGACGATCCAGATCGACTCTTTGCCCCGCTCGATCCTGACGGACTCGTTGACCAACATGCGTATTCCCATATCGTTCAACGCAAAGGCGATCTCGGAAGCGTCGTGATTGCCGAGAATGCCGAAGACGCCATCCCGTCTGGCTAAGGACGGAAGCAGCCTCCGCATCTCCGGATAAATGGGCTCGCAGGCACCCTCATCCTCGAAGCGATAGTCTCCGGTAATCAGACACACATCCGCGTTGACGGCCGCGAGTAGCTGTTCGATATTCTCCGTCAGGCGAGGTCTGCCGTCGATGTGCAGATCGGAGATGTGGAGGAGTTTGTAACCGTCGAACGCCGAGGGCAGGCGTTCCGACCAGACCTCGATGTTTCTGAGCACGGGCTGGACCGCGTTGGCCACGCCCCGGTTGTACAAACCGGCTACCTGCAGCCCGAATTTCAACAGCGGACGGAGCCAGACCTTCTCATGACGGAAAAGAAGAGACTTGTTGCGAAGCTTTCGGCCTGTCGCTTGAAACTGTTTCTCTCTGGCGATACGCGGCTGCAAGCGTGCCGCCAGAGACTGTTCTTCGATTGTTTGCACGAAACGACTAAAAACGATTATCGCAGTCTGCCGGTCCTAGGCGTCAGCCGGGGCTGTTTTACTTTCCCATCGAAGGAAGACGGCGCCTAGCGGCGGTATGTCGACAGCAACCGAATAATGCCGGCCGTGCAGAGCAAACGGGCTCGTAACAATCCCGCCCCAGTTGCCGCGCCCGGTTCCGCCATAGGATGCGCTGTCAGAGTTGAAGATTTCGCGCCAAAAGCCACGCCGTGGAACGCCAATCCGATAGCCTGTGCGGGGAACCGGGCTGAAGTTGCAAATAACCGCCACAACCTGATCGGCTGATCCGCCCTTCCGCAAATAGCTGATCATGTTCTGTTCTTCGTCGTGATAATCGATCCATTCAAAGTTGGCTGGATTGTGCTCGCCGTGGTGCAACGCTGCTTCTGAGCGATAGAGCCGGTTCAGATCTCCAACCAGAAGCCGTAAGCCGGAGTGGTTGGGGTATTGCAGGAGCGCCCAATCGAGGCTCGTGTCGTGATTCCATTCGGACCACTGACCAAACTCCCCACCCATGAACAGGAGCTTCTTGCCGGGCTGCGAGTACATATACGACAACAGCAATCGTAAGTTTGCAAATTTCCGCCAATCGTCTCCTGGCATCTTGTTCAGGAGCGAGCCTTTGCCATACACAACCTCATCGTGCGAGAGCGGCAGAACGAAGTTTTCGTTGAAGGCGTAGACCATCCTGAATGTCAGCTCCCCTTGGTGCCACTTACGGTAAGCCGGATCCAGTGACATGTAGCGGAGTGTGTCGTGCATCCAGCCCATGTCCCACTTGAACCCGAATCCAAGCCCACCCGCATAGGTTGGTTTCGAGACCATCGGCCAGGCAGTGGACTCTTCCGCAATCGTCTGTATGTCCGGATGGAATCGATAGAGGGTCTCATTCATCGAGCGAAGGAAAGCAATTGCATCATTGTTTTCGCGACCGCCATTCTCGTTCGGGATCCATTCACCTTCACGCCGCGAGTAATCGAGGTAAAGCATGGAAGCGACCGCGTCGACGCGCAGTCCATCCGCGTGATACTTGTCCAGCCAGAACATTGCGCTGCTGAGGAGGAAGCTGCGTACTTCTTTGCGGCCGTAGTCGTAAATAAAGCTGTTCCAATCGGGATGAACCCCGCGCCTCGGATCTGCGGGCTCGTATTCGTGTTCTCCATCGAAGAAGCCCAGGCTGAATTCATCATTGGGGAAGTGCGACGGTACCCAATCGAGAATTACGCCGATCCCGCTCTGATGAAATCGGTCGATCAGATACATGAAATCCTGGGGGGATCCGTAGCGGCTGGTTGGAGCGAAGAAGCCGGTCGTCTGATAGCCCCAGGACCCATAGAATGGGTGCTCCATGACCGGTAGAAACTCGACGTGCGTAAAGCCCGTTTCTTTCACGTATGAGATGAGCTGATTCGCCAGTTCACGATACGAGAGAAAACGGCCGTCCGGTGTGCGACGCCATGAACCCAGGTGGACTTCATAAATCGAAATAGGGCCGTCCAGGCTATTGGTTGTGCGCCGGCTCGCCATCCAGGCGTCATCCCCCCACTGATACTGCAAATCCCACACGATCGACGCGTTCTGTGGAGGCGTCTCGCTTAAAAAGGCAAACGGGTCTGCTTTGTCCACCACATAGTTTCGCTTGGCCGATTCAATGTGGAATTTGTAGCGGCTGCCAGGGTAAAGATTGATGATGAAGCCTTGCCACAAGCCCGCGCCAGCCGGCTCCAAATAATTCTGAGTGGGTTGCCAGTTGTTGAAATCGCCGACTACCGATACCGATTTTGCGTTTGGAGCCCATACTCCCAGTTGCGTTCCGCCCCGATCCGCAAAGTGATGCGCACCCAGGATATCTGCGAGCTTTGAGTGTGTTCCTTCCTGAAAAAAGTAAAGATCTGAAGCGTTAATGGAGCGGCTTGTTTGTGCCATGTGAGGGTTATCGAACAATCCTTAAGATTCCGCGAAGGGGAATCTCGACCCAATCTGGTCGATTATTCAGCTCGTATGCCACCTCGTACAAAGCTTTGTGCAGCAGAAAGGCCTCAAGCACGCGCTTCTGTTCCTCTTTCTCGTGAGGAACAAATCTCGCGTCGCCTGCGGTCTCGAAGTAGCTGCTCAGGTATTCGCGGCCGACGGAATCGTTCCAAAGCGTGGCCCAGCGTTTGATCTGCTCGTCACTGCCCGGCTGAACGGAAACGGCTGGAACTTGACCGAAGAGAGCAGCGAAAGCGGCATACTGGAAGGACCGCAGCATCCCGGCGACGTCTCGCAATGCAAGTGTCTTTTCGCGGCGCTCATGAAGCGGGCGAGCCGGCTCGCCTTCGAAGTCGATAATCATGAAATCGTCTCCGGTAAAGAGAACCTGACCTAAGTGATAATCGCCGTGGAATCGGATGCGATCAGCTCCCACCTTCGCGTCCGCAAGAGGCGAAAACAGTTGCCGGACCTGATCTTCCAACGCGAGCAATTGGCGAGCTACGTCCCGGGTTTGCTCTGGCAGGTCGCTCTGTTTTTCACGCAACAGGTTGAACGCGATGTCAGCCTGCTTCAACATCTCTGATTGCAGCTTCTTGCCATCCGCTTCGGTAAAAGGCTCGGGCGCGAAGTCAGAGCTATCGGTCGGACTCGAAAGGACTCGATGCATTTCTGCGGTGCGTTGTCCCAACAACCGAGCTCCTTCCCGGTAGTTTCCGATCAACGTGGAGAGGACTTGCGCTACATCTTTCTGCGATTCCGGAATCTCCTGTTTGAGTGCACGCGAGAAGAAGTCGTTCAGGTGCCCCAGTGTGTAGCTCCAAGCGTCCCCTTTGTTCGGGACAAATTTCTGCAGAATGCCGGCTGCGTAGAGTTCATCACCGCTGCGGTATTCCACAGTTGCTAATACCGCGGGCGTATTCTTGAATCCGTGCTCAGTAAGAAAAGCTCCGATCTCGATATCGGGATTGATTCCGGGCTCCACCTTGCGAAAAAGCTTCAAGATAAGTTGCTGGCCGTAGATGACCGATGTGTTGCTTTGTTCAGCACGAGATACCGAGCTTTCAAGATTGGCATCGAGAGTCGGTTCCGATCCGGAAGGAGTATGGACCCGTGTTGCGTTGAATTCGCCTTTACGGCCAGGGATTCTCGCACTTGTCGCGATGGCATCGAGGAGCGCGCTGCGAAACTTCGGATTTGCAATCGCGCTATATAAAACGCGACGCTCACCCGAAGACTGCAAAACAGCTATCGGTTCGAACGCCGGAGCAGCTACGCGATCATGCTCCGAATTTTCAGCGAGCGATAGCGGGAGTATATAACGGTCTTCCTCTCCATCGTAGTACACGATACGAAGAACCAACAGGGAGGAATCCACCTCGGCGAACGGAATCGCATCTTCGATGTCGATTTTCGAGATGGTTCGCGTCTTCGCACGGAACCATCGCCTGGAGCGAACAAAATCCGGAAGCAAATCCAGTAAACGCGTCAGCAATTCACCGGAAAAGGGCGTATCAAAAAAAGAAGCATCAACGGTCGGAAGTGCAGACTTCGAAGGTTGCGGAGGTGTTCCCGAATGCGCCATATCGAATTGATTTCACTAAGGTCGCGAGCTTTCAAAGAAAGTACTCGAAATCGCTTTCTACCCGTGTGCGGTGCCTGATCCTTAAGATATGCGCCGGTACGCTGGCCGGATCCAGCTCAACGTAATTTTTCGGTCCAGTCCAAAGATAACGAGCGCCCGTAAGCAGATCATGAGCTTGATACGACTTGTTGGCCTCAATTTTCATTTCATCCAGAGGGAGATCAATGGATCCGGACTGTTTATGATGCGGATCGAGATTGATGACGACAACGATCAGATTTTTCTCGTCCGGTGAGCGCTTGCTGAAGCACAGGAGCATGTCATTGTCGACCGGATGGAATTGTATGTACCGATCGTGTTGAAACGCCTCATTCTCGTTCCGTATGCGGTTGACCAGTGTGATGATTTCACGCAAGCTGTCCGGGCGGTCCAAATTCCATTCGCGGATCTGATACTTCTCTGAATCCAGATATTCTTCGCTTCCGGGCCTTAGCGGACGGGATTCCAGCAACTCGAAGGCGGGACCATAGATCCCGTAGTTCGCGCCTAGCGTCGCAGCTAATAAGAAACGAATGGTAAAGGCTGCCCGTGTACCTAGCTGAAGGAATTCAGTCAGAATATCCGGAGTGTTGGGCCACTGGTTTGCCCGGAAGAAGTCGACCACCGGCGCTTTGTTCAACTCGGTCAAGTATTCCATCAGTTCACGCTTGCCGTTTCTCCAAGGGAAATACGTGTATGACTGACTGAAGCCGATTTTTGCGAGACGATACATCACCTTCGGACGCGTGAACGCCTCTGATAGAAACAACGCGTCAGGATATTCGCGCTTGATCTCTGTAATCGCCCATTCCCAAAAAGGAAATGCCTTTGTGTGCGGGTTATCGACCCTGAAGATCCGCACTCCCTGTTCCGCCCAATACGTGAACACGCTTTTCAGTTCTTCCCACATTCCGAGCCAGTCGGAAGATTCGAAATCGAAGGGGTAGATGTCCTGGTATTTTTTGGGCGGATTTTCGGCATATTGAATAGTGCCGTCCGGGCGTTTCTTGAACCACGCTTCGTGTTCTTGTACGTAAGGATGGTCCGGAGCAGCTTGGAATGCAATATCGAGCGCGATCTGAATGCCGTATTCGCCTGCCCTTTTTACTAAGCGTCGAAAGTCTTCGAGTGTGCCGAGCTGAGAATGGATTTCCTTGTGTCCGCCTTCTGCGGACCCGATAGCCCAGGGACTCCCAACGTCGCCTTCGGCAGCATTCACCAAATTGTTTTTGCCTTTGCGGAATTTGGTTCCGATCGGGTGTATGGGAGGGAAGTAAAGTACGTTAAACCCGAGTTCAGCCACATACGGCAGACCTGCCTCGCAATCAGCAAACGTGCCATGTTTACCGGGTTCGGATGAAGCAGACCGCGGGAAGAGCTCGTACCAGGAACTGAAGCGGGCACGAACGGGATCCACTACCAGGATGAGTTCGCGACCTAACTCGGTAGCAAACTGCCGATCAGGATTACGCAGCATCACCTCGTTCAGCGCAGGATTTACGGAGATCGACCGATTGTCCGTATTTTCCGCGCCGCCGTTCTTCGTGAGGAGATCTGCTTGCTCCGTAAGCCAGCGGCTATCCTCAGTTTTGGATTGATTTGCCGCGCGCTTCGCCGCCGCTTTGATCAACTCGGCTCCGATCAGGTAATCGAGCGGTGTATCGCTATCGGCTGCAATGCGCTTCAACAGATCGCGCCGCCAGGTTTCCCAATGATCCACCCAGGCGTGAACGGTGTAATGGTATCGGCCGAGTTCGGGAACCGCAAATTCGGCAAACCATCGATCGTTCACAATCGCCTGCATCGGCGTCTCGTTCCAGGTGGCGGAGCTCTCGTGTCGAAACAACAGGACGCCAGCTACGGAATCGTGGCCATCTGTAAATACATCGGCTTCCACCCGGACGAGGTCGCCAATCGTGCGTTTGGCGGCGAAACGGCCGCCGTCCACTTCCGGGGAAACTCCCTCAATGATGACGCGGCGTCGGCCCTCTGCTTCGGACCTGGAAAGTCGTTCAGGTGCTTCTCCGCCGCTCGCAATCGTTGGAACTTCCGGTTCTACAACAGATCGATTTTTAGCCATCGCTCATGGACCAATAGTAGGCCGGTGTTGTTACGCCTCAGCTTTAAGGGATTTATTTGTTTCGATTAAGTTGCGATACAGCTCAATCGTTTGATCGGCAATGGCCTTCCAGCTAAATATCTGCTCCACGCGCGTGCGTCCGGCTTTGCCGAATTTCCGGCGTCGATCCGGATCCTCGAGCAAACTGGAGAGCTTGGAAGCCAAATCGCGCGCGAATTGCTCCGCGTTCACAGGAAAGCTGGTTACTGGGTCCTGCTCAAAGGGCACCAGGTAGCCCGTTTCGCCATCGACAACTACTTCCTTGATGCCCCCCGTTGCGCTGGCAACAACGGGTGCTTCGCACGCCATGGCTTCCAGATTGATAATCCCGAACGGCTCGTACACCGAAGGGCAGCAGAAGATCCGGGCATGACTATAGAGCTGGATCACTTCGCGCTTTGAAACCATTTTTTCGATCCAGATAACGCGAGGATGGGTTTTCCGAACTTCGTCCACCTTCGCACGCATCTCTGCGGCGATCTCGGGGGTGTCCGGAGCACCGGCACAGAGGACTACCTGTGTGTTGTTCGGCAAGTAGCCGATCGCGTCGACAAGATGAGTCACACCTTTCTGGCGCGTGATCCGGCCAACGAAAAGAATGTAAGGTTCCGCCGGGTCAACACCGTATTCCACGAGTGCCGAGGTTTCGCCGGTCTTCTGGTATTCCTCGAGATCAATCCCGTTATAGATGACGTGAACGCGTTCCGGTGCAATCCTCGGATAGGCCCGGAGAATGTCTTCCTTGGTCCCATTGGAGACAGCAATCACAGCGTCAGCATCGAGAATTGCTGTCCGCTCCATCCAAGAACTCATGGAATAACCGCTACCCAACTGTTCTGCCTTCCACGCTCTTAAGGGCTCCAGACTGTGAGTTGTGAGAACAAACGGAACGCCGTACAGCTTTTTGGCAAGGAACCCCGCCATGGAGACATACCAGGTGTGAGTGTGAACGATATCGATGCCGGTAAGCGCCTTGATTTGCGTCAGGTTCAGGCTGAACGTTTCGAGCGCGGTCTTGAATTTGCCGGTCGTGTGATCGGTAATCTCAGACCAGGGGTGAGAGCCGCGTACGTGGAGGTTGCCTTCGTCGACGTGCTGAGAGCCCCAGCAATGGACTTCGACCTCGATTTTCTTCGCGAGTTCGCCGCTGAGGTATTCGACGTGAACTCCGGCGCCTCCGTACACATGAGGCGGATACTCGCGAGTGAAGAGCCCTACGCGCATCGGTTTTCCTCCAACTCACCGAAGCTAACACGACGAACAATCGCTCCCGGAATTCCCCTTTTATTCGCCTATGATGGTTGAGTGGCGAAAGGGAGAAGGGCATACGTAGAACTACATGCCCGTTCGGCGTTTTCGTTCCTGGAAGGTGCTTCGCTTCCTGAAGAATTAGCTTCCCGTTGTGCGGAGCTGGATCAACCCGCGATGGCCATTGCTGATGCGGGCGGTGTGTACGGTGCGCCTCAATTCCATCTGGCTGCAAGAAAGCTTGGATTGCGAGCTTTGATTGGTGCTGAGGTCAACGGTAACGACCATTGCCGTTACACTCTGCTTGCGGAAAACAGAGGAGGGTACCGGAATCTTTGCCGCTTGATCACAAAGACAAAGCTGCGCGAAATCGGAAGGGGAAAAGCAGACAACCGCTTTGCGACTGAACAGGATCTCGAACAGCACGCCGAAGGTCTCGTCTGCCTGACGGGCGGCGCAGAAGGAGCGCTGGCCCGGATTTACCAAACTTCGAGAGGCCCGGCAGCAGAGGAGCGCGCATCGGATTTCATCTGCTCTCTCCTGCGACTATTTGGCCGGCAAAACGTATTCGTAGAGGTGCAGCGGCATTTTTGCCGTAAGCAGGAGGCACGTAATCAAGCGCTGGTTCAGCTGGCGCGGAAGATGCGGCTGCCGCTCGTTGCGACCAATGGTGTTGCTTATGCGACTTCCGATAAACGGGATTTACAGGATCTCCTGACTTGTGTCAAAGAAAAGCAGCCGATTTGTGAAGCCGGCGTTCTGCTGAACAGCAATGCGGAGCGCCACCTGAAGACATCGGAGCAAATGAGCAGAATATTTGCCGATCTTCCTGAGGCAATTGGCAACGCATGTGAGCTGGCGGAGAGACTGCAGTTTACGTTGTCGGATCTCGGTTATCAATTTCCACGGTATCCGGTGCCCGCCGGGGAATCGGAGATGTCGTACTTACGGCAACTGACAGACGGCGGCAGAAATCGATTCCGGAACTACGAAGATTCGGAATTCAGGCGCAAAGTGCAACGCCAACTGGAGAAAGAGTTGGCGCTCATTGAACGAAGGCAACTTCCCGGTTATTTCCTGATCGTTTGGGATCTCGTGGATTACTGCCGGCGCGAAAAGATTTTAGTGCAAGGGCGCGGCTCAGCCGCGAACAGTGCAGTCTGTTACGCACTGGGGATTACGGCGATTGATCCGGTGCGCATGGACCTCCTGTTCGAACGCTTTCTTTCCGATGAGCGCGATGAAATGCCGGATATCGATCTGGACCTTCCGAGCGGCGATCAGCGGGAACGGGTGATTCAGTTCGTCTATCAGCGCTATGGCCGATTGGGAGCGGCCATGACTGCAAACGTGATCACGTATCGGGGGCGATCGGCCGTAAGAGACGTTGGGAAAGCGCTCGGCTTTGATGAAGCGAATACGGCGAAATTAGCCGCCCAACTGAATGCGTTTGAGTGGAAAGACAGTAAAGATCAACTCGAGCACCGCTTTCGTGAAGGAGGCTTTGACGTCGAAGATCCGCGGACAGCAAAGTTTTTTTCTCTTACGAACGAGATTATGGGTTTGCCGCGCCATTTGGGCCAGCATTCGGGCGGCATGGTGGTCTGTCAAGGCGAACTCGATTCTGTGGTCCCATTGGAACCGGCCTCCATGCCGGGCCGCGTGGTCGTTCAGTGGGATAAGGATGACTGCGCGGATCTGGGGATTATCAAAATCGATCTGCTCGGCCTGGGCATGGTGGCCGTGCTCGAAGAATCGATTCAAATCATCAGCGATTCCTACCGCGAAAAAGTGGATTTGGCCCATCTGCCGCAGGAAGACAAAAAAGTTTATGAGTGTTTGCAGAAGGCCGACACCATCGGTCTGTTTCAAGTCGAGAGCCGGGCGCAGATGTCGTGCCTGCCGCGTCTAAAACCGGTAACGTTCTACGACATTGTGGTGCAAGTGGCCATTATTCGTCCCGGCCCGATTGTCGGGCAAATGCTGCATCCTTACTTGAAGCGGAGACAAGGATTGGAGGAGCCCGTGTGCCTGCATCCATCATTGGAATCGGTTCTGCAGCGAACTTTGGGCGTTCCTCTGTTTCAGGAGCAGCTGATTCGTATTGCCATGATTGCGGCGGGCTTCACCGGCGGGCAGGCGGAAGACCTGAGACGGGCCTTCGGCTTCAAGCGGTCGGAAAAGCGCATGCGCGAAGTGGAAAAGCAGCTGCGGGAAGGAATGGAACGAAAAGGCATAACCGGAGAAACGCAGGAAAGGATTATTCAGGCCATTACATCGTTCGCTTTATATGGCTTCCCGGAATCGCATGCCGCCAGCTTTGCATTGCTCGCGTATGCCAGCGCCTATCTGAAGTGTCACTATCTGCCAGCCTTTACTGCCGCCATGCTGAACAATCAACCGATGGGTTTTTATTCACCGGCCACGCTGGTGAAGGATGCGCAGCGGCATGGACAGCGATTCCGTCCGGTTGACGTTTTGCAATCGGATTACGTCTGCACCGTTGAAGAGGACGGTGGGGAAAAATGCGTTCGGCTCGGTTTAAATTACGTACGTGGGTTACGGGCTGGCGCTGCCCGTGAAATTGAAAGACAACGCAAGATCCGGCCCATTTCGTTCCATGCATGATCTGGTGACACGTGTGCCTGTATTGCAAAAAGACGAAATCAGTAAATTGGCGGAACTCGGAGCATTGAACGCTCTTCCGAGGTTCAAAGCGGATCATCATCGTCGCGGTGCGCTGTGGCAGGCGGAGCTTGCGGTCCAGCCAGTCGGAGAGTTGCTCGAAGCTGCGGCAGTGGACACATCATGTTCACCATTGGCGCCCATGACTCCGGGCCAGAGAACGTGCGCAGACTTTAGCAATAGCGGGCTGACAATCGGCAGGCATCCGATGTCGTTTCATCGGCCACGGATGCGCCAGATGGGCGTGCTCGATTCGACAACGGCGAAATTGCAAAAAGATGGAACGGTGATGAAAGTGGCCGGATGTGTCATCACCCGCCAGCGTCCCGGCACAGCAAAAGGATTTGTTTTTCTGAGTCTGGAAGATGAGGCGGGCATCATCAATATTATTGTTCGGCCTGACCTGTTCGATCGAAGGCGCTCGATCTGTACGACGTCTCCTTACCTGTTGATCAAAGGAGTTCTGCAAAGCACCATGGGCGTCATTTCATTGAAAGCTGGTGAAATTGAGGAATTGAGCTTTCGGGATTCGGCTGTGATGCGATCACACGATTTTCATTAATGCCATCGCCTCATTGCTTCGTAACCTGTGGATAACCTGAATGAATCGACGCAACTTCTTAGCAACGGGTTTGGCTGCGGCCGCTTTGCCGATTCGCGCCGCCTTCTCAGCTCCGCACGAGCACGCTTCCGCATTTGAACTCGACGAATGGTCCGTCTCCGATCTGCAGCGCCGCATCGCGAATCGCGAGCTCACAAGCTTCAGGATTACTGAGCTTTATCTCCATCGGGTTCGAAGTCTGGACCGGCAGGGGCCGGCACTTCACTCCGTCATCGAAACGAATCCCGATGCATTGGCGATTGCTCGTTCGCTCGACGAAGAATACCGCGCGAAAGGTCCCCGCGGGCCTCTACACGGTATTCCCGTTCTATTGAAAGACAACATTGATACGGGCGACCGCATGCAGACAACCGCGGGGTCGCTCGCGCTTGTAGGCAAACCGGCAGCCAGCGATTCCGTGGTGGCTAAACGATTGCGAGCCGCTGGTGCTGTCATTCTAGGCAAAGCTAATCTGAGCGAATGGGCCAACTTCCGCTCCATGCATTCCACCAGCGGATGGAGTGCCCGAGGCGGGCAAACACGCAATCCCTACGTCCTTGACCGTAATCCATGCGGATCCAGTTCCGGCTCGGCCGTTGCAGTTTCAGCAAACCTTTGTGCGCTCGCTGTCGGCACAGAGACCGACGGCTCGATCGTTTGTCCTTCCTCCATGTGCGGCGTCGTCGGCATCAAGCCAACTCTTGGGCTTATCAGCCGCGCCGGCATCATTCCAATCGCACACAGTCAGGACACAGCAGGACCCATGGCTCGAACCGTAAGAGATGCCGCGCTCCTTCTCGGTGCCTTGGCAGGGGCCGATCCGGCGGATCAGACACCCGCAACAAACATTTACCGGGGCGTGTCTGATTACTTTCAATTTCTCGATCCCAATGGACTGAGTGGCGCACGGATTGGTGTTGCCCGTCAGTATTTCCATCGCGGACCTCACGTACTGAAAGTCGTCGAAAGCTGTCTCGATGCCATTCGCGTACTGGGAGCGCAGATCGTTGATCCCGTCGAAATTTCTTCTTATGACGAATGGCGGTCGACGGAAACGGAAGTTCTGCTTTACGAGTTCAAGCACGGTCTCAACAGATATCTCCCGGGCAGAGAAGTGCACGTGAAGACACTTGCTGATTGCATACGCTTCAATCGGGAGCACAAGCGGGAAGAGATGCCTTACTTCGAACAGGAATTGATGGAGCAGGCGCAAGAGAAAGGTCCCATTACGGAGAAGGCCTATCGTCAGGCTCTTGCAACAAACCGGCAGCTAACCCGTAAAGAAGGTATCGACGCCGTGATGAAAAAGTTCAAACTCGACGCGATCGTTGCTCCAACCGCAGGCCCGGCGTGGCTGACCGATTGGGCCAATGGCGACCACACCGAGAGCGGCTGTGCGTCTCCTCCGGCCGTCGCCGGGTATCCGCATATCACGGTCCCTGCTGGATCTTACTTTGGTCTCCCGATTGGCCTCTCGTTCTTCGGCGCGCCCTGGAGCGAACCTAAGCTGCTCAAATATGCTTACGCGTTTGAGCAGAACGTGCAGGCGCGACGCAAGCCAACGTTCGAACGGACGATCGAGTTCTCGGCGTAGTCCCCGCTCATGGGCGCCTTCGAGATACACCGGACACCTCACGCTACGGTATATTTCTCGTGTTGGAACTGACGATCTCGGGGCCGGAAGGATCTCGCAGGAAATTCGAGTTAAAGAACGGCCGAGTCAGTCTCGGGCGCTCTGCCGATAACCAGCTTGCTTATCCAAATGACCCCTGGTTATCTCGTTCTCACCTGGCCTTCGAATTCAACGGTGACAGTTGGTTCGTGCGGGATTGTGCGAGCCACAACGGCACGGTCGTTAATTCCGAGACTATAACGACGCCCCACAAACTCAGGGGTGGCGACCGGATCTATGCCGGCCATCTCGTCATCGAAGTATCTGACCCCGACGCCTCCAGCGGCATCGTCTCGTTTGTTCAGCAGGGGTCCGGTGACCCTGATCGCGGCATGACGATCGTTACCAGCCTTGACAAGGCACTGAGCAGGACAAGCCAACTTTCGCACCAAACCAGTGAAGGTTCGCTTAATACGCCAAGGGTAGTGCAGGCGCTCATCCGAGCCGGACAGGAGCTTGCCGGACACCGTCCGCTGTCCGAACTCTTCTCGGTCATCCTCGAGCTGGGCTTATCGGCGATGAAGGCCAAGCGAGGCGTGATTTTGACCCTCGAGGAGAACGGCCTGGTCGTCCGAGCCAGCCAAGGAGAAGGATTCGAGATAAGCACTGCAGTTCGTGATCGCGTTCTCCGGGACAAATGTTCTCTGGTAATTGCGGATGCGCTTTTCGACGAGAGCTTCCGCAAGCAAATGAGCATCCGCAAACATCGAGTACGCAGCGTCATGGCCGTGCCGTTACAGACGGGAGATCGAGTCATCGGGCTGATGTATCTGGATAACGGTGATGTTGTCCGGACCTTCCAGCAAGAAGATGTGGAACTACTCACGGTGCTGGCAAACGTTGCTGCCATTCGTATTGAACATGCACGACTCGCCGAGATCGAGGCGAAAGAACAACTCATGGCACTGGAACTTTCACAGGCGAGCGAGATTCAACAAAATCTCCTGCCGGCACAGGCGCCATACCTGGACGGTTACGACATAGCGGGACTCAACATGCCGTGTCGCACGGTTGGGGGCGACTACTATGACTTCGTCGTTTACCAAAATGGCAGATTGGGGCTGGTGATTGGAGATGTCGCCGGAAAGGGGCTACCGGCAGCTCTGATGATGTCAAGTCTTCAGGCGCGTGTTCAGATGCTCCTCGAAACGCAACCCGCACCCGACGTCGCCATCACAATCTTGAATCGGAATCTGACGGAGCGGTCGGTGGCAGGTCGGTTTATTACGTTTTTCTATGCTCTCCTCGATCTGAATTCCGGAGCACTCGAATACAGTAACGCGGGGCATAATTATCCACTCCTATTGCGTGCAAATGGCACGGTAGAAGAGTTGACGGGGAGCAACATGGTTCTCGGAATTGTGCCCGACGCTCGTTACGAACTGCACAAAACCCAGATGGAGCGCGGCGATACTCTCGCGTTGTTCAGTGATGGGGTGACCGAGGCCAGAAATAGCAAAGAACAGGAGCTGGGCGAGAAAGGTTTGGCCTCTTTCCTTCAAAACCATCGTGGAAAGAGCGCGGAAGAAACCATCTCCAGTCTGTCGGAAGACGTTCGGCGCTGGTGTGAGACCACGGCCTTTGGTGACGACTTTACGATTGTCCTCGTGAAGCGGTTTTGAGCGGAGTCTACAAAAAAAGCCGCCCTTGAGGGCGGCTTTTGTACCTGCTCAGTAGTGGTCTTGACGTTTAGCGGATCGAAGCTGCTGCTCCGCCCGTTCCAGGGCTCGTCGGAACTCCCGGCGTAGTAGCAGGAGGAGCGCCGATTTTGACTCCGATGACCTCGCCCGAAACGACCAGCTCAACCCGGCGATTCAACTTCCGCCCAGCCGCAGTGTCATTGGGCGCCACTGGATAGTTCATCCCGTACCCGACAGCGGTCATATTTTGCGTGTTGAGTCCTTGCTTCATCAGGAAATCGCGCACGGCATTCGCTCGCTGCTCGGATAATTTCTGATTGAAATCCGCACTGCCTGTACTGTCCGTGTAGCCTTCAATCTGCAGGTTCAAGCCGGGGTGCGAAATAATGATACCCGAGATCTTTGCCAAAGCCAGTTCAGCCGGGCTCTTGAGCGTGTACTTGCCGGTGTCGAAGAGCACGTCCTGCATGTTCACAACAAGTCCGCGAGGGGTTTCTTTTGTTGGAAGGACAGCATTGAACTGCTGAAGCAATTGCGCTCTCAGCTGATCCTTCTCCTGAACGGCTTGTGCACGGAGGCGATCTGCTTCGGCGGCGGCGGCGGCCGCTTTTTGGGCCTCGGCGGTTGCCTCGGCGCGCGCTGCGTCCGCTTGTGCCCTCAGGGCATCAGATTCAGCCTTGGCCTTTTCAGCAGCGGCCCGGCTCTCTGCGTCGCGGCGCGCTTGCTCCTCGGCCAATGCCGCCTGTCGAGCTTGTGCTTCTGCCTGCTGCCGGGACAGTTCCGCCTGCCGCTGTGCAGTTGCCTGCCGCTCTGCTGCTTGCTGCCGTTCCAGGTCCAGCGCCATCTGCTGCTGTTTCCTTAAAGCGATGATGCGCGAGTCCTCCGCCTTTTGAACAGCCTCTTTCGATGTCATGATGGACGGATTCCACTGTTTGCGGTCTTTGTAATCCTGAGCTTGTTTAAGAAGTGCAGTCGCGTTCTGGAACGTATCCCCGCCGTACTCGTCCGCCTTCGCGTACTTAGCGATTTGGATTGCGTTCATCGCTTCGTACAGCCAGAGCGGGCTCTTCTTATCGGCCGTCATCACGACAGGGTGCAACTCGCCGGCCGGAACGTGGTAGGTATATTCGCCGCGCTTCAGCAGCTCATATTTCGCATCCACCACCTCAGACTTGCCCAGCGTATCTTTTCGCACAACGTTCTGCATGACGACAACATCGCTGGGCTGGCGAACCGCGAAGTAGGGCTCCGCCGTCACGATCAACCCAAATGACTGAAGTTCGGTCGTGACGTCTCCTTTGAAATTGCCATCGTCGTCAAGCACAACCTCGCCTAAGTTAGCCGAATGACCATCCGGGGTAATTGCCCAGAGTACGTATGTCAAAAATTCGGGTCCAAAGTTTGTCGGAGCCGGTAATTTCTTGACCTCCAGCTTGATTTCCATGTGGCCGACCCGGCTATTTACCTCTGCCGTACCTTTTGACTGAGGTGCAAGGGAAGTCCCCTCGAAGTCAACTTTTGTCCATCCGCTACGATTGCGATAACTGACGGCTTGTATGGACCGGGACACCACTTCTACTTTGAAGATTGGATTAGGGCCACCCGGGGCATTGCCGCGCTGGTTGGACTGAGTGGGATTGGCTTCTTGTGCCGGAAGCAACGCCGGCACCGCAAGCAAGAACAAAAACGCAGTTAGCCTCATAATCTAAGTGTTGTGAAGCACGGCCATTGCCAAAGATCAGGCCTAGTGTTTGTAAGGACTTAGTCGAATGTAGATGCTTCTTTAGGTATTTTTTGCAGAGATTGTCTATGTAGATGCGCTTAGTTCGACAGCTTACGACAAATTAAATTCGGCATGGCCGCGGAATGAATTCGTCCCTCCTATGAAAATTCTTGTCCTAAACTCCGGCAGTAATTCGCTGAAATTCGAACTAATCGATGCGGAGCCAAACACGGAAGGAGCGGATGAGGAAACCCGGTGGGGATCTACTCTGGTTGCGGGCGGGTACGACAACATCGGAAAGCCGCATTCCACGTCTTCCGTTCTGGCGTACGGAAAACAGGTTCACAAAGAGGAAACAGAAGTTCGGGATTACGGACATGCGGCGGAACTGCTATTCCAGTGGATCGAAGCCGGCGGTGCAGCGCAGTACAAAGTAAGTAGTCTTGCCGACGTCGAGCGGATCGGACATCGGGTTGTCCACGGAGCCGACCTCTTTAACGGACCTGTACGGATTGACCAACAGGTCGTCGAACAGATTGAAGCGCTGCAGGAACTCGCTCCACTGCACAACCAATCCGCCCTAAGTGTCATTCGCGCATCGAGAAAGCGGCTCGGAGACAGTGTGCCGATGATTGCCGTTTTCGATACGGTGTTTCACCGCGCGATTCCGGACGAAGCGGCTCTGTATCCGCTTCCGCTTGAAATTGCCAAGCGCCACAAAATTCGCCGTTACGGGTTTCACGGCGTCTCTCACCGGTATATGACGATCCGCTACGCTCAACTGGCCCATCGTTCGTTACGAGAATGCAAATTGATCACCTTGCACCTGGAGGGCGGTTCCTCCGCGGCAGCCATTCGGGGCGGGACATCAGTCGACACGTCCATGGGATTCACGCCGCTCGAAGGTTTGATGATGGGTACACGATCAGGTGATCTGGACCCCGCGATCGTGCCTTATCTCATGCGAAAGGAAAGGCTGGATCTCGACGGAATTGAGACTTTCCTGAACAAGAAATGCGGTCTTCTCGGCGTTTCAGGGGTATCGGCTGATACACGTGAACTGCGCGAGCAGGTCGGAGAACATTCCGTTGCTCTGGCGCTAGCCATGTTCTCCTATCGGGTCCGTAAGTACGTGGGCGCGTACCTGGCGGTCCTGGGCGGTGCGGATGCGATCGTGGCGGGTGGCGGAATCGGGGAAAATACGCCGTCGGTCCGCGAACAGATCTTCAAAGATTTCGATTGGTGTGGAGCGACTCTCGATCGGCAACGAAACGACGAACTGGTGGACCGCGAGGGGACCATCACCGCACCATCTGCGTCGATGCCGATCTGGGTTATACCTACGCGAGAGGGCCTGATGATCGCAAAAGACGTTGCGGATCATCGCATTTAGAGGCGGAACGGCTCTCCCCGGTAAACTTGAAAAGTGGCGACGCAAATTACAGAACCTGCTTCTCAGCGCCGATTAGCCTCTCCACTCCTGCCGATCTTCTTGATTGTCGTAGTAGATGTTCTCGGCTTTACCATTATTCTTCCGTTACTTCCGTTCTATTCCGAGAGACTTGGGGCATCACCAGCTATCGTGGGTGCGCTGGTCTCGACGTACGCGATTTTTCAACTGATTTCCGGTCCCATTCTGGGGCAAATCTCAGACCGCCTCGGTCGAAAACCGATACTTCTGGTGAGCCAGGCCGGAACTCTCGCCGGTTTCTTGCTTCTCGCGTTTGCCGGAAGCATGCCGATGCTGTTCCTGGCGCGCGCGATCGATGGTGCAACGGCAGGAAATCTGACGATTGCGCAAGCCTATATTAGCGACGTAACCCGCCCGGAGCAACGAGCTAAATCCTTCGCCATCATCGGGATAGCATTTGGATTCGGATTCCTGGTGGGACCGGCCATCTCCGGATTTCTCGCGCAGTTTGGTTATCAGGCGCCTATCTTCGCCGCTGCCGCCCTGTCCTTCACCACCATTCTTTGCACCAGCTTTTTTCTTCCCAATCGCGAACAGACTCAGGCTATCTCTGCCACAGTGGGCGGCGACACAACCCCGAGCGAGCGACGTCTTTCGCTACTTTCATGGGGAGAATACCTGCGTTTTTTCCGGGAAAAGGAACTTGCAAGGCTGCTTGCCGAGTGGCTTTTCTTTTCGTTTTCGTTCTCTACCTTCATCTCGGGGTTCGCGCTGTTTGCCGAGCGGCGCTATACGTGGCACGGTCATCCGGTTGGCGTAAAGGAAGTCGGTTATTTGTTCGCGCTGAGCGGCTTTATCGGCATCATCATGCAGGGCGGGCTGGTTGGACGAATGGTGAAGCGGTTCGGCGAACGCCGGATGGTTCAGATCGGGTTTCTGACTGCGACGCTCGGTTACGCTGCCGTCGGGTTTACTCACACGATCTGGCAATTGATCTGGGTCAGTAGCTTGACGTCCATCGGTGGCGCAGCGCTGCGGCCGGCTCTTACCAGCTTGATTACAATGAAGGCGGGACGGCGCGAGCAAGGTTTTATCATCGGATTGACACAGTCCCTTATGTCGATTGCCCAGATTACAGCGCCGGTGATCTCGGGCATCCTCATTGAACATCGATTCCTGACGAGTTGGGCAGTGTGGGCCGGTATCTTGTCGGGGTTCGCGCTGTTTTTCCAGCCGCGAGCGTACCGCAGCGCTCCGAGAGCTGTTTGACCAGTAAAAACCCGATCCGGTCGTTTCGGAACGCGGATTGGGTGCTGATCGGGTATTTCGCTTACGTAGCTGCACTAGCGCCACTCTTTCCCGATCGTCCTCACCTCCACTTTCAGCCTGTTCTGATTGCCGGTGCTGTGTTCGCAATGCAGTTCGCTCTGGCGTATGGCGAGCGCACCAGCTTCGGAAGCATCGTCGACAGGCTAAGAGACTGGCTGCCCATTTTGCTCGCGCTCATTGCTTTTCAGGAAATGGAAATTTTCCTGCCCTCCCGATTCGACCATCATTTCGAGGCGGCGTGGATACGCCAGGACGTTCGCGTTTTGGGCGCATGGCACGTGCGCGAGGTCATTGAGGGTTTCGGCGCCATCATTCCTGCTTATCTCGAGCTCTGTTATTTGCTCGTCTATGGAGTGGCGGCGTACTGCGTCAGCTTCTTGTACGCAACCGGGAAACGCGGCCGCATTGATGCCTTCTTGACCTTCTACCTCGCCGGCACTCTCGGCGCTTACGCTTTATTCCCGTTCTTTCCGTCGCAGCCGCCCCGGTTGTTATATCCCGCCGCCGTTATGCCTTCCGTGACAACATGGGTTAGAGTTCTGAACCTCTGGGTTTTGAAAAAGGGCACAATCCACGTCGGGGTATTTCCGAGCGCTCACGTGTCCTCTGCGTTCTCTGCTGCCTGGGGCATGTTCTTCGCGCTTTCTCGAAAGAGAGTCGCGTGGGGATTGTTGATGTACGCGTGTAGCGTGTCATTGGCAACAATCTATGGACGCTACCATTACACGGCAGATGTGTTGGCCGGCATCGGAATCAGTATCCTAGCCGGCGCAATCTGCTGGTGCGTGCTGTCCCGTGAAACGCCTGTTATTCCGTAGAAGTCGCCTGTGGCTCTTTGGCGCCGCCTAACAGCACACCATTAAACAGGAATTTGAACGTGGCGTGAGGTTGACCACGGAACGCAACCTCCGGTCCGAGCAGGAACACTTTGCCCGGCCCCAAAGCTGCCTCAGCAACGGCGACGCCGCCATCCAGATACTGCTGGCCCCAGGCCCATCCGCTATGAAGAGGCATACTGCTGGCGAACCAGGCAACGGGATGCGCGCCTTTGAGCGCCGAATCCGGCTTCATCCGAAACACCGGACTGCTATCGAAGAACACATCGACCTGGTTCGGCATGCCGTACGCGATCGGATTCGTGTTGTCGACGCTGGTTGTCAGCAGAGACCCGGGGATGTAAAACTTCTCAGGTGGCAGCGGCCGGGTTTTACCGTCATTGGTTTGTTCGACCAAGGCACTAGTCACCGGCAGGCCCAACATGGAGCTAAGGGCTGCTGACGACGAGCCAATCGTCACGACGGCTCCGCCGGCTTCTGCAAATTGGCGAATCTGCGGCATGGTCTTCTCCGGCGTTATTCGTCCCAACCAGGGCCGGAACTCGGTGGGTATGGTATCCGGTGCAGGTTGCCTCGCAGCGAATCCCTCACCGCCGCCACGGCCGGTTCCGGGCACGCGAAGAGCGCCGTCCGTAAACACAATCGTGTCGAAGTTCTTCGCGAGGTCGCCACCATCGAGATCCTGCGGATAAATCACCTTGTACGGAAATTCGTATTGCTCGAATAACCAGCGCGTCCACCCGGACGGCATCAATCCGCCGTACTGGTCGTAGAGGCCGATTCGGATGGGCTTCAGCTTGATCGAGTCGCCGGCTGGATGCTTGCTCAGCGCCAGTACGTTCACGCCCAGTGCTTTTGCACCAGTTAATACCTGCTGCGCGACAGGTGAGGCAGGAACCCAGATGGCCCCGGTTCCGATCTCATCTGCGTTGACGCCGGCCGGCGTGGTCTTCAGCCAGAACACGTCTGCTTTCCCCTTCAAGAGTCGGTTCACGAGAATGTACGAATTGTTGACGCGATGGCTGATCAGGTAGCCTGCTGCCTTTGCAGGTCCCGTCCATGTGCCCGGCGGCGGAGTGAGCAGATCATTCATCCTTTCGAACGGACCATCGAAGCCCTCGAGAACACGGTCGAATTTCACTCCCATTTGGAAGGCCAGCGTATAGCCGGTTGCATCATAAGGCGGCACTGGAGGGCCACCCGGGTACCGGAAATCGTTCGGGTGATCCTGAGGCTCGAACATGTCGAGGACGTGCGGCCGATATGCCTGGGCACTCTTCACAACGTAAGATCCGGCGCTATAGCTCTTGCCGGCAACTTGAAATGCCGAGGTCGCCCGCTGAACTGTGACGCCGTTCTTGATCAGCGTATTCAGAAAGTGCACAGTTGCCGGGAGGTCTGGTTGCTCTATGGGGATGATGTAACCGCGCGCGTCGCGAAGGGCGGGATCGTGCAACACGGTTTCGTACAGCTTGGCCGGTACCGCTTCACGGCCTCCCGGGCCAGCGGCAAGCGGCGAGACATTCACAGTGGATGCGCTCTTCGATTCGGCCGCTGCGGCCCGAAGAGCTTCGATCCGCTTGGGAGAGATCGTCCAGGCATCTGTGTTGCCGCGATCGATCGAATTCTTCGCCATCCGGTACGAGTTGTAAAGCAGTGTTTCCCGATAGCGGGAGGCAAAATCCAGAACGGCGCGGTTGGCGGTGATTGAGTATTCAATCGACTGCCGCAAATGCCATTTCTGAGGCGCGATCGGAAACGGCAGGTCCCCGTGAGGCAGCTGAGTCGTGGGCACGAGCGGAATGTCGATCGGTGTCGGGTTCCCGATGATTTCCGTTAACAAACCGATCATGTTGTGAAAATAAGTGCTGGTCCGAAGGCCGCCGTTGTACCAGGTGGAATAGGTAGCCGCGCTGCGCATACCCGCGCCCGGCTTGCCTTCCGCTTCCATACGGCTATGCATCGCCGAACCGACCTGATCCAGTTCCATCATGATGAGCGGGTCAAAGTGGTAGTTGAACGGATCGCGGAACGGAGGCATGAAAATGACCGCGCCCGGAGGGCCCGTCTGGTGATGGTTGTACATGATTTGCGGGAACCACTCGCGATACAGAACGCGATTGATGTTAGTTGATTCCGGCATGTTGCTCATGAAGAAGTCGCGGTTATCGTCGTGACCGATGTACTTGTGCCAAAGCCGCGGTACGCCCTCCGTTGACCGCTTGGTTGCGTCGGGGTTCCGCATATACCAGTTGGCGACCAGTTCCTGTCCGTCCGGGTTGTCCTGGACAAACAGGATGACGATGTCGTGAAGAAAACGCATGGTCTCTTCATCGTTTCGGCTCACCATCTGGTAAACCATCTCAGTCAGGGCTTGCGCGCACTCCACCTCGGTCGCGTGAAGCCCGCCATCGATCCACACCACCGCTTTCCCTTCTTTTGCGAGAGCGTGAGCCTCATCGTCCGTCAAGCCTTCGCCGAGAGATAGCTTCCGTGTGGTGTCTCGATAACGATCTAACGATTTCAAATTCTCGGGTGCCGTGACGATCGCCATCAGCTGATCTCGACCTTCAGCCGTCTTGCCGATGGTGGTCAGCCGCATGCGATCTGTTTCGCCGGCGAGCTTCTTCCAGTACTCGGTCAGCTGAGTGTAATTTGTGAGCTGATAGTCGTCGCCGAGATTGAATCCGAACTGCTCCTTCGGCGTCGTGATCTTCGATGGACTCTGCGCCGGAAGCAACTGCGCCACCAAGCCCGCCGATAAAACGAGGCCGAGCCTGGCGAATCTGATGAGGTTATTCATTTTTGGTAAGTAAGTATCGAATAGTCGTAGATACAATCGTGTAAGTTACTGCTGAGGATTGGCCGGATGCAAGTAGCCGGCGAGAAACCGATAAACTTCCGCGCGGGATTCGCGGGCCATGCGCGTATCGGTTCTGTTGAAATAGTGACCGCCTGGTGCATTCTCATACACCTTGGACTCGAACTTCTTGCCTTCAGCCTTCAACGCTTGCATCAGGTGTTCCACTTCGAGGTAGTTGACATCTTCGTCATTCGTATTGGCATGGATCAGTAAAGGCGTTTCCAATGTCTTCACATGGTTGACCGGAGATCGCCGCCGGTATTCTTCGATGTCTTCGCGTACCGTTTTGCCAATGTGATACGGCGCTGAATAGAGCTGCCGATACGATTCGGGCTCATATCCCATGCGCGCTACGAGATCACTCACGGGGACGCCGGCATACGCAGCCGCATACGTCTTCGGATGCTCCATGATGTTCATGAGCGTGATGAACCCGCCATGGCTCCAACCCATCATTCCGGCGCGCTTCGCATCGAGAAAGCTATAAGTATCGAGCATCCATTGCGTACTGCTGAACACGTCGTCAATCTCTCTGCCGCCGTAATCAATGTCCTGGTAGAAGGCGGTCCCATAACCGGTACTGCCCCGATAGTCACAGGCAATGATCGAATAGCCCTGCTCCAGCAATTCGCGGATAACGTGTAAGTCGCTGGTGTCGAAATTCGCATGGACACCCTGGTGCGCAAAGGTGATGAAGGGCTGCTTTTTCGAGCGGTCGAGCTTCTTCGGAATAAACGTATAGGCATGGATGATGAGCGGATTGGTCGCTCCCGGCGCCTTCGGATTCGAAGTGCGGGCAGGCGGTAGACTCGTGTACTCGATTTTGTCCACGTCGGCGATGTCGGTCAGACGGGTGAACCAGAGAACGTCATCGATTCTCTTGAGAACCTGGTCGGAACTCCCACCTGCGCCGGGTTGCGCGCCGCCTATGGTCGGGGCGCCCGCCAAGCCGCTCGCACCCGCGCCCGGAGTGCCGCCTTGCTGGGGCGCTGGCTGCTGCGCTTGTGAAAACGCCGTCAGAATTGTCGTGAACAGGAGAAGCTTTTTCATCCTCAACTATCGTTTGGCTCCTGTCACCCGGACGTCATCACCGGAACCGGTTACCTGCCAATGCGTTCCGTCGCTTGATTCTTCCTGCTCGAAGTGGATATGATTCTTATCCGAAAAAGTGTTTGTTGTTCGATACCGCATTGTTTTTCCGCCTGAATTCCAAATGCTTGAGAAGATCCACTTGCTGCCCGAGATGGCCAGTTCCCCCTTTCCCGTCGCGCGTCCATCTGGGAGGACGGTCTGAGTATTGAAGTGATCCGGTTGATTGCCGGGGACGATCAGCAGCAGCCCGGTGACGGCGCCGTTGACGGTCTGCTCACAGGCGAAATATTTCCCGACGGCAATGCATTCATTACGAAGCTCTTCCGGCTTGCTTCCCGCGCCTGCATTGTTCCTGGTAACTGTCCAGGTTCCGGCATACGCCGACAAGGCTGAGTCTGCGGGAGGGGGAGCCGCGCCCGCCCTCAAGGGGAGCAGCAATACCAGGGTAAGAAGCGATTGAACTTTGATATCGAAGT
Source organism: Bryobacteraceae bacterium (assembly GCA_045807925.1). GTDB lineage: Bacteria > Acidobacteriota > Terriglobia > Bryobacterales > Bryobacteraceae > Bog-105. Next base: position 68,346 of record JBJMGK010000205.1, on the reverse strand, counting down.
TTGCCTTCACGTCCGCACACTAACACTCGCCGACATGGGCGCACTCCTAATCCGCTGAACGCTAAGCAGCAGGACGACGCTCACCACGATAATGGCAGAACCCCACAGGGTTTGCCCGGAGATTGCCTCACCTCCGCAAACGTGGCCAAGCAGCAACGCGACAACCGGATTTACATAAGCATAACTCGCAACCGTTGTGGCCGGAAGCCGACCGAGGAGCCAAGTGTATGCTGTGAACCCCGCAATGGATCCCGCGGTGATCAGATAAATTAACGACACCAAGGCTGGAAGATCCGGACGGGGTGCAGAGCGGAACTCTCCCGTCAGGGAGGAGAACAAGAGTAAGAGAGCGCCTCCGGTGAGCATCTGACCCGCGGAACTCAAGGCCTTCAACTGAGGAAGCTTCAGCTTTTTCGAGACGACAGTTCCGAGAGACCACGAAATCGTGCTTCCCATGAGAGCCAGGCAGGGGAGCAGAGCGAATCGTCTGCCGGATTCGTTGCCGCCGGTCGCGACAACCACCACGCCGGCAAAGCCCAGGCTAATCGCCAACAACGGTAGCGTGCGGAGCCGAGTCGCTTTGAATACTACGCCTTCAAGAAAGACCGTCCAGAGCGGGATAGTCGCAACAAGCACGGACGCGACTCCGGACGGCAAGGTCTTCTCGGCCCAAAAAAGACCGCCGTAGGGGAACAGGAAGAGCAATGCGCCAAGCACGGACGCGTTCTTCCATTCAAGACGGCTTAGACGGCCGCCGCCATTCCATCGAAGCCACCCCAACATGAGCAGGCCGGCGATGGCGAAGCGAGAACCGGCAGCCAAAAACACCGGTACCGTGCGAACGAGGACGCGGATGGCGAAGAACGTCGATCCCCAGACGATATAGATTGCAGCGAACGCGAGGATGGTTTTGAAATCAAGGGCGACACCCGAACGCCGCTCGGCCATATCGCTCTAGTGTGCACGAGGGGGCCGTCGGATCGAAATGGCGGGTCTGGATTAAATCGAAATGGTTACGGGCGCAGTGGCAGGTTTGTTGGCGGACTGAAGCCCGCGATTCAGAGCCTGGAGACTCGTTGTGGTTCTCATCGCATCGTCCAGGCACATGGCGTCGTCGAGGGAACGAGCAATCGTGGACTGTTCTGTCATCCGGTCACAGATGCTATCCACCATCTTCTGGAAACGCGGATCGAAATCCTGGAAATGAAACCGGAGTGCTTCCATCATGCATCCGTAGTGCGCGTCGTTGTACGGCGGGATCGCCTCGCTGTTGTGCTCGAAGCTGCGCCCGCCGATTCGCCGGAGCATGGGCGCTGAACTGTTGCGAAAGGTCGCAGTGCAGCACCCAATCGCCCCGCCAATCGATCGTGCCCATGCAAATGAGGCGAGCAGTATCTCCAGGGCCGCCCTGGTGTGCCTGTAACCGGTTTCTATCGCCCATCCGCCGACTTCAATAAACGTCAGCAGGTTTTCGCGCGCATAGGTGAGATCGGACTCGAGCGCCTCGAGAAATCTGGCCCCCCAGACTGGATCCTTTGCAATTGCAGAATGACTGATGAAAAGGTCTTCGGCACGAGCACTTCCCTGGTGGGCGAGGTAGCGCACACAGCCCACGACCTCTTCTTCAGGGTTGACCAGAAGGAAGTGCCAGGACTCTTCGTCCCAGTGCATTCGGAACCGGCCGTCTCCGTCCAATTGGTCAGGTCCAATAGCCCCATCTGCGATGTAGGACTGAGCTCGAAGTTTTTGGAGAGAAGTCAGGTAGTGCTCGTACGAATCGATATCGGCTCTGATCGGACCGTTTACGGCAGACGGTGCAATTCCAGCAGGAGCGAGAAGTTGAAAACGATATGGCGCGGTTTGCATTTCGCTTTTCGAGCGGGCCAAGAGGGTGTGACCTCTTCAACTGAGTCGCCCGAGAAGCTATAAAATTTCGTAAAGCTTTGCTCGGAATAGCCTTTGATCGTTATCCATCCGGCTAGCCGTGTTCGCAGAATCGCTCAGTAAAGCAAGGGAGCACCGCGCCGAAAAACACCCGCCGAAAGCGTAAACGGATTTAGTAGGCGAACACAACGCCAGTGGCCGGGCCGCGTTGCGCTTTGATGTCGTTCTGCAAGCTCATGCAGGCCGCGCACGGAGGCTGGGCGGGATCCAGGCACAACTCGCAATCCAACATATGTGCCAACAAATCGTCGCACAGGTCGTGCGCGGTAACCGCGCTCCCCGACGGAGAAGCGGTGAAGGGTGCTGCTGCAGGTTGGGGCCGAGAGAGAGCTGCGGAAGCCATAATATTATCCGGGCTATTTACCAGCACGTTAGCGGCCACTCTAAAGTTGGCAGCTCAGGCGGTGCAACGGTATGAAAAATAACGAAGTCCTTTATCGTCTAGTACCGTACATCTCCCAGGGATTAGGACGGAATTGGCACTGTAAATTTGGGCGATATGTAAATCATTCCTAAGGACTTACCTGTACTCCTGCAACAAGAAAAGTACTATATGGCTCCTCCCAAGCAAAGCGGCGCGGATTTGTAATGATTCCGATTTCGCAGGTAATGAGCAGCAACGCCGAGGAGTTTGCGGCATGGTATTGTGCAAATCAGACCTCCTCGTTGTCTCGGGGCCATGGCAACCACCACAGTCGAAACAGCTTTCACCGTCGAAACGCAACGCGCGACTTTCGATTCTCTCGCGCTTGACTGCGGAGTGACCCTCAAACAAGTCGATGTCGCCTACGAGACTTACGGCGAATTGAACGCGGACCGTTCCAACGCCATCCTGGTCCTACACGCCTTTAGTGGGGATGCTCATGCCGCCGGTGTTCATCTCCAGACCGGGTTGACCGGGTGGTGGTCGTCTATGGTCGGTCCCGGTCTTCCCTTCGACACGGACCGCTATTTCGTCATTTGCTCGAATGTCCTGGGAGGATGCCAGGGGACCACCGGGCCCGGCTCTCTCGACCCGGCCACCGGTCAGCGCTATGGACTGCGCTTTCCCGTCATTACCATTCGCGACATGGTTCGTCTGCAGAAGCGGCTGGTTGAGTACCTTGGCATCGATCGGCTACTCGCGGTAGCAGGCGGATCCATGGGCGGTATGCAGGCGCTCGAGTGGTCGGTCTCCTACCCCGATTCGGTCGCCGCCGTCATTCCCATCGCCGCCACGTCACGTCATAGCGCACAACAGATTGCATTCAACGAGGTAGGCCGCCAGGCGATCATGGCGGATCCCGACTGGAACGAAGGGAACTACTACGACACCAAGCCACCCGGGCGAGGACTGGCTATCGCACGAATGGTCGGGCATATCACTTATATGAGTGATGGCTCCATGCGGCAGAAGTTTGGTCGCAGACTGCGCGACAAAGACGCGTTTGGCTTCGACTTCTCGGTCGATTTCGAGGTTGAGAGCTATCTCCGTTACCGCGGAAGCCAATTTATTACGCGCTTCGACCCGAACTCGTACCTCTACATCACCAAGGCGATGGATTACTTCGACCTGTCGGCAGGACACGCGTCGCTCGCGGCGGCCTTCGAACACGCGCGCTCCCGCTTCCTTGTGATCAGCTTTACCTCCGACTGGCTCTATCCCACCTACCAGTCACTTGAAACCGTGAGCGCATTGCGCAGCCGCTCGCTCGATGTCGCGTTTTGCGAACTGAAGTCCACGTATGGGCACGATGCGTTCCTACTCGAAACGCGTGAGCAGAGCGAGGTCATTTCCGGATTCCTCCATAGCGTGCTCGTCGAGGAAACGAGGAAAACCAAGCCGGGAGCTTCAACGAGAAACAAAACGGCTCCGACAGCTGACGATGCCACAACGTATCCCGAAATCTCCAGCCGATCGGATTTCACTCTGATCGGGGAAATGATTACGCCGGAATCCACGGTGCTGGACCTGGGTTGTGGCGACGGCGAGTTGCTGGCCTGGCTGCGTGAGAACAAAGGCGTCAAGGCGCAAGGCGTCGAAATCGACCCGAAGAAGATCCAGCGAGCTATCGCGCGCGGAGTCTCGGCCTATCAGAGTGACATTGAAGCGGGATTAGCCGACTACCCAGACCACACGTTCGACTTCGTCATTCTGAGCCAGACCTTGCAGGAGATGCGCTATCCGCTGCGTGTACTTCGTGAGATGCTGCGTGTGGGGCGCCGCGCCATTGTGGCGTTTCCCAACTTCGGACACTGGAGCACACGCCTCGCGCACTTGCTCAGCGGACGCGCTCCCCGTACCGAGCTATTTCCCTACGACTGGTTCGAGTCGCCGAACCTGCACTTTCTGACGGTCAAGGACTTCATCCATCTCTGTCAGGCACAGAACTGGAGAATCGAACGCCAGATCTTTGTTAACCGACACCGGAAGATCAACTTCGCTCCTAACCTATTAGCGACCGTCGCGGTGTTTTCCATCCAGAGCGGTAAGTAGCTTTCGCCATTCGGCCCTAATCGCGGACAGCCTCACTCCACAGCGCATCAACGCAGACCCTTGCTTTCAGGGAAACAGCAGATGAAGAAAGATGTCCAACTACTGACTTTGGGCCTTTAGGAGCGAGTTCGTAAATGATCATTCAGGTGTGGCTGTCTCTCCTACTACTGAGCGGTTTGGCTTTCCCGGTACTTCGCTCAGGCCAGCAAGAGGTCGATATCCATGCTCCCTATGTGACCACGCCTTTACCAGTAGTCGATGCCATGCTGAAGCTTGCGGGCACTCGGAAGAGTGATGTCGTGTACGACCTGGGCTGCGGCGATGGACGGATCGTGATCGCTGCCGCCAAACAGTACGGGGCACACGGCGTAGGTGTCGACGTCGATCCCGAACGCATTCAAGAGGCGCGAGCGAACGCGAAACGAGAAGGGGTGGAGTCGCTGGTCCGGTTCACAGCACAGAATGTGTACGACGTAGATTTCCGAGAGGCCACACTTGTCACGATGTACCTGCTGCCCGATATGCATCGCAAGCTTTCACCTAAGTTGCAGCAGACTCTCAAGCCTGGCGCAAGGATCGTCACCCATACTTTCGATCTAGGGGAATGGAAGCCTCACCAGGTCCAGAACGTCGATGGCGAGCAGATCTTTCTTTGGCGCGTGGGTAGAAAGAGCTAGGGCTTTCACCTGTTCAAGGCTGGACTTCCAGAATTCTGAGCTTCGCTCTTTTACTCTACGGATCCTAGCGAATCTACGGACTGATCGAGTTCGAGCGCTTTCCTGTGGCCGTCCTGACGGGCTGCATCGATGTCCACGGGAATAAGCTCTCCGCAAAAGGGGCACTTTGGGCGAGGGTTCTCGTCTAAAGACGCGAGACTCAGGCTTGTGATCTGTTTACAGTTCGGGCATGTGAGGTGGATCAACTCGGTTTGCAAAGATTCAGACATCGGCCTTACTATAGCGGTTCCTGTCGCTTGTCGAAACCCTCAGCGGTTGGACCATTGCTACATTCGGGGTGAGGCATTCCCACGTGCAATCCGCAATCCACGATTACGTGGAGCAGAATAAATCACGGTTTCTCGAAGAGCTTCTCGCATTCCTCCGCATCCCGAGTATCAGCACCCTCCCGGAGCGCAAACCAGATGTCGCCCGCGCTGCAAGTTTCGTGCGTGACAGCTTAGCTGAAGCGGGTCTCGAAAAAGTAGAGCTCATTCCGACGGCGAAACACCCGCTGATCTATGGCGAATGGCTCAAAGCGCCGGGCAAACCAACCGTTCTTTGCTATGGCCATTACGATGTACAGCCTCCCGACCCCCTGGAGCTTTGGAAGTCGCCGCCCTTCGAGCCAACGATCGAGAACGGCAACATCTACGCACGCGGTGCAAGCGATGACAAAGGTCAGATGTACATGCACGTGAAAGCGGCGGAGACCTTGCGCGCTGTCGGCAATGGGCAATTGCCCGTGAACCTCAAGTTTCTGCTTGAAGGCGAAGAGGAAATCGGCGGCGAGTCCATCGCCAGATATGTAGCGGACCAGAAGAGCCGGCTGAAGGCCGACGTGGCGCTTGTCTCCGATACCGAACTGTTCGCGGATGGCGTTCCCACTCTCTGCATCGGCCTTCGAGGGTTGATCTACATGGAGATTGAGGCAACAGGACCTGCCCGCGATCTCCACTCCGGCATGTATGGCGGTGCTGCTCCAAATGCCGTCTTTGGCTTGGTCCAACTGCTCGCGACGGCCAAAGATGCCGATGGCCGGATCTTAATCCCGGGCATCTACGACCGGGTGACTCCGCCCGAACCTGCCGAAACACAAAGTTGGGAGCGCCTGCCATTCTCCGAGCAAGAGTTTCTCGAAAACGAAGTTGGCGCTTTATCACTAACGGGCGAGCCCGACCAGTCCGTGCTCGCTCGGGTTTGGGCGCGTCCTACGTTCGAAGTACACGGCATCGCGGGCGGATTCACCGGGGCCGGATCTAAGACCGTGATCCCTGCGAAGGCGCTTGCAAAGGTAAGTGTCCGGGTCGTGCCGAATCAGGATCCGCAGCATTTGATTGACTCCATCCGGGACTGGATGAGGGCGAACACCCCTCGAGGGATCAAAACAGAGCTGCGTGTTCTGGGTGCGGGTCCCGCAAACTCCGTCAATCCGAACCATCCGGCGATCCGCGTTGCCGCTAAAGTCTTTGGCGATGTTCTGGGACGGGAGACCGTGTTCGTCCGTAGTGGCGGATCGATCCCGATCGTTGGCGAGTTTGCCGCTCACCTCGGCATACCCACCGTGTTGATGGGCTTCGGATTGCCCGACGACGGCCTGCACTCGCCCAACGAGAAATTTCGCGTCAGCAATTTCTATGCGGGAATCGAGACCATTTCACGCTTTCTGACCGAGTATGGAGCGAGTGCTTAACCTGGCCGCTCTGCAAACGATCATGCGCCCGGATGCGTGCTAAACTTCGGACTAAATGCTGAAAGACCTTGCCCTTGCGCTTCGTCTTCAAGCTGTCGATCGCAAGATTGCGAGCCTCGAAGCGGAGATCGCAACACTCCCCAAGCACGTAACCGAAATCGAAAAGAAGCTGGAATCGCACACGCGCCAACTCGAGAAAGACCGTGCTGCGTTAGCCGCAAACGGGCGCGATCGCAGGCAATTAGAAGGCGAGATCCAGACTCAGGGACAAAAAGTTTCTAAGCTTCGCGATCAGAGTCTGCAAGCGAAGACCAACGAGCAATATCGGGCCTTTCAAAACGAAATCACTTACGCTGAGGGCGAAATCAGAAAAGCGGAAGACCGCATCCTCGACCTCATGGAGCGTTCCGAAGCCCTTGAGAAGAACGTCGGCAGCTCCGAGATGGATTTGAAGAAGCAGACGCAGAATGTGGAAGCCGAGAAGAAGAACGCCCGTGAGCGAACGGCCGTTGATCAAAAGCAGCTTGCCGAAGTGACGGCTGAACGTAAGGCTATCGTTGGTGAGATGACCCCGAGCTTCTACGCGACTTACGAACGAATACGCAAGAAGACGAAGAATACACCCATCGCCGATGCCACCGACGGCCGGTGCGAGGCATGCCGCATCTCCCTGCGGCCACAATACTTCCAGGACTTACGGCGCGGCGATCAGATCTTGCTGTGCGAGAGTTGCGGCCGCATCCTCACCTACAATCCAATCGTCGATGTTTCGGGCGATCTGGCCGCGTCCCAGCAGATCGCCTGATCTAAGCCGCGTTTTGCCGGCAGGAATCGTAGATATTCAGCACTAATTCCAGTGCGCGAAAACCTTCTTCGCCATTGACGAGCGGCTCGCGATGGTTCCGGATGGCGTCCGCGAAATCGAGGAACTGTCGCTCAAACGAAGTCACGCTGATCGCCATCGGGTCAGAGGAGCCTGACGCTACGTTGCTCTCAACCGGCGCCGGATCGAGTTCGTTCGCCGCCTTGTCATCGAGCACATCCCAAGTGGTCAAGCGGTCGCCGGAGATGATGGCGGTACCTTTCGTCCCGTGTATCTCGATTCTCTCGGTATAACCGGGCCAGAATGCCGTCGCGGCCTGGATCACGCCCGTTGGTCCGGATTCGTACTGCAGCAGCGCGTTAACGATATCCTCCGACTCGATTTTGTGCCGGGCACCCAGCTGCCACATTCCCTGCACGGTGCTGACGGGACCGAACAGGTACAGCAATACATCCACCTGATGAATCGCCTGATTGATGAGAGCGCCCCCGCCTTCCGTCTGCCAACTGCCTTTGATCGGTCGTGAATAGTATTCGTCACTGCGGAACCACTTCACGTATGCATCGGCTTCCAGCAGCTTGCCCAAGCGCCCGCCCGCCAAGGCCCGCTTGAGGAAGATCGTCGAATCGTCGAACCGATGCTGGCTCGCCACGCCGAAGGTAATTCCCGCCGCCCGGGCAACCTCGACCATTCTCCTCGCCGTCTGGAGGTTAGTCGCAATCGGCTTCTGTACTTGAACAGGTCTCTTGATTTCGGCACACACTTCCACGGGCTCGAGGTGAGAATCCGGAAATGTGCAGACATCAATGAAGTCCAGGCCCTCGTAGCGGCAAAGGCTCCGGTAGTCCGGCACAAACGTCGCGCCCCATTGGTCGGCGAACCGCTGTCCGCGTTCCGCAGTTCGATTCGAACAGGCAACTAATTCAAACCCGATATTCCGATATGCTTGCGCGTGCTTATTGGCAATCGCGCCGGTTCCCATCAGTCCAACTCTCATCTGTTTATAAGTCCGTCTGTGATCCGCAAATGCTGACGTCCAGCCCTGCTTCCCGGAAGAAAGCCGCTTTCACAGCAAGGGCGCGATTCGCAGATTCGGCATCCGCCGCATACGCAACCTGAATGTGATTGGCTTTATGTCGGGCCATCATCTGATCGCGATTGATGCCGTAGAACACAGCGTGCATGATCGGCCATTGCGGCGTGGTCATTGCCCACCGGCGCTCGGTTTCTTCTCGCGGCAACTCCACCGCCCGAGCACGTCCCAAGTCAGCCTTCAGGACTCCCGCGTCGACGAATACCCGACTCCAGACAATCTCGCCGGGCTTGGCGATGCCCTTCAAGGAGCCACCCCCGAGCCGGAAGTACATGGGCGGTTGCCGTTCGCTAGTGCTTCCTCTGTACCCATCGACGTGGTGAGCAGGAGGCGCCGCGCCTGAGATCTCGAATACCCACACGAAGTCGTCGCCGTACATCTCTCCGTAGCGCACGTCGTGAAGCGTTGTTTCCGGTGGGAGTCTCAGTGCATTCCAAACGCGGTTCGTGATCAGCGCATCCAGTCCGGCACACTCATCTACCTCGTTGAAGTGAGGAAGCGGTTGCCCGTCGTAGAGAGTGAGGCCGTCCGCCGACTTGACTGGCGGCCGGTCCGAGTTGTTGAGGAGCCCTTCCGCCAGATCAGAAGCCGGGGCAAGGTCCTTCAGGCCCTGCTGATATTGGATTCCGACAGCATCGCATCCGAACTCATCCGCAATCCGCAACGCCGAGATGTACATCTTGCACTGTTCGAGTAGCTGGCTATCCGTCAAATCCGTTTCCGGGTTCGTCCCGGTTTTGAACTGTAAGCCTTTACGGTCGAGCCACGCACGCACAGACCGTGCCTCATCCTCCGGTACAGTCTGCATCGCGGCATACAAGGCCGATTGACTTAAACGCTCTTTGAATACGCCGGTTTTGTTCAGAAGGTGGTCAGGAACGATCGCGTTGAACATGCCCATACACCCTTCATCGAAGACCCCCATGATCGCCTTCTCACGCTTCAACTGCTGCGCCAAGGATCGTCCAAGGCTCTCGCTCTCTGCTGGGATCCGCAGCGCGTTGAGCGGCCTCACATGAGACGTATCATGATGGACCTCTTCTCCCTTCAGCCACTGGCCAAGACGGGTGAGGAAGTAGTCATCGGCGAAGTCTTCTGACCACAGGGTCGTGTAGGGAACACCCGCTTTCGTGAGCGAACCGTTCAAATTCAGCATGCCGACCAACCCTGGCCATTGCCCGCTCCAGTTGGCAACTGTCAGGATCGGTCCTTTGTGAGTGGTCAACCCGGGAAGCACGTGGTGGCTATATTGCCAGACAGCCTCAACCACGATGAGTGGCGAGTTCTCGTCCATCTGGCGAAAGATCTCCATTCCATACTTCTGTGAATCGATGAACCCGTGCTTCTTAACCGGATCGTAGGGGTGGGCGCGTTTGACGCTGTAACCAAACTTCTCAATCGCACGTGTCAGCGCCTCTTCGACCGAATGTTGCGCCGGCCAACAAACCTGGTTTGCAGAGAGACGCAGATCACCGCTCGCGACGAGCGCAATGCTTCCTGGCATGTTTTTCATTCTTGCAGAGCGTCAGTTGCTCTACGCCTGATCAGCCAGGGATCAGTAAGTCCAGCCGAGCGACACCTGGTAGCTGCGGGGGGTGACCCAATGCGTACCGCTGAAGGTGGAGAGGAAATTGTAGAGTGCCGCCTCGTTCGTGATGTTGACTGCCGTGAACTTGATATTGGTTTTGATCTTGTCACGGTGGAACACGTTATCGATTCCTATTCCGATGTCGAACAGATTTCTCGCTGCGATACGCGGAGGATTGTGGTCAGGATTGAACGTGCCCTGAGCGGGGATCGTCAAGCGCGTAGCGCCATAGTTGCTCCCGCAAGACGTGATGGGACTGCCCAGGCTTGCGTACGTGCTTCCGCAGTAGAAGCCGATGGTAGCTTGTTGACTGGCCGTCAGACTGATTGCATCTACCAGGTCAGTGACGCTGCCGGCGACCTCGCCGCTGTCGAATCGCCACGTAAAAGCCGCCCACGGGCCGTTCTTCTTGTATTGATACCGGAGATAGGTCGTCTGTTGGAAGGCTTGATCATGATCGATGCGAAAGACCTCCGTCTCGAGCGGAGAGTTGAAAAGCAGCCCTCCGACTTCGGGTCCGAAAAATCGAGCTCGCGTGTGTCCGATGGTGGTGTACGCCTGGAACCCGTGAATCGACGAAGTCGAGACTCGTGCCGAGAACCCGTCTATCTTTGACTCTCGCCAGCTGATTGGAAACGCGATGGGAGTGTTGAACAGCGTGTCAAAGTCAAAAGCGTTTTTCGTGTACTTCCAGAAGTAATTAGCTTCGAACTGAACAACTTTTTTGAGAGCCTGCTGAAATCCGACGCCAAACTGGTTGCGATGCCCAGGTCGAAGAGGGCTCGAGCCGAACGGATCGAGCGGACTGGTCTGCAAACCACCAAACCCGGTCTGGCTCGAGAGCACAAGGTTCTCATTGTAGGGCGTCTCGAGTGTGCGGCTGTACGAGCCGCGCAGTACCGTGCCGGTTGCTTTAATGAGATAGGAAACGCCGACTCGAGGCTGCAGAAGCTTGTCCTGAGACAGCCCGTCATAATTATCGAATCGCAGCCCTAGATTCAAGGTCAGGTTCTTGATCGTGATCTGGTCTTGCGCGTATAGATTCTGCTGATTGATATTTCCTCTTCCGTGAAAGAGGAAAGGGTTTCCTCCGCGGCTCAGGTCGAACGGAATGAGGCCTATCGAAACGCCGGGATTTGCCACGTAGCCCGCCCCGCTGCAAGCGGCAGGATTGCGGATGGAAGCCGCCAACACTGGATCTCCATCGACTCCCAGACAAACGGGATTAAAGAGTGGATCAGTAATCCCCACTCCGAAGTTCTCGGCTAAGCGGGTCTGCATAATCTGCGTGCCGACCTTCACGTTGTGGATGTTGTTGGCGTATGAAAGGTCCGCGCGGGTTCCCCAATTCGTCAAATGCCGATCTTGAGAGATGGTGGCCGGTGTATCGAGGTAGATATCTGAACTCGGATAGTAGTTGATGCGATCCTGCCGATAGAACGGGTTGATGGTAAGGAGAGTCTGCGGAGTGAAGGTGTGTTGATAACCCGCAGCAAAGCTGAGAGTTCGCGCTTGCTGCCGCTGATCCTGGTCTAACTGGTCGTACGTGTTTGGAATCTGGAACCAGTTCCTGGCTGCGAACAGGTTCAGGTGAAGCGAATCCCGCGCGCCTGGCTGGTAATCGATGCGATCGAACAGCGTTTCGTTGTTGCCCTTATCGTGGAACGGTGTGAACTCGGGGCTGTCCAGAAACCGCCCGGTCCTGCTGAAATTCGCGACCAGAAAGTTGCCCCATTTCGCATTGCCTATCCCAAAAGTTGCTTCCTCTCCAACGGTGCCGAATGACCCATAGTTCAGGTCAAGGCTTGCCGTCGGCTTTTGTCCAAGTCCCGACCGCGTTACGGCACTCACGACGAGGCTCGTCTTGTCGCCATACTCCGCATTAGGAGCACTGCTGACGAGTTCGAGCGACTGGAAGGCGTTGGGTGGCAACTGAGTCGAAAATGTCTTATTTTGCTGATCGGAGATCGGCTGACCGTCGACAACATAGCTTGTCTCGCCGTGATCCCCTTGCGGGTGGAAAAAACCATTCGAATCGGCAACGACGCCGCCCGAGGTAAGAGTAATGGCGTCGCTCAATCCTTGTCCCCCGGCCGAGATGGGCAGGCGCCCTAGAAGGTTCTGGTCAACGTCGATATGGGATGCGGGTACGTTTTCGAGCGCTTCGTCCGAAGCTTCAACCGTTACTTGTTCTACCGATCCCGCCAGAGCTAAAGAGACCTTGAGCTGAATCGGCACGTTCGTGTAAACGGGAACAGTCTGCTGATATTCCTGGAAGCCGCCCGCAGTGACCTGAAGCTTGTACTGATTCGGAGGTACGTTGGGCAATCGGAACGCACCAACGCTATCCGTCTTGGCCGATTGGCTGTAGCCGGTGACCGAGTTCGTAAGTGCGACCACGGCGTTCGGCAGTACTGCTCCGCTGGGGTCCGTGACAGTTCCGATAATCGTTCCTCCGTTTCCCGTTGCCTGGTTCATCGACGACCCGGAGAGAACGAATGCTGTGAGACAGAAAGCGAAACCGGTAAAAAGAGTTGATCTTAATTTAAAGGGCAAAACACTACACCTCGGGTATTGACAAGCCACAACGCGGAACATCTGTGAACAGCGCGTTCACAGAGTGCCGAAGCTGATGGGACGGCAATTACTGAGGCGGCGCGCGAGGAGAGCGGGCGAGTGGCAGTGGTTCGAGAACACGCAGGCGTTCTGGGGTTGTCTCGACTCGGCCCAAAGCAGACAGGTGTAACTTGCCTGCATCGCAGGCGATAGCGACAGTGTCTGCACTTTCATCGCTCGCGTGACAGATCAGGCATGTCGGATCCTGAGCGGACGCGTGCTTATGAATCGGCCCTGCAAATGAGGCAAACAGGAGTGCAAAAAAGCACGCGACTGCGGCAAAACGAGCGAAAGTCGTGTGTTTGCCAGCCCTGCTTTGCACTTTCCCCAATTATACGAGTTATGCCAGCGCCGGGAGTTCGCGATCTGCGGTGTGATAGCCCTGATTAAAACAAATGATGACATCTTTGTTGTGCAGTCGTTAAAATGTCGCTATGCAGTCCAGCAAACCTTCGAAGAAGTCCTTAAAAAAAGAACAGGAGGGGCTCAAGGAAGCGACTCCGGTTATCGAAGCTCCAAAGACTCGTTCCACCCGTTCTTCAAAAGCGGCGAAAGAAAGCGTCGACGCCACTCCCGTTAAGGCTCATCGAAAGTCTTCTGCCGCCCCGTCCGTCCGAGTCGAAGCGAACGATCCTGGCCCGGCCAAGGTGATGACGGCCGCTGCGGGCGTTGGTTCAACAAACGGTGGAATTGTTGATTCGGTTGGAGTAATGGCCGCTTCGCCTCTCACTGATGCGCCCATCGCGACCCCGGTCTCGCACTCGAAGCCAACTGTGTCGCCTGAAGAAATCGCTCACTTGGCTTACTCGTATTGGGAAGCTCGCGGCTTCAGCCATGGCTTGGCCGATGAAGACTGGATCCGAGCTGAAGCTGAACTCCTCGCGAGACGGTAAATCCGCTCCGGCGCATTTCCCGCAAACGATTTAGCGCTTCATTCGTCCAAATCAGCAGCGATGTACTTGAGTTGGTACTAGGTTACTACTAGATCTAGAGCCGCATCGTTTACAGTTGATTCAGATACTCTCGTGTCTATGGGCGAGCTTGAACCAGAGGTACTCGCGCAGCTTGGGACTTCCCAGCCGGTTGCGCTGCAGCCTACGCAACCGAAGTCGTTCCTGATCGGAACGATCTCGTGGTTCCGCGATCTCATGCTCTCGGTGCTGATCGCCGTTCTGGTGATCTTGTTCCTCTATCGTCCGGTTAAGGTGGAGGGAACCAGCATGATGCCGAGCTTGTTTGACCAGGAACGGCTCTTTATCAATCAGTTCACGTATAAGTTCAAGCTTGGCGACATCAAGCGCGGGGATACGGTCGTTTTTTGGTTTCCGGAAGACACGACCAAGTCATACATCAAGCGCGTAATCGGCCTCCCTGGAGACACCGTTGAAGTCGAGGACGGATACGTTTTGATCAACGGCACGAAGCTGGTCGAGAACTATGTTCCGCGTGAATACCGCGATGACCGTAGCTACTCAAAACGGGTTGTCCCTCCGGACGAATATTTCGTACTGGGCGACCATCGCGTCTCCTCAAATGACAGCCGGGCGTGGGGCTTCGTCCCTCGAAACTACATTTATGGCAAGGCTGTATTCGTATTCTGGCCTCCCGAGAAAATCGGAACCGTGCACTAGCGGATCTCTGAGCTGTTTATCGAAACCGGCCGGCGACCCACAACACCAAGCTGCCAAGCAGGCTCAGTAACAGGCAGGTTACAACCGGGAAGTAGAAGTATGTGCGCTTGCCCCGTAATACGAGATCTCCGGGTAACCGGCCCAAAGGGAAATTGAGCTTCTCCAGCGCAAGGAACGCCGCGCCCAGACAAACAAGCAACAGACCGGCGAAGATCAGCAGACGTCCTACGCTCACCTTTACTCATCATAGGTTGCGTTAGTACGCGCCAACGTTCGTTCCCCGCTGGGGTAAACTGGCCGCTAAGCAGCCTCGTCCGCCATGAGCGATCAAAAAGCCTTCAATCCACCTCCGGATTTTTCGTCTCGATCCAACATCAAGAGTCTCGAAGAGTATCACTCGATGTACGAGCGCGCGAAGACGGATCCCGAACGATTCTGGGGAGATCTCGCAGCCAAGGAACTGAGTTGGTTTAGGCCCTTCGCGCGTACCCTCGAGTGGGATCCTCCGGACGCAAAGTGGTTTCTTGGCGGCAAAATCAACGCGGCTTACAACTGCGTAGACCGCCATCTTAAAACGCATCGGAAGACGAAACCTGCCATCGTTTGGGAGGGAGAGCCCGGCGACCGGCGCACATTGACCTACGAAGACCTGTATCACGAGGTCTGCCGCTTCGCTACAACCCTGTTCCACCTAGGGTGCCGCAGAGGCGACCGCGCGGTCATTTACATGCCGATGATTCCCGAATTGCCGATCGCCGTCCTCGCCTGCGCACGCATGGGGATTACGCACAGCGTAGTTTTTGGGGGCTTTTCCGCAGAGGCGTTGAAGTTGCGCATACAGGATCTGAATGCGTCCGTTGTGATCACGGCCGATGGCGGCTGGCGCCGCGGCAAGGAAGTACCGCTGAAGCTCGCCGTCGACGAGGCGCTCACGGACTGCCCACACGTGAAGAGCGTCGTGGTGTATCGAAGGACGGGATCCGCGGTAACGATGCACCAGGGCCGTGATTTCTGGTGGCACGAACTCGAGCGCGAGCTTTCCAGCAACTCGCCCGGCGACAAGAGCGCGGAATCTGCTGCGGCCCAGGATCTTGATCCCGAACACCCGCTATTCGTTCTCTACACGTCTGGGACGACCGGAAAGCCCAAGGGCATTCTACACACCACGGCCGGTTACCTCCTGCAGACGATTATGACCATGCGTTGGGTGTTCGATCTCCAGGAAAGCGACGTTTTCTGGTGCACTGCGGACATCGGTTGGGTTACCGGCCACAGCTATGTTGTGTACGGGCCGCTTGCCGCCGGCGCGACCGTCGTAATGTATGAAGGAGCGCCGGACTACCCGGCTTTCGATCGTTTCTGGAAGATTGTGGAAGACCACCGCGTCACGATTTTCTATACGTCGCCGACGGCTATACGCGCACTGATCAGGCAGGGAAACCAGTGGCCCGAAGCCCACGACCTGTCAAGTCTGAGGCTGCTCGGATCGGTCGGGGAACCTATCAACCCCGCAGCCTGGGAGTGGTATCACAGCGTTATCGGTGGAGGCCTCTGTCCCATCGTGGACACATGGTGGCAAACCGAGACAGGAGCGATCATGATTGCGCCGCTGCCGGGCGCGACACCGCTGAAGCCCGGTTCGGCTACGCTTCCCCTTCCCGGAGTGGTTCTCGACATCATCGATACTGACGGCAATCTTCTGGGTAACAACAGAGAGGGTTACTTAATCATTCGCAATCCCTGGCCGGGCATGGCCCGAAACATCTGGGGCGACCCCAGGCGCTACAAGGAGCAGTACTGGTCACGTGTGCCCAATGCTTACTTCACAGGGGACGCGGCTCGCCGCGATGAGGATGGCTATTACTGGATTCTGGGACGAGTCGATGATGTCATGAACGTCAGCGGCCATCGGCTCAGCACGATGGAGGTCGAATCCGCCCTGGTCCACCACCCGTCTGTCGCCGAGGCCGCGGTCGTTGCTAAGCCTCACGAGATCACGGGGCAAGCTATCTGCGCCTTTGTAACTTTGAAGAAAGGCGATTGGAACGTCGAGGAACTAGGCAAGGAACTCCGACAGTGGGTCGCAACGGAAATCGGCGCGTTTGCCCGTCCCGAGGAGGTGCGTTTCACCGAGGCACTTCCGAAAACCCGCAGCGGAAAGATCATGCGCCGGCTGCTGCGAGAGCTGGTTACCTCCAACGGCGTTACCGGCGACGTAACAACGCTCGAAGATATGAACGTCATGACGCGTCTCGCAACGCAAAAGGACGAGGACTGAACCATTTTGTGAGAAACCGGCGGGCGCGTCCAGATGCCAGTCGCCGGTTCTCCTGGCCGGAAAAAATTAGCTTTCGAGCTTCGCATCCAAGGTGATTTCGGTGTCGAACAACTTCGAAACCGGGCATCCTTCTTTCGCCTGCTGAGTCGCACGGTCAAAGGCGTCTTGGGAAGCTCCCGGAATCTTCGCCACCAACTTGAGCGCACTCTTTTTGATAGCGAAACCGTCGCCCTCTTTGTCGAGGGTGACCGTGCAGGTGGTTTTCAGGCTATCCGCCTTCAATCCCTCAAGCCCTAACGTCATGGACAAAGCCATGGTGAAGCATCCTGCATGCGCGGCTGCCAGCAGTTCCTCCGGATTGGTTCCCGTCCCGCTCTCGAAGCGATCACGGAACGAATAGGGCGTATTCGACAGCACCCCGCTCCCCGAAGAAAGCGACCCTTTGCCAGACTTCAGGTCGCCCGACCATTGAGCTTTAGCGTGTTTATCCATCATTCCTCCTTGTTACCCGAGGTAGATGCATCTCGCGCCTGAAGTGCCGCAACGAAAAAGGTCAGGCGATTCTTTGGATTGAGGAGATCATCCGCCCAGGGATCTCCGGTTCGCGACGATAGGAGAAGAAGTCTTCCGCTCGATCCACCGTACAGGCTTCTAAATCGAATATGCGGCCGGGCAGCATCCCGCTTTCCAGCATCTGTTGGCGGTTGACGGCCGCAATATCCAGGTTCCACTTGTCGTCGCGCGAGTTCTTTGCCTTGTAGGCAGCAGAGAACTCCGCCGCCACTTCCGGGCCAACCTCATAGCAGCACTGGCGGACGCATGGCCCGATCGCGGCCAAAAGGTCGCTCGGCTCACTGCAAAAACCTTCGTGTAGCTTTTGAATCGTGTGCGAAACGATCTGCGCGGCGGTTCCACGCCACCCCGCATGAACCGCGCTGACCACACGTTTTCGCGGGTCGAGCAGTAAGATCGGCACGCAATCCGCCGTTCTGACGCCCACTGCCCTACCGATTTCGTCTGTGAAGAGTGCGTCGCCCTCGTGCTGCCGGTCCTGGAGGTCGCGAGCGTTCCAGGCGATGGCTGAATGCACTTGCCGGAGTGTGACATGAACCGGTGGATTCGCGGATCGGGTTCCAAATCCATGACGCTGCCAAGCGAACTCGTTAAAAGCGGAGCAGCGGTAAATACCATCCTGGCGCCGCTCAAAGGCGCTCACAGAGCGCCGACGCGCTCACCCGACTCTTTCCGTTCGAGATCGGCCCGATACCAATCGAGAGTCAGCCGAAGCCCCTCTTCGAACGAAAAGCGCGGGGCATGGCCCAGCTCTTTTACCGCGGCAGTGATATCCGCCTGAGAGTCCCTGACATCACCGGCGCGTGGCGGACCGTACTTAGCCGGTAAACTCACGCGTTCGATTTGCTGCAACAGGTTCCAGGTCTGGTTCAACGTGTAACGATTTCCGTTACCCGCATTGAAGACCTTGCCGGAGACGGAGGCAGGCGCCGAAGATGCTTTTAAAAGCAGCCCTACGACGTCCTCAACGTAAGTAAAGTCTCGGGACTGTTCTCCATCGCCGTAAATGGTGGGCGAGCGGTGCTCAATCAGACAGGTTAGAAAGATAGACAGAACGCCGGAGTACACGCTCGATGGATCCTGCCGCGGACCGAACACGTTGAAAAAACGCAGGGACACTGTCTCAAGGCCGAAACACTCGGCAAACACACTGGCGTAGTACTCGCCCAAAAGCTTCTGAACAGCATAGGGAGACTTTGGACGCGGGGCCATCGTCTCCACTTTGGGCAATACCTCGGTGTCTCCATAGGCGGACGAGGATGCCGCATAAATCACACGGCCAACTTTTCCTTCCGCTGCCGCATGAAACACATTGAAGGATCCGTCGATGTTCGACTCGTGGCTTGGAACGGGTTGCAGAATCGATTTCGGAACGGAGGGCAGTGCGCCTAAATGAAATACACGGTCGGCCCCGGCAATGATCGGCGCGATTTGATCGTACTCGCGAAAATCGACCTCGTGAAAAGTAATGTCGTCGGCTACTTCCTCAAGATTCTCCAACCTACCTGTGGAGAGATTGTCGATAACGTGAACAGACTTTCCGTTAGCGAGCAGGGCTCTGATCAGAGCGGAACCGATAAACCCGGCTCCGCCGGTAACAACGTAATGACTCATACAGCGTGAATGAATGCAGCCTCGCGCATGTTCTTTATTAAATGATTGATTGCAGACCTGGCGATCTCGACGCCATCACGGCTCAAATCGAATACTTCCAGCGAGACGTAACCGGAGTACTTCACGGCTGACAGCGCGTGAAGAAGCGCATCGAAATCATAATCTCCCGCTCCCGGTTCGCGGCCATCCATTTCGTTCACGTGTACGTGCTTGATGTAAGAACAGTACCGTCGAATCAACTCGGCGTGGGGGTCCGTTTCGGCCACAGCATTATGGGTGTCGAACATGGTCTGGACTGCAGGGCTGCCGATTTGCTTCACGATACAGACCGCATCTGCCAGGCTGGTAACGACGTTTGTCTGGTCGGGTGAAAGAGCTTCCACCAGAATCTTTACTCCGCGACTCTCGGCATGAGGCGCCGCATGGGCCAATTCGTGAGTGAGAATATCGGTGGCCTCGCGAGGAGTCATCCCGTCGACAGCTGATCGCTGCTTCGGAGAGCCAAGAACCATCACTCCATTGTGCTCGCCGGGGCAGATAGCCAGGTCCGCGCACAAGTCAATCAGGCGGTGGATATACTGCCAGGTCCGCGTCCGGGTCGACTCGTCGCGCGTGGTCATATGCAAGCCAGGAGGAGTCGCCGTTAACCAATGCAGACCCGCGAAGCACAGGTCGTTCGCCTGCATGGTCTCTCGAAGCTCCACACGCTTTTCGACGGATAAAGAGCCTGCGTCTTCCGCCAGTGTGAACGGCGCAATCTCGATTGCCTCATAACCGAGAGCGCGCGCCTCCTTACAAGTCTGGTCGAAGGGCATTTTCCCGAATATCTCGTTACAGACCGCGAATCGGTGAGGAGCCATTAAGCTAGTTTAACCTTTCCGTCAACCCCAGCGGGGGCCACGAGCTTCCCTCTGCGATACTCAGACGTATTCATGGCCCAGGACGAGGTACTCCTCGAAACTAAGCTTCCTATTCCCCTGGTCGGGAGGGGTAAAGTCCGCGACATCTACGATTTGGACGATCAGCTCCTGCTCATCGCTACAGATCGCATATCGGCATTTGACTGCATTTTGCCAACGGGAATTCCTCAGAAAGGTCGCGTCCTGACGCAGATGTCACTTTTCTGGTTCGAATTCCTTAGCGATCTCGTTCCCAATCACTTGATTACCGCCGATTTCGGAACTTATCCACGGGAACTGCAGCCCTTCGAGGCCGTGCTCGAGGGGCGCTCCATGCTGGTGAAACGTGCTCGTATGGTCGAGGTCGAATGTGTCGCTCGCGGCTACCTGGCGGGGTCCGGTTGGAAAGAGTACCGGGAGACCGGCCGCGTTTGCGGTATCCCTCTGCCTCGGGGGCTGAGGGACGGAGATCGCCTGCCCGAGCCCATCTTCACGCCGGCTACGAAAGAGCAGACAGGTCACGACATGAACGTTCCGTTCGAACATGTCGCCGAGCTGATAGGAACTGATCTGGCGAACCGGCTCCGGGAACTGACGCTGTCTATTTACCAAAGGGCGGCCGATCATGCGAGAGCGCATGGCATCATCCTGGCCGATACGAAGTTCGAGTTTGGCTTTGTCGACGACACTTTGGTCTTAGCGGACGAAGTTCTCACGCCGGACTCGTCCCGCTGGTGGCCCGCCGATACGTATGCCCCGGGTGGTCCTCAGGTATCTTTCGACAAGCAGTTTGTTCGCGACTACCTGGAGACACTGCACTGGAATAAGCAGCCGCCGGCCCCGCCGCTGCCGGAAGAGGTCGTGCGGAAGACCAGCGCGAAGTATACGGAAGCGTATCGCAGACTGATGGGTCGTGACCTCGGCCTCGGTACAGCTGCGCCTTAACTGCCATAATGCTGCCTTTGAACTGGTTGGATATTTCGCTGCTTGCGATCATTCTCTGGTCTGCGTTCTCTGGTTTGCGTGCGGGACTAGCTCGCGTGGTGGTCGGGTTGGTTGCTACCGTGGTCGGGCTGCTCGCCGGCTTTTGGTGTTACCGCCTGGTGGCAGCAAAGCTTCTGCCCTGGGTGAGCACACCTACGGTTGCAAACGTCCTTGGGTTCCTGCTGATCTTGTCGGGAACTCTGGTCTTGGGCGCTTTGATCGGGTCGCTCTTGTCCCGCGTTTTCAGCTGGATCGGGCTCTCCTGGTTCAACCACTTACTTGGCGGCCTTGCAGGTATATTGCGCGGAGCGCTGATTATCTCTGCTTTGCTTGATTTCTTTGTTGCGTTCTCGCCATCTCCAACTCCTGCCGCGCTCGAGGAATCGCAAGTATTGCCCTACGTCAGCCGTCTCTCAGGGTGGATGGTCGATTTAGCGCCGCGGGAGTTGAAGGATGCTTTCACCGAGCAGATCCAGAACCTGCGGCAGCTATGGAGCAAACCGCCGGCGCGAAAAGGTACGGAAGTCTAACTCGAAAACGGCCGTTTGCGAAGATCGAAGTTGCTGCTTATATTCGACCTCGATGGCACCCTGATCGATTCGAGTCAGGATTTGGCGATTTCCATGAACGCGACGCGCGAACACATGGGCCTGCCACCGCTTGATCCGAACTTGATCTTTTCTTACGTTGGTAATGGCGCTCCAGTGCTCGTCCGCCGGGCACTAGGACCCGGTGCTTCGGACGAGAGCGTGGCGGAAGCTCTTGCGTTCTTCCTCAAGTTTTACCGAGTCCATGCCTTGGAACACACAAAGCTCTACCCGGGCGTCAGAGAGGCGGTCGACGCATTGGCAGACCAGGACCACACCATGGCTGTTCTTACGAACAAACCCGTGCGGATCAGCACCGACATCATCGCTGCGCTCGGTTTAAGCCGCGAGTTTCGCAAGGTCTACGGCGGCGACAGCTTCCCGTCGAAAAAGCCCGATCCGATCGGTATCAACACACTTCGGCAAGAAAC
Source organism: Bryobacteraceae bacterium (assembly GCA_045807925.1). Taxonomy (GTDB): domain Bacteria; phylum Acidobacteriota; class Terriglobia; order Bryobacterales; family Bryobacteraceae; genus Bog-105. The sequence goes on along the minus strand of JBJMGK010000205.1, from coordinate 46,400 downwards.
GGGAGCGGGAACACGAGAAACGCTGATGATTGGCGATAGCAGCGTCGATATCCAGACAGGGCGGAATGCAGGGGTGCCCAGCTGTGGCGTCGAATGGGGCTTTCAACCGGACAGCTTCGGAGCGGATCCTCCGGATTTTCTCGTTAGCAGCCCACAGGAACTCCTGGAAATCGTCAATTCCAAGGCATTTCCAAACCTCCAGGCTCAGGGGAGCTCGAAGGCAACGTAGAGCAACTGTTCGCTTCGCTCGATTAGCAGCGCAACAGCGTCACCGGCTTTTAATTTGCCCATCGCGGCTCGCAGGCCGTCAATGTCATACACCAGATCGTTGTTTACCGAGTGAACGACGTCCCCGGGCTGTAACCCTGTATCGACAACGGACGGAGACTGGATCCGGGTAACCATCACGATTCCCGTCGGAAGGCGAAGCGCGCCGAGAAGATCGCCTATTTTCTTGTCGACCGTCAGACCGATAAATCCCAGGCTGGGGATGAGATTGGTGCTGGAATCGACGATGTCGGCAAGGCGGTCCGCCTGATGGGGTGACTCGACCGGCATAACGGTAAAGGTCAGTTGGTCGCTGCCCCGCAAGACCTGCACTTTTACTTCTTTTCCGCCACGGTGCTCAAAAAAGAAGCCCAGCAGCGCCGGGACGCTTTCGATCGGCCGCCCGTCCATCGAAAGCAGCACATCGTTCACTTTCAAGCCGGCCGTCGCAGCCGGACCGTCGGTGCTGACGTCGCTGATCAGAACACCGGAACTGGTCTTCAGTTTTAAAGCGTTCGAGAGTAAAGGTGTAATTGCCTGCAGCCCCACTCCGATGGTTGTTCGATCGACGTGACCACGCTTTCGAAGCTCCGGCCACACCCATTTGATCAACATGCTGGGGACAGCGAATCCCACGCCTTCATTCCCGCCCGATTGCGAAAGGATGAATGTGTTCAGACCAACGACCTCGCCTGCGGTGTTTACAAGCGGCCCACCACTGTTACCGGGGTTAATCGGCGCATCGGTCTGAATGTACAGAAAGGGGCTGTCAGGGTCGGGTTGGCGCGCAATGGAGCTGACGACTCCCATACTCACCGAGTTCTGCAGCCCGGCGGGGCTCCCGAAGGCGAAAACAACCTGACCTTGACGCAATTTGTCGTAATCGGCCAAAGGAAGAGCAGGGAGTTTCTCGCCCGGCACCTTGATCAGAGCGAGGTCGCCTTCCTTGAAGATGCCTACCAACGTCGCATCTCGGGGCTTCATATAGCCCTGCGCGATCACGTCAGCGACGGACTGTTGGCCCGGCGGCTGAAGCCTCACCCGGATCTTTTGTGCGCCCTGGACTACATGAGCATTCGTGACAATATACCCTTCGGGGTCGATGATGAAACCCGACCCGACCGCCTCCTGTTTGCCGCTCGCGATGTCAGCGTTGCTGCTCTGCTCGGCTGCACGGTATCGGGTCACCTCAATTTTCACAACGCTGGGCGACACGTGCGCGGTCAGGGTCTGCACCGAGTTACTAAACTCGTTCAGTTGCGGCAAGACGGCCGCGAAAGACTTACACGATGAAAACGCGACCGAGAAAATGGCGCAGCGGAGCAAAATCCGCTTGCATTGCTTGCGATTGACTGTGGTCACGTTCACTGACCATCTCGACTTCGGGCGAGATTCGGAGCGTTGGTCGAAATAGGTGTTGGCTTCACTACATCGACTTGGACGTTCTTCCGATAGGCCGCGACGCCAAAAAATTGCTAATGACGACCACACAAACTAACTATGTTTGGCGATTACCCGGAAAACTTATAGCCCCAGAGATCAGATATTCAAAACGGGCGGAGTTCTTATTCAACGACGACCAACAAGTCTCCTGCCTTGACGCTGTCTCCGGCTTTTACGGCGAGTTCCTGAACGACGCCGTCTTTCGGCGCGTAGACGGTCGTCTGCATTTTCATTGCTTCCATAACAAGCAGACCATCTCCCTTCTTGACTGGTGAATCGACTTTTACATGGATGGTCGTGACAGCGCCTGGAATCGGGGCCGCCACTTCGCCGATAGTTGCGGGGTTTGCCTTGCGCTGAGTGCTGGCTACTTCCTTGAATGATTTGTCTCGTATCTCGATTTCTCGAGGTTGTCCGTTCAGTTCGAAGAACACGCTGCGCATTCCGTCAGGACGTGGCTCATCCACCGTCAGTAGCCGAATGACGATCGTCTTGCCCGGTTCAAGGTCTACCGTTATTTCGTCCCGCTCTGCCAATCCGTAGAAGAACTGGGGAGTAGGCAGCACCTCCAGTTCCCCAAACTCCGCGCGCGAGGCGGCAAACTTACCAAACACATCGGGGTACATGAGGTAACTCATCAGGTCGGTCCGGCTTGTAGCGTCGTATTCCTCGGCGATCCGGGCCGCCGCTTTCTCCAGATTGGCCGGTGGAATTTTTTCTCCCGGTCTGCCCGTTTCCGGCTGTTTGCCGCGCAAAACGATCGCCGCAATTCGGGGCGGCCAGCCTCCCTCTGGCTGACCGAGCGAGCCCTGGAACATATCGATGACGGAATTGGGCAGGCTCAGTTTGTGATCAGCAGGAAGGTTCTTGAACTCGTCAATGCTGATGCCATGACTCAGAAGAAACAACGCAAGATCACCAACCACCTTGCTCGAAGGAGTCACCTTTACGATGTCCCCGAACGCGAAGTTGACGTCTGCGTACATGCGCGCGACTTCGGGCCATCGATCTCCCAGGCCCATCGATTCTGCTTGCTCTTTCAGATTCGTGAATTGCCCGCCCGGCATCTCATGGATATAAACATCTGCGCTGCCGGATTTCGGCGCATTATCGAACGGCGTGTAATAGGTGCGAACCACTTCCCAGTAATCGGAGCACTTCGTTAAGGCCTCGAAGCTCAGTCCCGTATCTCGGTGTGTATGAGCGAGCGCAGCGGCAATCGAATTCAGATTCGGCTGACTGGTTGTGCCGCTCATGGCCGAGATCGCCCCATCGGCAACGTGCACACCCGCGTCCGCGGCTTTCAATACCGTGGCCGCATTGATCCCGCTTGTATCGTGAGTGTGCAGGTGAATCGGTAAGCCGATTTCCTCTCGCAGTGTTTTCACCAGCTTGTATGCGGCGTACGGGCGTAACAATCCGGCCATGTCTTTGATGCCCAGAATGTGCGTACCCATGCTCTTCAGTTCTTTCGCGAGCCGGACATAGTAGTTCAGCGAATACTTTTCTCTGGACGGATCGAGGATGTCGCCGGTGTAGCAGATAGCAGCTTCGCACAAACGCCCGGTCCTCAGAGTCGCCTCGACCGCCACCTGCATATTGGGCATCCAGTTCAGAGAGTCGAAGATGCGAAAGATATCAATGCCCTGCGCCGCGGATTCAGCAATAAACTCACGCACCACATTGTCGGGATAGGCCGTGTAACCAACAGCGTTCGAGGCGCGCAGCAGCATCTGGAAGCAGATGTTCGGAATCTTTTCCCGAAGTGAGCTGAGACGTTTCCAGGGATCTTCCAGGAGGAAACGCATGCTGACGTCGAACGTAGCTCCGCCCCACATCTCCAGGCTGTAGAGCTGAGGCAGTTCTTTGGCAACGTAGTCGGCGATCCTAAGCAGATCATAGGAACGCATTCGGGTGGCCATCAGCGACTGATGAGCATCTCGAAACGTTGTGTCAGTCAACAGAAGCCGGGTTTGTGTTCCGGTCCACTCGGCGAATTTCTCTGGACCCACGCGATCAAGCAACTGCCTGGTTCCCTCCGGGGTCTCAGAGCGATGAGATTGGGGAACAGGAACGGACCGGATCACTGGCGGCCGGGGCCGGTTTGCCACCTCAGTATTCCCGTTCACAATGACGTCAGCTAAATAACTCAGGAGTTTTGTAGCCCGATCGCGCCTTTCCTTGAATTCAAATAGCGAGGGCGTTTCGTCCAGAAATGAGGTAGTGACCGCACCCGACTGGAACGTCGGATGGTTCACCACATTCTCGAGGAATGGAATATTCGTCTTGATCCCGCGAATGCGAAATTCCCGCAATGCACGATCCATTCGGTCGCACGCTTGAGGAAAGCTGTTTCCCCAAGCGGTCACTTTCACGAGCAGGGAATCGTAGAACGGGGAGATCACAGCGCCGCCATACGCGGAAGCAGCGTCCAGCCTGATGCCAAAACCGGCCGGAGAACGATACGTCGAGACCTTGCCGTAATCGGGCCGGAAGTTGTTGGCGGGATCTTCCGTTGTCACACGGCACTGCAAAGCCGTTCCGTGCAGGGGAATCAGCGCTTGTGCCGGCATGCTGATTTCGGAGCCGAACAGGCTGGCTCCTTGCGCGACCAACACCTGCGTGCGAACGATGTCAATCCCGGTAATCACCTCCGTTACCGTATGCTCCACCTGGATCCGCGGATTGACTTCAATGAAATACCAGTCATGCGTTTCCGCATCCACAAGAAATTCAACGGTCCCGGCGTTGTAGTAATTCGCAGCCTGACCCAATTTCACCGCCGCGTTGGCCAGTTCCCGGCGCACGCGCTCCGGTAACCCGATCGCGGGTGCGATTTCCACCACCTTTTGATGCCGGCGCTGCACCGAACAGTCGCGCTCATACAGATGGACGATGTTGCCCTGCTGATCACCGATGATCTGGATCTCGACATGCTTTGCCCGGCGGATATAACGCTCGAGGAAGACGGCATTGTTTCCAAATGCAGCGCCGGCTTCCTGGCTGGCCTCCTGCAGCTTTTGCTTGAATTCAGCCGGAGAATCGACCACGCGCATGCCGCGCCCGCCACCCCCGAATGCCGCCTTGATGATGAGAGGGAAGCCGATGGACTGTGCGATTGCCTCTGCCTCCGGGCTGTCCGGGTCCACCGGATTCTCCGTTCCCGGTACGACCGGAATCTGCGCTGACTGCGCAAGCTTTCGCGCTGCTGTCTTATCGCCCAGTCGTTCCAGGATCTCCGCGCTGGGGCCGATGAACGTAATTCCGGCTTTCTCGCATGCGCGGGGCAATGCCGGATTCTCCGAGAGAAATCCATACCCGGGATGGATGGCATCAACCTCTTTGTCTACCGCTAAGGCGACGATTCCCTCCACATCGAGATACGCTTGAACCGGGCCCTTACCCTGGCCGATCAGGTACGCCTCGTCCGCTTTGAACCGGTGTAAGCTCAGGCGGTCTTCCTGTGAAAACACCGCAACGGTTTTGAGCTTCAGCTCGTTAGCGGCTCTCAGGATCCGGATGGCGATCTCGCCTCGGTTTAGTGCAAGCAGTTTCTTCATCGCTTAAGAAAAGAGAGAAATACATTCAGCGGAACATTTCCCGCTAAGAAACGTAACTTCCATGGTCATACAAACCAAATCGTTATCCGGAAGGAAGAGCCTTATGGGAAGAGAATTGGCGGTGATTACCTCTGTTTTTAGCCTGGCCCTGCTTGGCAGTTGTGACGCGAACGGTGGGTTCGGAGAGGTAACCGAGGAATTCCACTATTCCTATCCACTGCAATCCGGCGGACAGTTGGAGCTGACGAATACGAACGGATCGGTCGAAATCACCGGTTGGGATCGCGATTCAATCGATGTCTCTGGTACTAAGTATGCACCGGAGCAAGCCGCCCTCGCCGAAATCAAGGTCAGGGTGTCTGCAAACGGTAACCGGGCGAGCGTCGAGACTGAGATGCCAAAGAACTATTGGCACGGATCCCGCGGAGTTCGATTCCACGTGCGAGTGCCGCGTAAGATCCGGCTGGAACGGGCCGAAACAACGAACGGCTCGGTAACGGTCGAGGACCTGGAAGGAGGAGGACGGATCCGGAGCACAAACGGAAAACTTACACTCGCTCGCCTCGCGGGCGACTACGACCTGCAAACCACGAACGGAAGCATCCAGATGGAAGATTGCAGTGGCGCTCAAAAGGCCGAGACAACGAACGGAGGCATCCGGGGGCGGATCAGACAAGGTGCCATTCAGGCTCAGTCGACCAACGGTACTGTCGATTTGACCGTCGACAAGCCCATGGACTCTCGACCGATCCGCGCCTCAACCACCAATGGCAGCCTGACCCTCGCCCTGGCGGAGTTCCACGGGAATCCTGTGAATGCCGAAACGTCGCATGGCAGTGTGACGCTTCGCCTGCCGAGTGATACCAATGCAAATCTCGAGGCCGAAACCAGCATGGCGAGTATCTCGAACGATCTGTCGTTGTCTTCTGTCGAGGAACGGTCGAAGCACGCCCTGCGGGGCCGGTTAGGAAGCGGCGGCCCGTCCATCTCCGCCAGCACGCATATGGGCAGCATTCGCATCCAACGCTACTGAGACGAAGCAGTGTCGCTCGTTAATTGCCCAGATTCTCGACCAGGGATTGCCATAGGGCCATCGCCTCGGCTGTTTTAGGATCGGCCGGTGGGGTGGTGACGGCGGTTTGCACCATATAGAGCTTCGACGCAGGATCGACCATAATGAATTGGCCATCGGCCCCGATCAGGGCGAACATACGGCGGGCGCCGGGGAGGATCCAGAGCTGATAGCCATAGCCGAACCGCTCCGAAGCGACGCCGGGCTCTAACTGGGTGTCGGTTGGATGAATTGTTGTGGCATCCAGGAGCCACTTCCTGGGAATGATCTGCTTGCCATTCCAGTTGCCGTCTGAAGCAAGGAGGCGCGCAAGACGGCCCCAATCGCGAAGCGTCGCATTCAATCCGAAACAGGTCAGTTCCTCGCCGTAAGTATCCACGGACCAGGAACCGTCTTCCTCCGCACCTATGGGCCGCCAGACCTTCTCGCTGAGATAAGTTGCCAAAGCCTCACCCACAACATCGTGCAGCACAAGACCAAGCGTTTCGCTGTCTCCGCAAGAATAGTGAAAGTGTGCCCCTGGTCTCGAAGGCCGCTGGTAAAAGGCGGCGAGCACAGCCTCGTCGCTTGCCCTTCGCTTGGCATAGAGCTTGTGAATGAGCAGGCCGTCATTCGCCACAACACCCGATGACATATGAAGTAAGTCGCGAATCGTAGTCTCGCCATAAGCCGTGTGACGAAGGCCGGGAACGAACTCCTCAGCCCGGCGGCTGGTTGAGAATCTGGGATGATCGGCCGAAGCCACCCCGAGCAGCATCGCTACGATGGACTTGGCCATTGACGCCGATGTAAATCGGTCGCGGTCGGTACGCCCGTATTGATACCGCTCTGCCAGAATCTCGTCATTTTTGCCGATCAGCAATCCCGTCACTGGGATCTGCGAGAGATAGTCGTCCAGCGAGTTGGTCCGGCCCTCAAATCGATACGAGATCCGCGACCCGACAGGGTCCCGTCGGAAGTTCCAGACATCAGCGGGATGAGGAATACCTCGGGCTGGAAAGATTGCATCGAAATGGCTGTAGCTTCCCACCAGGTACGGCAGTTCGTTCCAGGTATGCGCGTCACCGACCGGAAAACCCTGCCGCGCGCCATAGGCGGCTGCTTTGGGCCCCGAGAGCGAACCTTGCGGTGCAACCGTGGTCTCTGATGCCCAGGACACTAGGCTAGCCAGAACGAGAGAGTGACGCGCTAGATTTCTTAAGCGAAAGTTACGCACGTGCTTCGGACAGGTCCCTCCCATGCAGCGTTCCCCTTCAAAGGCCAGGAAAGCTGTGCATTCGGGGTCAATTCGGTGCCGGAACTAGTATCATAGCGTCGCTTTGTTCCGAAGCGATCGTGGGGCGTTCCGCGTCCTAGGGACGAACCCAAAACCGGTCAATATGTCGAAGAAGCCCGACCTAGCCACACTCCGGAACGCTCCGCTTGCCACTCCATCAGATACTGACCGCAAGGCCGTGCAGACCACGGCGCCCAAGTTTTCTGTGCCCACGGTGCCGATTGATTCGCTTCATTCTCGATCGTAGATCCCGGGCTTTACGTGCCTTCCTGGTCGTGCTGGCCCTGCTCGGGTTGTCGGTCGCGGCGAAAGAGCGCCTCGGTTCCGTTACGGATGTATATGACGGGAATTTGCCTCTGGACGTAGAGGTAAACACGTTTCAACACATCGATCAGGTGTTTCCTTCCGCTTCCGTCCGCCACGGAACCAAAGTGGCCCCTCTGCCGCGGGCGCCAAAGCAGCTACGGGACGCTACGTTTCAATCAAGCGGCCGACAGCTTCGGCTGGCGGACTACATTCGCCTCAATCGCGTGGCCGGGCTCCTGGTCTTAAAGGATGGGCAAATCGCGCTGGAACGGTACGAACTGGGAACCACGGGGCGAAGCCGATGGGTATCGTTCTCGGTGGTGAAATCGATCACATCGACGCTGGCCGCAGCAGCCCTGAGAGATGGACTCATCACATCGCTCGATGATCCGGTGACGAAGTATCTTCCGCAGTTGCGCGGCGGCGGCTACGACCACGCCAGCATCCGCAACGTCCTGCAAATGGCATCCGGAGTCCGTTGGAACGAGGCTTACACCGATCCGACATCGGATCGGCGCCGGATGCTCGACTTGCAGAATGCGCAGCGCCCGGGTAGTCTTCTGGCCTTTATGGCCACTCTGCCGTCCGCTCGTCCGCCGGGCACCTCGTGGAACTACAACACCGGCGAAACATACGTACTCGGCGCCTTGGTGCGTGCGGCGGTGCAGCGCCCGCTTTCGCAGTATCTGTCTGAAAAGATCTGGTCCACCTACGGAATGGAACAGGACGCCACGTGGTGGACGGAATCGCCCGGTGGGATCGAGTTCGGCGGAAGCGGATTCAGTGCCACACTGCGCGATTATGGCCGCTTCGGCGAGTTCGTACTGGACGGCGGGAAATCCGATGGGAAGCAGGTTGTGCCCGAGGGCTGGTTCCCCGATGCCGGCCTGCCCAAACGAGTTGGCAATCGCCTGGTACCGTACGGATACATGTGGTGGAGCGAACCGGGGGAAGCCTTTCGCGCCTACGGTATCTTCGGCCAAAGCATCTATATCAATCCAAAGCAGCGGGTCGTGATCGTAGTGTGGAGCGCGCAAGAAAAGCCAACTGGCTCCGCCGTGGTGGATGATCTCGATTTCTTCGAAGCTATTCTCGGCGCGCTTCGGTCTTAGGGTACTCAAGGGTTAACTGGAAGGTAGTGCGCTAATTTCTGGTTGATCCTTGGTGGCGGCCTCGAGTGCGGGCCGCCAGTTGATCACGCGATAACCCCGTCTTGGCTGTGGCGCTTGATAAAGCGCCCCAGCAGAGGAACGGCGAAGGAATATCTGCCGTGACGGTTTCTGTAGACTAACCCCGTCTCTTGAAGAGAACTTAATATTTGATTCACGTGGCTACTACTAAACGGTTTGCCGGTTTTCTTCGAAGCAGCTACGATTTCTTGGCCCGAAAATTCCGTATCGGCGTTAGGGAGATCGGCGACGGCTCTGAGTAAATCTCTTTGCCGGTCAGTGGCCTTTGCCCACTGCTGCAGGTGGCGTGATCGAATGGCAACCCGCTCTCCAGCGCCCACCACCAGCAACAGGCCGGAGCAATCCGGGCCCCTTTTATACTTGCTAGCCCGTCTCGCAACCCGCGCTAGCCTTGTATCGCCATCGTTGCTATCGCAGGGTGCCTTGTAAAGGCCCAATGCACATGGACGACGCGCCACTGGCCGCCAGTTCGGCGGTAAACCTGCGTCGAGTTCCATTGTGTAGTGGGCTTTTCTGAACCGTCCGCGTCCGGGCCATAGTTCACAAGATTGTAGCTCAGCACAGCTAGATCAGTGCCCGTCGTGATCACCTGCGGATTCAATATCTCGTAGCGGGGAATATTCACCTTCCCCGCCCATACGGTTCGAAAGTATTCCGCGACTGCCGGCAAACCGTCAAGACGCGTGGCCGTGATCGGGTCAAAGTACGTCACGTCATCGGCGTACAACTTGAGTTGTCCCTCGACATCGCCTTTGTTCCAAGTGTTCAAGGCTTGGTGTTCCAGCGAAATTATCGTTTGAGCAATTGCGCCGCTGTCAGTCTTTGTCTGCATGCTGGCGGGGTATCGTATCATCAACCAGGATTTAGCGCACTACCAACTGGAAACATACCAACTGGAAACGCATCACGCAATGTTGGCCCTAAACTAAGATCGTGAAGATCTTTGCTTTTGTGTCTTTGGCGCTTGGCTTAGCATTTGCGCAAAACCGGGACGACACCTTCAACATCCGGTTCGAACCGACAGCGATTCTGCAAACGGGTGCTCCCATTCCGTTCCGCATCACTGTCGATGATGACCGGCATAAGCCCATCCGCGGAGCTAAGGTCACACTCGAAATCACGACGAAAGAGCCATTGGACACCAAAATTGTGAAGGCCACTGAAACGGATCCAGGTACTTACATCGCCAAGCCAGTATTCGAACATGCCGGAGAGTGGAATGTGTACGTGGAAGCGATGCACGACAGGGGAAAGACCACTCGGACGAAGCAGGTGCTGATTCCGTGAGTCCTCCGCGGGATTTTCTGAGTGCAACCGTGCCGTCTGGCGCGCAGTCTAAGGTCCATGGAGTCCAGAAAGACAGTCATGCGCGATCTGAAGAGCAATCCAGATTCGGCGGGCGACAGGCGAGCCGGCAGCGTTGGAGAGAGGCCGGAACTCGCCGGCAGCCGCGACAATGAGGACCGCTCGGCACGATCAAAGCGAAAACGCGCCGACATAGACGTGAATTCCGCCGATCCGATCTTGGATGGAACCGAGTAACTAGCGTCAGGTTATCTGGTCTTGAAATCGATTCGTGTAACGCTCGCACGCCGGAACAGGAACCGGGCTTGAGACCCTGTAATTGCGAGGGTCGATTCCCTGGGTCGAATGACCGCCGGGTGTAACTCATCGTTGACGTCGTAAATGCTCTGGGAAAACAGCTCCTGCACGTTCGCAATGCCTGTGGTCCGGAAGCCTTCGAGCGTGATCTCTGCACTGCTATCTTCGTGCAGGTTGCGATTCACGCAAAATAACGAGATCCCGTCCCCTTTTTTGTTTTCGACCGCGACTGCATCCAGATACGGAACCCGGTCAATCTCCGGGAACCGTGACACGCCACGGTGAACGTCATACGTGGGCGAGGCATTGTCGACCTTGAGCGTCCTGTTTGGTTCCGCAGTTGAGAACATCCTGAATACGTAATACGAAGGTGCGCCGTACACCTGCGAGCGCTTTTTCCAGATGCCTGCAAATTCAATAATGCCTGTCATGTCGGAGACCGGCACGATATCGGAATTTCGGAGCAGCATATTGAACATTCCGCCCGCAGCAACCGCACCTCCGAGGTTGTTGAAATCGGGTGCGCTGTCTCCCTTCGTAGAGCAGCAGTAAAAGAGCCATTCTGTGAAGGCGATGTGGGTGTTCGGCTGCCCTGCGTCATCAATCTGCTTCTGCATGTCTCTCAATGTCCGCTCCAACGCGATCGGTAACGCGAAGTTGCCGAGCGCGATCGCATCGAGCGAAGCATCAGAGGCGGCCATACGATCGGTGGTGACGACGAAGTGCGTGGAGAGGAAGTCGAATGTGCCGGGTGGAGTACTCAGTTGTTTCGCGTTCCAAACCTGGTAACGATCGGGATCTTGTCCGGTCGCGATCAGTCGTGCCTTCGGATCCACTCGCCTGATTGCCTGGCTGAACTGAAGCGTTCTCTCTGACAGCTCGCTCAGCGCCGGATAACCCGTATTCCAATTTCCCCACAACTCGTTACCCAATTCCCATAACAAGCCACCGTGCGTGACCGAATGCTGGTCAACATACTGCACCCAGTCGGCTGCTTCTTCCGGAGTACCTGTGCCCAGGTTGAGAGCAATCTGGGGCTGCGCGTCGATCAATTCGCAAAACTTGAGAAACTCGTCTGTTCCGAACTGATTCGTCTCCGGTATGCCCCACGCCACATTCCGCGTGCTGATACGCTTGTCGGACGGCCCGATGCCGTCGCGCCAGTGATACGCAGACGTGAAGTTTCCTCCAAACCGGACGAGCGGCGTCTGCATTTGTTTCGCCATCTTCACCATATCCGGATCGAGGCCACTGATTGCGTCCACGGGCATCAAGCTAGCCTGATCGACAAGGGCTCGTTCGTTTCCTCCGACACTAATCGCGAAATCTGCTGGTTCAAGGCGTTTCAGCGCTCCCGGCTGCAATGCAAGCTCGAACGTGTACTTTCGCCAATCAGCCGACGCGGCACGAAATTCCGCCGAAGCCAGAATCTGGTCGGGCCGGTTTCGCTTGCGGAGGGAAATACGGATGAGGTCGCCGCCATCCAGATGTCTTACGAACAGAGAACCACGGTACTTCAGTACACGATGCAGCGGAAGATAGACCTCTTGACGGATGCCGACCTCACTCTCCGGAAGCCCCAGGAGAGCGATGGACTGATACGAGTTCGCCGCATCGACCCGCCTTGGCTCGTATCGATTCGCTTGGTCCGCATGGAGTGGCTCCCAGGGTATAGGAAGGCCCAATTGCGAAGCTGCGATCAGTTGCGGGTCAGCAACTGTCAAATCGCGCACGGCGCTGGCACTCCATAGATCGTCTTCAAACGAAGAATTCTGGATGATTTCGGCCCAAAGACCGTTGTATGTCGAGTTACCGATTGGCTCGAGGAAGCTGCCGAAAATGGTGGGCGGGATTGGCTGACCGACGGCGCTCTTGCCGTGGATCGTTATCCGTATGGACTCTTGGGCAAGAGCCGCACTTATCAGGATGAACCCGTACAGGATGGATCGCAAAAGCATTGCTGTACGGTATATCAGATCGCTTGTCATCGACCGGACGTACTGCGGCTCCGTACTTGTACTCGCTGTGTGGATGTAGAATCCAGGCGTGACGTCATGTGCAACTCTGCTCGCCGCTTTGGGCGGAGAAAGCGGCTGCAAGCGGCTGTCCGCGGAGTTCTACGCGCGCGTTGCGACCGACCCGGTGCTGCATCACCTGTTTCCGGGCAAAACTCTCAAATGCGCCACTGAAGAATTTGCGGCCTTTCTCATTCAATTCCTCGGTGGCGATGAGGCGAGAAGCCAACGCCGCTGGTGGCTGAGTTTGCGGGAATCGCATGCGCGTTTCCGGATTGGACCGGCGGAGCGGCTCGCCTGGCTAAAGAATATGGACGCCACGTTGGACGCTTCAGCGCTCGATGACGGCACGCGAATGGCTTTGCGGCGATTCTTTCGTGAAAGCTCTTCTTACGTCTCAAACGACGGCAGCCTGGTGAGGAACGAGGATGTAGAGCATGTAGAACTCGTGACCCGTTGGAGTGAACAACGTCTTCTGGACGATGTCATCGCCGCAATCGCCAGCGCCCGCGATGAGGAAGCGATTGCTTCCGCCCCGCGCTTTCAGTCCCGGCCGTCGGTGTACGTCGGGCTGCTGGCGCGTATGGTGCGCACGGGTCGTGCCGGGTTGATCGGTTTTGTTCACCAAGCTCTCGAACTTGACGGCTATCTGATCACGCGGCGTTTCGCCGGGCGCACGCTGCTCCATTACGCAGCGGCCGCGGGGCGCCCCGAGATAGTTACAGCATTGCTCCGGCTCGGCACGGACCCGAACGTAGGAGATGGCGGAGGCCACACCCCGCTTTACTCCGTCGCAAACGAATGCGATTCACCGGCGGGGGGCGCCATCGTGCGGGCACTTGTCGAGGCTGGAGCCGATGTGAACGCATGCGGAGTGAGCCGCGTGACCGCGCTCCATATGGCGGCGCGGCGAGACAACGTCGAGATCGCACGCGCGTTGCTCGACTGCGGAGCGGTAATGGAAGCGCGAGATGCGAAAGGTGCGACCCCACTGCAACGAGCGGTCAACTGCCGTCAGAGGAACGTAGCGCGGTTTCTGCAGGAACGAGCGGACGAGAACTAATGCGGCACCAAGGACATGAGCTTGCCGAGATATTCTTGCATTCCTGACCAGGATTGCCCGAGAGTCAGCCCACCATCAACAACCATTGCATGTCCAGTAACAAATGCTGAATCGTCACTGGCGAGCCATAGGGCAGTTTGGGCGATATCGGCGCACTCACCGGCGCGCTTGAGCGGTTGAACGCCTTGGAACACACTGTCCAGTTTCCCGGTCAGTGCTTCCGATTGCTTTTCGGCCAGGCCGAAGGCAGAGCCGAAGATAGGAGTCGCAATCGGGCCGGGGCAGATGCAGTTCACGCGGATACCTTGTTCGGCCAGTTCCGTAGCAACACTGCGGGTGAGTTGAATGGTTGCCCCTTTACACGCCGAGTAAACGTGTGGCGCATAACCGGTGAAAAATCCAGCCACGCTTGCCGTGGTGATGATCGTCCCGGAACCGGTAGGCTTCATGAGCCGTGCTGCGTGCTTCATCCCGAGAACAACAGAACGCAACAGCACGGAAATGGTGTCATCCAAGGCTTCTGCCGGGGTTTCCATGATGGACCCTAGTACGCCGGCAGATCCGGCGTTGTTAAACCAACAATCGAGTCGGCCGAATCGTTGGACCGCAAGATCTGCGGCTGCCGCAATATCGCTTTCGTTTGTTACATCCATCCGCAAAGGAACAACGTTGTTCCCGAGCTCCGTTGCGATTTCTTGCGCTAAGTGTTCTCGCCGGCCGCCGACGATCAGGCGCGCACCTTCTCTGGCGAAGAGCCGTGCGCTCTCCGCGCCGATTCCAGAGGTTGCCCCAGTGATGACGGCCACTTTGCCTTCCAGTTTTCCCATGTCAGGCCTCCAGTCCAGTACGGCACATCCATGAGGGGGACTGCCCCTCCCTACTTTTCGCGCCTTCGACTCCGTTTCACCGCGCCTTCGACTCCGTTTCACAAGGACCAGCAAACCGGCCAATCCGGAGCCTAGCAGGGCAATGCTCTGCGGTTCCGGCGCATCCGCAAGAACCACCGGAACACTTTGCGGATTGTTAGGATTCCCCTCTAACAGAGAGATTCGGACGGTCAGTTGACCATTGGCATAGTGCGGGATGGTGCCCGCGCCGACCGCGGCGTATGACGTTACCGTTTGGTTGAACGTGAACGTTTGTCCCAATGTAAACGGCACGATCACCGTTTGAGTTGGGTTTTGTGGCCCCACATTGCAGACGGCCGGCGGATTGCCGAAAGTGGACTGCGTGCATGCCTGGCTATAAGTACCAATGGTCAACCCGGTGTTTGTTAAAACAGATAAACCGGTGATCGCGTAATAATCCTCGGCGATCGATAAGTATCCAGGTCGCACCGGTCCGCCCGACGAAAGCTGAACTGTGTTCGTGCCGGAAACTGTTGACGCCGCTGAACCTTCCACGACCTGGGCGAAGACCTGATAAGCAAAACTGCTCGAGAACGAGTCCCCGAGCGTAGTCGTGTTCGATATCGAGGCGTTAGAGACCCAATAGTACTTTCCGGGTGATCGGGGATCACTGCCGTAGCGCTGCAAGACGCCGACCCGTTCATGGAACTGCTCGAAGTTAGAAATGAAGCCGTACAGGTTGTATTTGTGACGACGGTCCCAAAAGAGGGCAGCGGCACGAAAGAAGCAAGGACAACTAAACCGGAGAGGGTAAGACGATTCCTAGTCACGCAGTAGTACGTTAACGCACAAACAAGGCTTCCGCAAGACGCCGCGCTCCGCCAAATAAAAAGCGGGATCCAAGGGATCCCGCTTTCTTCTATAACTAGCAAACGCTTCGTAGGTTAGAAGATGTACAGTGGTGTTCCAGCCGGCTGCCCAGTCTCTTCGACGCCGCCCGCGGGCACTGGTTGACCTTCCAGGTCGCCCACTTGCCGGCAGTAAATCCCGTTCTCGCCCAGGTAGATGACGAGTTCAGCGGGGCGGGGCAGAGTGCCCTGGATGAGAGCCTCCGATAGAGGATCTTCGATGTACTTCTGGAGAGCACGCCGTAACGGCCGCGCCCCGTAGCTCCGGTCCGCGCAAGTCTTGTCAAGAATGTACTTGGCCGCGTCGGGCTCAAGCCGGATCTTGATCTGTTTGGGAACCAGATTCGTGTTGATCTGCTCCACCAGGAGATCGATGATCTGGATCAGGTCCTCATCAACCAGCGAAGTGAACAGTATCACTTCATCCAGTCGATTCAGGAACTCAGGGTTGAACGCGCGTTTCACCTCGCCCAGCACCTGATCTTCAATCTTCTGGGGAATGCCTGTGGTGGAGGGCGCCGAGAACCCGATCTGACCACGCTTGTCCAGGAACCGCGCTCCCAGATTGGAGGTCATGATGATGATCGTGTTCTTGAAGTCGACCGTGTTGCCGAGCCCATCCGTTAGCTGGCCGTCTTCAAAGACCTGCAATAAGATGTTGTAGATGTCAGGATGCGCCTTTTCGATCTCATCCAGCAGGATGATCGAATACGGAGCTCTCTTGACGCGCTCGGTCAATTGACCGCCTTCCTCGTAGCCCACATATCCCGGAGGCGATCCGATCAGCTTCGAGATCGAATGCTTCTCCATGAACTCCGACATGTCGAAGCGGATCAGCGATTTCTCACTGCCGAACAGGAATTCGGCCAGAGCTCGCGCTACCTCGGTTTTTCCGACGCCCGTAGGACCAAGGAACAGGAACGATCCCGATGGCCGCTTCGGAGACTTCAAGCCTGCACGGCTGCGGCGAATGGCTCTTGACAGTGCGTTGATCGCCTTCTCCTGGCTAATGACGCGCTTGTGGAGCTCTTCTTCGATCCGGAGAAGCTTGTTGATCTCTTCTTCCTTGATCGAAGTCATCGGGACGCCGGTCCAGCGCGCCACGACGTCTTCGATATCGTCCTTCGAAACGACACCTGTGGAAGTGTCATCCAGGTTGTACTTCTCGCGTAATTGCCGCAGGTTCTCGCGCTCTTTGCGTTCCTCGTCGGAGTAGAAGCGCGCCTTCTCAAATTCATGATTGGCAATCGCGTTCTCCATCCGATGGACGATGAACTTGATTCGCTTCTGGATATCGGCAACTTCGCTCGGCAAAGTGGTCTGCCGTAGTTTGACCCGGGCACCTGCTTCGTCGATCAGATCGATTGCCTTGTCTGGAAGGAACCGATCAGGGATAAATCGCGTGGACGTGTAAACGGCCGATTCGATTGCCTCATCCGTGTACGCCACCGCATGGAACTTCTCATACCGTTCCTTAATTCCGAAGAGAATGCGGATGGCATCGCCTTCGGTTGGCGGCGGTACTTTCACGGCCTGGAACCGGCGCTCGAGCGATCTGTCTTTTTCGATGGATTTCCGGTATTCAGCCGGCGTCGTCGCCCCGATACATTGGATCTCGCCACGGCTCAAAGCCGGCTTGAGGATATTCGCGGCGTCCAGCGAGCCTTCCGCAGACCCGGCCCCGACCAGCGTATGCAACTCGTCGATGAAGATAATGGCGTTCTGATTTTCCATCAATTCCTTCATGATGGTTTTCAAACGCTCTTCAAATTGACCGCGATATTTCGTGCCGGCTACGATCAGGGACAGATCTAAAGCAAGGATCCGCTTATCGGACAAGAACGACGGAACGTCTCCATCTGCGATCCGCTGGGCTAAGCCCTCTACGATCGCCGTTTTGCCGACCCCGGGTTCTCCGATGAGCACCGGGTTGTTTTTGGTGCGACGGCAAAGGATCTGAACCACGCGATCCACTTCCGAGTCGCGCCCGATGAGTGGATCGAGCATTCCGTCGACGGCAGCCTGCGTTAGATCGCGGCTGAATTCGGCCAGCAACGAGCTCTCTTTGGGCCGGCTCGCCGAGGTTTTCTCCGAGGCAGACCGAGCGATCTCTTCGCGCACTGCTGAAAGCCGCAATCCGCGTTCATGGAGAATTTCTGCCGCAAAGCTCTTTTCCTCGCGCAACAAGCCCAGGAGAAGATGTTCCGTACCAATGTGCTTATGGCTCAGGCGCTCAGCTTCTTCCGCGCCGTACGCCAGCACCCGTTTACATTCGTGGCTCAAGGGCAAATCGACAGACGTCGATACCTTTTCACGTACTGTCGTGTGAGCTTCGATCTGTTTTCGGATCGATTCGATTGCTGCGTGAGACCGCAAGAAGCGGTTTGCAAGCGCCTTGTCCTCTCGCAAGAGACCCAGCAAAAGATGCTCTGTCTCAATGTAAGGACTCCCGAATTGGCTCGCTTCGTATCTTGCGAAGAAGATAACCCGTCGAGCTTTCTCCGTATATCGTTCAAACATAGGTACCACCACCAAGACGGGTTGCGTCTTGAAACACTTCTGCTCCCTGCAATTCCATATCCGTCAGGTTTTGCAGGTTGCCTTTTCTCAACTCTAAGACCCGATCGCACTGTTGCGCGAACGAGTGATTGTGCGTAACAAAGATAGACGTCAGCCCGTGGGAGTCATGGACCGCCCGGAGAAGTGCGGTAATCGCTTCGGCAGTCCGGAAATCAAGGCTACCCGTTGGCTCATCGGCCAGAAGCACCTTGGGAGACCCCGCCAGTGCTCGAGCCAGTCCGATGCGCTGTTGTTCGCCACCCGAAAGTTCGCCGGCCAGATGCCCGGCGCGCGACTCCAGGCCCACCTCTCTCAAGCAGCTAACGGCAACGTTCTTCGCTTTATCTTTTGCCGCCCCTCGGATCAGCAGGGGCATTGAAACGTTCTCGAGGGCAGAAAACTCGGGAAGCAACGAGGGATTCTGCCATACGAACCCAACCGTGGAATTCCGAAACTCGGATACCTCGCGCTCGCCCAGTTTCGTGATATCTCGCCCGTCGTACCAAATCCGGCCCTCATCGGGACGCTCCAAACCTCCCAGGAGATGAAGCAGCGTCGATTTCCCAGCCCCGGATTCGCCCATAATGGCGACCCGCTCGCCCTTGGGCACACGAATAGACAAGCCTTTGAAGACCGTTACCGTCGTACCTCCGGACCGGTACGTCTTCGTCAGAGAATCCGCCCAGATCGCATCCTCAGCGCTCAAACTCCCGCCTTCCCTTTCAGGGTAAAACAGCATTGGCCAGAATTGTCTGACCAACAACCACCCAGTTCCAGAATTAGTCCCTGGAACTCCGACGTACTTCCACTTTAGTAGACGTCGCCAGGCGTGGATACGATTCTCTAGTGAGCGAAATAAGGATTGCCCGGCTCAGCAATTCCCTGGCCGTTAGCGAACGACGATGTTGATGAGCTTGTCGCTGACGACGATGATCTTGATGATCTGCTTGCCGTCCGTGAAGACCTTGACCTTTTCATTCGCTAGGGCCAGCTTTTCCAGGTCTTCCTTTGGTGTTCCGAACGCGACGCGCAGATGGCCGCGAAGCTTGCCGTTTACCTGAAGGGGCATCTCCGCCAGTTCTTCCTGTGCAAGCTCGGGGTCATAGTCGGGCCAAGGCTGGAGAAAAACCTCACCTTCTCTTCCGAGATCGGACCACAGTTCCTGGGCAGTAAACGGTGCAAAAGGCGCAAGCATCAGGGTGAGTTTTTCGCAAACCTGCGTGGCCACCGCACCGGAAAGTCCCGATTCCAACCCGTACAGCTCGTTCACCAGTTCCATGAGCGATGCGATCGACGTGTTGAAATGCCAGCGGCTGTCGAAATCGTTCGTGATCTTCCGAACCGTCTGGTGCAGCTTTCTCACAGCGCGCCGGTCGGAATCATTTCCCTCCACAGCGGATTCGCCAGTGCGTCCGGCGTTCCGTGTCACAAAGCGGTAGACACGTCCCAGAAAGCGATGCTGGCCTTCAACGCTCGATTCGCTCCATTCCATGTCTTTCTCGGGCGGAGCGGCGAACAGCGTGTACAGACGGCAGGTATCCGCCCCATAGCGCTCCACCATCTCATCGGGATCCACGATGTTCCCCTTCGATTTGGACATGGCCGTGCCGTTCTTGAGCACCATGCCTTGGGTGAACAAATTCCTCGTCGGCTCATTGTTCGTAATCAGGCCCAGATCGCGCATGACCTTTGTCCAGAATCTGGAATAGATCAAGTGGAGGATGGCATGGGTAACTCCGCCGATGTACTGGTCGATCGGAAACCAGTTTCGAACGATGCCGGAATCGAACGGCGCTCTCTCGTTATGCGGGTCGCAATACCTGTAAAAATACCAGGACGAATCGACGAAGGTGTCCATGGTATCGCTTTCCCGCCGGGCTGGCCCGCCGCACTTCGGGCAGGTAGTGTTTATGAAGGACGGGACGGATTCGAGAGGCGACTTGCCCTTTCCCGTGATTTCGACGTCCAACGGCAGCAAAACCGGAAGATCTTGTTCGCTCACCGGCACGGTTCCACACGTGGGACAGTGAATCATCGGGATCGGCGTGCCCCAATATCGCTGGCGAGAAATGCCCCAGTCCTTAATGCGGAACGTGGTCGCTTCTTTCCCGAATCCACGCTCTTCCGCGCAGGCCGCCATCTTTACCCGCGCTTCCGCGCTTGGAAGGCCCGACCACTCGCCGGAGTTCTCCACCGTCCCGTACTCGAGAAACGGCTCGGTCATCTCTTCTCCGTTCGCGAGGGGACCGTCCGTGGGGCGAATCACCGGAACCACCGGGATTCCGTATGACCGGCAAAATTCAAAGTCGCGTTCGTCATGGGCCGGCACCGCCATGATGGCGCCTGTTCCGTACCCCATCAAGACAAAGTTGCCGACCCAGATCGGAATCTTCAACCCACTGAACGGGTGAATAGCCTGTTTTCCGGTATTAAGACCCACTTTTTCCAGATCGCCCGGCCCCTGTCGGGCGGTCGCATCGATCATTTCCTTGATGCGCATGCGGTCGTCCTCGTCCGTGACCAGGTCGTTGACGAGCGGATGTTCGGGAGCAAGTATCAGGCAACTCGCTCCATAGATGGTGTCGATGCGTGTTGTGAAAATCCGGATCTTTTCGTCGCTTCCGGCCAGTGCGAAATCGACCTCGGCCCCCTGTGATCGCCCGATCCAGTTTCGCTGCATGGCCAAGACCCGTTCCGCCCATCCGCCCTCGAGTTGCTTCATTTCATCCAGCAACTCGGATGCATAAGCGGTGATGCGCAAGAACCATTGCTGCATCGCGCGCTGCTCGACGGGCGTCGTTTCGTGGCGCCAGCAGCAGCCGTTCACAACCTGTTCGTTGGCGAGAACCGTGGCGCATTCGGGACACCAGTTCAGCAGCGCCTCCTTGCGGTAGGCAAGGCCGCGCTCGAACATCTTCAGGAAGAACCATTGGTTCCAGCGGTAATATTCGGGTTCGCAGGTCGAAATTTCACGGTTCCAGTCCAGCGCAAACCCAAGCCGCTGCATCTGCGCCTTCATGTGGCCGATGTTGCTGACCGTCCAGTCGCGAGGGTGCAAGCCGCGCTTCAGGGCGGCATTCTCTGCCGGAAGTCCAAACGCATCCCAACCCATCGGGTGGAGTACGTTATAGCCGCGCATCCACATATAGCGGGCGAGGGCATCGCCGATCGAGTAGTTCCGCACATGCCCCATGTGGAGCTTGCCGCTTGGGTAGGGCAGCATCTCGAGGACGTAGTACTTCGGTTTATCGGGACGATTTGCTACGTAGAGCGCAGGGTTTTGCGCCCACCGGCTGTGCCACTTCGGCTCGATTTCCTTTGCGTCGAACGCTTTTTCTGAGATACAAGCTCCTTCAATGCCTTCACGTTTCGAAGGTCGTCACCCGGCTCGTCGACGGGAGTCTCGAGGATGAATGCTTTCCCGCTTAACTCCGGATGATTGAGAATGCGCCGAAAGCCTTCAAAACCAATATATCCGGCGCCAATATTGGCATGCCGGTCGCAGTGAGAGCCGAGGGCCGTTTTCGCGTCATTCGTGTGGATAACCGGAACGTTCTCGAGCCCGAGAATGGCAGAAGCGTCCGCGACCATTGCTTCCAGACCCCTTTCGGTTGAGATATCCAGACCGCTGACATAGCAGTGGCAAGTGTCGAGGCAAAACCCGACGGGTATGTCCAGGTAAGAACTGACAAGCTGGCGTATTGTGGCCAACTCTTCGAAATTTCCGCCGAGCTGCGCACCCGCCCCGGCTGTGTTTTCGAGCAGAATCGAGAGGTTTGCGTTTCTTTTTAAGCGCTCGTCGACCTCTCGCCAGGAAATTGCGACGGCTTCCGCGACGTTCAGAATGCCTTGTTCGACGGTCAAGCCTTTGTAGTTGCCCGGGTGGGCTACCAGGTAGTCCGCCCCGATCAGGAGGGCCCTCTCGATCTCTCCCCGAAAACCGTCGATGGATTTCTCGCGGATTACCGATGGCGGAGCCGCCAGATTGATCAGATAGCTGTCGTGAATAACCAGCGGGTAGAGATCGTGCTGTTCGCGTTGTCGCCTCAGCAGTTCGATCTTTTCGGGATCGGGCGCTTTGGTCCGCCACATGCGAGGGCTTGCTGAAAAGATCTGGAAGGTATTGGCGCCGAGCTCGGCAGCTTTGATAGCCGCCTTTTCGAGTGAGCCCGCCGTGGACGTGTGAATGCCTATCCGCAAGTCTCAGAATAGTTGGTGCTTGGTATACTCGGGGCGTTCGCAGAGTGCCACGTTTTTTCAACCTGTTACAAGCCGAGGGACTGCTTCCCGAAGTCGAGCGTCTAGTGCGAAGCCTTGTGCAGGCAAAGCAGGACTACGACTCGGGCGAGGCCGAACTCGATGAACTCAAACAACGCATCACGATTTACGGCGGTGTATCGCTGTCTCGTGAGCGAGTCGTTGCGTCGAGAACGCGCAAGGACTCGGCGGCGCGCACCTTGAAGTCTGCCCTCGAGAAGATCACCGAGCTTGGGTGCCAGCTTAAAGACGCGGATACCGGCCTGGTCGATTTCCCGACGCTTTACAAAGACCGCGAGGTCTATCTGTGCTGGCGATTGGGTGAAACGGGCATTTCTTTTTGGCATTACATCGAGGATGGGTTCCGGGGCCGGCAGGCAATTGACCGCGAATTTATCGAGAACCACCGGGGCGACGACAACTCCTTCGATTGACGCTCGCCGGTTGTTAAACTAGGCCACGGATGCTACTGGCGCGCGAATTCATTGGTTACTTATCACGTCAACTCATCAATCGTTTAAGCCCAACGGCATTCGAAACGTCCAGTCCAGCAACCGCCGCGAGCGTTATTGAACAGATTATCGATGAAGATCTTTCGGCGGAAGACCGTCTGAATGATGAAGTTCGCGATCTTCTCGACGACTACAGCGAATACATGCGGCGTGAAAATATCTCGTATCAGGAGATGTTCCGAAAGATAAAAAATCAATTGCTGGCGCAACGCAAAATGACGCGTGCAGCCGGTCGGGATACGGGCGATCCGATGAAATTATCGCGCGATCGAGTGAACGAGATTTCGCACAAAATTGTGGCGGGAATGCGAAAATCCCGAGATTTCCGCGTTCGCAAAGATCCGAACGAACTCCGTCTCGCCCTGGTGCGGGAGATGACCGATATCCTGCAGATGGAAGAGCGAATCGATCGCGTTGCGCGCGACAAGATCCGCACGCAAAAGCGCGATATCCCCGAAGGCGGAGAAGAGTTCGACATTCTCCATAAGCGCTACTATTCAGAAGAGTTAAAGAAACTCGGCATCAACCTCAATAATTAGCTTTGCCGTTGTGGATCAGCCGTAAAGGCGATCTTTCGTTCTTTAATGCATGTCGTTCATAGACGACAAAGTCGCGTGTACCATACACGGGCTGTACCCGCTCAAGAGCGTTTGTACGGCGGAGAACGTAATAATCGACGGGCAGGTCGAGCAGACCTTCGAGTCTACGGGCCGAGAAATCGCCTCCCATTGTCGAATGCCAGCGGTGATCCCATTCGCGGGCGAAATCTTCGAAGTACTTCGACAGTTCGCCTCCAATCCAGTCGGCGTACACCGCGCGGATGGATTCGGCGCGGAAGATTCCAGGGTAGGCCGCGCGTCCGGCATCCGGAAACAGAAACATCGAGCCGCCCCAGGTGCTCTCTTTTGCCCAGGAGGCTAACTCGGCGACGGCAGGGCGGGCCACGGGATCCGGATGCGCGGCCGTCCTAAACTGAGTTCCCACCGAAATGGCAAGCGCGAACGCGCACCAGGCGGCGGCTTCGAACCGCTTCCCCATTTGGGCCGCGCGACTAGCCGCCATTGGTGCGGCAGCGAGCGACAGGGCAACCGTGAAGAGTAGTGCTCTCGCCGGTTGGAACTGCGGGACGAGCGACCAGCGATACACTTCGAGCAAAATTCCTGACAGCGGCAGGCTTAACAAGCCGCCAAAGAGGAGAAGGGCGCCCATCCATCTGGATTGCCGGTTCAAGGATGGCCAGATGCGGGCGCTCGCGATTACGCCACCCACGAAAACGAGCAGATAGAACGCGATGGCTTCGCCGGACCAGGTGGAGATCATCACCTCGGGCGTGCGCTCTCTCAGGATTCGCAGCCAGGAAGGTGAGATGCGGCGGAAAAACGTTCCGGCGTCGATGACCCCGGGTTGTAATTGTGCCAGGTTCGCGAGAAGCAATAAAAAGACCAGCAGAATCGTCAACATCGGCCTTAGCACCGGCCGCAAGCGCCGATTCAGCACGAACGTGAGCGCAACAGCAGCCCACATGATCGCGGCTGTCGCCGGCTGATACGCGAGTGCGACGCCGCCGGCGAAGCCGGATAAGAGAGGCTTCTCGTTTGCGAGGAGACCTAATGCCAGCAGACAAAGACTAAAGGCCATCGCGTGCGGGACCGGTTCTGGTTCGGTGGCCGAGACAGCAGCGCCCGGGAGCGCGGCTCCCATGTTAACGACCGCCGCGATCAGTAGTGCGGGGAAGTCTTTGACCCCGGCTGAGGACGCGAGGAGAAAAATGCCAACAACGGCCGAGGCACGGCAAGCCAACTGCTGCCAGGCTAAGATACTCTGGAAGTCCTGCTGAGTAAGCCGGTGGAGCAGGAGTGTGACTTCGTCATACGCCGTGAACACTAAGTGAGGCGGCGTAGCCACGAAGTCGCGCGAAAGAAATGCGGGGGCAGCCAGCCTCTCGATCATGGCAACGAAGATCTGAGAATCGGACCGCAGATAAGTGTGGCCCGGGAAGAAATGGAACTCGAGCAGCGTAATTAGAACCAGGGCCAACCCTACTGAGAGCCAGCGCCGCATTATTGCGGAGGGAGTTTCTGCAGTTGCTCTTTGATCCAGACGCGATTGGGAGCAAGCTTCGCTGCCTGCTCTAGTGCCTGCCGCGCTTCGCCGATCCGATTTGCTTTGCGCAGCGTGACACCTTTCCAGAGATAGGCGTCCGCCAGCTTCGGGTCAAGCGTGATCGCTTTGTCGAAATCCTTCGCCGCTATCTCAACTCCACCGTCCATAGAAGCTGGCAAGTAGGAGTTGCCAACGCCTCTTGTGACGTAGGCGAGCGCAAGATTTGGGTTTAGCTGGATCGCTTTGTTGATTTCATCGCGAGCGCATTGACCGTATTTCAGAGCGCCCATAATGGGATTCGCCGGTATGACCTGGCCACACAAAGCACCCTGGAGGCGATGGAACTCCGCGTTTCCTCCGTTCGCGCCTACTGCCTTCTGGGCGAACTCTAAACCTTTCTCGGCCAGCGCTTCGGACTTCTTCTTATCGCGTCCCTCCATCGCAACTTCTGCGCCATACGAATACGCCAGAGCGAGCTTGTATTGCCCTTCAGGTGTTTCTGCTGTGCCGTTTGCCTGCGCGATCAGACGGTCGATCGCGGCCGAGTCACCGCGATCTCGTGCCGCTTGCAACTCTGCCACGGTCTGCCCGCTGCTGAGATTTACGCTGCAAAGCCCACAGCAAAGAAACAAAAACACTTTAGGGAAGCTTTCACGTATGGCCTCCGGCCACATACTTGCCTTCATTGTAGGGGTGACGTCCTCAGTGGCTTACAGTTTCGAAAGTTTGCGGCCGGCAAGGAGAAACGAGATAGCAACCGCAGCAATTGCAATTCCGTTAGCAGCCATGGTTATGGGCGCGGAGGTGCGACTCATGGCTAGGCCCGACAGGAGACTGCCCATTGGCATGCCGCCTCGGAACGCAAGATTGTAAACACTCATCACACGCCCGCGCATTGCATCCGAAGCGTGTGACTGGACGAGCGACGAGTTCACGGCGAACACAATCATGAGTAGAACTCCGGACAGGAATATGAACAGGCAAGTCAGCCAGAGGCTCCTCGAAAATCCGATCGCCGTGATGAAAGCTCCGAGCAGAAGCATCACCGCGAGTGATTGTCGGGCTTGGCCCTTTTGATTGTGCATGGCGGCGACGGTGAGCGCGCCAACGACGGAGCCCGCTCCTGACAGGCAAAGAAACAAAGTGAAAGTGTCGGCCTCGCGATGAAAAACATTGCGCGCGAGAACAGGCAGGAAGGTTATTAGCGGATAAGAAAGGAGTGTAACCAGGAATCCGATCGAAACCAGGCCGACCATGCCTTCGCGGCTCCATAAGAACTGGACGCCCTCCCTCATACTGTCCAGAACGGAACGCCCAGTTTTTGGTGGGATGAAGTTGGTGTGGATTGAGACTAGGGATGCGATAACCGCGAGATAAGAGATGCCGTTCAACGTGAAGCACCAGGCAGGGCCCAATTTGATAAGGGCGAGACCGCCGAGCGCCGGACCGACCACGCGAGCGAGGTTGAACTGAATGGAATTGAGTGCGATCGCATTCTGGAGATCTTCCTTGCCCACGAGCGACGGCACGAGCGCCGAGTACGCGGGCCCGCCAAACGACTGTGCTGTCCCGACCATGAAAGACAGGCACCAGATGTGCCACACCTTCACCACGTTCGTGGCGGCCAGAGTCGCGAGCACGAAGGCGCAGGTGAGCTGGATGCACTGCGAAATAATCAGGAGCGTGCGGCGGCTTTTCCGATCGGCATAGACACCGCCGAGCAAGGAGAAGAGAAAGATCGGGATCTGCGCAAAGAACGCGTCCAGCCCAAGATAGACAGGAGAATTGGAGAGCTTATAAACCAGCCAGCTCTGCGCCGTGGACTGCATCCAGGTGCCCACGCTGGATGTACAGGCCCCGAACCACATTAGCCTGAAATCGCGATATCGAAAGGCTTTGAAGACGCGATCGAGCAAATTATTTGAGCGGCTTTGAGCGATAAATCAAGTGAAGGAGATTGCCATCGGCGTCTTTGAAGAAAGCAAGGCGGTTCCCCTGCACTTCGTAGGGCTCTCCCTCGAGTTTGATGCCAGCCTTTTGCAGTTGCTCGAGACCCGCATCGAAGTTCTCGACAGAAATGGCGATGTGTCGAATGCCCGGCGTTCGCATGCCTGATTGGAGCCGATCGCCTTCGGCCGGGATAATCTCGATAAGCGCTCCATCTTTCGCCTGGACGAAGTAGTTGCCCGCGTATTCGTACGTGATCTCGAATTCGAGGTAGGAAACGTAGAAATCTGCCAATCGTTTAGGATTGGGCGAGGCGATCGCAAAGTGCTCTATCCCGGTGAACATCAATGGGGATTGTAACAGGAGGCTTGGGAAAGGGGCGGATTCAAATACGGCGTTAGTTCCTCTGCAATCGCAGGGCCTCGGGCGGCGTCTATAAACACTTGTACAAACTGGTGAAAGTTCTCAGGTTCTTTTTTCGCCTGGAACGAATCTTACAAACGGAGTTCGTTGTCGCTGGCTATTTATTCTCGTCGCCTAACAGCGGAGCAATCTACCGTGTGCGCATCGACGACAGAAGTACGCACGGTTGCTCCAGGCCGAGATGCCCATAACGGAAGAAAAGAAACGTCCACGCATTGTCATCGCTGAAGATGCCGTCTTGATTCAGGAGAACATCCGCCGGGTGATTCAGCGGGAGTGTGACGTGGTGGCAGCAGTGGAGGACGGGGAAGCCGTTATGGACGCGGTCGCGGCGTACTCACCCGACATTCTACTGTTAGACGTTTCACTACCGGGGATGAACGGATTTGCCGTGGCCGAACAGTTACGACAGGCCAGATACGAAGTAAATGTAATTTTCGTCACGGCGCATAGGGACAAGGAATATGCGAACCGGGCCTTCGAGATCGGAGCCAAAGGATACATCCTGAAGGGGAGCATGTGGACCGAATTGCTCCAGGCCATTCACGCCGTGACCGGCGGCGGCTGCTTCCGCTCCGCCCTGGTTTCCTGACGGGCGAAGCTGAACTTCGAATTGTTTAAGAGCGCACCCTAGCGGGACAACGTGACGCCTCTCGGTTTTACCTATCTGTCGCCCGATTTCCTTCCAGACGATCAGGTTATTAATTTGCCGTCTTCGGTTCTGTCTTCCTGTGCAACCGCCGGCAGTTCGGCTTGCGTAGGGGGGAGTTTTTCGCCAAGTCCCCTCGGTGTACGTGTCGGATTCATCTATGGATCAGGATTCGAATCTGCTCATCTGGTTGACACATTCCTCAACGTTTCTCTCGGCGTGCCGGGAGTCTACACAGATCATGACCCCCTTTTCTCTACGGGACCAATGCAAAACTGACGATTGAGCAGATTCCAACCACGGCCGGAGCACCTGAACCAAGCACAATCGCGTTGATCGCTGGCCCTCTCGGTGCTCTTGCCCTGCTTCGCCGCCGAAACACTTCTAAGTAAAAAGTCTCACCAACCCGCATCAAACGGTCTGAAACCCATCCAATAGTTTTCAGGCCGTTTTTGTTTTGGATTAGCTGTGTACGGGATCAGCGAGACTCAGGCCAGTTCAGTTTTCTCGACCGCGCCGCGAGTACGCCAGAGTTGCTGAAGCTGATGCGACGTGCTGGATGAGTTGATCATTCGTAGCGAAGAGCCTCCAGCGGCTCGACGTGCGTCGCTCGTTTGGCAGGGATCAGGCAAGCCAAGGTTCCGATCATCAAAATGATAACGATCACTGTTGTCAGTGTGAGTGGATCATGCGGCTGTACACCCCAAAGCTGGTTTGCAATGAGGCGGTTTAGAAGCAGGCTTGCACATAAACCTACGCCTAAGCCAATGGCTATGAGCATTCCGCCCACCCGAAGAACCATCCAAAAAACGCTGGGCTCTGCCGCGCCGAGTGCCATTCGAATGCCAATCTCATGCGTCTGTTGAGAGACCGTATAGGACAGTACGCTGTAGGTCCCTATCGCGACAAGGATCAAACCTATAGCGGCGAAGATCGACAGGATGGTCAGGGCAAATTGCGGACCCGAATACGAGAACGATTTCAGATACCCCTTCAGGGTTCCCGTAAGAGTCAGGGCCACGCCGCGGTCGATCGCCCAAATTTCGCGGCGCACGGCATTTTGTAACGCGAGCGGATCGGAAGATGTTCGTACGAGAATGCCGCGTTCGTAAGATCCGGTCACTGTGTAAGGAATCAAAACCTCCGGAAGAATTGGCTCCTGAAGACCCTGGTTTTTGGCATCGCTGATGACGCCGACAATCGTGAACGAAGGATCTTTGACCGGCTCGCGAGATTTGCCGAGGTCCTTCAGCGTCACCTGGCGGCCGATTGGATCTTCTTTGCCGAAGAAATTCCGTACCAGAGTCTGGTTCACGACGGCCACGTGACGACGATCGGAAACCTCCTCCTCGGTCAGCACTCTGCCTCGCAGCAGCTTCAAGCCAATTGTCGGGAAGTATCCTTCGCTGCATAGCTGATAAATGGCACGCCATTTTTCGGAATGTGCTTTCCCGGGCACATCCGCCTCGCTCCCGATGCCTCCATATGGCGGAAGCGTACTGGTTTCAGCCGCGGCCACGACGCCCGGCACAGTCTTGAGCCGCTGCAGAAGCTGGGTGTAGAAGTGTTGAATGTCTGCCGCCGTTTTGTAATGTGTCTTCGGGAGGGGAAGCCTGATGACAAGGATATTGTCCGGATTCAGGCCAAGATCCACCGTTTGAAGCGCCACCATGGTTCGCATCAGGAGGCCGGCTCCTGCCAGAAGGATCAGAGACAACGCGATCTCGCCAACGACCAAGAGCTTTCGCAGCCCAGCGTGGCGAAACCCGCCACTAACGCCTTTGCCCGAATCTTTCAAGGGCTCGGCGAGCTCTTTGCGAGCGGCACGGGAAGCCGGAACCAACCCCGCGAGGACGGTGGTAAGCGCACCGACACCAAGGCTAAACAGCAGGACTCGCCAGTTCAGAGCAATCACCGCCTCGGAGGGGATTGTGTCCTGCGGGATCATTCTGACGAGGACCTTCACGCCCGCGTAAGCGAGAAGACAGCCGAGGACAAGCCCGCCGCTGGTCAACAGTGCGCTCTCGACCAGCATCTGTCGTGCGATACGCCACCTGGTAGCGCCTAACGCAGAACGGACGGCAATTTCTTTTTCGCGCGAAGTGGCGCGAGCGAGCAGCATGTTTGCCACGTTGGTACAACCAATAAACAAAAGCAAGCCTACTGCCGCAAGGAGTGTCAGGAGCGTATTCCGGAAGCGGCCAACCACCATGTCGGTGAGGTTCTCGACATGGATGTTGAATTTGTCGGGATAGCGGTCGGGGTATACCTTCGCCAGCCGGTGAGCGGCCATGTCGAACTCATTCTCGACATCTCGCAGGCTTACACCAGGCTTCCGATGCCCTTGCAGGAAAAAGAAATTTCGATCCGCATCAGCCTCGGCAAGGTCAGGATCGTGTGCGTACCAGATATCGCCCGCGAAATACGTGAAACGCGGCGGCATGATTCCAACCAGCGTGCGCTGCTCGTTATTGAACAGAAATGTCTTGCCGAGCACGTGCGGATCCTGATTGCAATACTTGACCCACATCTTGTAACTCATGACGAAAACGGGTAGGGCATTACCTTTTCCGTCTTCCGGAAGCAGTCCGCGCCCGCGCAGAGGAGGGATGCCGAGGAACTGGAAGGTGTTCGATGTGACCCGAACCCCCGCCAGGCGCTCCGTACCTTCACGAGTCGTGTAAAGAACATCTATTTGATTAACCCCGACGATATCGTCGAGGGTTTGTGTCTGGCGACGTAGCTCGACGAACTCCGGCGTGGTGTATGCGCCACGGCCTCCGGGTTGACTGCGCTTCAAGTCGTGGATTTGAACTGTAAGGATGCGATCCGCCTGGCGATATGGGAAAGGCTCCAGCAGGACGTTCTCAACAACGCTAAAGATGGCTGTTGCCGATCCGATACCGAGTCCCAGAGCGACAATCGCCATCACGACGAAACCAGGCTGTTTCCGGAAACCACGAAGGCAGTAACGGACATCCTGTCGCACGCTCGTCATGACCGACCCATACGAGATCGGGCGTCCGGAAGTTCCATCCACAATTACCGAAGCGGCTCTTGCGGTTTTTCCATTATGCGTAGAGGCATGCTTTTATTGCGAGCCGTCGGCCTTAGCCCAGGCCAGGAACCTGTTTGCAACCGAAGTTCCCAGGGCGACGCCGGCGACGTTGTCTTCCGGGAAGTGAATGCCGGCCCATATTCGTGAATCACCGGCCTCCTTGCCAATAGCGAGAATCTCGTCTGCATGCAGGGGGAACAGATAAGCCAGCATTTGCGAACGTGTAGCAGAAAACGTGGAATGATTCGAAGGATAACTAGGGAACGGAGGTACGGGAAAGAGCGGCACAATGGACGGATCAAGTTGGTGAGGCCTGATGTACCAATAGGTAAACTTGCCGTCTTGGCTCGCGATGAAAGCATCAAAGAACGGTATCGCGAGCAGTGCGTAAACACGCGCTGCCCGGGGTGGGTTCCCGTCTAGTTTGTCTTCAAACATCCACCTGTCCGCGTAAACGTAAGGCCAGTAGGTCGTCCCCTCCAGCGTCTGCCAGTAGATTGCCCGCTGGTTCGTAGCGAACGCGGCGGGCGAGCGCGGGAAGTCTCTGACGACCGCGGTCTCGGCAATCATCTGTGGCGAATCACAGGCGGCGGGTGCGGGCGGGCGAAATTCGGAAGGAGAGCTGAGTAGAAATGGCTTCCAGACCGCTGCGGCCACGTTTCCAGGATTAGTTCCCTTCCAGAGACAGTTCCCTACAGGAACAGTCCCCGCCCAGGGAACATCCGATCCATCATTGGCAGCGAGCTGAATCACTCGTTCCGCAACTTTCCGCCCGAGTTCCATCCCGGCAGAATAGTCGGAAGGAAATGCAAGTCCGGCATAGATTTGTGACTTGCCGGCTTCCTCCGCCTGGCTTTGAAATGTGCTCGCTTCCGCCGGCAGAAAGTAAGAGAGCATTGCTGCCGCGGCGGCCGCAGTAGCCGCGGATTCGGAAGGATAGGAGGGGCTGTGTGGCGTTGCCAGACGGGTCTTCAGTCGCCCATCGATATCAGCGGGGCGCGGCCGGTTGTACGCATACTTCGAGTCCCAAGCGGCAACCGTGGCGTCGTACATGGCCATGGCAACGTAAGTGTAGAGCCGATGCGGATAAGCTGTCACAGGCTTGCCTGAGACGACTCGATTGGTGATGAGTTGCATCCACCGGTACGAGGGTGCTCCGGCGCTCCAATAGGAGACTGATGCCGCCACGCTTGCACTCTGGTCCGCTAGAGCATCGCGCACATCGACCAATTCCTGCCGCGTCTGGCGGTTATTCGGCGGTGGAGGAACTCTGAAATCTTTTCCAGACGATATAGCCCAAGTCTTCCAGGTTCCGGCTGTGGGTTCGACCGAATCGTCAGAAGATTGTCGAACTCCGTTCCAGGCTCTAATCTCCCCATAAAGACTGAATGTGCATGCGTAGATTACTGCCACTAGTAAAACGGGCCTGACAAAAACGTTGTTCATCATGTTTTACCTTCTTCTCGTCAAAGCGTCTCTAAGCCACCTCCCAATGAGTTGACAGTAATGTAATCGGATACATCACCCATAGCAAGTAATATTCGCAGTAGGCAGCGCGAACACGGCGAGATCCCGCTGCAATTTCTTGTCGCGGTGGCACTCCCTGCAGCATTTCCTGCTCAGCGGGACGCCACCGGTTTGTGTTCGCCTGGAGTTGTCGGAACGGATGTTCTACGAGTTTGAAGAGGGTCCGAGAGCAGCTCGAACGGCTGCCTCAAGTTGAATGCGTGAGAACGGCTTGCCGAGGCAGATCCCCGGTTGACGCATTTGGGAGGGGTCGCGGACAAAGATACCCGGAAAGGCAGTGACATAGACGACCGGGGCGCCCGTACGATCCTGTATGGTAGAAGCCGCCTCGGTGCCCGTCATGTCCCCGTCCAACTGAACATCCATCAGGACCAGGTCGGGCCTCAGCTCATCGGCAATGGCGATGGCCTCCTCCGCTCCAATAGCCACGCCTACAACTTGGTGTCCCATTTGCGTGAGTTTGTTGGAGAGGTCTGCCGCAATAATCTGCTCATCTTCCACAACCAGAATACGCGCCGCCATCACGTCTTATCTTACCTGGAAACGGGAAATTCGACCGTGATGCTGGCGCCCGGGCCGGGCCGGAAGTTCAGACGCGCGCGGAGTTGCCGGACGAGAAGGTTTACGAGTTGATAACCCATCGATTTCGCCTCCGTTAGGTCGATTTCGGGAGGAAAGCCCGACCCGCTGTCTTCAACGCAAAGCTTGGCGCATACGGAGCCGTCGGCTTGGCGACTGGATTTGAAAGTCAGCCGAAGCTCTCCTGGGCTTCGAGAAAGCCCGTGTTTGAGGCCGTTGAGAAGCAGTTCATTTGCGATCAGCCCAACGGGAATCGCCTTTTCAACGTGTAAGATCAATTGTTCGACATCAACTTGAAGTCGGACTCCGCCAGGCTCCTTGGAATGAATTGCGACCAACTCCTGTGCGAGCGCCGAGAGATAGCCGCCGATTTCGACCGCGGTGAGATCGTCGGATGTGTATAGCTGTTCGTGAATGTGCGCAATGGCGCGGACGCGGCCCTCCGTCTCCTCGAAGGCGGCAATCACCTGCGGGTCATCCGTGTGGGTCGCCTGCAGGCTCAACAAACTGACCAGCATCTGCAAATTATTTTTGACCCGGTGATGCATCTCGCGCACCAGCATGCTCTTCTCATCCAACGAGCGCCGGAGCTGATCTTCCTGTTCTTTGCGATTTGTGATGTCCTGCATCACCTTGGTGAAGGTTAAAGAGCCTTCCGCCTTCGGTGCGCGCGTCAGCACGCCACTTGCGAAAAACCGGCTGCCGTCCTTGCGCATATGCCATCGTTCATCTTGAGCCCGTCCTTCCTGACGGGCCTGGCCGAGTTCTTTGTCGTGCTGGCCCGTCGCAATGTCTTCCGGAGTGAAGATGAGAGCTGCGCTCCGGCCAATCACCTCTTGTTCCGGCCATCCGAGAAGACGCTGCGCGCCCGCGTTCCAGGTAAGGATCTTGCCGTTGTTATCAATCTGGAAAATCGCGTAGTCCCGGACGCTCTCGACGACCAGTCTGAACTGATCCTCGCTTTCGGCGAGAGCTTTCGTGGCCGCTTTACGGGCTCCGATCTCCCGGATGTTCAACTGCACGACCGGCTGCGTTCCAACCATGTAGCGATTTGCCACCACGTCCACGTCGACCCGTCCGCCCTGAGCCGAACGGATTTGGAAATCATCGTAGCGGACGACATCCGCCGCTTGAGTGGCGGCGAGGATTTCGTCCGCCTGCGGAAGTCCCAGAAGCGCACCTGCGTCCCCAAAGCTCCTGCCGAGGAACTGCGCCCGCTCAAAGCCCGTCAGTTCGACGAAGAAAGGATTGACGTCCTGCACCGTGCCAGCCTCCGCATCGAGCACAACGATGGCATCTTTGGCCGTTTCAAACAGGCGCTGAAACCGGATCTCCGCAATTTCCCGCCGCTCCGTGACGTCTTCAATAGCCAGAAGCAGTGATCGTTGCTGGGACCCGCGGGGTGGAATGCGCCGGGCATTCAAACGCATGGTTCGTCGCCCGATGTGCGGAAAGTCATGATCCATTTCGAAGTCGTGGAAAGGCTCGGAACGGAACATCGCATGCCCCAGAAGCTCGCGTAAACGCGGCCGATTCCATTGCCCGTTGCCCAGATCATAAAAAAGGCGTCCTTCCGTTTCCTCGCGGGAAACGAGAAAGGTCTGGTAGAACGCAGGCGTGGCGCGTTGCACCCGTAAATCGGCGTCCAGAATCACGATTGGCTCGCGAACGGTTTCGATGAGCGTCTCGGCATAGTGACGCGCTTCTTCCGACGCCTCGAGTCCGCGCTTGAGAGCATCGATGTTCTGGAACGTGATCACTGCCCCGGCAATCCGGTCGTCGATCGTGCGATACGGGCGCACTCCGATGGAATACCAGCAGCCGTCCGTGTCCTGAGCCTCTTCGAAACTGGAGCTGAGCGAGTCGATCACTTTTCGGACCTGTTCCTCCAGCCGGGGCGTTTCGATACGGCCGCGCAGGTGACCGATGGGCCGGCCCAGATCGATCGGCCCAAGTTGAAGCAGGTTTTCGGCGGCGGCGTTGAACCGCCGCACGCGCAGATCGTGATCCACCATGATGATGGCAACGGTTACCGCGGCCAGAATATTACGCAGGTCGCTATTAATAGCGCCCAGTTCTCCGTTGCGGTTTTGCAGCTCTTCGTTAACGGTTGTCAGCTCTTCGTTGGCCGATTGCAGCTCTTCCTTGGTTGTTCCAAGCTCCTCATTGGTCGATTGCAGTTCTTCGTTGGCGCTTCGCGATTCTTCATTGGCGGCGCGTAATTCCTCAGCATGCGCCTCATACTGCTCCGAGAGGTGTCGAAGATAATCGCGGGTATCGGCGAGTTCGCGCTGTAGAAAGGCGACCTGCTCATCGACGGTCACGGCTGCAGAGAGGGGAGCAGAGTCGGCCGTGGGGGTCGCGGGCAAGCTCGTCTTTCGAACAAAAACAACGAGAAGGTAATGATCGGCGCCAGTGGTTCCGCTTACCGGCGTGACCTCGATGGAAACCTCGTCGAATCGTCCATCGACTTCCATCGTTCCCGCTGCTTCGTGGACCGGAACTCCGTTGTCTAATGCCTTCTGTACGGCACGGCGCAAGGGTAGGATCAGGCTTTCTTTGGCCATGCGGAGCAGGTTGAGACTAGCCTCTCCCGGACTTGGATCGAGGTAGGGTGCCGTATGGCCCCTGAACTGGACGATCTGCATCTCGCTATTAATCAGAACGGCATCGGGCGAATATTTCGTGTGGATGATCCGTTCCAGCCGTTTGTGCAGATCCGGTCCGCTTGGCGACGCCGCCTCATTTGTGCTGAATGCAGGGTCCGGTGTTGTGCCTGCTGTCAAATCGAGGATCAGCCGCGCCGCGACCGGCTTCCTGGAGTAGATGTGGTGCGCCTTATCGATGGCGGTGAAGAGATCGGTTGAGGCGCCCGTAGTCTCCGCAGTTCCCAACAGCAGCAAGCCCGTCGGTTTTAGCGCATAGTGGAAGGTTGGCAGTACGCGCCGCTGCGCTCTGGCATCAAGGTAAATCAGGACATTGCGGCAACTAACGATGTCGAGCCGCGAAAATGGCGGGTCTTTCGTGACATCGTGGCGCGCGAAAACACACACTTCGCGGATCAGCTTACCAATCTGATAACTGCCATCGGTTCTTGTGAAGAAGCGCTGCAACCGTTCCGGCGAGACCTGCTCCTCAATGATGCTGCTATAAAGACCCTGCCTCGCGCGTTGAAGCGCAGATTCACTGATATCCGTGCCAAAGATCTGAATGGGTAAGGCAAGCTCCGCCCGGGCCAGGAACTCATGCAAAGAGATTGCAAGGGAGTAGACCTCTTCGCCGGTAGCGCAGCCCGGGACCCAGACCCGGATCGCTTCTCCTTTCTCCTCGCGTGCATCAAGCGATGAGGAAAGAAGACTGGTGAGCGCCTCGAACGTGCCCGGGTCGCGAAAAAAACTGGTGACGCTGATAAGAAGGTCTTTGTATAGCTCTTGTATCTCGGAGGGTTTATGCTGTAGCTGGCTTGCGTACTCCGCCAGGTGCTCGATTCGCAAAACCATCATGCGGCGACCGATCCTGCGCAAAATGGTTGTCGGCTTGTACTGACTGAAATCGACCTTCGTATTGGCTTGTACTTGGGCGAGTATGCGCTTCAGATCTCCGTCGCCGTGAGGAAGCGTTTCTACTTCAGCGACGCCAGGCTTTGGGGTCAGCAGAAACCGGTGCTGGGCGAGTCTGGCAAGCTCCTTCCCAATCTCCGCGGGAGGCAGCACGTAATCGACCGCGCCGGTGGCCGCGGCGCTGCGCGGCATTCCGCCGAAGCGGGCCGTCGCTTCATTCTGGGCGAATGTGATTCCGCATTCCGCTTTGATGGCGCGTATCCCAAGAGTGCCGTCGGACGCGTTGCCCGAAAGAACAACGCCGATGGCTCGACTCCCCTGGACATGAGCAAGAGATCGGAAGAAGATATCGATCGGAAGATGCAGCCCAGGCTCTCTTTGCGCCAGCCTGAGGTGACCATCCGTCAATTCCATGCTCGTGTTGGGAGGAATGACATAAACACGGTTCGGCCTGATCTCCACGCCGTCCTGAACGACCTCGATGTCCATCTTTGTCGCACGGGCCAGCAACTCGGCCAGAAGGCTTTCGTGCTGTGGGTCGAGATGTTGGACGAATACAAACGCGAGTCCGGTCTTCTCAGGAATTGTGCTGAGTAATTGCGCGAAGGCCTCAAGCCCGCCCGCAGAGGCGCCAATACCGACAATAGGAAACGGATTGCCGCGCGGCGGGCTGTAATCGGTGTCAGTTACAAGGTCGGGGTTGGGATGTGCGGGGCCGACCGAGTTTGCGTTTTCCTTAGCCATTGCTTCGATGCCTCGGGTGCGTATTTCTTCGGCAGCATTTCTAGTATAGAAGTTATAAGACGCAATCGAGAATAGAGATTGCAAGCGCACCTCCTCACGAATCACGTCCGTTCGCGGACTTTGCTGGTGAGTTTTCTGTGCGCTTGATCAATGTAAGCGGCACTGAATAGACCCGTCCCGGCAAGTGCGTCAGCCGGGTGAAATCGTAAAGTCCGGCCAGCAATCGGTAAACCCTGGCCGGACGAGGATCAGACCGCATCAGGATCGGATAGACTGAAGGTGGCGCGGGCAGGCCGTACTTGGCTTGGTTCGCGTTGTTTGCAGAGTCAAACGGAAGGCCTGGGGGGTTGGTGATACCAGCAAACGCTTCGACTCAAAGGCGGCATCTGCTCATCGTTGATGATGATGTCGCACAGGTTTCCCTGTTCCGGTGCCTGCTACGGGAACTTGGATATGACCATCGATGCCATCACGTGGCGAGTGGAGGGCAAGCGCTCGATTTCCTGCGAGGAAAGCACCCTTACGAGGATGCTCCACGTCCGGATCTGATTATTCTCGATGTGAATATGCCCGGCATGAATGGCTGTGAGGTGCTTTCGAAGATCAAGAGCGACCCCGCGTTCAGTTCCATTCCGGTGGTTATGTTCTCAGTAGGGATCAGCCAGGCCGAGATCAATCATTGTTATGCGCATCATGCAAACGCATACGTTCAGAAGCCGCTCGATTACCACTCCAACCTCTGCCTCATCAACGAACTTCAGCAGTTTTGGTTTCAAATTGCTCGCTTGCCTGGGGCATGAACGGCGCTCGCGCTCGGATCATTTCTCGAAAATATGGAAGTGAGAGAATACGGTCGGCGGCGCTCTTTCGAATGATGCTGAATCGTTTGATTGCGGCGCGCCGAAACGGTAGTTCTAGATGCTTCCAGAAATAATCATCATTGCTGTCGGTATGGTCACGATCGTAGTCATCATGGCGCTGATTATGAATCCGCCTGAGGCTTTGGTGAAGAAGTTCTACCTTCGAAAGTCCAATACCGCCGCCAAAGATGACCGAGTGGACAAATTGAGAGGCGACCGATAACTCTCGGTTGCGACTGGATTCAATCTTTTGCGGTTTCCGGCTCGATTCGACCGAGCAAGAAGATATAGCTCGCTATTCCGAGCAGTAAAAGTACCGCCGCCACGGCGAACGCCTTTCCCATCGATCCGGTTTCTCGCGCGATATAGCCAGTGACGATCGGCGCGACGATTCCCGACACTTGATTACCGAAGTTCAGGATGCCGCCCACTTTGCCCACGCTTGACCGGGGAGCGATGAGCGAGGGGATGGACCACCCGACCGGGGCTGCGGCCGCTAGACCGGCCAGAGCCAGGGTGATCCAAAACAGCGCGACCTTCGGATCTGTGGTGAAGGTAGGGCCGGCAATTGCCAGGCCGAATGCGGTGCCGGTGATCAGGACACTCTGCCGGACTACGGTATCGCTGTGCCCTCTGCGGACAAGCCAATCGACCAGATACCCGCCGATGGCGAGATCGGCGATCGTGGCGACGAGCCAGGGAATGCCCGTATAGACCACGGAGTGCCATGGATCGAGTTTGAGGCTGCCGAAATAAGTCGGGAGCCAAAGTAGCAGGAGGTAGAAACAGTAGTTGTATCCGAAGAAGCCGGCCACGAGTCCGAGGACTTTCTTCTGCTTAATCAAGGTTCCGAGCGGAGCGCCGTCCGCGGGCTCGTGTGTCCCCGTCCTGTGACCTATCAGGATCCGCTCCTCTTCGGACAGGGCCGGGTCGTCCTCCGGATCCCGATAAACAAGCCAGAATGCCCAGAAATACAGCGCGCTGATGACACCGGTGGCTGCGAAACTGGTGCGCCAGCCGAAATGGATCAGGACGAAACCAACTGCCGGGATGCCGATTGCCGCGCCTAATTTCGCAGCCGCGTCAAACATGGCGGTGGCCATGCTTCGTTCGTGTCGCGGGAACCAGTAGCCGATTGCCTTCACATTGGAGGGAAAAGTGGGCGCCTCACCGATCCCAAGCAGCAGCCGTGTCCCGAAGAATGCCCCGAGATTGGGAGCGGCGGCCGATCCCAGGGAAGCCAATGTCCAGAGCAGGGCACTCATGCGGCCGATCGGCTTGACTCCGAAGCGGTCGAGCAACACGCCCATGGGCAATTGCAGAAGGGCATAGGTCCAATTGAACGAGCTCAGAAGATATCCGAACATCACCGTCGATATTCCGAACTCCTGGTGTAAGGCGTCGTGGGCGACCGAGATATTGACACGGTCGAAGTAGTTGACGAGTACGCCGATGCCCAGCAGCGTTGCGATACGCCAGCGTCTGCGTGTCACGAGAACCTAGCGCTCTGCCTCGCAAATTCGGCGCGTGACCGTAAAGCGCTTGTCGAGATTGGGGCGCAAATCACAACCGTGGCCGGGGCTATCCTCGACCGACACAAAGCCGTCAGCAACGTCGGGTACACCCGTCACGACTTCCGGATACCAGCCCTTATAAAAGGCTCGAACGGATTCCTGAACCAGAGCGTTCGTGGCATTCAGGGAAAGGTGAGTGGAAGCGGCGAAAACGACAGGGCCGGTACAATCGTGCGGAGCAACGGGTAAATGCCAGGCTTCCGCCATAGCGGCAATTTTGCGAGCTTCTGAGATGCCGCCGCACCAGCCAATATCCAACATGACCACCCCGGCCGCACCGGTTTCGAGAAGATCCCGGAATGCCCAGCGCGTACCCAGCGTCTCGGAGGCACAGACGGGCGCCGGCGAAATGTCTGCATATCGCTTCAGACTTGCAAGACTGTCCATCTTGATGGGGTCCTCGTGCCAGAACGTACCGAAAGCTGCTAATTCCCGCGCGATCCTCATGGCCGGCAGCAATTGCCAAAGCGAGTGGAACTCAACCATGATGTCCATGCGGTCGCCCACTCGCTTTCGAATCTTCTCGAACGGGTCTAACGCTGTTTTGAGATCTTCGGGGGAGATGTAGTGGCCATTGGTCTTCTCGGCCGGCACGTCGAACGGCCATATCTTCATGGCAGAGATCCCCTCGTCGAGCAGCGATTGCGCCAGATCTCCGGCCCGATGGAGAAAGTCGCTCAAATCATCGAAGCCGGAAATTCCCCCGGCCGCTTCGCCGCTCAGGCCCCAATTCGCACTCGATTGCGTCTCTGAACGACGCATGTACTGGGCGCCGGCGCACGTGTTATACGTACGGATTCTCTTTCGCGTCCAGCCGCCCAGCAGTTGAACAACAGGTTGCTTCAGCGCCTTGCCGAACAGATCCCATAGAGCGATATCGACCGCAGACGCGGCCCGTGCTTCCACGCCCGTGGAGCGAAACCCCACGTAAGGCGTGAGGTCCCGAGAGATACTGTCGATCGCAAGCGCATCACGGCCGAGTAGCTTCGGTCCGAGGTCGTCGTGAAGGTAGGAGGCCACCGCCCCCGGGCTGAAGAACGTCTCGCCCAATCCGCGCGATCCGTCTTCTGCGTGTAAGTAAACCCACAAAAGCTGCGGGAATTCTGCGATCCGAACCGTCTCGATTTTTGTGATTTTCATCCATTCGGGCCGAACGCATTCTATCGTTCGCGGCGCTTAGGAAGCGGCGTGCCGCTCGACACGCTTGACACGGTGAGGAATTCTGGATATTGTCGATAGACTTATAGGAATTCTTGTGCCTCACTACCGAGTCCAGCTGCATTCTTCCCTCCAGGCCGCCTTGGTCGCGACGTTTTGTTGCATATGCCTGGTCGCGCAAGTCGGCTCGGCGGTACTCACGGGCGTTGTCACGGACCCAAGTAACACTCCGATTCCGCACGTCGCCGTGCGGGTCGTAAACGAGGAATCCGGTGTCGCCGTCGAACTCACCACGAATGAATCCGGCGTGTACCGGGCAAGCTCGCTGGTGCCGGGAATTTATCGGGTTGAATCCAACGCCCCAGGCTTCACCCCCGCCGTGCGGCCGAAACTGCAACTGTCTACGGGACAATCTCTCGCCGCCGACTTCACCCTGCAACTCGGAACCTCGACCCAAACGGTGAACGTGGAGGCAGCCTCGGAGCAAGCTGAGACGCAAAGCTCAAGCCTGGCCCAGGTTGTCGGCCACAAGTACATCGACAACCTGCCTCTTCCGAATCGCTCTGCAAACTCTCTGGTTTCGCTTTCACCGGGTGTCGTATTGATCGATCCCGGGCAGGGAGCGGAGAACTATCCAGTGTTTTCGATCGCGGGTGGAAGGGAGAGGAACCAGTACTTCGAACTGGACGGCGGAAGTATTGGGAATGCCGTTGGCTTGACACGATCGCAACAAGTGGCGAGCCTGCCTCTCGATGCGCTCGAGGAGTTTCGAGTGGTTTCCAACAACTATGCCGCCGAATATGGACATTCGACCGGAGGCGTGGTGCTCCTGACTACGCGATCGGGAACGAATCAATTTCACGGGAGCGTGTTTGAATACCTGAGGAACAACGCGCTGGACGCACGTAACTTCTTCGCAAGCGCCACGCCGCCGCTTCGGTTGAATCAGTTCGGAGGAGCCTTTGGCGGCCCGATCAGAAAAGATAAAACGCACTTCTTTGCCAGTTGGGAAGGCACAAAGCAAACCTCCAGCGACACCGTGATTTCGACCGTGCCGACTCTGGCGCAAAGGTCCGGCGATTTCTCCGCGCTCTCGGGTCAGATCTATGACCCGTTCACCACCGTCGGCGGCGCCAAACAACCGTTCGCGGGCAACCGCGTTCCCCTGTCCCGGATCGATCCCGTTGCTGCCGCGGCGAGCGCGTTCTGGCCCTTGCCCAACCGGTTAGCCGGGGCGAATGGAGCCAACAATTTCGTTGGAACCAGCAGCCAATTCCTGAACCGGAATATCGTTGTCGGGAAGCTGGACCACGCTTTCTCGGACGTCGATCGCATCTCGGCCCGGTACTACATCAATGACGCCACAACGACGGGGAACGGATCGTATGGCATCGCAGTATCGGACCCTTTGGCGACGAACACGGATGTCCGGATTCAGAGCTTCCTCGCGACACATACGCACACCTTCAGCCCGACCCTTTTGAACAACTTTCAGGTGAGCTACATGCAACGGAAGTTCATTCAAACGCGACCGGGCGAAGGTGATAATTACGCGGCGAAGATAGGCCTGAGCGGTGTCAGCACGGCTGCATTCCCCACGATAAACATCGCCGGTTATGCGCTGCTCGGCAGCCAGGGTATTGCGAACAACTCGATCGCGAGGATTCAATCGCCCATACGCGATACGCAGATTCTCGACTCAGTATCGAAGACTGCGGGGCAGCATAGTCTCAAGGCCGGCCTGGAATACCGCTTCGGATACAACAACGAATCGAACGATCTGTCCTCTTCAGGGAATTTCGTATTCAACCGTCTCATCACGGATAGACCGGGCGCAGCGAACACGGGCGATGGATACGCTAGCTTTCTTCTTGGCACGGCGAATTCGGCGACCCTGAACGCCACGGATGTTATTCCTTCGCGAGCCGCGTACTGGTCGGCTTACTTTCAAGATGACTGGCGGGTGACGAACAACCTCACCTTGAACCTGGGACTACGGTGGGAAAGCGAACTTCCGCGAACTGTAGACGGGAACAAGTTGAACGGATTCGACCCATTTGCGCTAAACCCCGTCTCCGGAACTCCCGGTGTTGTTACCTTCGCCGCTCTGAACGGCGCGCCGCGTACCTCGTTCGATGCCAACTACAAGAACTTCGGCCCGCGCGCAGGGTTCGCCTATAAAGCACCATTTCTTCGCGGCCTCGTGCTCCGAGGCGGCGGAGGGATCTTCTACGGTCCCAATGTGAGTAACTCGGTAACAACCGGAGCTACGTTGGGTTATTCCGACGCGGTGAACCTGGTGACTTCCTCCGCCGAAACCAGCTATGCACTGCGCCTGAGCAATGGGTTTCCGCCGCACCCGAGGCCGCAAGTTGGAGACTCCGGAGCGGGTGCAGTCCCGCTGGGGCAGACACCGAATACGGCGCTTACTTTCTTCGACCGGTACCGACCCTCTCCTGTGTCGTATCAGTTCAATTTCGACGTGCAGAAGGAACTGGGCAGCAACATCATCGTCGAAGGCGGGTACCTCGGGAATGTCAGCCATCACCTTTCTGCAAATGACATCAGTTTGAATCAGGTGCCCACGAGGCTTTTCGGTCCCGGCAACTCGCAATTGCTGCGGCCGTTTCCTCAGTACAGCAATGTGACGTCTCTGAATCCGAATATCGGCAATTCGACGTACCATGCCGTATTCGTGAAAACGGAGCGCCGGTTTGCGAACGGATTTTCGTTTCTCGCCCACTACACGTTTTCGAAGTTCATCGACGACGTAGCCTCGAACGACGAGTTCGGAGATCCCGGCAGCTATATGGACCAGTACAACAGGCGCCTGGACAAAGGGTTGAGCGGAAGCGATATTCCGCAACGAGGTGTCATCACTGCTTTGTATCAGGTTCGAGAGTTCAAGGACCATCGGGCATTGAACCTGATAGGTGGCGGCTGGCAACTGGGCGTGAATACGATCCTGCAATCGGGTGCGGTGTTTACCGTCTTCGACTCGGCGAATACGACGAACGGGTTTCCGGCGGGAACACTGCGGCCAAACCTCGTTGCGGATCCGGTTCTCACGAAGGGAAGCAGCCTTGCCCATTACTTCAACACCGCTGCGTTTCAA
Organism: Bryobacteraceae bacterium; assembly: GCA_045807925.1. Classification (GTDB taxonomy): domain Bacteria; phylum Acidobacteriota; class Terriglobia; order Bryobacterales; family Bryobacteraceae; genus Bog-105. Next base: position 2,225 of record JBJMGK010000205.1, on the reverse strand, counting down.
CATCCGCCCAACTTCCAGTTCGGGAGTGCGCCGCGAAGCGTTCTGCGCGGTCCGTCCAGCAGCGTGGTCGATTTCAGCGCTGCCAAATTGTTTCCGTTGAACGAGAGGATCCGTACCGAGGTGCGTGGCTCCTTCTTCAACGTGCTAAACACCGCAAATTTCAACATCCCCGGACACACGTTGGGCAATGCCGACTTCGGGATTATTAGCTCTGCCAAGCCCGCCCGTACCGTTCAACTTGCTTTGCGGGTTTTGTTCTAGGCTCTGTTGACCCGCACGCGTTCGAACCCCATCCAGCTGAACGTCTGGCCTTGTCCCTGATACAAATGGAAGCAAGCCCGATTATCGGGACACACACGTACGGGGATTTGCATGCGACGCTCGATCACTCTTGTTTCTACTTTGGCGCTGTCACTTCTGGCATTTGGGTATGTGGTCCAATCGACGCCTCAGTTGCCTGATCCAGGAAACACAGGCATCACGAAGGAGCAGCAGGAGCAGCTTGGCCAGCAGACGGCCGCGGAAGTTTATAAGCAGATGCCTGTCTTGCCGGACGGGAGCGCGGAAGCCCAATATGTGCAGCAACTGGGCAAGAAGCTGGTATCAGCGATCCCGCCTGAGAACTCGTGGCCCTACCAGTTCCATGTCGTTCCCCAGAAGGAAATCAATGCGTTTGCGCTGCCCGGTGGACCGATCTTCGTCAACATCGGAACCATCACGGCGGCGGAGAGTGAAGCTCAACTGGCGGGCGTCATGGCGCATGAAGTCTCCCACATTTACATGCAGCATTCCATCAAGCAGATGAAGAAGCAACAACTAACGCAAGGGATCGCGGGTATTCTCGGCGCGGTGCTTGGCCAGTCGGGCGGCGCCGCCGCGAGCCTCGCCAAGCTCGGAGTCGGGATCGGGTCCGGCATATTGTCCTTGAAGTATTCGCGTTCCGACGAAGCCCAGGCAGACAGTGTCGGAGCCATTTTGATGTACAAGGTCGGGTATCCGCCCGTCCAGCTTGCCGAGTTCTTCCATAAACTGGAGCAACAGGGCGGTGCCAGCGGGCCGAATTTCCTGAGCGATCATCCGAACCCGGGCAACCGCGTGGCCGCCATCGAGCAAGAGGTCCAGGCGTGGCCGCCCGTCAACACGCAGGTGAACAACCAGGCGTTTCTAAGGGTCCGAGAGAAGGCGCAAGGCGTGCGCGCCTATACGGCTCAGGAGATTGCACAGGGAGCGAAAGACAACACCTGGGCGAAGCAAAACGGATCCAGGAATTGAGTTTCCGAACGCCTGAAGCTGAGTGGCTATTGTTCTTGCTCGCTCCATGAGCCTTGCGAATTCGCTTAGGTGAAGCACCGCTAACCTTCTCTGGTCGGAAGGTAAAGTCGTATATGCTCCGACGAGACCTTCTGTACCTCAGCATTCCCGCACTTCTCAGGGCGCAGGGAACGAGAGCACCGGCCGCGCCGCTCGACGTACTCCGGGGAAACGTGGAACGGATTTCGCGGTCTATCAACGCGAAATGGGGTATCTACATCAAGTGCATTGAAACCGGAGAGGAAATTGCTCTCAATGCTGACGAGCAGATGGACACGATGTCCGTGATCAAGATCCCGCTCATGGTGGAAGCCTTCCGGCAGATGGAAGCGGGCAAGTTTAAGTTGACGGATCGAGAAGTGCTTCGGGGCGAAGACAGACTGCCTGGGACAGGAATCATTCGCTCGCTCGATGACGGAGCGCAGTTAACGATCAAGGACCTGCTGACCATGATGATCATCGTGAGTGCTAATACCGCCACGGACATGATCTTTGCGAAGGTGGGCGGGATTGAGCCCGTTAACGAGCTGATGAAAAGCTATGGTCTGAGACAGACGCGAGCGACAGCGCCGGCACGGGTCTGGTTCGAGGCACTGCGAGCGGCTCCGAGCCCGGCAGACTTTCATCGGGAAGGTAAACACCCGTTCGGGTTGTCGTCGGCGCGCGTGTTGCCTCAATAAGGAATGTTACCGAAGTGTTAGTTGTCCATTTTAGCGTCGGTTGACCTGCGACGCGAATGGGCCAAAGCTTGGCCTTGAAGACGATTCAGGCGGTTTTCCGGCATACCGAAATGCATCCCCGACGCCTGACGATCGCGTATAGCTCGTTCTAAACGCAAATTTGTTCTGCTTGAGTTTAAGATGATCGAATCCGCTACACTGATCTCGACTTCAGCAGGGATAGAGCAACGCAGG